>DASZOV010000001.1:0-85048 GCA_035550595.1 Vicinamibacterales bacterium
CCACGATCCGTCGTTCCTCGAGCGCAAGCGCGGCGGGCTCGACTGGACGGGCATCAGCCTGCTGGCGCTCGGACTCGGTGCGCTGCAGCTCATGCTCGAAAAGGGCGAGACGAAGGACTGGTTCGACTCGCCGTTCATCGTTACGCTCGCGGTGATCGCGGTAGTCGGGTTGGGATCGATGATTTGGTACGAGCTCCGCATCGCACGACCGGCCGTCGATCTGCGGCTCGTCGAGAACCGATCGTTCGCGGCGGCGACCGCGGTCGGCGGCATCCTCGGCCTCGGGTTGTATTCGAGCATCTTCATCCTGCCGCTCTTCCTTCAAACGATCCTCGGCTACACCGCATACGAGTCGGGACTCGCGCTCATGCCGCGCAGCCTCGCTATGGCGGTCGGCATGCCGATCGCCGGACGCTGGTACAACCGCCTCGGGCCGCGACTGATGGTCGTGACCGGCCTCGTCGTCAGCGTCTATTCGTTCTGGGAGTTGTCGCGGATGGCGCCGATGACCGGCTTCTGGGACATCTTCTGGCCGCAGGTGTGGCAGGGGCTCGGTTTCAGCCTGCTGTTCGTCCCACTCAGCACGGCCGCGCTCGCCACGATCGAGAAGCCGCGCATGACCGCGGCCACGGGACTCTACAACGTCGTGCGACAGGTCGCCGGCAGCATCGGCATCGCGATCGCGGCAACCGAGGTGTCGCGCGGCACGACGAGCAGTTTCTCGACGATCACGACGCACGTCACGCCGTACGACACGCTCGCGCGCCAATGGATTGAGGGCGTGACGGCCGCGATGCAGGAGGCCGGATCGTCAGCCGACGTCGCCGCGCACCAGGCCATCGCGCTGCTCTACGCGTCGATCGCACACCAGGCGGCCGTGATCGCCTACGACCGCGTCATGTTCTTCATCGCCGTGCTCTTCATCATCGCCCTGCCGCTCGCGCTGCTGCTGCGCAAAGGCACTGACACGGGCGAGAGCACTGTGCTTGCGGAGTGACGCGACAAAGATGACACCGCGAGCCCCCGAGCGGAGCGAGGGTGGCGAAGCGCCGTGGGCGCGGGGGTGGGGCCCCGCGCCACTGCAAAAAAGATGACTGGCGAACAGCTCACACTCGCTTCGCCGCCCGCGCCGCGAGCAGCACGGTCCCGACGACGAGCACCGTGTCCCACACGTAGTTCTCCGCTTCCACGCGCGCGCCGTTGTCCGCGGCCGTCACGACCAGCGGCAGATAGACCACGACGAGCACGACGAGCAACGCGACGCTCAGCCACAACGCGGCCGCCCGTGCGCGGCGCGGCACGAACATGAGTACGCCGGCGGCCAACTGAATTGCACCGAAGACGACACCCAGTACCGCGGGCGCCGGGATCCAGTCCGGCGTGAGTTTCTGCAGCGGCACGCCGGGCGCGTGCAGCGGGTGCAGGATCTGCAACACACCGAACACGACGCACGCGGCCGCGATGACGACGCGGCCCACGATCATGCGCCAAGAGGCGTTCGCGCTGCTGCCTCGGCGGCTCATCTCGACGCCTGCCAACGCGAGCGCACCGGCGCCGAATGAAAAGTCGCGCAGCGCCACGGTCCACGTGATGCGGTCGGCCGCGCGCAGCGCATTGGGCACGTGCATGACAACGACGAAGATGAGGAGCATGAGGGCGAACAGATTGGCCGACAGCCACACCTGCTGTCTCGTCACGAAGCTCAACGCAGTTGCATACAGCGCGACGCCGACGAAGTAGGCCAGGAACAACCGGCCGGGCATCCACGACGGGATGTCGTCGCGAACGAAGGAGGTCAAGGTGAAGTGCTCGGCGGCGAATGCCGCCACGGCACCGGCAAACAGCACCGGGCCGAGCACGACGAGCTTTTCGAGTCCGGTCGCCTCTTTCAGATCGCGGCGCGCGACGATCACGCCAATGACAACGGCGAGCAGCCCGCAACACCAGGGCCAGAAGAGGTACGGGGTTCCCATGGTCACGCTCCCCCACTGACGTTACGGTGGGCCTGGTTCCATGCCAAGATCCAGAAACGCCAGCTTGGATGGAGCCAATCCCATGGTCCTCGATCTCGACGGCCGCGGTCCGCGCTACGCGCAGATCACGCGTGCCCTCGTCGCGCTCATCCAGCGCGGCGCGATCGCGCCCGGCAGCCGCGCGCCATCGACGCGCGACCTGGCCGAAACCGTCGGCTGCTCGCGCAATGTCGCGCTCCTCGCCTACGAGCAATTGCTCATCGAGGGCTACTTCGTCAGCCGGCCTCGCGCGGGCACGTTCGTCTCGTCAGAGCTGCCGCAGGCGGATGCCGTAGTCAGCGCGCGGGCGGACGCCGACAAACGACAGTCGGTGTCGGTGCGGCCCGCGCGCGAAGGACGCCGGCTCGTGCGCGCGGCGACGTGGGCGATGGCGCCCGTGCGTCACACGCCGCCATGCGCGATCGACTTCATCTACGGGCTGACCGAACCCGACGATCGGCTCGTCCGGCAGTTCCGCCGTGCATTTGCGCGGCCGCTCGACGAACGCGCGTTCTCGTACGGACCGGCCGCCGGCGACCTCGATCTCCGGCGTGAGATCGCGAAGCGGCTGCGGACGGCGCGTGGCATCTCGCGGCCCGCGGAGGAGATCGTCCTCACGAGCGGCACGCAGCAGGCTCTCGATCTCACGGCACGTCTCCTCGTCTCGCCCGGCGACCGCGTCGTCGTCGAAACGCCGGGATATGCGGCGGCGGTTGCCGCCTTTCGCGCAGCGGGCACGGTCATCGTCTCGGGGCGCGTCGACGCGCACGGACTGGATCCGGCGAGCTTGCCTCATGGGCGTCCGGCCACGCGTGTCGTGTACGTCACGCCGTCGCATCAGTTTCCGACGGGCGCCGTCATGACCGCGGCGCGACGCTACGCGCTCATCGCGTGGGCGCGGCGGACGGGCGCAATCATCTTCGAGGACGACTACGACGGCGAGTTCCGTTATGCCGGCCGGCCGATTCCGGCACTCGCGAGTCTCGGACCGGACGCGGTGATCTACTGCGGCACGCTGGCCAAGTCGCTCTTCCCCGCCTGCCGCATCGGATATCTCGCGCTGCCCGCGCCACTCGCTGACGCGTTCGCGCGCGCGAAGTGGATCTCGGACCTCGGCAACTCGCGCCTCATCGAGCGCGCGCTCGCGCGCCTGTTCGCGACGCGCGAGTACGACCGCCACATCCGCCGCGCTCAGCGCCGCTACCGCACACGGCGCGACGCGCTCGTCGGCGCGCTCGAGCGCCACTTCGGACGAAACGTTGCGATTGACGGCAGCAGCGCGGGGCTGCACCTGTCGGCGCACCTCCTCGCCGTGCCGTCACGGCGTCTCACCGACGTCGTCACCGGCTGCCGCGCGCGCGGCGTGGGCGTCTATCCCTTGACGCACGGCGACCGGTCACGTGCGCACGCGACGCTGCTCATGGGATACGGACTGGTGGACGTGAATCAGATCGAACGTGGCGTGCGGGTGCTCGCGGACGTGTGCCACGCGAAGGGATGAGGGCCTCGCGCGAAGGCGCGAAGATCGCGAAGGACGAAGACCAAGAGAGGCGACAGAGGACAGGGACGGCCCGACGGTGCCGAAGCGATCAAGAAAAGTCCGCGAAGCCCGCGACGGAGGAACGGCGCTGAGCGGGCGAGCGGGGGGCCCGTGAGCAGGCAAGAAAAAATGGCCTCGCGCCACTGCAATGTGAAGATGACACCGAGCGGAGCGAGGCTGGCGGTGAGGCAGGGATTCGAACCCTGGGTAGAGCTTTTAGGCCCTACAACGGTTTAGCAAACCGCCGCCTTCAGCCTCTCGGCCACCTCACCGTGTCGAAATTGCTAAGGATTTGAGGGTTTCGCCGCTACGGTTGAGCTGCCCTCGGCCGACTGTGCCCAAAACTGTGCCCTAAGTCGGCCCACGACGCCTCTCCCCGCTGGCAGTCGCGAACCACCATTATAGCGAGCATTGCGCCGACAGGTACGCGCGCTGAGCGCCGTCAAGCGTCACTGACGTTCCGAGGCATCGGCCACGGGTGGGCGAGAGCCATCAAGACGACATTGGTGCCCCCTAGGCCTCGGTCAGGAGGACGGCGTCAGCACCAGTTGAGAGTCGGCCGCGCCGCCGTGGCAGCTCACGTCGACGCTGACGTAGGTGTTCCCGGCCGATGTGCTGTCGGTCATGCTCAACTTCGCCGGGACATCGGAGTTGGTGAAGTTGTTCGAGACCCCGCCGGCCTGCGTCTTGATGGAGACGTGCTTGCAGGAGAACGACACCGCGCCGGTGGCCAGCGTCACCGAATGGGTGCCGGCGGGCAACGCGACGGTCTTGATGACGTCTTGATTGGCAGGGATTCGGATCGTGATGGCAGCGGCGGCCGACGCCGCGGCGGGGGCGCCGGCGGCGGTCGTGGTCACCCCCTGGTCGCTGGGCTTCTTCGAGCACCCTGTGGCTGTCAGCGCCACAAGTCCGACAACCGCCAACATGGTCGTGCAGTTCATCATCTCTCCCTTCATTCCTGCGGGACTACATCGCCGCAAAGGCGGCGTTGCAGAGGTTGCCCGCAACCTGCTTCCAGTCGCCCTTGATGTCGCTGTCGTCGAGGGCCACGCGCACTTCGCAGGCTGCGCCGCCCTTGACGACATCGACCCAACGCATCCCCATCGCCCCTTGCACCGTGTAGCGGGCCCTGTCGCCGAACCCGACGAGCGGTGCGTAGTGGTTGTCTTGCGGGTTGAAATCGAAAGTGCCCGATGTCGCGTCGTGGAGACCGACCGTGATCTGGTCGGCATTCCCGTCGCTATTCGCTCGGAAATCGCATTCAACATAGGGCGTTTCGCCGAGGTGAAGCTCATCGGTCGAATCGCTGCTGCTGTGCAGGCTGAGCTTCGGCGCGATGACGGCCTGAACCTGGGGCTGCATCGCCTGGCAGAAGGCCGCTCCATTGATCGGGCGCGTCTGCGATGGCGCCGCCCCGTTCGCACCCGCCGCCGGCTGGGAACAGACGGCCAAAGCCGCCACCAGGATCAAACAAGCAAATCTCATCGCTAGTCTCCCGTGGATGCGATCTCGCGCCGCTGCCGCTGCCGTCGGGAGAGATAGTAATACTCTTCGCGATGGGATTGTCGTAGTGTGGCAATACCATCACAACGCCGGTGCATCGTGTCGTGGATAGCCGTCGTGATACTCACGCTCGCGGGGTGTTCCGGCTGGACCGGCCCGCAGGACGAGTCAGGGCCACTGCCCCTGTCGAGCGCAGACAAGCCGATCCATCGTCTCGTCGACAAACAATCCTCGTTTTGAGCGCATCTTGACCAAGGTCCTGTGGGACGAGGGCAAGGGTCCTGTGCTGGTCTCAGAACGTGTCAAGCCGCTGATCTACGCGGTTCCGTTCGTCGAGTAGTCGGTAATCACGTCTTATCTGAACGCGCGCGTCTTCGGTGCGCCGGCCCGCGCGGCCGCCGCTTCGCTCATCGCCGCGCGCACCAGCGGCGCGTCTCGATCCGCATCCGCCCACAGGCCTCGAAGCGTCTCGTACGCCCGCCGGCTCTCGTCCCATTTGCCCATCGCCGCGTTGGCGCGCGCGAGGCCGAGATAGCTCATCGCGTACAGCGGCGACAGCGGATCGACGCCGACGTGATCGATCAACTGCTGAAAATCGACGGCCGCGCGATCGGGCGCATGCGCCGCCATGTAGGCGAGACCGCACAGATACGGCAGGTTGAGCGATCCTTGCTGGCCGAACGCGTAGGGCTCGCCCGCCGCCGTCGCGCGCGTCACGTCCGCGGCCGACGCGGGCTTCTGCGCCAGCTCGGCGCAGCGCACGTACGGCCCGTACATACCGAGGGCGTACGTCGACAGCGGATACAGCCGGTTCATGGTGGCCAGCGATTGGTCCGCCGCCTCCATCCGGCCGGCGCGCGCGGCGACAATGCCGACCGAGCCGAGGATGATCTCGTTGCGCCCGTCTGCCGCGGCGGCGTTCGCGTCCGTCTGGGCGTCACCGAATCGTCCGGCAAGCGAATTGACCACGGCGCTGTACGCGAGCGTATTGCCCGCGCCCTCGGCGTTGCCGCCATCGCGCACGATGCGCGCCACCTGGCGGAAGAGGCGCGTCATCTCGGCGAACCGTCCGTGCAACCCCGCGTCTTCCGCTTCGACGTACAACACGCCCGAATCGGACGGATGCTGCGCGGCCCACGCCACCTCGCGCTCTGCGGCGGCCTCGTCGCCCGCGTGGCGAGCGAGCACGTACAGCACGAGGTGCGCCGAGGAGTCGTCGGGCGTGCGCGCGAGGATGCGCCGGGCCTGGTCGAGGCATTCGGCGAGCTTGTTCAACGCGCAGTCGGCGGTCATGAGATTCACCCGCGGAAACAACTGCGTGTCGTCGAGCGCCAGCGCACGCGCCGCGGCGGGCGCCGCGACGTCGTAGCGGCCGATCAGATCCGCGTCGTTCGCGAGGCCGTTGAACGGCTGCCATTCGTCCGGATACACGCTGGTCCAGAGCCGGTAGTTCTCGATCGCCTTCTCCATCTCGCGCGTGACGATGTCGAAGTAGCGGCCGGTGATGAGGAGCCGCTCAGGCTCGGTCACGCGGTCGCGCAGATCGAAGGCCTTGATGAAATACGGCGTCCCTTTGGCCTCGTCCCCGACGTTGGAGTACGCGGAGCCGAGCTGCGCGTAGGCGAGCGCGAACTGCGGGTCGAGCGCGACGGCCGTCTCGAGCGCGGGAATCGCGTGCGCGTTGTCGTCGCGAAGACGCAGGTCCATGCCGAGATTGAACGCGCGCAGCGCCTCGAGCGAATTCGTGGTCGCCACCGGCAGCGATACGTCGTAGGCCTGCAACGACTCGCGCGACTCGCCGAGCGCCGCTCGCACGTGCTCGATCTCGCGGCCGAGCGCCGCCAGTGCGTCGTCTTTCCGGGTGAACGTCTCCGTCTCGCGCGCGATCACGCCGCCATCCCCGCATCGCGTGGCCTGGACGACCAGCGTGTAGGTGTCGGCGGCGAGGGCGATGTCACCATCGACGAGCACGCGGCTCTGCGTGTGCGTGCAGACGTCGCGCGCCAGCGGCGCCGTGAGCGCATCGTCCGGCGCGCGGCCCAACGTCTGGAGCGCGTCGGCAATCGTGGCATCAGCCATCACCGACAGGAACGGCGACTGACGCAGCGTCACGGCCGCGGCGCGGCGTAGTGAACCGGCGAACACCTGATCGCCTGTGTGGTTGTCGAACTCGGCGACGACGACCGATACACGCGGTCGAGTGGAATCGTGGCGCGCACCGGAGCGGCGCGAGATGAAACCGAACACGAGCACGAGGGTGAGGACGAGGCAGGACGACCCAATCAGCACGCCCGACCACCGTGACACGAAGCCTGTCGACCTCGGGCGTGTGATTGGCTCGGTCCCCAATACCTGCGGAGACGTGACGTGCGGCGCCGTTGGCGCGACAGCCTGCGCCGATGCTCCGGGCGCCGCAACGTCCGCCGTCGACGACACCGGCGCCGAAGCCGGGGCGACGGCGGTCTGAAGACTTGCGCTCTCAACCGCCACTGGCGCGATGAAGCGGTACCCGCGCCTGGGCACGGTCTCCACGAATCGGGGATTCCCCGCATCGTCGCCGAGCGCGGCTCGGACCTTGGTCAGCGCGACGCCCAGGCTCTTGTCGAACGCGACGAACGTGTCGCGCGGCCAGAGGCGGTCGCGCAGTTCGTCGCGCGTGACGATCTCGCCGTGCCGCTCGAGCAGCGCGACGAGTACCTGGAACGGCTGATCTTGGAGACGCACGGGCTCGCCCTGACGAAGGAGGCGACCGTTTTGCGGGTCCGCTTCGAACAGCCCGAAGCGGTATCGAGTCCGATCGACAGCCATCGTGGGAACCAGCGACTCGCGCTCAGCGTAGCACACGGCGCCGATCACCTTGCGACGCGTTACGCAGACCTACAAGTCCAAATGAATCAATAAGTTGTCGGTTAGCATGCGGTTGATCGGCGTTTAGTTTGACGGGCGCTGCCGGCACGTGGAGAGTGTGCGGGAGGCAGAGCTGTGTTCTGGCGCTTGGCGGTTTTCGCAGGCTTCGGCGGCGTCGCGATCGCCGTGCTCAACGGCGCGGCCGTATCCTCTCGCGCGCAGGTGCCAGCCGGATCCGCCGGCGTCACGGATCGGAACAGCACGCCGGCGACAGCGTTTTCCGCGCGCGCCGGCGAGACCGTCTCCGGGACTCTGGCCGCGCACAACGGCTCGCGCGACAGCCAGTTCGTCGCGGTGAGCTTCGACGACTCCTGGAAGGGCAAGCGCTTCGCGCTCGTCTTCCGCGCCGCGCCAAATCGGACGGAGAGCCTGGATGTCACGTACATCCTGGCCGACGGCAGCGACGGCGAGATCCGGCAAGGCACCGGCGAAGCGCGGATGACACACCTGTCGTTTCCCGCAGGCACGCAGATCTTCCGCGTCTCCGCGATCGCTGCGACGGATCTCCCTTACACGCTGACGTTCGAAGACGTGGGGCCGCTTCCCGCCGGCGAGGAGCACGAGCCCAACGACGTCCCCGCCCTCGCCAACGATCTCCCGTCGGACGGCACCATCTCGGGCGGCGCAGACGGTGCGTCGGACTTCGACTCGTTTCGCGTGCACGTCACCGGGCCGCCGTCGCTTTTTCGTATCACGTGCGAGTGTCCGCACGCCGACTGGCTCCTGGTGCTCGGCGGCGACGGCAACGCCCTGGTCCAGACGTACGGATTCCCGGACGGCAAGGCGGAGCTGTCCAACGTCCTGCTCGCCGGCGGCGATCACATCATCCGGGTCCGCAACAGTAGCGGGCGCTACACGCTGCACGTCGTGCCAACCGGCCCGGCGCCGGTCGAGGCCGGCGGCGCGCCACCCCCGATCGATGCACCGGTCGCGGCCGTCGACGAAGTCGAGCCGAACGGCGATCGCGCCACGGCAATGCCGCTCGCATTGGACTCCAGCCGCGGCGGCGTCACCGACTTCAAGAACGACGTCGACATGTATCGCTTCACGCTCCTCGGCCGCACGCCCGTGCATCTCACGGTCGAAAGCGCGGCAGGCGCCGCGCAGGAGATCAAGCTCGGCTGGGGCTCGGACGACCGGCAGGTCGCGCGGCTCTCGTTGCAGGCCGGGGCACCGACACCGATGACGTGGGACGGCACACTCGCCGCCGGCGATTACTACGTGACGATCTCGAGCGGCGTGCCGACGAGCACGCCTTATCGCGTCCGCCTACGCGTCGGCGATCCGTTCGCTGCGGGTGACGCCGCGCCTGCGCTCGCCGCCACCTCCGCGCTGCAGCTCGACACCTCACGCGTCGCGGCCTCCGCGCGTGACGCGCAGACGATTGCCGGCCATCTCGATCTGGCGTCCACGAGCGAGGCGCTCGATCTCACGCTGGCGACGTTCGTCGCGGACGAGCGCTGGACGGTGACGACCGACAGACCGACCGTGCATCTCGATCGCGGCGGTCACGTCTCCGTGCCCGTCACGGTGCGCGTGGCGCCGGATGCGTGGGACAACCACCCCGTCCACGTCGCCATCGGCGCGCGCAATGCGTCCGGCGCTCACGTTACGGCGACCGCCGTCGTCGTGCCGGACGCCACCGTCGCCGTCGTCAACCCAACGGCCGCCCCTGCCCTGCCTGCCGCGCTCGCGGGCGGACTGAACGTCGCCTGGTCCGCGCTCGGGGGCGAGTCGCTCGACAACCATCCGCTGCTGATCGACGGTCTCTCGAACGTCGGTGGGACGCAGACGATGAAACTGGCGGACGCAAAGAACGGCGTCGCGATCCGTCTGGCCGGCCAGGGCGCGCGGGTTGCCGGCTTCGTGCTCGTGCCCGCTGTCTCGGCGGCGATCGGCGACCGCCTGCACAAATTCCAGGTCCTCGGCTCGACAGACGGCACGGCGTTCACGCCGCTGCTCTCCGGCACACTCGCGTCGCGAGACGAGCCGCAGGCGTTCGTCCTGCCAGCACCGGCGGACGTGCGCGTCGTCAAGCTCGTGCCGATCGATGCGCAGGATCCCAAGGCGACCTCGTGCGCGCTCGCCGAGTTCGAGGCCATCGCCGACCCGGCGTCTTCGCCGCTCGGATCCATCGGGCTCGACATCGCTCCGATCCTTCGAGGCGGTCACGTCGTGACGATGGATCCGTACGTCAATACGCAGGCGATGCTCGACGACGCGTCGCAGTCCTCGGTGACGGCGTCGTGGGCGGGCTCGCGCAAGGAACCGCTCTCGTGGGTCGTCGCCTTTCTCGACGATCGCGCCGCGCGCATCGATCGTCTCGACTGGCGCTACGGGCCGAATCAGGATGCGTCCAGCGCGGTGCCGTCGGTGGACGTGTTCGGCAGCGTCGCCAGCCCCAATGGGCCGTGGACGAAGCTCGGCACGTGGACGATCGCGCCGCACGGCGACAGCACGCCGTTCCGTCCGGCGGATCAGCCGCTCGCGCGGTACCTGCGGTTCGTCGCCGCGCCGGCCAAGAGCGGTTACAACGCCAACCTTCCGCTGCGGCTGTCCGTGCACGAGCCTGTGGCCGGAGCGGCGTATCACTCCGTGCTCGCACTGCCGGACGAGCCAGCGCCACCCGCGGCCGCCAGCGCGCCCCAGGGTCGATCAGCGTCGCCCACGGCGTTGGCGTTCGACGCGCCCGTGCACGGTGTAGTCCGCGCCGGCACGACAGGCGATCACTGGATGTTGACCGTGCCGGCCGGCGCGCGCGGCGTGACGCTGGCGCTGGCGAATGCGCCGTCGGTGAGCGCCAGTTTGACCGTGAAGAACGCCGGCGGCACCGCTGTCGCGTTGAAAGAAGACCGCACCGCGCCAGACGTGCATCGTTATACCGGCGTGCTTCCTGCGGGCCAATACGACGTGACCGTCGTCGAGCCGCCGCATTCGATCGCCGTCGTCTGGGACACCAGCGCGAGTGTCAGCGACTGGCTGCCGGCCATCGTCGCGGCCGTACGCAGCTTCACGCGCAACGCGGCGCCCGGCCGCGACGAGATGGCGTTGCTGCCGCTTCACGACCCGGTGGCGAAGCCGCTCGTGTCGAAGTACAGCGGCGATCCCGCGGCGCTGTTCGCGTCGATTCAGCGCTACGACTGGAAGGACTCGTCGAGCGCTGCGGAGGGTGGCCTCGTCGGCGCCATGCAGACGCTGCAGGATCGCCCCGGCCGCCACGCGATCGTGCTGCTCACCGACGCCGAGACGTCGAGCCTGGATCTCACGCCGCAGGTCTGGTCGCTCATGGCGCGCACGACGCCGCAGATCTTCACGCTGTCGGTGCCGACGAACAGCACGGGCCCCGCCGCGTGGCGCTCCAGGAATCTGATGGTCGACTGGGCGGCGTCGACGGGCGGCTTCAACGCGTCGGTCGGCGACGCGAGCGAGACCGAGGCGGCCTTCGCGCGGGTGGCGTCCGCGCTGCGGAGCTGGGCGCCCTATACGCTCACGGCGTCAGCCGCGACGACCCCGCCCGCGCCCGGTCTATTGACCGTCACGCGCGCGGCCAAGGCGACCACGCCGGCGGCCCGTCCGTCCGTGGCGCTGCTGCTCGACGCGTCGGGCAGCATGCTGCAGGCCATCAAGGGGCGGCGCAAAATCGACATCGCGCGCGCCGAGCTCGATCGTCTCGTGCGCACCGTGATCGCGGACGCCACACCCGTCACCCTGCGCGTTTACGGACAAGGCGGCTCCGGCTCCTGCAGCAGCGACCTGATGATGCCGCTGGCGCCGCTCGATCGCGCGAAGGCCGAGGCCATCGTCGCGAAGGTGCGCTCGACGAACGGTGCGAAGACTGCCACCGCCGCGTCGCTCCACGCCACGGCCGCGGACCTGGCGGGTGCGCAAGGCGCGAAGCGCGTGATTCTCATCACCGACGGCGAAGAGAACTGCGGCGGCAACGTCGAAGCCGAGATCGCCGCGCTGCGCAAATCCGGCATCGACGTCGAGCTGGACGTCGTCGGCTTCGCGATCGACTCGCCGGCCAGCGCCAAGACATTCAAGACGTGGGCCGGTCTGGGCGGCGGACGCTACTACGAAGCGAAGGACGCGGCCACGCTGGACACCGCGATGCGCGCAGCAGTGACCGAGCATTTCGACGTCGTCGACGCGGCCGGTGCCGTCGTCACGTCCGGCGACGTCGGCGGCAAAGCCGTGTCGCTCGCGGCCGGCCACTACAGCGTGACGCTTCACGGAAACCCGGCGGTGTCGATCGACGTGGACGTGCCGCCGGGTGGCTCGGCGAGCGCCGTGTTGCCCTAGAGAGGAGCGAAACATCATGCCGGAGCCGGTGTCCGGATCCGTTCCGCACGACTACCCGTTGGCCGTTCGCAGCAGCAGTCTGACGACGTCGGTCGGCCTGTTGATCCGGAGTCTCCCGTACGCGCTGATGCGCTTCGCGGTGCTCCTCGCGTTTTCGGTGGCCTGCATCGTCTGGATGGTCGTCACGATCGGCGGGTCTGTCTGGACCGGCGCGCACATCGCTGGTGCCGTCGGACTGACGTGGTTCGTCTTCTGCGTCGGCGTGGCGGCCTGGTTCTGGATCGCCATCCTCCGGTACGCGCTGCATCTGATCGAGTGCGGGCACGTCGCGGTGCTGACGGATCTGATCACGCGCGGACAGATCGGCAACGGATCCGAGTCGATGTTCGCGTACGGCAAGCGCGTGGTCACCGAGCGCTTTGGCGAGGTCAACGCGCTGTTCGCGCTCAATCTCCTGGTCCGCGGCGTCGTCAACGCCGTGCACTCGACCATCGAAGGCGTCGGGCACATTCTGCCGATTCCAGGCATCGACGCGATCGCGAAGGCGGTCACCGCGATCGTGCGGGCGGCGACGCGCTACGTGGACAAGGTGATCTTTTCGTACAACCTCGCGACCGGCAGCACCAATCCCTGGCGCAGCGCCCAGGACGGCGTCGTCTATTACGCGCAGAATGCGAAGCCCATTCTGAAGCAGGCGGTCTGGATCGTCGTGCTCGACTACGCGCTCAGCGTGCTGCTCTGGCTGGTGCTGCTGATTCCCGCGGCCGCGTTCGTCGCGGTGCTGCCGGCGTCGGTACGCGAAGCGGGCGGCGCCGTGACGATGATCGTCGCCGTGTTGTTTGCGCTGGCGGCGCGCGGCGCGTTTCTCAAGCCCGTGTTTCTCGTCATGATCATGACCCGCTTCCACGCGCTCATCGAGCATCAAGCGATCAACGCCGAGTGGGTCGCGCGGCTCGAGCAGTTGTCCTCGCGATTCCGGGAACTCGGCGCCAAGGCCTCGGCGTTCGCGGTGCCGTCGCCCGCGGCGTCGACGGAGAGCGCGTCGCACGTCGCACCGACGTCTCCGGCGGCCAGCGCATGACTGGCCGACGCCCTCTCGCTCATCGAGCGCTGATCGCGTCGATCGCCTGCGTCGCCTTCGTGCTCGCACCGGCGTGCGGGCGCAAGGAACGCGCGCCCGGGCCGCAGACGGCCAGCGGTTCGCCGGCGGCGACCACGCCGGTGTCCAGCGCGCCGGCGGCCAGCCCGTCGCCCGCACCGGCCGCGCCTGTGTGGGACGGATTTCGTCCCGAAGCGGGCCCGGTGATCACCGCTCACGCCGTGAAGATCTCGGACATGACGCCGAGCGAGCAGAAGTACGGCCTCGCGCCGAAGCGGGGTCAAGGGATCGACTTTCAAGACAACATCGTGCTGATCGAGCACGGCGACACCGTGATCCAGTCGTGGGCCTCGAACGGCCTCGGCTGGACGCTCGACGCGTCCAATCCTCAGGTCGCCAATCTCAAGGAAGGCGACATTCTCTTTGCGACGAGTCGCTGCATCGGCCGGGTCCTGAAGCTCACCCGGGAAGGCCAGCAGGTGTCCGTGCTGCTCGGGCCCGTGCAGATCCAGGACGTGATCAAGCGCGGCAACGTCGCGTATCACGCGCCGCTCGATCTCAATTCGCTCACCGCGATCGAAGTGCCCGACGACCCCGCGGCGTTTGGATCGCCGTACGCGGATCAGATGAAGGCCCAGGCGGGCTCCGCGTCGGGCAGCATCGGATCGATCGGCCGCGGCTCGACGGCCGCGGCCATCCGCGACGTGCAGTACTTCGTCGTCTCGCCGCGCGGCGAGTGGCGGCCGATGCGGACCATCCGTCGATCGGAGACGAGCCAGCTCGCGAGGCTGAACGACTGGACGCCGCACGCGCCGTCCGTGGTGCGCGCGGCGTACTCGCAACTGCCGCCGATCAAGACCTACAACGACGAGCTCTCCGCGACGCCGTGCTGGATCGACTGCGGCGGCCTCGGCGTGCGCATGAGGGTGAACAAGGATGGCTTGAACGTCACCATCTCGGTCGTGTTCCACCTCTCGGCACCGACAGTCAATTTCGACGTCAGTGTCATGCAGGGTCTGTGGGCCGAGGTCGAGCTGACGGGCGCGGCCGGATTCGACGTCACGATCGAAGGCACGACCGATCAGGGCTTCCTTCGCAACCTCAATCAGACCGGGGCCCTGCCGATCGATCTGGTGCTGCCGCTCAGTGGCGGCGGCGTCGGGTTCGACGTGCACTTCCATCAGGACATCTCGCTGTCGACGGCCTTCAGCGCGAAGACGTCGATTCTCAAGGCGCACGGCTCCGCGAGCCTGACGGGAGGTCTCGGGCTCGACTATCACCAGGGCAAGTTCGACGTGCGCTTCATCCACGCGAGCGACGTCAGCGGCATCGCCAGCGACATCGCGGGGCTGTCGGTGGGCATCAACTCGCTCGTGTTCGGGATCAACCAACGCGTGCTCGTCGGGTTCGGCGTCGCCGGATTCTCCGCTGGTCCGTTCATCAGCCTCACGTCGACGATCACCGCGCTCAAGCAGGCGGATTCGGCGGCGAGCATGATGCTGACGCAACAACGCATCGCGGACTGCCGGCAGGGAACGTTCTACATGGTCGTGACGGGCGGCATCGGCGTCGGCCTGCCCAAGGTCGTCGTCAAGGTCGTCAATTTCTTCCTGGGTCTGTTCCACGCCGCGCCCATCGCCGAGTCCAACATCATCGCCACGCTCCCGGCTCAAGCACCGCTCGTCAACAAGAAGGCATCGATTCCAGACCGCTGCGCCGGTTGAATCCGTCGAGGCCCATCATGACGCTGCATTCGTCGTTCTTCCGTTTCGTCTCCGCCGTCTGCTGCGGCACGCTGATCGCGCTCCCGCTGCAGAACGGCTACGTCGCGTCTGCCGCCCCCGATCCGGCGACGACACTCGCCAACAGCCTGCGCGCGCTGCAGGACGGCGAAAATGCGGCACCGCGCGATCATTGGGATCCGAAGTACGTCGAAGCGCAGCTCGGCCGCGATCCCGCCCGCACGTTCGCCTGGGTGCGCGATCACACGTACTGGATTCCGTACCACGGCATCCTTCGCGGGCCGGTCGGCGTGCTGATGGATCGCCAGGGAGACAGCCTCGATCGCGCGCTGCTGCTCGCGACGATGCTGAAGGATGAAGGACAGACGGTGCGGCTGGCGCACGGAACCATTCCTGCACCACAGGCGGCCGGGCTGCTGCCGGGTCTGGACGCGAGGCGCCTGATGGCGGCCGCGCCCGTGCAGCCGACGAAAACCGTCGACTCGACGTCATCGGTCGCAAGCCAATACGGCCTCGACCCGACGACGGTCGTCGCCACGCTGCGACGCAACGTTGATGCGGAGGCAAAACGTCAACAAGTTTTGGGCGCGACGTTCAAGGATCAGGTGGTACGACTGGCGGCGCTCGCGCGGGCCGCGGGCGATGGCGGCGCGAAAGCCAATATCGATCGTGCAGCCGACGCGCTCGCCGATCATTGGTGGGTCCAAACGCAGTCGGGCGGCGCGTGGCGCGAATGGGACGTGCTGGCCGCACAGCCGGGCGCCGCGCTCGTCGCAGCGGATCGCACCGTCGATCCAACGGCGATTCCGGCTGACCTCTATCACCAGGTCGCGATCCGCGTCGTGATGGAGAGTTGGCAAAACGGCCTGACGTCCGAAAAGGTCGCCCTCGAACATACGATTCGGACCTCCGCGGTGATCGGGACGTCGATTTCTCTCGCGTTCGTGCCCGACGACTTCCCGAACACCTTCCCCACATCGGGCGTGTCGACGGCCGACGCGCTGCGCACGGCCGCGGTCGACCAGCACGAGTGGACGCCGATTCTGTACGTCGGCTCGGAGCACATCATCCAGAACGCGATCACGGATACAGGCGACATCACGATGCCGAGCGGCCAGACGGACGTGCTCGCCGTCGCACGCGGCGCGACGCACGGTCTCGGCGCCGCCATGGACGATGTGTTCGGCACCGCGCCGGCGCCGCCGGCGAACGCGGCAAGCGGTTCGTACCTGAGCGCGGTCTGGCTCGAGTACCAGATCGACAGCCCGGGCGACGGGTCGCAGACGATTCGACGAGAGGTCTTCGATTTGCGCGGGGGCGCCGCACGCGCCGCCAAGTCGATCGACCCGCCCAAGCTCGACGACAGCGCGAAACTCTCACGCGCGCTGGCGCTGATGATGACGACGGACATCCTGCCGGTGAGCTGCGAATTCTCCTCGCAGTTCATCACGCATCTCGCGACGCGCAATCTGCTCGACAACCGCGAGGTCATCGCCGACGTCATGGCGGGAAAGATCACGGACGACTTGGCGGGCGCGCGGTCGATCGGCTCGCGGCTGAGAGTGTCCGGCGAGTCACTGTACGGCCTGGCGTTCACGCGGCTGAACGAGAGCCCGCTCGGTCCGTTCGTCTACGTCGATCGCCCGAACCTCCTGACCCGTCATCTCTTCTTTGCCGCGTCCGGTACGGCCCTCGTGCCAACCGGCGCCACCGATATCGTCGCCCACGGCGTTGGGGTCGATCCGCTCGGGCCGTCGCCCTTCGCCACGCGCGTGGCGCAGGGCGTGTTCGATACCAATGCCGAAGCGCTCGCCTCGGCGGACACCGCGCCGGCCACGAGCACGACCGGAGCGTTCGCCGCGAGCGCGGATTGGATGACGATCGCGTCTGTCAACGATCCCGCGTTGACACGACTAGATCTTTCCTCGGACGCACGTCAGCGCCTCACGACGTCGCTCGCGTCGAATCATTTGGTGATCGTTCCTCGGAACGTCTCCGCTGATGGCGGGTTCCACGGATGGTGGCAGGTCGACAAGACGACGGGCGAAACACTCGGTATCGGGGACCGAGGCTGGGGCGTCGGCCCGATGAGCGAGTTTGCGGTGCTGCTGTACGCAGGCGCACTCGCGTTTCTGAGCGCGTGGATCTTCTGCGTCGCCGGCCCTGGAAGCAGCGGCTCGCCCATCCTCGCGCAGGACGTCGCGCCGACGGCGCACCATGCGCACGGATTGTTCGACGCGATCGAAGTGCCGCTCGAGGCGCGAAGTACCGGCTGCTTGAATCAGGCGTTGTTCGCCGGATTGGTCGGCATCTCGCTCAGCGCGCTCGGCGCGGCGTCGGGCATCGGCGGCGGCGCCGGGCGCGGCGGCGGCGGACTGCCCGAAGAGCCGATGGGTCCGTCCGGAAGTGGAGAAGGCGGAGGGGCGAACGGATCCAATGGCGGCGGTGCAGGCGGAAGTGGCGGCGCCAGCGGCGGAGCTGGCGGAGGGGCGGGCGCGGGATCGGGAGGAACGCCCTCAGGTGGCGGCGGTGCCGGCAACGGCTCCGGCAATGCAGCCGCGCGTGCGGGCAACGAGCGCGCAGCCGAGTTGGGAGGCCAGGCCTTCGAGGCCGAGCATGGCGGCAACAAGCCCCTCGCGCAGAATCTCCGATGGCAAGCGGCCGGTGCCATCGACGACGCCATCAAGAGCGCCGGCGGCCAGCCCTACGCGCAACAGGGGCTGGCGGACCGCGGCTTCGGTCCGGTCGAGAACTCCGGCTCGCCGATGGCGCAGACGGGCGGCGGCGGAGGCGCCGAGGATCCAGGACTGGCGAAGACGCTTCCTGCCGGCGGCTCCTTCACGCCGCCTGGCGCAGGCGGACAGACGCTGCCGCAGGGTGACTCGCCAACGATCTCGGGGACGCCCTGCACGGGGCCCTGTGGGCCGACAGGCACGCAGCAGATCGTCGGGATCGGCGGCGCGGTTGGCGCGCTCGGTGGGAGTTGAGACAGTGCGAAGGAGACGCTCATGACGCGTGTGCTGTTTCTCGCTCTCATCGCTGGCGCGATCGCGGCGCCGGCCTTTGCGCAGGCTCCTGCGGGGCCGTGCAAGCCCGTGTTCGACGCGATGCTCAAGGAAACGATGACGCCGCATCATGCCGTGACGACGATGAACGGCAGGACGAGTGAGGCGATCGCGACCGCAGATGCGACGTTCGTGAAGATCGGCGGCACCTGGAAGAAGAGCCCAATGTCGCCGAAGGACACGCTCGCGCAGCAGCAGGAGAACCTTCGGGACACCACCTCCGCGTCCTGCAAGGTGCTCGCCGACGAGAGCGTCGCGGGCGAGGCGGCGACGGTGTATCAAGCGCACTACGAGCAGAAGGATCTGGGCGCGAGCGACGCGAAGGTGTGGATTGCCAAGACGACCGGTCTCCCCTTGCGGACGGACGTCAGCCTGCAGGCGGGACAGAACGTCTCCGTCGTCACGACATTCGACTACGACCACATCACGGCGCCGCCGGTGAAGTGACCGCAGTCCGAACGACCGTGAGCGCCGGCCCCGTGATCGTCATCACGATCAGCGCGCACACGAGCGTCGGCGCGACGTAGAACATCTGCCGCTTCGGAGAGGAAATCATGCGAATTTGTCTTGCAGTACCCATCACGATCTTGTCGATTGGGCAGTTCTTTTCAGGCGCTCCAGCTTCATCGGTGCACACAGCGTCGACCTCGGAAAACGCGGTGAGGTGGCCGCGCCGGCAATGGCCGATTCATCCAGGGCCGTGATCCCCGGCTACATTGCTGTGGCGAAGGCCCTCATCGCAGCGATGCACTGAGCCGCGGCCTATTGCGCCATCGGGGTGACGCCGGCGCCGTCGGCAAATGGCTGGATGGGAAGTCCCCACCCCCACGACAGCATCGAGGCATCCATGCGTAGACCGTCGCAACATCTCTTGGCCGTCGTCCTGTCGGTCCTCGCAATCGGAGCTGTGGGATGTGCCTGGGGGCCACCAATTCCCCAGGAGGAACCCGGACCACTTCCTCTCTCGAGCCCGACCGTGCCCATCGTTCGCATGGTCGCGACCAAGTCGACCTTTGAAACAACCTTCCGCACGGTGTACTGGAAGGAAGGGAAGGATAAGGATCCTGTTCCAGCCGGCGAGCGAATCACGCCCCTCGTCGCGGCCTTTCCGAAGGCATTGCAGGATGAGGTGGATGCCACGGAAGACATCCCTTCGGGCACGGGAAGAACCCTGCCCCGATCGCTGAATGTGGCATGGGGCGCTGTCGTCTCGGTCAATCCGGACGTGATGATCGTCACCATCCGGAAGCAGGCGCCTCGTGGCGCGCCGGTTGAGGCCTATCCGTTCGAGGCGTGGGTGTCGTGGCCCGCCAACGATGCTCGCGGAGAGGATCTTCAGCGCCGCATGGAGGACTTCGCCTTCATCGTTCAGAATTCCTATGTGCACATCAGCGCCGGGCCACTCGTGCCGTGGTCGGAGGAGATGTGGGCGGTCTCAACGGAACCCGCGTTTCAGTCCAGGCGCATCGCGTTCGAGAACGATCACGCAATCGTGACCCTGCGTGGCGAGACCCTCGTCCTGACGCGTCGCGGTGATCGGGACGATCGGGTGGATGTCGTTCGGAAATGAGATCAGGAGTTTGTCAGCGGGAAGGATAGCGGGTCGCAGCCTGGTGCGGGCTGCTGCTCCTGGCCTTGGATGAATCGGCCTCCTCCATTTCTTACACCGCCTTTACACAACCACAACGTGTCTGTCTCCACCGGTCGCTACGCTCGACGACGTCGTACCTGACGTTCACGGTTTCGAGGCCTGCCGCCGGCGCTGCCGGCAGCGTCCGCCTCGGGAGGCACTCCGACATGACATCTGTTCGTCGAGTGACAGTCCTGCTCGAGCTGGCTGTCGCCTTGCTCATCGTCCTTCCTGCCACCGCCCGCGCCCAGATGGACGCGGGTGCGCTGCGCGCGCTGATTACCGATCAATCCGGCGGCGTCGTTCCCGGCGCCACGGCGACGCTGACCAACGTCGCCACGGACGTGGCCCGCGATGTCGTGTCCGACAGCGAAGGCTACGTCGCGTTCTCGCCGATCCAACGCGGCACGTACGTCCTTCGCGTCGAGCTGCAAGGCTTCCGCCCGCGTGAACTCAAGGACATCACGGTCGACGTCAACGAGCGCAAGTTCCTGCGCGTGACGCTCGAACCCGCGGCCGTGTCCGAGAGCGTCGAGGTCACCGACACCATGCCGACGCTGCAGACCGAAGAAGGCTCGCTCGGTCAAGTCATCAAAGGCGACGTCGCCACACAGCTTCCGCTCGCCGGCCGCCGCTACACGGAGCTCGCGCTGCTCGTCCCAGGCGCGACGCCCAGCACGATGACGCTCGACACGCGCGGTCCGGGCTGGTTCCTCGTCAACGGCAACACGCAGACGCAGAACAACTTCATGCTCGACGGCTTCGACAACAACAACGGCACGCAGAACGCGCAGTCGCTCTCGTCGCAGGTCGTCCAGCCGAACCCGGATGCGATCGATCAGTTCAAGGTGCAGACCAACAGCTTCTCGGCGGAATTCGGCCGGTCGGCCGGCGCCGTCGTGAACGTGTCGATCAAGTCGGGATCGAACCAGCCACACGGATCGGCGTGGTACTACAACCGCGACGCGTCACTCGACTCGATCTCGTGGAACGCCGAGCACAACAACCTGCCGAAGGACGACCTCGCGTGGAACCAGGCCGGCTTGACGTTCGGCGGCCCTGTCGTGAAGAACAAGCTGTTCTACTTCGGGTCGTACGAGGGTTTTCACCGCTCGTTCTCGCAGTCGGGCGTCGTCTCGGTGCCCGATGCGACGATCCGCACGGGCGTCTTCCCGACGACGATCATCGACCCGCTGACCGGTCAGCCGTTCCCGGACAACACGATCCCGCAGGATCGCTGGGATCCGCTCGCGGCGAAGATCCTCGGCGCGTGGTCGCTGCCGAACCGCGACGGCAACACCTCGTCGACCGGCATCAACACGAGCAACTACGCCTACCAGGCGCCGGGCACGGAGAACACCGGCAAGGTCGACATCCGCAGCGACTTCGCGCCGAGCGCCGATAACAGGTTCTTCGTCCGCTATAGCTTGCTGCGGCAGCGCATCTACCGCGATCAAATTCTCGACGGCATCGTCGAGCAGGCCGGCAATCAGGGCGAGCAGTACAACCTCAACCACAACGTGGGCCTCAGTTGGAACCGCTTCTTCGTCGGGCGGTACGTGAACGAGATGCGCGTGGGCTACACGGCGACCAACTCGGACTTCGCGCAGCCGACGGCCACCGGCATGAAGGCCGACGAGTTCGGCTTCCTCGGCCTACCGCCGTCGCAGCTCACGACGGGCGGCATCCCGGCGATCAGCATCAGCAACTACTCACAAGTCGGCGTCCGGAACTTCCGCCCGCAGTTCCAGGACCCGCGCGGGCTCCAGTTCCTCGACACGCTGTCGGCGCTCTACGGCCGCCACTCGCTGAAGATGGGCGTGGAAGTGCGACGGAAAAAAGACGTCGAGCAGGACGACGAACGCGTCCTACCGGCGTACTCGTTCAACGGAACCTTCACCAACAACGCCCTGGCCGACTTCATGCTCGGCTACGCCAACTCGTACACGGCGGTGAGCAACACGGTCGTCGATTATCGGCAGAACGCGTACTCCGCGTTCCTCCAGGACGACATCAAGCTCTCGCCGAACGTCACGGCGAATCTCGGACTGCGCTACGAGTACACGACGCCGATGTACGGCCACGGCCAGTACCTGAACATCAACTTCGACCCGTCGACCGGACAGCTCTACTCGGCGAGCGACAGCGACCCGTACGCGCAGGACACCGACAAGAACAACGTCGCGCCGCGCGTGGGTCTCGCCTGGCAGGTCAAGCCCGACCGGTTCGTGCTCCGCGCCGGCTACGGCATCTTCTACTCGGGCGAGGAAATCCACGGCTCCGACGACATGCTGCCGTTCAACCCACCGCAGTTGATTCGCGCGCAACTGAACGCGAGCGGCACGGGCCCGACCGCGACGCCGGCGATCCTGCTCTCCGATCCGTTCCCGAGCACACTCCTCTCGAGCTACGACTCGAGCACCGTCAGCGTGCGCGCGCACGAACGCGACTGGAACATGCCGCAGGTGCAGCAGTGGAACATCGCCTTTGAAACGCGGTTCCCCTGGGAATCGAGCGTCGAAGTGGCCTATGTCGGCAATCGCGGCTCCAATGAGATCGTCTCGCTGCCGATCAACGCCGTGCAGTGGGGCCAGAACGGATCGGTCGTCCTGAACCGGCCGTTTCCCGAGTGGCAGCAGATCACGATGTTCTTCACGGCCGCGCAGTCGAAGTACGACTCGCTGCAGGTGAAGTTCGAGAAGCGCCAGTCGCACGGCCTCTATCTGCTCGCGAGCTACACGTTCGCCAACGCCCTCGAGGAAGGCGGCGGATGGGGCGCCGGCGGCCACACGATCCAGGACAACGTGCGGCCCGATTACTCGAACCTCGATGACGTGCTGCGGTCCGCGCTCGGCCCGAACTCGCAGGTCGCGCGGCATCGTCTGACGCTCACCGAAGTGTGGCAGCTCCCGATCGGCCGCGGCCGCGCAATTGGCGGCAACATGTCGCCGGTGCTCGACGCGATCGTCGGCGGATGGCAGGTCTCGAGCATCACGTCGATCCTCAGCGGCCTTCCCGTCAACGTGACGCTCGCCAGCTCCGGCACCGATCCGGCCACGGGCCTGCCCTACAGCTTCCTGAACCGCAACGGCGGCGGCATCCTTCCGAACGCCACGGGAGTGGATCCGAACAGTAACTCGTCAACGGACGATCTGTTGCACTGGCTCAATCCGGCGGCTTACGCAGTGCAGCCGGTCAACACGCCGGGCAACGCCACGCCAGCCGGCGCCTGGGGACCGGGATTCTGGACGACCGATCTGAGCCTGGTGAAACGGTTCACGTTCAACACGTTCACGGCGGATCTGCGCGCCGAAGCATTCAACCTCTTCAACACGGTCAACTACGGACAGCCGAACGGCTCGTTCGGCAGCGCGTCCTTCGGTCAGATCACGAGCGCCGGCGATCCGCGCGTCATCCAGCTCGCCGTCCGCATCGGGTTCTAACCCACCTCCGCCCGGGAGGTGAGCCTCACGCGGAGGCTCGCCTCCCGGTTTTCAACGTACGGCTCCGCTGTCGTCATCACGACCACTTCCATTTCCATGCGCATCCACATCGCCGTTCTTTCGTTCCTACTCGCGGCCGCTGCCGTCGTGTCGACGCGCGAGCCGATTCAGACGCCGTCCGCGGCCGACGCCGGCCCGTCCACCATCACGTTGTCCGGCACGGTGACGGCAGCCGACAAGGGCACGTACCAGGAACATTCGTTCGACGTGCCGGTTGGCGTCAGCCGCATCGACGTCGACTTCACGTACGAGAATCGCGGCCACGGGACGGAGCTCGAGATCGGGCTGTTCGATCCACAGCGCTTCCGCGGCACGAGCCGCTTCAGCAAGAACCACTTCTATCTGACGGAGTTCGCGGCGACGCCGTCGTATTTCACTGGTCCGCTTCCCGCCGGGACGTGGCGTCTGTCACTCGGCATCCCATCGATTGCCGCCGGCCAGTCGTCGAAGTGGACGGCGACAATCCGCCTGACGACGCGGAGCACGCCAATCGAGGGCCTGGGTCCGGTGCTCAAGACGGAGGCCGGCTGGTACGTCGGCGATCTGCACGCGCACACGATCCACAGCGACGGCTTCGGTTGCGTCGATCCGGGCACGACCGCCACGCGCGGCTGCCAGCCATGGGAAGTGGTGGAAGCGGCGCGGGCGCGGCACTTGGACTTTCTCGCCATCACCGACCACAACACCACGTCGCAACATGCGGACCTGGCGACGATCCAGGCGAGCCTGACGTCGATGTTGCTCCTCCGCGGTCAGGAGCTCACGACGTTCCACGGCCACGCCAACGTGTACGGCACGAGCCGCACGATCGATTTCCGTCTCGGCTTCAAGGGCCGATCGATGACCGACATCCTGAACGACGTGGCGCGCGAGCACGCGCTCCTGTCGATCAATCATCCGGCGCGCGACACCGGCGATCGCTGCACGGGCTGTGGCTGGGACGCGCCAGCGACGCCGTGGGATCGCATCGAAGCCATGGAGGTCGTCAACGGCGGCGTCATCGAGGGGCGAACCGCCGGCCTGCCGTTCTGGTACGCCCGGCTCAACGAAGGGCACCGCATCACGGCGATCGGCGGCAGCGACGATCACGGTGCGCGCTCACCGCGTGGACGCATCGGCTCGCCGGCCACGGTCATCTACGCGCGCGAGCTTTCGGAAGCCGCGCTGCTCGACGGCATCCGATCCGGCCGTGTCTATCTGCGCACGCGCGGCCCTGAAGGTCCGCAGGTGGATCTCACCGGCGAGACAGGCAGGGCCGTTGTCGAGATGGGAGGCATCGTGACGGTGCCCGCCGCAGGCGCGGCCGTGCGGCTGACCGTGCACGCAGCCGGCGCGGCGGGTCAGCAGGTGGAAATCGTGCGAGACGGCGACGTGATGGCGACGCGGAAGGTGGAAACCGCCGATCAGACGCTGTCCGATACGGTGACGTTGACGCCCGGTCAGTGGGTCCACGTCCGCCTGCGGGACGCGCAGGGCATTACTGCGATCACCAATCCGATCTACGCACGCAGCAGGTGAGCGCGCGGTTTTGAAACTTCGAACTTCGAACTTCGAACTTGATGACGGGTCGACACGCGCTCATCGCGCGCCGAGCTCGGCCGCGCGGACACGCGCGAGCTGCTCGTACTGATCGGTCGCGAGAAAATCGACCTTCGCGGCGATGGCCGCCTTCCATCGCGTGACGGCCGCGGCGGCGCTCCCGAAGTTATAGCCGCCGGCCGGCTTCCCGTCGTCGCCGTTGAGCGTGTAGAAGCGAATCCACAGGTGCATTGCGTGCGCGCGTTCGACGAGCGCGACGAGGCGCGCGTTGTCCGTCGGTGTCCAGTCGCCGGCGCGGCCCTGACCGCCGGCTTCGACCACGGCCCACGGAAAATTCACCCAGCGGCGGTAGTTCGTCGCTTCCACCGGAATCAGCGTCTCCGCGCTCACCGTCGCGGCATTGGCGGCCCTCTCCTGCATCGTCGCGCCGGGAACCCGGGCGTCGCGGATCGAGCCGAAGAGCAGCAGCTTCTCGCCGACCGGCACGTTGTCGTGGAAGTCCACCTGCTGCTGTTCATTGTTCTCTGTCAGTACGAGCACCGGACCGACCGTGAACGGCGCCGGCACGTCGGGCGTCGCCGTCCGAGGAGCGGTCGTCAACCATGCCTCGTACTTGCGTAGCAGCGCCAATACGAACTTGTGGTGCTCGGGCTCGTTCGTCTTGAAGTCGAAGTGCAGGATCATGATCGGCCACGTCGCGCGATTGTTTTCTTTCAGCGCTTTCTCGACGATCGGCCTCACCTTGTCGAAAAAATACGTCTCGAGGTCGGGTGCGGTCTTGACATCCTCGCCGCCGTGCGAAACCACCGACCGGCCCTGGTACCAGTTGAGATCCTCCTCGATGGAGATTGGCAGGGGCTGCTCGAGCGCGCGATCGATCTCGTCGTGGTTGTAGCAGTTGTGGGCGTCGAGCCACACACGGTCGCCCGGCGCGAAGTGAGACGCGGCCGGCGCCGGGCGCTCGGCCTTCAGCGTGACGACGGCGATAGCAACGAGAACCGCGGCGGCGTACCGGCACGAAGAGGGTGTCATCATGCCTCTCACCATACCCGCCGGATGTGACGCTCGTGTCAATGTCGCGTCCGGACGTGCACGGCAAACGGCACGACGTCATGACTCGCTGAGTCCGCGTTCCGTGGCGGTCATGCGCGTAAAGGCCGAGCTCGCTCGTCAGTGCTTCAACAGCAGATCCACGTGCGGGGCAAGATCCTCGTAGGCGAGATAGCCGGGATTGTAGAGGTGGACGATGCCGTCCGCGTCGATGAGCACGAGCGTCGGCGTCGTGCTGACGCCGAACTCGCGAAAATTCTTCTGACTGACAGGGACGCTCATCCACTCGGGAATCGGACGCACTTGCTGAAACGCGCCGCGCAGGTAGGCCAACTCCTGCTCCGGTGTCGCGTCTCGTCCACCGGCGACGTACCCGAACAGTTGTGTCGGCCCGACAATCGCGAGTCGCTGACCGAACGTGTCGTGCAATCGCTCGAGAACGGGAAACTCGCGCTTGCAGTCCGGACACCAATGGGCCCAGAAGAAGACGAGCACCACTTTCCCGTGCAAACTCGCGATCGATGGCGGGTCGGCCCCCACGTGCTGCTCAACGTCGAGCACGGGGAACGGCCGTCCTTCGAGACTCAGCAACAACACGTTCTTCTGGATGCGGACCTCGATTGACGTCCCGCGATAACGATCGCGCTCGGCCTCCAGGAACCGGAGGGCGCCCGGCCGGTCGCCTTGCGCGCTCTTGGCCAGTCCCAGCACCTCGATCGCGGCCCCGAGCGCCACGGGCAATTGCGGTTCGGCGTCCAACGCCCGGCGCGACAGCCAGGCGACGCTGCCGGTCCGAGCCTCGCTCGCATAGCGTTTCGCCAGCGTCCAACGGCCGGCGAATCCCGCTCCGCGGGCCAGCCATGAGATGGCAACGAGCCAGTCGGACGATGACGTGTCGTGCGTGGAGCGCTGGGTTTCGACGAGGGCTTCCGCCTCATCGACCTGTTTGGCCCATGCCATCGTACGCACGGCGTCGATGAGATCCTGGGGAGGCATATGCGAGTTGGCGGAACGTGCTGGAACGTCGGCTCGCGCGCCGGGCGCCCGACCGCACGCCGCCCCGAACATCACGATGACGAGAACGATGGCTGAGATCTTCATCCGGTGTCGCGCGCGAACGCGCGTGTAACTATCGGCCAGGGATCATGATGTGAGCGGTCGACGTGCCGGCATTCATGAGCCAGACGTTGTCGTTCGACGGCCGATCCGGCAGGCCGAGCGACGCGGCCGTCGCGCCTGGGACGGCGATGGTCACCTGATGCGCTCCCACGTGCTCCGGATCCGGTCCCGACACGTCGTACCACACGGAGCCGAACTTCGGCTTCGCCCGCGTGCCGTTCTCTTCCATGGCCTTCAGCATCGCCTCGGACTTGGCCCGATCGCCCGTGGCCTGCGCTCTGAAGTTCTGCGCCGCGCGTGGCAGGTTGTCGAGGCTCGTGCATTGCACGGCGAATGGCTGCTGGAGCGGAAACGCCGATCGATCGTAGCAGACGAGGCCGTTCGTACCCTTTCGCAGGGTGTCGTAGGTGAAATCAGGTTTCCATTTGATCACGGTCGCCTGGTCGCGAAGCGCCTGTGGCAGGCCGAGCAGCGCTTTGTCGACGTCGGCTTGCGACGCGCCGGGCTCGAGAGGCGCTGGGGGTGGCGGCGCGCCGCGGCGCCCCTGTGCCGCCAGCGATCCGATTGAAACGATCAGGGTGATGAGCACGAGCGGAAGCATCAGTTTCTTCATGATTCGACCTCATGCCGCCCGGATTCGTCGAGCGACCCTCGCCATGATAAGGCAGAAAGCAAAGCCACATTAGGCATTAGTCGCGGTCGCCGCCATTGCCGGATGCTGCATCTCAGGCACGGCAGCCTAGCGTGGCTTGGCATATACTGCCGTGAGCGGACCGTGCACGTCCGTCTTGTAGGAGTGCGACCATGACTCGCCTCGGGCTCGCCAGTGGCGTCGGCGCGGTACTCGGCTGTGCGGCGCTGACCGCGCAGGCGTCTCTCGTGACCCGTGAGACCATCCTAGGTGTCACCAACTTCGTCGACCGTGTCGCCCAACATCCCGGTGGTGGGCGATGAAGGGCGATGTCCTCAAGGGTCACCTCGACATGCTGTTACTGACCGTCGTCGCGAACGGCGCGTCGTACGGGTACGCGATCATCGAGGAGCTACGACGCCGAAGCGACGGTTCGATCGATCTGCCCGAGGGCACCATCTATCCGGCACTCCATCGGCTGGAGCGGCTTGGCGCGCTCAAGAGTCGATGGGTCATGGCCACTGGGCGGCCGCGGCGTGACTACGCCGTCACGCTCACCGGCCGTCGCCTCTTGGCGAGCCATCGTCGCGAGTGGCGCGCGTTCACGGATGCCGTGGCCGGGGTTCTCGGAACTTCACGATGAGCGCGGGCGCCTTCGATCGGTTTTTGGGAGCGCTGCGCTCGGCCTTGCACATCGGGCCGTCTCGGACCGAGCGCCTGGCAGCGGAAGTGCGCGATCACTTCGCCTGTGCCGCCGAAGAACTTGCCGCCACCGCGGACGCGCCGGACGAAATAGAGGGCCGTGTCATCGAGCGCTTCGGCAGTGCCGAAGATCTCGCGCGCGAAATCAATGCCACCGACGCGGCGCTCGCCGCGCTCGGCCGGCGGATTACGGTTCGACACCTGACCCTGACCGCGTTCACCAGCGCGGCCGCCGTCACCATTCTGCTGCGCGCGCTGGCGGACGGGTTTGAGCCGGCGTTCCCTATCCTGCTCTCGTCCAGCGTCGCGCTGCTCGTCTTGGCGCATGGCGTGTATGCGTGGCTGCGCCCGTACTCGGTCGTCAACTGCGCGGCCGGACCCGGCGTTGCGCTGCTCGGCGTCTTCGTCATGATCTGCCGCGGGCTGTTCGCCTGGTCGATGGGACTGGACTACGATGTGCTCATTCTTGCGCTCGGCGTGCTGATCATCTTGCAGGGATCACTCAGCGCGCTGACCGCCTACGATCACCCGCTCTGCACCTGATTCGCGAACTCGCGCAGCGGGCTCCGACGAAGCGGCTCAACGTCGCATGGGCGTTCTTCCCAGATTTCGGTCCGCCGCTGATTGAAATGCCAGCGCCGCACCGACCGCGGCAGCCACGGCGGCCAGCGACAGGAACGTACGCAACGTGTGGAACGCGGCCCAATGCGCGCGGATGGCCATCCAGTCGGCGGGCAACGTCTCGACCGTCCACGTCTGGATTCGGTTGTCGATCGGTACTTCGACCGCCAGCGTGACGGCCATCACGGCAATCACGAGCACGAGGCCGGCGAGCGCCATCCAGCCGGCGAGTGTCGCTCCGCGCCGGAACAGCAGGGCGACGGTTGCCACGCCCATCACGACGGCTGCAATCATCAGCACCGCCATTGAAATGGCGAGGTTGTCGATCATGTGATGGCCGTCGGCGAGAAACGTGACGGCGTCGTACTCGGTCATCGTGCGGGCCAGCGACAGCCACGTGCCCCACATCACGCCCGCGACGAGCACGTACAACATGATGCTGACGAACAGAGCGATTTTCGTGACCATGGCGTCTCCCTCTCCCGAGCCTCTCCGGCCAAGAGGAGCCATGGCCGCGCAAAGTGCATCATTCGTGCCGCCGCGGGCCCGCACGTCGCAAGATGGGCGACGCGTCGCAAAAACAGCGTTTCCGCGGACGGCCCCTTGCGCTTCCGTTCGTCGGATCGCAACGCGCCAGCACGAATCGCTCTATCGCGCTAAGCTGCCGCTATGGCCGAGCATTCTTGGAACGACAACTACGCGTCCGGCGAGCTGCCGTGGGACACCGGAACACCGGAGCCGGCACTCGTCGCGTTCGTGCAGGCCGGTGCGACGGTCCGCGGACGCGCACTCGAGATTGGAGCGGGCCGCGGGACGAACGCGCGCTGGCTGGCGGAGCAGGGCTTCGACGTGCTCGGCATCGACATCGCGCCGCTCGCCGTCGAACAGGCGCGCGACCGCACGACGGGCGCGATCGCGTTGCGCTGTCGGTTCGAAGTGCACGACTTTCTCGCCGATCCTCCAGAGGGCTCGTTCGCGTTCGTCTTCGATCGCGGCTGCTTCCACGTGTTCGACGATCCGGACGATCGCGCGCGGTTCGCGGCGAACGTGGCGCGCGTGCTCGCGCCCGGCGGCGTGTGGCTCAGCCTGATCGGCAGCACCGAAGGTCCCGCGCGCGACGAAGGGCCACCGCGCCGCACCGCGCGTGACGTCGCCGAAGCCGTCGAGCCGGTGCTGGCGATTCAGGAACTGGCGGCGGTGTACTTCGACGGCACTTCACCGCTCGCCGCAGCCTGGCGATGTGTGATGCGGATACGCACCGTTCCGGCGCAACGGTCCACGGGACACTGAGCCATCGCGCGCGATGATGGCCTCAGAAGATGAGCCCGACGTTTCGTCGCGTGATGGCTCCAGTTACCGCTATGTCCCAGCGTTGAGCCAGAGACCGAAAACGGTAGCCACGAGTGCCTCATCCACGTAGAACGTGGTGCTCCTGAGACGTTCGATCGCGTCGGGGACGTCAACTAGACCTTGCTCGGCGCCTGCCCGCAGCACGCCAAGAGTGCCCGTCACCCTCAGATGTCGACGCCGCGCTTCGGCACGGCCGGCGGCCTCGTCGATCAGAAGGAGGTCGGCCTGTACGGTCTCGGCGAGCGCAATCGCCGCTCGTTCGCCAAGATCCAGATCGTCTGTGACAGCCGCAACGGCTTCGGACGGCACGAGACGGACGTCGACCCATGACGGTGGTCTAGCCATCCACTCTCGTACTACGCGCGGTGTCGCGGCGGCTGTGAGCTCGCCTGCGACGGAATCCGGCACGACGACCTGACGGTAGAAGTGCTCGAGAAGTTCGGTATGGTCCAGCAGGATCAGGTAGTGCAGCGGCCAGCTGTCGGCCACGACGATCATCGGCTTGGCAGGACCCCGAGCTCCCGCTGCGCGCGCAGGTCGTCCTCGAGGTCCTGAGCGGTGTACCGGAGCGGCACCTGATGCACCTTGAGCAGCGCATGCACCTGGAAGCGTGATTCGAACCCCAGCAGTCGACGCACCTGGGACTCCGTGAGGGCACCGGTGCGGTACGCCTCGACCGCGATCGCCTCAACTGCGCGACGAGGCACGTCGTCCCACTGCGCCTGAAGAGCCGCGGAGATGTCGTCGGGCAACTGGATGGTAACCCGCATGGTTCGATTCTACGCCCGGCGCCCTACTTCCCGATCACCTCGACGACGCTCGAGTCGGGCGCGGCCCACGCCGCGGCGCCTTCGTGCGTCAGCTGCCCCTGGACATCATTCCAGTGCAGCGACGTGACCGAGCTGCCGCCCGTCTCGTACGCGTACGTCTCGCCATCGTCCTGATACAGCGCGAAGTCCGCGTCCGCGCCGGCGTAGACGCGGACGTGTTCGATGCGCTGCGACTGAGTCGTGTTCTCGATCGCGGACCCGAACGGCACGATCGAGCCCGCGCGAACGAAGAGCGGCAGCGTGTCGATGGGCGCGTTCACGGTGACGGTCTGTCCGCCGTGGAGGCGCTCGTTGGTCCAGTAGTTGTACCAGTCCGTGCCGGCCGGCAGATACACCTCGCGACTCGTCTGACCCTGCTCGTACACGGGCGCGACGAGGAACGCCGGGCCGAACATGTACTCGTAACGCCGGTCAATCACATTCGGGTCGTTGGGAAAGTCCATGAAGAGCGCGCGCATATAGGGCGCACCCGTCTCGTACGTGTGATGCGCGAGTGAATAGATGTACGGCAGCAGCGCATAGCGAAGCTTCAGGTACTTCGTGAGGATCGGCTCGGCCTGCTTGCCGTACGACCACACCTCGTTCTCCGGCCGGCTGCCGTGTGCGCGCAGAATTGGCAGGAACGTCGCGTACTCGAACCAACGCGTGTAGAGCTCCGGATAGTCGTCGTAGCCGCCGACGACGTCGCGCGCGTCCGACGGATCGAGCAACGGCGGATGCGCGGGATGGTGCGCGGCCGGCAGGTACTGCCAGCCGCCGATGTCGTTCGTCCAATACGCCAGGCCGGACGCCGTGAAGTCGAGGCCGGTCGGAATCTGGCGTTTCAGCGTGTCCCATGTCGGATAGATGTCCGAGGACCAGAAGAACGTCCCGTTGCGCTGCGCGCCGAGATAGGCGTCGCGCGAGAGGATCAGCGCGCGGCGGCCCTTCACGTCGCGACGGAAGCCGTCGTACAGCGTGCTCGTGTGGAAGAGCGGATACACGTTGAAGTACCGCGTGCCGGGCCCGATGTGGAAGTAGCTGCCGTCGGGCGGCAGATCGGGTTCGGTCTCATCCGCCCAGAGATAGTCGAAGCCCTTGCTCAGAATGTTGTCGCGGACCATGTTCCAGTACCACTGCGCCGCGTCGGGATTCGTCGTGTCGATGTCCGATCCGGCCCGGTCGTACGGCAGCCCATCGGTCGGCGTGCCGTCGGCGCGGCGTTCGAACCAGTCGTGCTGTCGCAGGAAATCGTAGTAGCGCGATCCCGGCTCGAAGCGCGGCCAGATGCTGATCATCGTGTGGAAGCCCATGTCGTGGAGCTGCCGATTCATCGCCGCGGGATCGGGCCAGTAGCGCGGATCGAAGTCCATCTGGCCCATCTTCGTGTAGTAGAACCAGTCGACGACCATGACGTCGATCGGCAGATGCCGATCGCGATACCCTTTCGCCACCGACAACACTTCGTCCTGGCTGCGATAGCGCTGCTTGCTCTGGATGTAACCGTAGGTGCCCTTCGGCAGCATCGGCGTCGGACCGGTCAGCGTGCGATAGCCTGCGTAGATCTCGTCGGTCGTGCGCCCCGCGATGACGAAGAACGACACGCGGTTGCCCACCTGCGACACCCACTTCGTCGTCTCGTGGAAGCCGGGCTCGAAGCTCGTCTTCGACGGGTTGTCCCAGATGAGCCCGTAGCCGCGGTTGGTCACGACGAACGGCACGCACACGCTCGGCGCGGCCGGTGCCTGATAGCTCTGCGCGCAGTTGACGACGTGGCCGCGGTGATCGAGGAAGCCTTCCTGATTCTGCCCGAGCCCGTAGTAGTGCTCGTCAGGTGGCGCGAAGAACGTCGCGCTCACGCGATAGAACGGCTTGTCCTTCGGACCGAGGTCGTGCACGAGACTGGCGTTTCCATCCTTGTTGTTGGGCACCGACATCGACCAGCCGGTCATGTCGACCAGTTGCGCGCCGTCTGGCGTGGCAATCGTGATGTGCGCGGGCGGGACGGAATCGACGAAGTACCGCGTGATATCGGCCATCGTCGGCTCGAGCGTCTGCGGCCGATTGGCGGCGACGGTGACGACCAGGCGCGAGGATCGATCGACGTCGCCCTGGTCGGTGTGCTCGCGCGTCCAGCCTTCGGCTGATGGTTTCGCGTCGAAGCCGTATCCTGGGGCCGCTGTCGCTTCGTCTCGCGAGGTGCTCAAGGTGACGCGGACGATGTTCGGCGCGTAGGGCTCGACGACGACGGTACTGCCGTCGCGATCCAGCACGGTCTGCGTCGAAGGCGCCTGCGCCGACAGCACAGAGAGTGCCGCTCCTGCGAGAATCCCGGCAGCGCCGACTTTGCCGACCAATCCGAACCTGCGCTTCTGCCGCTCCTCTCGCACGCTGCCCTCCTTGCGGCCGCGCCCACACCGTTCAGGCGCCGAGCCGCGTCACGGCCGTCAGTGTAGCCCGGGCGAGTGCCGAGGTTCGATGCCCTACGGGCCTGCCAAACAATCTCCGGGTAGACTGAGCCCACCGCACCTCGCGGTCAGGAGTCTCAGCGTGCCGTACGTCCTCGCCCTCGACCAGGGCACGACCAGTTCGCGTGCCATCCTCTTCGATCACGACGGTGCCGTGGTCGCCGTCGCGCAGCGGGAGTTCCAGCAGATCTTCCCGAAGCCCGGCTGGGTCGAACACGACCCGGACGAGATCTGGGCGTCGCAGATTGCCGTGGCCACCGAGGTCCTCGGCCGTGCGCGGATCCGGCCGCGCGACGTTGCGGCCGTGGGCATCACGAATCAGCGCGAGACCGCGATCGTCTGGGACCGCGCGACGGGACGTCCCATTCACAACGCGATCGTCTGGCAGGACCGCCGCACCGCGGAGATGTGCGATCGCCTGAAGGCGGACGGCTTCGAATCGCTCGTCCGCGATCGCGCCGGGCTCGTCGTCGACGCGTATTTCTCGGGCACCAAGGTCGCGTGGATTCTCGATCACGTGCCCGGCGCCCGCGCGCGGGCCGAGCGTGGCGAGCTGGCGTTCGGCACGGTCGACTCGTGGCTCGTCTGGCAATTGACGAGCGGCCGCACGCACATCACCGACGTGACCAATGCATCGCGCACGATGCTCTTCAACATCCACTCGCTCCAGTGGGACGACGAGCTGCTGCGGATGCTGAACGTGCCGGCGAGCGTGCTGCCCGAGGTGCGCGACTCGAGCGAGGTCTACGGCAACGTCTCGACGACGCTCGGGCTCGAATCGATTCCCATCGCCGGCATCGCAGGCGATCAGCAAGCGGCGCTCTTCGGCCAAATGTGCGTCTCGCCTGGGATGAGCAAGAACACGTACGGCACGGGCTGCTTCCTGCTGCAGAACACGGGTACCTCGCCGGCCGTCTCGAAGCATCAGCTCGTCAGTACGGTCGCGTGGCGCATCGGCGGACGGACCGAGTACGCGCTCGAAGGCAGCATCTTCATCGGCGGTGCCGTCGTGCAATGGGTGCGCGATGGGCTGAAGCTCGTCACGAGCGCGCCCGAGATCGAGGCACTCGCCGCCTCGGTGTCCGACAACGGCGGCGTGTTCCTCGTGCCTGCATTCACCGGGCTCGGCGCGCCGCACTGGGATCCGTACGCGCGCGGCACGATCGTCGGGCTCACGCGCGGGACGACGGGCGGCCACATCGCACGAGCGGCGCTCGAGAGCATCGCGTATCAGGTCGCGGACATCCTCGAAGCCATTCACGGCGACTCGGGCATCACGCTCAGCGAACTGCGCGTTGACGGTGGCGCGGCGGCCAACGACATGCTGATGCAGTTCCAGGCGGACCTGCTCGGCGTGCCGGTGCTGCGGCCGGCCGTAACGGAGACGACCGCACTCGGTGCGGCGTACCTCGCCGGACTCGCTGTCGGCTTCTGGTCGTCGGTCGACGAGATCGCGCGCCAGTGGCGGACCGAGCGACGCTTCGATCCGGCCATGGTACCCGACGAAGCCCGCGCGCTTCGTGCGCGCTGGCACGACGCGTTGTCGCGATCGCGCGGATGGGCGCACCCCGACACCTCGGCATGAACCGACCGGATCAGGTCGCTCGCTTCCGCGGACACACCGGTCGGTGGGACGTCATCGTCATCGGCGGGGGCGCCACGGGCGTCGGCATCGCCGTCGACGCGGCATCGCGCGGGTACGACGTCCTGCTCGTCGAACAGCACGATTTCGGCAAGGGCACGTCGAGCCGCAGCACGAAGCTCGTGCACGGCGGCGTGCGCTATCTTGAGCAGGGCAACATCTCGCTCGTCATGGAGGCGCTGAAAGAGCGCGGCCTGCTCCGTCAGAACGCGCCACACCTCGTGACCAACCTCGCCTTCGTCGTACCCAATTACGACTGGTGGGAAGCGCCGTTCTACGGTCTCGGGTTGAAGGTCTACAACGTGCTCGCCGGTAAGTACGGCTTCGGCACGTCGGAGGTGCTCTCGCGTGAGGAGACGCTCGCGCGTCTGCCGACGATCAAGACGGAAGGCCTGCGCGGTGGCGTCGTCTACTACGACGGGCAGTTCGACGACGCCCGACTGCTCATCAATCTCGCGGCGACGGCTGTCGAGCAGGGCGCGACACTGTTGAACTACACGCAGGTCGTCGGCCTTCTCAAGGGCGATGACGGCTTCGTCGACGGCGTCGTCGTGCGTGACGTGGAGGATGGCGACGAACGGCCCGCACGCGCGCACGTCGTCATCAACGCGACCGGTCCGTTCGCGGATCAGGTGCGACGGATGGCGGAGCCCGGCGTCCCAAAGCTCATCGCTCCAAGCCAGGGGATCCATCTCGTCTTCGATCGATCGTTCCTGCCGGGCGACAGCGCCATCATGGTGCCGCACACGCGCGATGGGCGCGTGATGTTCGCGATTCCGTGGCACGAACACACGCTCGTCGGCACGACGGACACACCCATCGACGAGCCCTCGACCGAGCCACGCGCGCTGGCGAGCGAGATCGACTTCATCCTCGAAACCGCGGGCCAGTACCTGCACACGCCACCGACGCGCGCGGACGTGCTCAGCATCTTCGTCGGCATCCGGCCGCTCGTGCGAAGCGGCGACAGCCGGATGACCGCGGCGCTGTCGCGCGATCACACGATCCACATCGACGCGTCGGGCCTCGTCACGACGACCGGCGGCAAGTGGACGACGTATCGCCGGATGGCGGAGGACACGGTCAACCAAGCGGCCGACCTCGCGCGGCTGCCCGAGCGGCCGTGCGTGACGCGGGATCTGAACATCCACGGTTTCCATCGCCACGCGACGACGTTCGGAGCACTCGCCTCGTATGGCAGCGACGCCGTCGAGATTCAGCATCTGATGCGCGAGGAGCCCGCGCTCGCCACTCCACTGCACGCAGCGCTGCCCTACACCGGCGCGGAAGTGGTCTGGGCGACGCGCGAAGAACTGGCGCGTACGGTCGAAGACGTACTGGCGCGACGCACGCGGGCGTTGTTCCTGCACGCGCGCGCGGCCGTCGCGATGGCGCCGGCCGTCGCCGCGCTCATGGCGCCGATTCTCGGCCGCGACGATGCCTGGCAGCGCGAGCAGGTCCGCGCGTTCGCCGACCTCGCACAGCAGTACATGTAGCGCTCGCCGCCGCGGCGCGCGTCTTCAGGTCGTGCTTGATCCCGAGGTGCGGGAATGGCATCGTCGTCGTCCATGTTTCCTGCAATCAATCGCGCAACGTTTTCTGCACGGTTTCACGCCACCTGTAATTCCACTGACCGGTTGCCGAACGATGATATTCATCCCGCAGCATCGGCCGACTGGTTCTGCTCCGGTAGGTACGACATCTCCACGGTGTCGGACGCTGCGCCTCATCCCTTCATGCTGCGTCATCCCTGTCACGTGCTCGTCGTCGTGGCGGGATCGCGCGCCGATGTCGTCGGCGCGGCGTTGACGAGCTACGTCAGCCAGACGCACCGGGACGTCGACGAGCTCCACGTGCTGACCTCGGCGCAGCACGGCGCGCGCTTGCGCGCCGATCTTCTGCAGTCGACGGTTGACGATCCGCTCGCCGATGCGTGCGCCAGGCTCGGCATCGAGCGGAGCGACATCCTGTTCGGCAATCGCACGATTCACGCGCTGGGGGCGTCGACCGATCCGGCGAATCCCGGACCGACCGCCGATGACGTGTTGGACGCGCTACGCCGTCTCTGCGGCGACGACAACGAAGTCGCCATCGTGGCCGGCCCGGACGCCGGGATGCTCGGCATTCTGGCGCACGCGGCTCTGCAGCTCGTCGGCGGCCACAAGGATCGCTTCTACTATCTGGAATTCGACACGACCCCGGACAAGGTCGCGACGACACGCGGACGGCAGGGCGCGCGGCGCCGGTCGCTCGCCGCGACGGCCACGCTGCTGCCCGAGATGCCGACGGTCCTCGCACCACGGCCGATCGAGCCGGTGCACACGTTCCAGCAGTTGGCCGACACGCGACGCCTCGCGCGGCAGCGGCTCGCGAGTCCGGGCACCATGGTGCTCGTGGGCCGGCAGCGCCTGGTTCGCATCGACGACATCGAGGTGACGCTCCCGCGCTTGCAGTTCTTCTGGCTCTTCGTGCTGGCCGCGCTGGCGCCTGGATCGTTTCCGCTCAAGGCGCTGACCGGCAACGTTCATGTCGATACACACGGCCGGGTGTCGATCATCGGGACGCCGGTGGACCGAATCGCCCTTGAAACGCTCGTCGCGACGCTGCAGAAGACCTTCGTCACGCTGTTTCCGGGTGCCGACGATGATTTCCCGCGCGTCCTCAAGCACGCGTGCGGTCCGTCGCCCGGATTGCCGAGCATCATCGCGAAGATCAACGCCAAGCTCAAACACGCGCTCGGCATCGGCGCGGCGCCTTATCTCGTCACTGGCGGACGGGGCGCGGAGGGCTATCGTCTGACGCTGCCAGTGGCCAACATCACGATCGAACCGCGGGTATCGTCCCTGCACACGCGACATTGATCGGCGTGGCGCCAGCCCGACGCGCGTCACGGCTCCGACGACTGCGTCCCGGTCCGCGAGCGCGCGACGTGGGCCTTCGTCATGGGCCGCTCATCGACTAGGCTGGAACCGGAGGCCACCCATGCCTGAGTCGCTGGGATCGATCTATCTCGCCGAACTCGACGCCGAAGCCAACGCGACACGCGCGTGTCTCGAACGCGTGCCCGAGGGTCTGTTCGGCTGGAAGCCGCACGACAAGTCGCTACCGATGGGCTATCTCGCACAGATCGTCGCCGAGATCCCGCTGTGGATCACTGTGATGTGCGAGGAAGACTCGATCGACTTCGTCACGTTTCAGCACGCGACGATCGCGACGACCGAGGAGCTCGTGCGGCACTTCGACGAGAACATGGTCAAGGCCCGCGCCGCGCTGACGGCGATCAGCGACGAGGCGATCGGCGAATCGTTCGCGCTGAAGGCCAACGGCCAGGCCGTCGGCTCGACGCCGAAGCGTGTCAGCATCAGCTCGTCGATCAACCACATGGTCCATCACCGCGGCCAGCTCACGGTGTACTTGCGGTTGAACGGCATTCCGGTGCCGTCGATCTACGGGCCGTCAGCGGACGAGCGAGGATTCTGAGAGCTCGTTTCGAAACTGCGAACTTCGAACTGCGAACTTCGAACGGGCGAGGCGCCTTCGGCGCGGCCATCGGCTTTGGCAGGCGTTCGGAAGGAGGCTGGCGACGCGGCGGCGATCAGCCGAAGCGCGCCCAGAGCAGCAGGAGTGCGATGCCGAGCGGCACGATCGCGACGCCGATGGCGGCCAGACCGCCTTTCTCGCTGAACTCGACGTGCTGCGCCTGACTCGTCGTCGTGAGGATGAACGGCCGTTTGCCTGAACCGCGCGCGATCTTGGCGCGCGTGACGCCGTGGGCGGCAGCGAAGAGCCCCTCTTCCCTCTCCCAGCGCGCCTCGTCGTCGGTCAGCGTGCGCGTGGTCTTCGTGTCGTTCGTCTCGGCGTCCTCGTCGTCGCCCTCTGAGGCGTCGACGGCCTGCGAGCGGAACTCGCCAAGGACCAGGAGCGGGTCTCCGGCGTACACCCGCTCTTCGGTGTAGCGGTACGTGCCGGTGGATGTCACCTGGAAGACGGGATCGAGCGCCTCGGTCGGACCGATCTTCGGCGGATTGCGATCGGCGGGCTGTTCGGTCGTGCCGAACCAGCGGCTCCGGTCGGTCGGCGTGACTTCGGCACGCGACGGATCGACCACGCAGACGCCCGCTCCATCGCGCAGCAGCATCGGAGCGCCGCTCGTCCACTCATGGACCGTGACCCAGCTATCGGGCCCGGTGTCGTCGTACGAGCCAGGGCGCCGCTGCTGCCGCTCGACCGTCGCGTGATACCACGCGCACGGCCAACCGGTGAGCGGCGCCGTCACGGCCGGTCCGGGAACGGCCTCGATTCGACCTTCGAACTCGCGGTAGCCGTCCGTGGCGCCGTGGATGGGCGAGGTCGGCGTGGCTTTGACGAGCGCGGCGCGCTTGCGCGCCGTGACGCCAGCGACGATCGCCAACACGGCCATCGCGACGAAAAACAGCACGATGACGATGAACACGCCGAGCGGAAGCGCGGCGATCATGATCGCGATCTACACTTGCGGCGGACGGCCGGTCAGGCGGCTGACGATCTTGCGTGAGACGTAGACCGGGTCGGTCGCGGCGCGGCGCACGCGGCGGGCGGTGCGCTTGAGCGGATGGTAGACGAAGCGATTGGGCCAGCCGGCGAAGACGCGGTTGATCGGATTCCACAGGTGGCGCCCGCGAAGCATGGCGCGCTGGTGGAGCGGCATACGGCGCGTTTGCTGCGCCTTGCGCACGATCGGACAGGCCGGCGATTCGAGGCAGTAGCTGTGCAGCTTGTCGTGCAGGAGCGCCGCGCGGATGGCCTGCATCTTCTTCGAATTCCAGACCGTCCGATACTCTTCCATCGGCGCGATGGGTGCGCCACCGTAGGAACACGGCAACACGCCTCGGCGCAGGATGTACAGACTCTTCCAGGGCTCGAGGCACGCGGGCTCACGTTCGGGCCCCAGTGACGGCAGCGCCGCCGGGAGCGGCATCACGTCCGCTGCGGCACTCTCGTCGCCGCACACGATGACGGGTGCTGATTCAACGTCGACAGTTGAGGAGCCAGCCTCATCGGCGGCAGCGACTGCTGGTACCGGTGCGGCGACGTCGTTCGTCTCGACCGCGATCGGCGACGCGGTCGACGGAAGCGCGGAGGCCGAGTCCGCGGCGGGCTCGGAGTCGACGACGCCGGCCGTCATCGCCTCCTCGATGCCGGCCTCGAACGCTTCGCCGAACGTCTCGCGCATCGATCCGCCGAAGTCCATCTGATCGGCGAGTTCGACGTGCAGCCGCTTGCACAACGCTGCGGCGCGCGCACTCGCGCGTACGAGCTCATCGAACGGCAGCAGCTCCCGCCGGTAATCGAAGTGATAGCCCGATCGCTGCCAGTCGAGCGTCGTCGTCTCCGTGTAGTTCAGCGGGCGCAGCACGAGCCGATCCGCCTGGAGGTCGGCCGCCAAGCGGATGAACGCGTCCAGCTCGTGGAGGTTGCACCGCATCGGCATGAAGACGACGTGGACGCGCGGCAGACCACCGCGTCCGCCCTTGGCCTCGATGAGCCGGCGCAGATTGCGCAGCAGGCTCGCGAAGCGATCGTTGCGCAGCTTCGCGTACGTTTCGGCCGTGGCCGCGTCGAGCGAGACGTACAGATCGATCGGCAGGCCGAGCAGCTTCTGGATGTTGCGATCGGTGAGGATCTGGCCGTTGGTGGTCATCTGCAGGACCTTCCCCTCGGCCCTGAAGACGTCCAGGAGCTCGTCCAGATTCTTCATCATGAACGGCTCGCCGATCGAGCAGTTGTTGAGCGTCGTCGAGTTGTCGAAGAACGCGCCCCACTCGCGCAGCGTCTCGCGCGTGAACGGGACCGTCGTGCGATCGCCCTCGAGATTCTTGGCGAAATCCCACTCGCAGTAGACGCAAGGCGGCTTGACGTTGCACACGCCGTGCAGATCGATGCCGAGGTTGGGCGGCGTCGACTGCAGGACGGTCCGGCCGTCGGCGAGTTCCTGCTGATTGAGCACCAGGTTGTCGTACTGGCGCAGCAGCGCCGCGTGGCGGCCGGCATCGGCGTGCAGACGCACGTTTCGGAGGCGCACGGCGAGCTGACGAGAATCCGGCGGATGGTACTCGCGCGGAAACGCCTTGTTCACCGTCAACGTGACGATGGTCGCGTCGGCCGAGATCGGGATCGACAACGGTCCCCATCCAGCGGCCAGCGGATGGGAGACGTCAGTCGCACCCGCGGAGATCGTCAGCGTCTGCGTGCGATCGCGATATTCGGAGAGGACGCCGAACTCGAGAAAGCGATCGGTCACGTCCGGCGGGATGTGCAGCACGGCGTGGGGCTGCATCCAGCGGAACGTGCCCGCGTCCTCGCGTTCTTCCTCGTAGAATCCGTCGCCGAACAACACCTCGGGCGCAGACGGCGGGAGGACGGCAGAGTCCGGTTGGCCGGGAAGGGACGGCCGCATATGGGTGTGCGGCGGGATTCTACCGGATTTCCAACGTCTTCGGGCGAAAAGACGCGTGGGCGGCGCCGGGGGCCTGGCCGCCGCGCTGGCGCGGCCGCCAAGGCCGGCTACTTCTTGGGCGAAGTCTTCAGGGACTCGCGCACGCGCGCGACGTCGGCTTCGAGGACGACGCCGTAGGCGTTGCTCCCCGTGTTCCGCACGAACGTCGCGACAGCGGCCACCTGCCGGTCGGCCAGCGATCCGAACGGCGGCATGTTGCCGTTGGCCGATCCTTTGATGATCTGCGTGACGACCTTGTCCTTGTTGGCGAGGACGGTGTCGCCATCGAGCGTGGGGCCCGCGCCGCCGGGCATGTGGCACTCGAAGCAGTTCGTGCCGTACACGTCCTGGCCCTCGTCGAGAAGGGCGTCCATCTGGTCCGCCTGTCCGGAATCGGCTGTTGCTGGCGCGGGCGCTGCCTGCGAAGCGTCGCCGGCCGGCGCGTCCTGACGCGCGGCTTCCGCGCGCCCTCGCGCACTCGACCAGCACAGGACACCTGCCACGACGACGACGGACACCAACGGCCACAGACGAACGGACCCACGCGACATGACGAGCACTCCAGGCGTCATTGTATCTTCTGTCCAGTCCGCGCGCAGATGATCGAATGGCGCGCGTTACAATTGGCCAGCCGATGCCGGACTCGCTCCACGCCGCACCGCGGCACGTTTCCACGTCCACGCCCTCGCCCGCCGGCGTCGTCATCGGCCTGCACGTGCCGCATGCCTTCGGGGCGCGACGACTCGACGCAGACGATGTGCTCCGCCGCCTCGTTCAGCTCGACGTCCACGTCAGCGTCGTGGATGCCGCGTTCATCGAGCAGACGCTCGGCGCGCCAATCGAACCGGACATTCTGAATCCACCGGAACTCGACGAAGAGCACGGCCTCATTCCACTCGAGCAGGTCGTCTTCGACGAAGCGCTCGCGGTGGGACGCGCGGCGTTCGCCGCGCAAGTGCGCACCTGGCGCGTGGCCGCCGATCTGACGCCGCTGGCCGACCTTCGTCGCACGTGGGACGACGCAGGCGTGCGCATCGCAACGATTCACTGGCCGAATCTGACGGCGCTGAGCAACGAGGAAGTCGAGTACGCGTTTCGTGCGGCCGCGGCCGTGGGCGCGGGAGCAATCGCGACGGAACTTTCGCTCGGCGCGCCGCAGCGTCTCGCGCCCGTGGCCGAACGCCACGGTGTCGCGATCGCATTCCACGCGCACGACGACGCCGATCCGATGGACCTCGAGGCGGCGCTCGGCTACTCGCCGTTCATCGGCGCGGACGTCGATCTGGGGCAGTGGCTCGTGGCGGGCGCGGGCTCCCCGCTCGCGTTCTTGACAACGCATGCCGATCGGATCGCCATGGTTCGGCTGACCGATCGTCAGACGAGCGACGGCGCGCTGACCTGGTTCGGCGAGGGCGAGTCGCCCATCCGCGAGGTGCTCCAGGCCATGCGCACGCACGCCTGGTCCTTTCCCGCCATCGTCGAGATCGGCTACGACCTGGCGAGCGACGCGGACCAGATGACCGAAGTCGCGCGGGCGCTCGCGCTTTGCCGGACGGGCACTGCGGGCGCGGGTTCCGTGGCCGCCAGCGGATCAAGTTAGAAGTTGGAAGCCAGAAGCCAGAAGTTCGGGTGGCGCCTTCGGCGCGACTTTCGACAGGACAAAAAAAGATGCCCGGGCCGGCGCAAGCCGCCCGGGCATCCTCACTTCTGCCTTCTAACTTGCCCTATTTGAACGGGCTGTGCGCGATCACGTAGTCGATGTCTTCCTGCGGCACCGTGAACGTGGCGTGCGGCGGGCGTCCGCCCGGGTTGATGTCGAGGATCCCGAGCTCGCTCGTGTAGAAGCCGTCGACCGTCATCCGTCGCAGCAGCGTGAAGAAGTCCACGCCGATGGCGTTGTCGGCCGTGCGATTCTTCTTGAACGCGATGACGTCGAGCAGGCCCGTCTGCTGCGCATGCGTCGCGCCCACGAAGTCACTCTGATGCTGCGTCTTCATCGTCGTGTCGAGCCAGCCGAGGCCGGTTTCGTACTTCGACTTCAAGTCCGCGTTCACGTTCACGAGTGAGTCGATCCACGCCGGCACGCCGGCGAGCACGGCGCCCGGGCGGCCGTTCTCGACCGGGATGATGAGGTCGGTGAGCCGCTCGAGCGTCTGGTACTCATGCGGCGAGAGCGCCGTCGCATGATCGGGCGCCACGAACTGCTCGGCGGCACGAACCTCGCGCAGCAGCAGATGATCGACGACGCCGGCCGCGGCAAAGGCGGCGGCGAGCTGGCTGAGCGCCTGACGTCGCGTGATCTCAGACATTGCCCTTCCTCATTTCTTCCGCGAGATATTCGGCCGTCCGCCACGCGAGCGCGATGATCGTGTGGGTCGGATTCTTGTCGCCGTGGCTCGCGAAGGGTCCACCGTCGGCGGAGAAGACGTTCGGGACGTCGTGCACCTGGCAGAAGCTGTTGACGACGCTGTTGTCGGGGCTCGTACCCATGCGCACGCAGCCCACCTCGTGGATGATGCCGCCGCCGGCACCGAGCTGCGGGCGGTTGTCGGCCGGCGCCGCAACGGCCTGCTGCGGCGGTGCCGCGGTCGCGCCCGCGGCGCCACCCGGTCCTCGACCGGCCGGGCCACCCCGGCCGGTGAAGCCGGCGGCGGGGCCACCGCCACGACGTCCCGGTCCGCGGCCGCGCGGCGCGTTGATCGTGCCGCCGAGCGTCTCGAGAATCGCGGTGAAGTTGTCACGCATGTGCCGCGCCTCGTTCAGCTCGTAGTCGCTCCACTTCCAGTGGAAGCGCAGCACGGGGATGCCCCACTTGTCCTTCTTGTCCGGATCGATCTCGCAGTACTTGTTCTCGTCGGGCACCGTCGAACCACGGCCGCTGAGGCTGATGTTCACGCCGCCGTGGTACGACTCGCGGATCGCCTTCTTCATCGGCAGGCCGTAGCCTTCGCTCTCGGCGTAGGCCGCCGATCCGAACCCGAGCGACGGAATGCCGAACCCGCCGCCGCCCACTTCGATGTGGTAGCCCAGCGGGAAGTCGAGCTTCTTGTAATCGTCGGCCGCCCACCAGGGAATGTACAGGTGCGCGCCGTAGCCTTCGGTCGCGAAAGGCGTCGGGATGTCGCGCATGTACGGGACGGTGGCCGACATGCCGAAGCCCGTGGTGTCGGTGAGGTACTTGCCGACGTTGCCGCCCGAGTTGCCGATGCCGTTCGGATGCCGCGCCGACTTCGAGTTGAGCAGCAGCCGCGCCGACTCGCACGCCGAGGCCGACAGCACGACCGTCCGGCACTTGACCTGCCGTTCCTGCCCGGTCGCCTTGTCGATGTACGACACGGCCGTGACCTTGCCCGACGCGTCGGTGATGAGCTCACGCGCCATCGCGTTGGTCAGCACGGTGACGCGGCCGGTCTCCATCGCGGGGAAGATCTGCACGTAGGCCGACGCGTAGTTCGAGGCGAACTTGCAGCCGCGGCCGCACTGACCGCAGTAGACGCAGCCCGGACGCCCGTTGAGCGGCGACGTGATGACGGCCTGCCGCGCCGCGGTCGCCTTGATGCCGAGCTTCTGACACGAACGATAGACGAGATGCTCGTGCGGCTTGAACGGCGCCGGCGTCTGGAAGATGCCGTCGGGCGCGCTCTTCAGCCCTTCACGCCGGCCGGTGACGCCGACGAGCCGTTCCGCCTTGTCGTAGTACGGCGCGAGGTCGTCGTAGCCGATCGGCCAGTCGAAGCCGACGCCGCGCATCGACTTGTTCTTGAAGTCGTAGTCCGAGTACCGGAGCTGCACGCGCGAGTAGTGCAGCGTGCGGCCGCCGATGACGCGCGATCGCGACCAGCGGAACTGGCTGCCTTCGGCCACCGTGTACGGCTCGTCGACCGGATTCGGCGAGAAGAAGACGCTCGTGTCCTGACGCCCGGCCCCCTCGCCGGTCGTGTAGAGCGTGGCCGCCTCTCCTGCACCGCGATGCCAGTCGTCGAGCGGACTGGTCAGCGTCTGGAACGTATCGCGCGTCACCATGGGACCGGCGTCCATGAGGAGCACGCGGATCCCCATGTCGGCCAGCACCTTGGTGACCGTTCCGCCCCCGGCGCCGGATCCGATGATCACGACGTCATGGACGGTCGAGCTGGATGTGTCTTGCACCATATCTCTCCCCCAAAGAACTGCGTCCCCGCCTGAACGCGGGCCCAGTCTAGCTGACCAACAGGTCGGATGCCAGAACGGAAGGAGGGGTGAGCGGTATGACCGCCATGAGCCGATCGCCGGCGCGCAGAGTGCCGACGCCCTTGGTCAGACTATGGAATGGAAGAGACGGACGGACGTCGGCTGTCCGGGGCGACGTCAGTGCGTGCGCGAGCGCGCTGACGCGCCGGTCGCCGCACGCCCGAGATGCCGCGCGACGATGACGATGGGCGCGGCGAGGCAAAGCCAGGACAAGGCATCCCAGATGCCGTCGCCGAGAAGCGCGGACACGAGACCGACGCCGATCGTCACGGCGAGCACGATGGGCATGCGCCAGAGCGGCCCGTCAGTGCCGCGTTGGCGTCGCGGGCTCGGCAACTTTTCGATTGGCTGCCGTTGGTGCTGGCGGCGGCGCCAGGCCCAGAGCCAGAGGCCGGTCGTGAGCACCGCGATGGTGGCGAGATCGAGCACGGTCCACAACGCCTTCAACGGCCACCAACCGTAGTCGCCGAAGTGCAGCGGCCGCGAGAGCTCGAGCACGCGCAGGTACCACGGCAGGCCACGCGCCGATGCCACCTGACCCGTCGCGGCGTCGACGAGCACGGGCGTGAAGAGGTGCGCGGTGAGCGGCGTGGCGCCGTGCATCCAGATCAGGTAGTGCCGCGGCGTGGCGAAGCGCGACGGCGGAAAGCCTTCGCTCGTCGGCGTCATGCCCGGCAACGCGCGACGAGCGGCGTCAACAGCCGCCCGCGGCGAACTCGGCGTCGCCAGCGCCGGCTGGTTGGCGTACGGCGCGAGGAGGCGATCGACTTCCGTTCCCTGCCACGCCGCGAAGAGCGGCGCCTCGAGCGTGTTCACGAACCCCGTCGTCGCGACGACCACGAGCCAGGCCGCGGTCGTGATGCCAACGAGATTGTGCAGATCGAGCCAGGCGAGCCGTCGCGATCGATCCGCGCGAATGCCGCCGAAGTCGACGCGCCGCATGAACGGGCCGTACAGGATCACACCCGAGATGACGGCGAGCACAATGGACAGTCCGGCGAGACCCAGGAGCGCTTCGCCTGCCGCTCCGGCGAAGAGCGTGCTGTGCAGATCGAGCAGCCGGTCGATCCATCGATTCTGCGGAGGCCGATCGACAGCAACCGCGCCCGTCCAGCGATCGAACATCAGCCGATGCACGTCCTCGAGCGGCGCGTCGACGGCGGCCGCGAGCCCGACGCCGATGACGTCGGGTTCGCGATCGTCCCAGAAGACGAACTGCACGTGCTCACCGGGACGCGCGGTCCGCGCGCGGGCGACGAGGTCGTCGACCGCGAGCGGCGCGGCCGCCGCCGCGTGCGGCGTCGACGGCACGGGCGGCGCGAGGATCGCGTCGATCTCGTCGTGAAAGATGAGCGGCAGGCCCGTCAGACACGAGACCAGCAGGAACGCCGTGCTGGCGACGCTCGTCCACGTGTGGACGCGCTGCCAGGCACGCACACTCACGCGCGGCCTCCACCGCACGGCGATGTCACCACCGCCGGCCGATGGTCGCGAGAATCGTCCGCCGGAAGCCGTAGGCGCAGTAATCCGTGCCGCTGCAACTGGCGACGTACGTCTTGTCGAAGAGATTCGAGACGTTCACGGCCGCGCGCCACGGCAAGCCGGACGTTGTCGGCGCGCCGAAATCGTACGAAATCGCCAGGTCGATGAGCGTCGTCCGCGGCACGCGGAACGTGTTGTCATCGTCGCCCCAGCTCGAGCCGAGCGAGCGAACGCCTCCGGCTAGACCAAGACCGGACAGCCGTGACTCGCGCAGCGCGTAACTGATCCAGAACGACGCGAGATCGGCCGGCACGCCTGACGGCGTATTGCCGACGCCCGGTCCAAACGCGACGCCCGCTTCGGTCACGACCGTCGCCGCATGGCTGTAACTCGCCGTGACGCCGACCCCACCAACGAGCTGCGCCTGCCCGGACATCTCGACGCCGCGGGATCGGATCTCGCCGGTCTGGATGCTGTCGCCGATGTGAATCGGATCGGGCGACAACACGTGCTGCTGCGTCAGTTGATAGACGGCGAACGTCACGTCGGCCGCGCGATCGGGCACCTGATATTTCACGCCGCCCTCGTACTGCTGTCCCGTCGTCGGTTTGAACGGCTGACCGTCGAAGTCCGTGCCGCTCGTCGGTTGAAACGACTGCGACACGCTCGCGTAAGGTGCGAAGCCTTGCGGCGCGAGATAGACGAGGCCGGCGCGGCCCGTCGACGCGTGGTCGGGTTGATCGGTCACGTCGCCCGAGGCGACGTCGGTCGTGGTCGTGGCCGCCCAGTCGTGCCGTCCACCGACGAGCACGCGCCAGCGGTCGAGGGCCATGTGATCCTGCGCGTACAGACCGAACTGGTCCTGCACCTGATCGGTGAGATTGTCGAGCGGTGGCGTCTCGATCCGCTGGTCGTAGATCGGATTGAGGAGATCGAGCGACGGCACCTGGCCGGGATCGGATCCGGAATCGAAGTTGTAGCCGAGGCCCTGATGGTACCAGCCTCGCTGATAGTCGCCACCGACGAGCACGGTGTGACGGATCCGGCCCGAGGTGAAATTGTTCTCGGCCTGCGTGTCGAACGTGAGCGCGTTCAGATGATCGCGCAGGTGCCACGCATAACGGTAGAGCGTGCGGCCGTCCGGATCGAGGTAGCTCGAGTAGATCTTGTCGAAGGCCGACCGCACGTACGCGTGACGGAGATTCTCGCGAATCGTCCAGCCGCCGCCAAGGCGCCGTTCGACGCGCGCGCTGATCGACGCGAGCGTGCGCGAGTACAGGTCGAAGCTTGGATCGCCGGTGTCGAACGAGGTCGGTAGTACGAGCGACGGATCAGCGGGATTCGGCAACACCGTTCCATAGGCCGGGATCCAGTTATAGAAACCGACAGATGGATCGTGCTGCACCGCTGCCGACACCGTGGCCGTCGTCGCCGCGTCCGGCCGCCAGCGCAGCGACGGCGCGAGCGAGACGCGCTTGTCACGCGTGTGATCGACCTGCGTGTCGGCCGCGTGCGCCGTGCCGGCGATACGGTAGCGGAGCGACGAATGGTCGCCGACCTGGCCGCCGGCATCGAAGTTGGCCTGGAAGCGACTGTAGCTGCCGACTTGCAGTTCGACCTGCCGGATCGTGCCGTCGGTCGGCTGCTTGGTCGCGAGGTTCAACACGCCGCCGGGATCGGACTGACCGTAGAGCACGGAGGCGGGACCGCGCAGCAGTTCGGCGCGATCGAGCAGATACGGATCGAGCTGTGGAATGCTGTAACCGCCCGACAACAGGCGTAGTCCGTCCTGATACTGGTTCACGAGGAAGCCGCGCGAGTACATGTAATCGAGCGCCGTCATCGCGCCGCGTGACTCGGGCACGATCGCGGTGGCGTAGCGCAACGCCTGCGGCACACTCGTCGCGCCCTGGGCGTCGATCGTCTCGTGCGTGACGATGGAGATCGATGCGGGCGTCTCGATGAGCGGCACGTCGCTCTTGGTCGCGCTCGCATGCTCGACGGTGAGGCCCTCGCCCACGACGGCGACCTGCGCGCTGACACCGGCGACCGTCAACGTCACATTGAGCGCCCGCGTCTCGCCGGTCGCGAGGTCGATCGTCTCGCGCCGATCGTCGAATCCCGCGCGCGACGCGATGACGACGTAGCGACCAGGTGGGAGCCCCGTGAGCGTATACGTGCCGTCGGCGCCAGTCGTGGTCGATGTGACGCTGCGACCGTCAGTCGTGGTTGCGACGATGCGCACGCCCGCAATGCGCGCGCCGGTCGCATCGACGACCGTGCCGCGGACCGCGGCTGACGCCTGAGCCGGCGCCGCAGCCTGGACCGCGACCGCGCGGATGTCGGGCGGTGCGGCTGCCGCAGCCGGTTGCGCGGTCATGACCGTTGCGAGCGCAGCCATACCGAGCACGCTCAAGAGACTCGCGCGAACGAACATGGCGCGCACGTCGGGACGCGGGTGAACGACGGACACGAGAGGGGCGAGGCGGCGCACGGGCCGCGAGGACGCGAGACGCGACAGCATGATTCAGACGCTCCGAGGGGGACGCGAAGACGATGGGTCAGCCAGCCGCAGACGAGGTCCAGCAGATGAGACCTGTCTCAACAGCGCCAATCAGTCTAAATCCGACCAAAAGAGTCCGTCAAGCAGCCGCGGCGACATGGCCTGCCGTGACGCGATTTGATCGGATCTTCCATCGTCTTCAGTCCGGCCATCGCGGCGCGGTCCCAGTGGCGTCGGGAGGCGCTCGTCGCCGTGCTCCCCGTTCAACGATCGCCGTCGCTCTGTTCACGACCTGCGACTGATGATGCGCAGTTTTCTCACCGGCGGGCAGACCAACTCGCGGAAGCCACGCGCTCGATTGCTGACGGCGCTCCGTCCGCCTGCCGGCGTCCGTTATCCGACGTGCCACGCAACCGCGGTCGCGCAAGAATAAGGTAATCTATGTTCAGTGATTCGGCAGTTTCAGCCGCCGTTGAACGGATGCCGCGTGCGCAACCTAGCAGCAACGCCGCCGCGGTGGCAGGGTTAACTATCACGCGAAACTGAGCCAGATTTATGGAACGACCGGCTTTATAAAGGCACTAAATTCGGCAAGACTCATCACGCCAGAGTGTCGCCCCACAGCGTCTACGAGATGGTCGGCTCGCTGCTTGCCAACAAAGAATGTCGGCGTGCTGACAATTGACAACGCCTCCGCATTCTCCATCTCTTGTCTGACCTTCAACGGGGCGCTTCCCGTAAGGCACAACGTGAATTTCTGCATATCAATGCCAGCAACAGCCGCAAGGCGCATCCATCGATCAACACGTACGTTCTCTGGTTTCGCAAATAAACCATCGTGCAGCTGCCAAAATTTTCCCTCGCGACCAGCGCACTCGGCCGCCACCGCCGCTCGAAAGGCGAACGAGTGCAATTGTGTAAGCGGAATACTATGAAAGACAAATAGAATTTTGCCAGTAGCTATATACGATCGACGAATGTCATTCAAAGTCCCGACCGCGAATTGGCGGCAATAAGGACACTGAAAATCTGCATATTCAATTACGACAGCTTGCGCCGAACGATTGCCATCGAGCCAAGCTCCATCGAGTGTCAACGGCTGTCGCGGAAGAGACTGCGCGCCTCCGGCGCTCATCGACCTTGGCAAAGTTGCGCGATCGCGAAAGAGGACAACGACCACCAGCACAATGGCAAGGATGCTAACAGAAATATTAGCAACGACGTTTAGTGCCTGCCGAATGTTAGACACAAATTATAACCGGCAATAAATTTTCCCTAAAATCTAAACGTAAATCTAATAACTGGCTGGTAATAAGATCGATCAAAAGACGAGTCGACGACAATGCCAGGATCGAGCGACAAACGTCTCGACAACTGATATCGGACCAGCATATGGTAGGAAAATCCGCTCCACGGCTCACGCGTAGTCATTTCTCTAATGTCGTAGATAGTTTCGGCTAGCAGAAATGATCGATCAAATCCGGCCGCGACCAGGAGACCGCCACCGACCACGAGACTCACGCGGTGCGCGGAAGGGCTGTGATAGCTGATGGTCACGCGCTGCAGACTAAGATGGCTGCTTCTCAAATACCGACGATCGCCATCGAATTGCGGAAATGGTGGCTGCGTTCCACTTGGGTACTGATCAGGCCGACTTCCCGGGCCAAAGCTACCACTCCACGACGCCCACCAGCGCTTTGTAACACGCACAGAAACACCGACGCCAATCGTTGCAAGATTCGGCGGAGGCTCACCTTCCGCTGCGGCAAAGCCACCGTCGGCGCTGACTTCCACGCGTGCGGCCTGTGCCTCTGCCGAGCGCGTCGCGCTACACGCCATGACCGATGCCGCGCACGCGATCGTGAGTACACGCCTCAAGTAATGCCTGGTCATTCGTCGATATGGAGCGCAACCGCTTCTAGAGTCTGACCTTCCGGAACGACAATTGGCAGCGCTGGCGACCGCCGCGTGTCAACGTTCGCCCTGAGGTCAAGGGACGTATTCGGCAAGACTCCGGTAATGCGGAACATTCCGTCCGCGCCCGTTCGTGTTCGCCCTCCGACCATTCTGGCCAAGAAGCCGGCTCCGTAGATGTCCGATGGATAGCTGACGATAACGGTCGCGCCGTTGACGGGCAAGCCCTTGACGTCGGTCACCGTGCCCACAACCGTACCGGCGTCATGAAGTTGAAACGTCTTCGACACAACTGTCCCCCCTTGAATCACGATCGGCGCGGCGGATGGCGCAAGCCCATTACCCTTGACGACAATGACCGCCGGCCCCTGCGGCACATCATCAAATTCGACAACGCCGCGTGAGGTGACGCCGTTGAATGTCTCCGGATTTCCTGGACGACTGAGAAAGACCAGCGCGCTCGCTGATGCAGGCTCGCCAGTCGCCCATTTCATTACTTTGATTGTGAGTGTCGACGCTCGGTCAAGTCGAATTATGACTTCACGCTGCCTATCGATAGGCGGCCACCGCCGGCGCGTCGTCGCGAATCCTGGCGCCCTAATGGTAAGGACACCGACCGGAGACGCTGACGAAATAAGGGCGACGCCGTTGTTGTCACTATGCCACGTCTCTTGTACTTTGTTACTGCCATTGTCGAGAGTCATGGTGACATGATTCAGCGGCGTTCCACTGACGTTATCGATAACGGTAACGCGCGCATCGGCTGATTCGTTCTGGGCGGCAGAGGAGCCCGCGATGCTCATGACGAGGCATATGGCGAGCGACAGGCGATTGATGGAATGCATGGCTTTCTACTGCCCAAGATAGCCGTACGCATAAAGCGACAGATGCAAACTTCCCGTCAAATCATATAGATCCTCGCTCGGCAAGACGACGGCACTTTGACCAGAACACGTATCACTTGAAGCATCGCATGACACGATGATATTCGTATCGGGAAACGTTATCCTGCCGATCTTACTGTCGGGCCAGTTGTTGTCGAGATCCCACACTTCTGCATACGTACTCAGCTCGGTGTACACTCCGCCATTTAGCTGTGAAACACACGTGCCAGGGACATTCCAAATATTGGAAGCATACGTGTATTCGGTGGGTGAAAATTGATTGGTGTAGTTATCGTAGTTATAATAAATACTTGATGGAGGTGTGTATGGGCTATCAGTAGTGCATGCATTCCACTGCAGCTTGCCGTCGTCGGGAACCCATCCAGCAAATTGAAACGAATCCTGCCTGGAGCCATGTGGCGACTCGACGCCGAAATTACTGAACGGAGGCGTATGGATCCAACCGAGGATGCCGTAGCACTCCTCGCTGAGGCCGTCGTAGCCATGCCTATTCATAGTAGAATAAACAATAGTATACGAACACCACGGATTGCTTCCGCTGCACATCCCGCTTCCTAGACCTCCGTTATACTCTCCGCAAGTCGTGAAACTGCCTCCGTACATACACGCATAGTCACACGACCGAGTGGGATTACAGTCGATGTCGCAGTAGCCCGTGTCGGCGACAATAGTCGCCGGGTGCAGGTGAAGATAGACGACGGCGACAATGAGGACGCCGACGTTCCGTGCCAGCCTCATGAGCCCCTCCGATTGCGCGAGTGTGGCGACTGTAGCGATTGAAAAGTGCGTTGTCAAGCTAATTCGCCGCTCGTGATTCATCTCCGATCCGTGGGCCGATCAGCCGAGAGCTAGCGTTCCACGTCCGGCTCGTACACCTCGCCCTCGATATCGACCAGCTTGTCCTGCATGTAGCCCGCCGTGTCGTGGACGCCCTGGTTGTAGATCGGTGGGCCGATCTCGCGGAGGAAGAAGTCGACGAGCCCCTCCGCGCGAAAATCACTCAGCGCTTCGTCGAACTCCGCGGCGACGTGGGTTTTGAGCCTGGCGAGCAGCGCGGCCCTGCGCTCGGGGGGAAAGGCGAACGCGCATGGACGGACGAGGCATGAGGCGGTCTCCGTGCGATCGCGATGAACTGGTCATCCCGCAGTGTTCAAGCTAGCATCCACGCATGGCGCAAGGCGTCCGACACTATCCAGACGAGGCGCTTCGGACACTGGCCGCCGGCCGGCCTGGCCTGAGGCTGCTCGTGCTGTACGGGTCACGCGCGCGAGGAGACGCGCACGAGGGCTCGGACTGGGACTTCGCCTATCAGGCCGACACGACGTTCGATCCGGACGATCTGCTGGCGGCCCTCGCCGATCACTTGCGCGTCGACCGCATCGACCTCGTCGATCTCGATCGGGCGGGAGCCCTTCTCCGCTATCACGTCGCTCGCGATGGCCTCATCGTCTTCGAGCGCGAGGCGCGCGGGTTCGAGCGATTCTGGCTGGACGCGGTCGACACGTGGTGCGATCTCGCGCCCGTACTCGAGCCGGCCTACGCGCAACGGCTGGACGCGCTGCCACGATGAGTCCGTTCGACCGCGGCGTGCTCGCCGATCGTGCCGCCGCCATGGAACGGCACCTCGCTCGCGTGCGCGATCGTCTACCTGAACGCGAGTCCGACTTCTCCGGCGAATCTCCCCGATCGGCTCGTTCGCGCCGCAGGCTTCCGGAACGTCGTCGCGCACGCGTACGAACGGCTGGACATGGCGCGCGTCTACCGCGCCGCAACGACCGGACCGGCGAATCTCTTCGCCTTCGTCGGCGCGATCGCACGACTCGATCCGGCGTGAACGGCGTTCAGGCCGCGTCCCTCGTGAGGACGATTGGCCGCCCGCGCGTGACCACGAGCGTGTGCTCATGGTGCGCCGCCAGACTGCCGTCCGCCGTGCGCATCGTCCACCCATCGCGAGCGAGGACGGCGCGCGACGAACCGGCCGCGATCATCGGCTCGATCGTCAGCACCAGTCCTTCAGTCAGCACGTCGCGCTGGCGGCGATCGTACGTGTTCGGCACGTTGGGAGGCTCGTGAATCGTGCGCCCGACGCCGTGGCCGGCAAGACCATCGACGACGGCGAAGCCGTGACGCCGGACGTACGTCTCGACCGCACGTCCAATCTCGTTGACGCGCGTCCCGGCCGTCACCACATCGAGCGAAGCATCGAAGGCCGCTGCGGCACAGGCAGCGAGCCGACACGCGATGTCGGCACCCGGGGCGATGACGACGGTGCGCGCGGCATCGGCGACATATCCGTCCTTCTCGACGGTCACGTCCAGCTTGACGACATCGCCGGCGACGACGCGGCGGCTACCGGGAATGCCGTGCACGATCTCGTCGTTGACGCTGATGAGCACGGTGCCGGGAAAACCGTAGACGACGGCCGGCGCCGATCGAGCGCCGTGCGCGGCGATGAGATCAGCCGCCATCCGGTCGAGCTCACCGGTCGTGATGCGCGGCTGGACATGCGCTTCGAGCAGATCGAGTGTGCGGCGCACGATCGCCGACACGCGAAGAAGGCCACGCCAATCGGCCAGGTTCGCAATGGACATGCGTCAGCATCCACCACGCGTGATGCGTAGTTCAAGCGGCACATGCCGGCGTCCGGTAGCCGATGCGCCGCTCACCGGATGCTGTGCAGATAGCCCTTCGTCGCGAGCATCTCACCGGTCTGGCGGTAGATGTCCGGATCTTTCGGCGTCCACGTGGCGAGGCCGTCGACGTAGCGATTGAACATGCAGAACGCGGCGGCGATGAGGACGGTGTCGTGAATCGCCTTGTCGTCGGCGCCCGCGGCACGGGCGCGAGCGATATCTGACTCGCCGACGAGACGGCCGTCCTGCCGCACCTTGGCCGCGATCGCCAGTAGCGCGCGCATCTTTTCCGACACAGGCGCCTCGACCAAATTCGCAAGTGTCGCATCGACGACGGCCGCGTTCTGACCGTAGAGCTCGCGCGCGGTGGCAGCGTGCGCGTTCGTGCAGAAGTAACACTCGTTGCCGTGCGACACGCTCGTCGCGATGAGCTCACGCTCGGCGGGCGTGAGCGACGACGGCCCACGCAAGAGCGCCTGCGCCAGGCCGTTCAGATGGACCTCGGTCTCGGGATACGCGAGCATCGGCCCGACAATGCCGGGCGCGCCGTCGGGAAGCGCGATGTGAGCCATGACGTGAGCCTTTCGATCGAATCGCGGCAGGCGCGACGATCGATGCTATCTGGCGGGACCGGCGAAGGTAATAGTGCGTTTGGAGGAGGGACGGCTTCGCGCGGCCGGGCGTGCCACAGCGGAACTATGATGACCCGCGCTTCCCCACACGCAGGCGCAGGCGCCGAAGGAGGACTCGTGGATCGACGCGCGTTCATCAAAGCAACGGGCGGCACCGCCGCGGCAGCGTTCGTCGCGCGCCCGGTGGCGGCCGCGCAGGTCACGCCAGCCACGATCGCGATGCCCGCGACGCTCACCGGCAACCGCAGCGCCTGGGTCGACCGGCTGCGACGGATCGCAGATCCCGTCCTCACGCACCTGGCCGCAGGCACGCTGAAAGCGCGGATGCCGGTCGAACAGCCGGTGGGCGCGCACCGCGAAAGCGTGACACATCTCGAAGCGCTCGGTCGCCTCCTCGCCGGCCTCGCACCGTGGCTCAATCTCGCGGCCGACGACACGGACGAAGGACGCCTTCGCGCGCGCTACGCGGATCTTGCTCGTCAGGCGATTGGCCGCGCGGTCGATCCGGCCTCGCCCGATTTCCTGAACTTCACGACCGGCGGTCAGCCGCTCGTCGACGCCGCGTTCCTCGCGCAAGGCCTCATTCGCGCGCCCGAGGCGCTCATTGCCGCGCTCGACGCCAGAACGAAACGACAACTCGTCGCCGCGCTCGAGTCGACGCGCACGATCCTGCCGCCGTACAACAACTGGCTGCTCTTCACTGCCACGGTCGAAGCCGGACTCGCCCGCCTCGGCGCGTCCTGGGACGTCGTCCGCGTGGACTACGCGTTGCGGCAACACGAGCAGTGGTACAAGGGCGACGGCCTCTACGGCGACGGGCCGACTTTTCACTGGGACTACTACAACAGCTTCGTCATCCAGCCGATATTGCTCGACGTGCTCGACGTCTGCGGCGATCACACGGCGGCATGGCGCGATCTGGCGGCGAAGGTACGACCGCGCACAGAGCGTTACGCCGCGATCCAGGAACGGCTCGTCGCGCCGGACGGATCGTTTCCGCCGATCGGCCGTTCGATCGCATATCGCTGCGGCGCGTTCCATCTGCTCGCGAGCGTCTCGCTTCGTCGCGAACTGCCCGATGAGTTGCCGCCCGGCCAGGTGCGCGCGGCGCTCACCGCCGTCATCCGCCGATCGCTCGACGCGCCCGACACGTTCGACGCCGACGGCTGGCTACGCATCGGCTTCGCCGGTCATCAACCAGGGATCGGCGAGACGTACATCTCGACGGGCAGTCTCTATCTCGCGGCCGTCGCGTTTCTTCCGCTTGGACTCCCGCCGAGCGATGCGTTCTGGACGAGTGCGGCCGAACCTTGGACGTCGGCGCGCGCGTGGTCAGGCGCGGCGTTTCCGATCGATCACGCGCTCAATGGATAGAAGACACCGATCAAGTTAGAAGTTCGAGGCCAGAAGCCAAGGGAAGTCAGAAGTTGGAAGCCAGAAGCCAGAAGTGACGGGGGCGCCTTCGGCGCGTCCTTCTTCAACTGGGGACGTAGTGCGTCGATCGCAGCATCACCTCGACGTGAAGACCTGGCGCCGCGGCACGTGCGTCGGCGAACGGCCGCGTCGCGACGGGGCGGAGTCGGTGCGTCGTCGGATCATGTTCGACTTCGACACACTCGCCGGCTTCGAATGCGCCCGTGTCCGCCACGAGGTCGAGGACGCGGGCACCGAAATCCGTGTTGGTCCGTGTGAGCAGGTACACGACAGGCGCCATGCGCGCGAAGTCGGCGAGGTAGCCGAGGACTTGCGGCGTTTCGATGTGTTGAAGTACGAGCGACGCGAAGACGAGATCGACGCGTGCGATGCGCATCGCGTTCCAATCGTCGACGAGCGTATCGACCGCGACGGGCGCGAGCGTTCGGCAGCGCGCGATCATCGGCGGCAGATCGAAGCCAACGACGCGGCGCGCGATCGTCTTCAAGTACGGAAAGTTCCGCCCGAGGCCGCAGCCGAAGTCGAGGACCGTGTCGATGGGTTCGGGCAGCGCGATCGTCGGCACGTACGGCGTGAACGGCTTGCCGTCGCGATAGCCGGTCAGAATGCGCTCGCGCAGCTCATCGTCTGTCTCGCGGTTCGCGGCCGCGGCCCAGTCGTTGTCGTCGGTCATTGAGTGATGTCCACCGGTCGCGCCGCCCGTCGTCACATCATGTGCCAGCCGGCACCGATGGTCGCCGGAAAAAGTAAATGACGCCACCGGCGGCGATCGCGACAGCGGCCGCCGCGAGATGCGTCCACGTCGCAGCGGCCATCAACGCGATCGACACGCAAAACGCCGCCACGGGAATCGCGAAACCGCCCGGCAGCCCGATCGCCTCTGGTTTGGCCACCAGCCGCGGGCGAAGGACGATGACCGCGATCGTCGTCGCGATGTAAGTCAGGAGCCGCGTCACGACCGAGAGGAGCGCGAGCGCGACGAAGCTGCCGGTGAGCGCGAGAACTGCGGCCGCGATCGACTGCACGACGATCGCCACGGCGGGCGTGCGGTACCGCGGGTGCACATGTGCGAGCGCCGCCGGGCCGAAGCCATCCGCCGCAAGCGCATAGGCATAGCGCGGACCGAACAGCGTCGTGTTGCCGATGTTGCCGACAATCGACACGACCGCGCCTGCCGTCATCACCAGCGCGGCGCCTGGTCCCGCGATGCGCGCCGCCGCGTCAGCGAGTGGCGACGCGGCCTCCGCAAGTCCGGGCAGCGTGCCGACCGCGACCATCTGGATGGCGGCGTAGGTCAACGTGACGATGACGATCATCGCGACCATGGCGAAGGGCACGTCGCGCTGCGGGTTGCGATATTCGGCGGCTGCCGACGGCGTGTTCTCGAAGCCCGCGTAGGCGAAGAGCAGCAGGAGCGCGGCTTCACCGACGCGATGACCGGCCGGCGGCGTCTCGACCGCGAGGCGGGACCAATCGACGAACGCGAGTCCTACCACCGCGAAGAGGACGAGCGGCACCATCTTGGCGATCGTCAAAGCAACGGCCATCACAGCGCCAGCACGCACGCCAACGACGTTCACCCAGGTCACACTGCCGATGGCGACGACGATCACAGCCGCGCGACCAGAAGCGCTTTCTGCCGCGGGCCAGAATGGAGCGACGGCGAGCGTCAGTCCGGCCGAGAGCGCGGCGACCGACGCGATGCGCGTCAGCCACATCAGCCATCCGACTTCGAAGCCGACGAACGGACCGAACGCTTCGCGCGCGTAGAGGTACGAGCCGCCGGCCTGATCGAAGCCGCTCGCGGCCTGCGCGTAACAAAGCACGAGCAGACCGACGACAGCGCCGGCGAGGAGCACGGCCCAGACGCTGGCCGCGCCGAGCAACGCGGCCGCAGCCGCCGGCAGAAGGTAGATGCCGCTGCCGATGACGTCGTTGGTCGCGAGGCCGACGATCTGCCAGCGCGACACCGCACGCACGAGCGTCGGGCGGTCGGCGGCGGGCCGGTCGGCTGACGGCATGGGATCGCGAGTGAGGATACGCGGAAATCGACCAGGGTTCCCCTGGGCCTGAAGGCCCAGGGCTCCACAAACATCCCCTTCGCGATCTTCGCGGCTTCGCGTGAGGCCGAGCCTCACTTCGCAATCTGCAGATTCTGGACGACGTGGCCGCCCTCCGCGATCGCGATGTGCAGTGACGCCGGCACGACCTGATCGAGCAGGTCCGCGCGCTTCCAATCGCGCGGATCGAGGTCGGTCAGTGCCGCGAGGTAGTAGTCGCCTGGCGGCAGGTCGCGGATGTCGAACGTGCCGTCGCTGCCCGGCCGCGCGAACGCCAGACGCCTGCCGTCAGATCGCCACATCGTACGGTCGGTGGTGAAGACGACGACATAGTAGTTCGGAGCCGGCGTGCCCGCGGGCGTCTGCAACCGGCCGCTCACCTCCGTGTGCCGGTCCGTGAACGTCAGCACGAGGCCATTCATATCGTTCTCGCCGCCCGTGATCGCGAGCGGCGCGTCGAGCAGGTCGCGGCCGTCGAGCATCGCGGACCGCAGCCACCAGCCTTGGGCGACAGCAGGAACCGTTGCGTTGGCGACATACGTCCCCGGCAGCACACCGCGGAACGTGAACGTGCCGTCTTCCTCGATCGTCGCCGATGTCGCCGTTGCCGGCCCGCTCACGACGCCGCCCCCACCGCCGTTGCTGCGCGCCACCGACATCTGCTCCGGCGTCAGCGGCGTGAGCGATACGCGGCCGTCGAGCTTCGCTGGCGGCGTGGCCGACACGGCGTCGAAGGCGATGCGGCCCGTGATCCTCGGCGCCGGCTGCAGCGCGAGCGTCACGCCGCTGATGTCCTCGCCGTCGACGGCGAGGCTCGTGCGCGCCCAGAGCAGCCGCGCGGCAAACTCCTCGGGCGTGGGATCGTGTTGGACCATCGTGACGCCAGTGGCCGTACGCACGATGCGCGCCGCTCCTGGGACGAAGTCCGCGGTCAGCAGGTACTGGCCGGGAACGACACCGGTGAAGGTGAAGCGTCCGTCGGCGCCCGGCGACTTCGTCAGCAGCGGCACGGCTCGGACGAACGACGGCACGACGATCCCGCTCTGGACGCCGAGACGGACTTGAATCGACGGCAGCGGGCCGGCCGCGCTCGTGACGAGCCCCTCGATCGTCGCCGCCCGTACCGGCATGTACGTGATGTCCACACCGGCGCGCTCCTCGCCCGCCGCAACGGTGACGGGCGTCGCCTGCGCCATGTCGGGCGTCCCAGGATAGAAGATGCCGGTGTAGGCGTAGTCACGACGTTCGGTCGTCGACGGCGATCGCGCCGTCGCTGGAGCCGAGGTCGCGCCGGCCAGCACTCCGGTCCGTCCCGCCGATCGCGCGGCGGCCTCGAAGGCTGCGTCCATCTCGGCCGATGAAAGAATTTCCATCGGCTCGGTGGCGATGCCATTGCCCGGTCGAGCGGCCGCGACGAGATACGCGCCCGGCGCGAGGCCGTACGCACGATACACGCCGCGATCGTCCGTGACGACATCGCTCGTCATGACGGGACGCGCCAGCGCATCCGGCCGCGGCGCATCGACCGCGGAAACAGCCATCCGCGCGCCGGGCACCGGCTCGCCGTTCCGATCGCGGACGGTACCGGTAATCACCGCGCCGTGCACTATCGTGATGACCACATCCGCGACCGTCTGCCCGGCCGCGAGCGAAATGGCCGTTCCCGGACGCCCCGGACGCGCGGCGCCATAGGCCGTGGAGATGAACGCCGGCTTCGACGCCGTCAACGTGAATCGGCCGACGGGCACTCCATCGAACACGAACGCGCCATCGTCATCGGTGATCGCGCTGCGACTGCCGGCGCCGCCGGCCATTGTCACGATGGCCCGGCGGACCGGCGTTGGCTGCGGACCGGACGCGACGACATGACCGGCGATGCGGCCCGCGCCGGTGCGGGCTTGCGCAGACGCAGGCGTCCGCGCGGCAAGGAAGAGGGCCATGAGCACGAGCAAGACAGTACGGAGCCCCGGGCCTTCAGGCCTGGGAATGCATTTCTCGTCGCTGCGATTCCGGCTTCTCCCTGGGCCTGAAGGCCCAGGGCTCCACGAACGGAAAGTTCCCTTCATGGCCGCACCTCCGTTACCTGCAGCGCTTGACTGCGCGTCTCGTTCCAGTCGACCGACACGCGCGTCGCCGATGATGCGGCGGCCTGAAGGAACCGCGGATCCTGCCAGGCGTCGATCCGATCGCCGTCGACGGCGATCAGGTAGTAGTCGCCGGCCGGGACGCTGAGTTGATACGTGCCGCTGTTGGTCACGGCCGCGGCTTGAATGCGGCGCGGCTGGAAACCGTAATTCGTCCACTGCGCGGGTTCGGCCGGAAACGCGATGACCGCGGCGCCGTGCGGATGCGACGCGACGTTCGCGACGCTCCCGTTGATCTTCGCCGGCGACACGTTCGGATCGATCGTGATGACGACGCCGGTGATGTCCTGCCCCGTCGACGTGTCGATCGGCGTGTAGGTGTAGTCGTGGCCGTTCCACGTAATCGACGTCGTGTTGCTGCCGAGCGTATGGATGAGATAGCGGCCCCGCATGAGGCCGTCGACGGCAAAGGCGAGCGTCGTCGGGTCTGGCCGCTTCGTGTGAATGCCAAGCGATGTCGATCCGTCGGCGGGCTCGACCATGACGAACGGCGGCGGTGCCTGCGGCAAACCTCCGGCCGCCGGTGTCGTCGGAGCGCGCTTCGTGTCCTCGATGACGACGCGCCCGGTCATCGACACCGCGCGCCGCAGCGTGACGACGACATCAGTCAGATCGGCGCCGCCCACTTCGATCGGCTGCCACGCCCACATCGTCGCGTCACCGGCGCCGCTGGTGTAGGTGTAAGACGTTCCCAGCGGCGCGGCCGCGATGTCGCCGCCACCGCCACTGCTGCGCACGAAACCCGGCGTCGGCAGCGACGGATCGTTGGAGAATCCCTGCGAGTTGTAGCGGAGCTCGGCAAACGATCGCCGGGCGTCAATCGTGTATCGGCCGGCCGGCACGTCGAGGAATTCGAACGTGCCGTTCTTCTCCACGAGCGCCGTAGCCGCTTCGCTGCCCAGGCCGAGATCCTCGGCGCCTGGAGGAACGAGCCGGAGCAGCAATCCTGCGATTGACGAGGCCGGTCCGTCGACGCGACCCGAAATGCGCCACGTCGGCACGGGGCGGAGCTGAAAGTCGATGCCGTCGCGTTCCTGGCCCGCAGCGAGATCGATCGGCGCGGCTTCTGCCACGCCCGCGGCGTTCGGATAGAACGCGATCGGATACGCCTGCGGCTGACCGCCGGCCGGCGATGGGATGGCGTAGTTGCCGACAATGAGACGCGCATGCGCGCCGGCGTCGACCGCGCGGTAATCGGGTGCGACGGCGCCGCGGCTCGCCATCACCGGCAACATGCCCGCCACCACGCTGGCCGGTGTATCGGTGGGTACGGCGGTCGCGACCGACGGCACTTCGACGACGTATCGGCCGGCCGAGAGACCGGCGAGGCGGTACATGCCGCGGTCGTCGGTCTTCGCGGATGGTCCCACGGCCACGTGCGGCGCGCCGGCGACGGTCAACTGCGCGAGTGCGCGCACATAGGCGCCGACGATCGGCTCACCGCGTTCGTCGACGACCGTGCCGCCAATCACGCCGGGCCGCACGAGCTCGACGCGCAGGTCCTGCAGCCACTGTCCGTCGGCGAGCGTGACGGGCTGCGATTTCCCGTCGCGGGCGCCGTACGCGCCGTCGAAGTATCCGGGCTTGGCGGCGTGAAGGCTGACGTAGTCTCCCGCGACGAGTTGACTGAAGATGAAGCGCCCTTTCGCGTCGCTGAGCTGACGGAGCGCGCCGATCCCGCGACCGGTCAACGTCACCATGGCGTCGGTGAGAGGCGCGCCCGTCCGCGCGTCGACGACGACGCCGCTGATGACGCCCGTGCCCGACGGCGGCTTCGTCGCGGCGCCCGGCGGCACGAATGGCGGAACGACCTGCTGCGCCGCGCCGGGTGCCTGCGCCAACGCTGCGATGCACGCGGCGACGACGATGACCGTGACACGTCCGTACCGAAGGCTCAGGGCCATGGCGGCGCTCCTCGTATTTAGTTGTGGAACCCTGGGCCGTTAGACCCAGGGGACACGTAAATCTGGCAATGCTTCTGTCTTTAACTGTGTCCTTCGCGATCTTCGCGTGAGGCCTTTTTCTACGGCAGTCGTGTCATCTTCTTTGCAGTGCGTGGGGGCCATCTTTTCTTTGATTGCTCGCGGGGCCCCCACCCCCGCTCGCCCGCTCAGCGCCGCTCCTATGTCGCGGGCTTCGCGGACCTTCCTTTGATGCGCTTCGGCGCCCTCACGACGTTCGGGGCCTCGCGGTGTCATCTTTCTTGGTTTGCTTTCTATCTCTTTCCCTTCGCGTCTTCGCGTCTTCGCGTGAGGGCTTTTCTATAGACCCTCTGGAAACACATACACCTGCGGCGTCACGAGCGGCGTGCCGACTTCGAGCGTGATCTGGGCGTGCGCGCGGAGAACGATGGCGCGCGGATCGCCCGTGTGGGGTTTGCCATCGACGTAGGCGTGGACGGGACCTTCGATGCCGGCAACGTTCGTGGAGCTGAGCGGTCTGCCCCAGATGTCGAAGAAGTTGCCGAGCGTATACGTGCGCGGATCGGGCGACTCCACGTGGATGATGCCCGTCGCGTCGTGCGTGTGCAGCCAGTAGATGCCGCGCGCGGCGCCGACGAAGCCGTTCTCCACGCGAAACGGCCGCACGAAGCCGATGGCGTACGGCACCGCGATCTGCCGGCCGTGATCGAAGATCGACAGGTGCGCGTGGATGTGCACCGCGAGCATCTCCTGCGACGATCCTTCGATGCCGTCGACCGGCTGTCCGTTGCCCCCGCTCGGCGTGTCGCCGGGTTCGAACATGCCGGCGCCGATCTGCACGGCCTGCCGGATCGGCACGGACCGTGAGGGACGCTGCGCCGCGGCAACGGCGGCCGCGCACGTCGCGATCAAAACCACGGAGCTCCAGACACGCATCATGGGTCACCTAGACGGATACGGGCCCGTCACGCGGGCCGGCACAGGGGCCGTCATTCGGGCCGGCACAGGGGCCGGCCCCTACAAGAAACACCGTGGCGGGCACGGGGCCCGCTTCTACGACATAGACACCGCGCGGCTACGCATGGACCATCGACGCCGCTTCGCTCAGCACTTCGTCGCGCGCCGCGAGGACGCAGTCGAGCACGTGGCGCATGATCGCCGGCCGGATGTGCACGTTCATCGGAAACGCCTTCAACGCAAAGACGACGGCCTCGGGGTCGGTGGCGTCGCGATTGTATTCGGTGACGCGGAATCCCGTGCTGAAGCTGAGATACGGCGTGTGCAGCCCGTTCACCCGCCGGCCTTCGCGGAACCACGCCCACAGCCGATCGCCGATGGCCCGCGTCAGCCTGTTGTGGCGGATGAGCGCTTCCCGCGCGGACGGCTCGGTCAGCTCGCGCTCGAACTGCGCATTGCCGTCGACGTCCTCCGGATACACCCGAAACAACGTACACAACCCATCGTCCTCGCGATTGGCGCACGCGAAGTTCGGCGCCGTGTCGAGGATGTGCCGGAAGTACGTCTTCATCTCGAGGATGCCACCGAGAATCGCCTGGAATCCTTCGTAGCCGAGATACTTCAACGTCGCCCAACCGGCGAGCGAACCCGTTGCCGGCCGAGAGACCTCGAGCGTGTAGTCGAGCGGATTGTAGGGAGATCGCGGCTGCAGATACGGCGACTCGGGACGCCGCAGGATCGACTCGAATTCCTCTGCGTTCCGGTAGACGAACGCGCTGCTGCCGTACGGCGCCCAGCCGACCTTGTGGAAGTCCACGCCAACCGCGTCGGCATATCGGAGCGCGGACACCGCTGCCGTGAGCCGCCGGAGCGACTTCAGCACATTGTCCGAGAACCCGAGCGGATTGCTGTCGAAGTCATAGCGCTGGAAGAACGTCCACGACCAGCCGACGACCGCGTCGCAGTAGAGCAACGCACGGCCGAAGCCCGGCGGATTCGGATAGCGATCGAGCAGCGCGCGCACGCGATCGGCGGGATCGAACGCGTTCGCATCCGTCGTGCCCATCGTGCAGACGACGGCCGCGACGGGAACGCGGCGGGCGGCGAAGTCACGGAGCAACGTTTCGAGATGGCCGACGTCCATCGCGTTCGTGTCGACGTCGGTCCGCACGCGCACGATGTTGTCCATGCCGAGCCCGGTCCAGTCCGTGCTGTTCAGCATCGTGTAGTGCGCCTGCTGCGAGCAGATGACTTTCGCGTCGGTCCGCACGCCGTGCGCACGTGAGTCCGGCAGCACGCGCGTGAGCGCGTACTTGACGGCGTAAGTCCAACAGCCGGATCCGCCGTACGTGTAGACACAGCCCGCCTTCGCCGCGTCCCAGCCGAAGACGTCAGCGAGCATGGCCGCGCTCTCGAGCTCGGCGCGATGGACGTTCCACGCGTACTCGCCTTCGAGGATGTTCAGCGAGTAGACCTGCGCCAGCATCGCCGCGAGAATCGACACCGTGTTCGGCTGCGGCACGACGTTGCACATCGTGAGCGGGTGCCCCCAGTTCGGGCCACCTTCGAACAGACGCACGACGTCGCGCACCACGTCGGCGGCGCTGGCCATCTCGGGCGGCACGCGCGCAGTCTTCACTTGGTCGAAGTCGATGGCGAGCGCTGAGTTGCCGCCGAGATAGGCGGGACCGAGCGGCTCGGGCCGCAGATCGTCGACGAGGCGCACGGCCTGCCCGATGGCGAGCGCGAGCGGATCGGACCCGGATCGGCACGGCGAGGGAAACGCCGACAGCATGTCCGCGCGATAGCGCGCCCAGCGCGGCGCTTCCTCCGACGCGCGGCCGGCGTCGTCCCAATGGCGTTCGAGATCACTCACAGGGCCTCCTGGGGAGCAGGGAGACGACAGGAAACAGGGAACAGGCGACAAGGAACAGGGAAACAGGCGATGTCCGTGACAAGGATACGCGCCCTGGAGCGTGGTGTGATCTATTCTTCCCCCGGGAGATTGCCCATGCTCACGCTTCGCCGTGCCGTTCTTGCCGGATTCATCGTGCTCGCGCTCGCCTCGGTGAGCCGGCTACAAGCCGCCGACAGCCTCGCGCCGACGCCGCCGATGGGCTGGAACAGTTGGAACAAGTTCGGCTGCAACGTGAGCGAGCAGCTCATCGAGCAAGCCGCCGACGCGATGGTCGCGAGCGGCATGAAAGACGCCGGTTATCAGTACGTCGTCATCGACGACTGCTGGCAGGTCAGCCGGGACGCGGACGGACGGATCGTCGCCGACGCTGAGCGGTTTCCGCACGGCATGAAGGCCGTCGCCGATTACGTCCATGCGAAGGGACTGAAGTTCGGGTTGTACTCGGATGCCGGCACCGGCACGTGTCAGAAACGGCCGGGCAGCAAGGACCACGAAGTCATCGACGCGAAGACGTACGCCTCCTGGGGCGTCGACTATCTGAAATACGACTGGTGCAACACGACGGGACAGGACACACGCGACGCGTATGCGCGCATGAGCCGCGCGCTCGCCACGAGCGGACGGCCCATCGTGTTCAGCATCTGCGAATGGGGATCGACCCGGCCGTGGCTCTGGGCGCCGGGCATCGGGCAGTTGTGGCGCACGACGGGCGACATCCGCGACTGCTGGGATTGCGGCAACCCGGCGCGCGGAGGCGGCGTGGTGCACATCATCGATCTCGTGGCGGATCTCTATCCGTACGCCGGCCCGGGACATTGGAACGATCCCGACATGCTCGAGATCGGCAACGGCGGCCTCACCGTCGCCGAGGAGCGCGCGCACTTCAGCTTCTGGGCACTCTTCGCCGCGCCGCTCATGGCGGGCAACGATCTCTCCGCGATGACGCCCGAAACGCGAGACATCCTCACCAACCGCGAGGTCATCGCGGTCGATCAGGATCCACTCGGCATGCAGGGACGCAAAGTGTGGAACAACGGCCCGCAGGAAGTCTGGATGAAGCCGCTCGCCGACGGCTCACGCGCCGTCATCCTCTTCAATCGCGGCACCGAGGCCAGCGACATCACCGTCAACTGGGCCGACATCGGCCTGTTCCCCGGCGGTCAGGCCACGGTGCGTGATCTCTGGACGAAGACCGACGCCGGCGTCGTCAGCGATCACTACAGCACGCACGTCGGTCCGCACGACGTCGCGATGCTGCGAGTGATGCCGAAGTAGGGGAAGAAGGGGAAGAACGGCGGCGCCCCTCGCCACGCTCGCAGAGTCATCTTCTTTGCAGCAGCACATTCACTCCGTCGATGAACATCTGGACCGCGACCATCACGAGGACCATGCCCATCAGCCGTTCCATGGCGACGAGGCCGCGTTCGCGCAGGACGCGGTAGAAGAACGTCGACGCCAGCAGGATCGCACCCGAGATCGCCCAGGCGATCGTGACCGCGGCGAGGAGCGCGCCGGTCGATGACGTCGTGCCCTCGAGGAGGAGCAACGCGGCGAGCGTGGAGGGACCGGCGAGCAGAGGGATCGCGAGCGGCACGAGGAACGGCTCGCCTTCGATGGGCTCGCCGATGAGGCCGTCGCCGGGAAAGATCATCCGCAGCGCAATCAGGAACAGCACGATGCCGCCGGCGATGCTGATCGTCTCGGGCTGCAGGTGCAGATAGTGCGTCACCGGCGAGCCGGCGAACAGGAACACGAGCAATACGAGATACGCGAGGCCGATCTCGCGCGCGAGCACGAACCGCCGCCGCTCGGGCGGCACGGCGCGCAGCACCGAGAGGAACAGCGGCACGTTCCCCAGCGGGTCCATGATCAGAAACAGCGTGACGACGGCCGAGACGAGATCCATCGTAGAAGGACGCGGGACGAACGGTCGCGCGTCCTGAGCGATCGTAACAGCGGAACAGACGCCGCGCGTGCTATCGCGCGGACGGCACGAACCGCGCCATGACGACCTGGCGCATCAGGTCCGGCGGCAACAGGCCCTGCGCCAGGATGAAATCGTGGAACGTCTGCTGGTTGAATCGTGGGCCGAGGGCGGCCTCGACGTCGTGACGCAAGGCGACGAGCTGGGTGTAGCCATAGAAGTAGCTCGCGGCCTGGCCGGGTGAGCGGTAGGTGAAGCGCTCCACTTCCTCCTGCGCGAACGCGTGCGAGAGCACGACGTCGTTCTCGAGCACGCGGTAGGCATCGGACGGCTGAATGCGACCGGCCTGCAGCTCGGGATCGATAACCGCGCGCGCGGCGCGCAACAACCGATAGTCGAGCGAGACCAGTTGTCCCTCGAGCGGCATGTACGGCTCGATCAGATACTCGGCGTACAGGCCCCAACCTTCGACGTTGACGCTGTTGAACGCGTAGCGCACGCGCGCGAACGACACGCCGTGCTCGAGCATCGAGTCGAACTGCAGTTCGTGACCGGGACGCGCTTCGTGGGCGGTGAGCGTCCAGGCCGCAGCGTCGAAGGTGAAGTCGTCGTACTGTTCGGGGTGTCCGCCGGCGGTGGTGGCCGGGATGTTCAAGGGCAGCACGAACTCGCCCTGCTGCCCGGTGTTGTGCACGAACGGTGGCGGCACCATGTGCGGCGCCGGCTGTTGCGCGCTCTCGGCGGCCGTGCCGATCCTGATGCGCGCGGGCCGTTCGGGCAACGAGACGATGTGCCGCTCGCGAATGATGTCCTCGATCTGTTTCAGCCGCGCCTGGTAGAGCGGGAGGATCGCGTCGCCGACGATCTGTTCCTTCTTGAGCGCGCGTATGACGTCGCGGTAGTCGCTCGACGGCAGGTGCCTCGCGGCGGCAATCTTCGCGGCGATGGGCTGCATCTCCGCCTGCAGGTCGTCGAACGCCTGATGGGCCATCGCGGCCAGTCGGTCCGGCGGCAGGTCGACGCCGACCTGTTCGAGGTTCAGCGCGTACTCCTCGGGCGGCAGACGGAAATCCGTTCGCGCCTTGGGCAGCACGGCGGTCTTCAACCAAGCATTGTAAGAATCGAGTTGAGTTTTGATCGTCGCGAGTGGCTCCTGCCACCCGGTCAGTCCGTACTTCGTGAATCGTGCGGCCAGGTCGTCCACGTACAAGGGATCGCGCACCAACTCCGTTTCCATTTCGCCGCGCGCCGGATACACGACGCCGGGGACCGCCATCTGCTCCGTCGTCCGCTCCCTGAAAATGTCGACGATGGGCCGGTATCCAGGTTCCAGCCCCGCATACTTGCGAAGGCGCGCGACGGCGGCCGGCCGCCGATCGGCGGACGCCTGATCGTCGAGCAATCCCTGGAGGCCGCTGAACACGAATTCGCTGGCGTCGAGGAAGGAGACGTCGTGCGCGCGTGAGACGTCCTGCCGCCGGAACCGCAGATCGACGGCATGAATGAGGATCGCGAGGTCTTCGGCGACTTCCGGCGGCTGCGGTTCGGCCGCCGCCCGCCGGAACTCGGCGAGCACGGCTTCGGTTTCGTGGCGCGCCGCGTCTTCATCGGCTCTGGTCGGCTGCGATGCATCGGCGTCATACTGACTCAGGCCCGCGGCGGTGCCGGCCTCCGGCTGGTGCTTCATGGTGATCGCGAGCAGCTCGTTCGCGTAGCGGTTGCTCGTGGCCACCCAATCGTTTGCGGGGGACTGCGCGCGACCTGGAAGAACGACCAGCGCAGCGACGATCGCCAAACAGAGGACGAGACGGGTCACGACGACCTCCAGGATCCTCGCGGATCGGCCCCGGTTCGAACGCCACCGGGCGGCTGTCTTACTGGAACGGACGCGTGAGTATGACATGGAGCGCCTGGCGAGAAGTGCATTACCATGACGCCCTGTGTCGGTCACCGATCCTCCCGTCGGACGCACCGTCTCTCATTGCTGCATCCTTCAAACACGGGCTCCTCGTCTTCCGTGCAGTGAATGGCCTCGCCACTGACCGCGGGCACCCAGCTCGGTCCGTACACCATCGTCGCGCCTCTCGGTGCCGGCGGCATGGGCCAGGTCTATCGCGCGACGGACACGCGGCTGGACCGGACGGTTGCCATCAAGGTTTCACAGGCGCAGTTCACCGAGCGCTTCGAGCGTGAAGCGCGCGCGGTCGCCGCACTCAATCATCCGAACATCTGCCAGCTCTACGACGTCGGCCCGAACTACCTCGTCATGGAGTTCATCGACGGATCGCCCGTCGCGCCGGTGGACACGCCGCGCAAGTTGCTCGATCTCGCCGCCCAGATCGCCGACGGCCTGGCGGCCGCGCACGCCGCGGGCATCGTCCATCGCGACCTCAAGCCCGACAACGTCCTCGTCACGCGCGACGGGCGGGCGAAGATCCTGGACTTCGGCCTCGCGAAGGCGACCGTGGCGCCGGCCGACGACGCGACGCGGACCGCCGGCCTCACGGATCCCGGCACCGCGATCGGCACGGTCAACTACATGAGCCCGGAGCAGGCGCGCGGCGACACGAATCTGTCGGTGCAGTCCGATCAGTTTTCGTTCGGGCTCGTCCTGTACGAGCTGGCGAGCGGCACGCGCGCTTTCCAACGCGCGAGCGCGGCTGAAACGCTGACGGCGATCATCCGCGAGGACGCCGAGCCGCTGCCCGCGACGACGCCGGCGCCGCTGCGGTGGATCGTCGAGCGGCTGCTCGCGAAAGATCCAGCCGAACGCTACGAGTCGACGCGCGATCTCCATCGTGAGCTGCGCCAGGTCCGCGACCGTTTGTCTCAGACCGCGAGCGATGCGACGAAGATCGTGCGCACGGAGCCGACACGCCGCCCGCGTTGGCTGCTGCTGGTCGTGGGTGTTGCCGGTCTCGCCGCGGGTGGCCTGTTGACGCTCGCGCTGCTGCCGCCGGCCCCGCCCGATCTAGCCGCGTTCACCTTCACACCGATCTCCCGCCAGGATGCCACCGAGGTTTCACCTGCCTGGGCGCCTGACGGCAAGAGCCTCGCCTTCATCACGGTCGTACATGGTGTCGGACAGGTCTTCACCAAGGCGCTCGGCTCGCCGGACGTCGCGCAGATTACGCACGGCTCGACCGATTGCCGGGCGCCCTTCTGGTCACCGGATGGCGCCACGATCTACTACACATCGGACGAGGGACTCTGGTCCATGCCAGCGTCGGGCGGGACGCCCAGTCTCGTGCTGGAGCACGCCGACGAGGCCACGATGGGACCCGACGGCAAGACGGTCGCGTTCGTTCGCGGCGGCATGCTGTGGGTGGGCGGCCTCGGCGACACGACGCCTCCGCGCGAGTTCGGAGTCGCTCCGTTTTCGAACGCCGGGGTGGGTTCCCCTCGGTTCTCTCCAGACGGCTCGAAGCTCGCGGTGCTCGCCGGAAGCGGCAGCGCGCTGTGGATCCTGCCCTACCCGACTGGCACGCCGCGGAAGATCGATCTGGATTTGGCGGTGGGGATGGCTTGGCTTCCGGATAATCGGCACGTCCTGATCGACCAGTGGACGACGGCTCTCGGAAGCACGTTGTCGTTACTCGACGCGACGACGAGTTCGCGGCGCGTGATACTCAAGACGCCTGACTCCATCGGGGCCCTTTCCGTCTCGCCGGACGGAACGCGAATCGCCTATGAAAAGGGCTCGACCGAATGGGACGTCCTGGACGTGTCGCTGCGGACGCTGGCGGCGCGCACGTTGATGGCCGGCAGCGGCGTGCTCTATTGGCTGCCGGACTGGGCGCCGGCCGGCACGCACTATCTGGTCCTCACCAACCGCTCCGGGAGCATGTCGCTCGACGACGTGTCGACGGCGGAAGGTGGGTTCTCGCGACAGCTCGTCTCGGAGAGCCAGGACACGTTCCCCGGCCCGGCGAAGTGGTCGCCGGATGGATCCCGGTTCACGTTTGTCGCCCAGCAGCGCAAGAGCGGGACGTTTCCGCTTCTCCTCTCGAATGCGTCAGGCGACCACCCGATTGTCCTGGACCCCGACGTCGGCGGCAGCAATGCCGCGCTCGGTGTCGCCTGGTCGCCCGACAGCCAATGGGTGGCCTACGTATCGACCGCCGCGGGCAAGGCCGAGCTACTCAAACGCCGTCCGAACGCCGGCGCGCGGCCCGTTGTTCTCGCGAATCTCGAGATGCCCACGCGAGCGATTCAGATTCCCGTCCCACAATGGTCGCCGGCCGGCGACTGGATCGCCTACCCGACGAGCAAAGGGCTGTTGTTCTTTTCGCCCGATGGCCAGACGACACGAGTGCTGACGCCGCTGGTGTTCCAGGTCTACGGCTTCTCGCGCGATGGCGGGCAGGTCATCGGCGTCGTCCGGAACACGACGGGCGAAGGGCCGCAGTGGCAGCTCCATGACGTGGACGTGAAGACCGGTGCCGACACCCTCCGCGGGCCGATCGACCTTCCAGCGTCCGCCGGCGCGCTGGCCGGCTTCAGCCTGCACCCTGACGGCACGCACTTTCTGACGTCGATGGCCAAGTGGCCGAACGACATCTGGATGATGGAAGGCTTCGACCAACCGACATCCGCGGTCGGCCGGCTGTTCCGCCGCTAGCTCCTCGGCGTGCGCGCGGCACGCCCCGGTGCCACGCGCGGGCGATTCCTGCGCTCGCGGCGCGCCGACACATACCGCCAACCCATCCGCACGAGATCGGGCAGCGCGTCCGGGTGCACGCGGTCGAGGCGCACGAGCACGCTGGGATAGCCAAGGTAGTGATCGGTCACGTAGTAAGTCGCCGGATCCTCGGCGATGAGCGCATCCCGCGACTCGTACGACGTCCGCACCACGAGCGAGTTCGGTTCGGACGACGAGTGGCTGGCCACGCACACGAACATCTGTCCGTTCACCTTGAGCGCGGGCGCCCCGTACATCGTCCCGGCCACGGCGCCCGGCAAGGCAAGTCCAACACGGCGCACGTCGTCGAAATCAACGGCCATTCGCGAATTATCGCTCCGCGCGCGAGCCTGTCATCTTCTTTGCAATGCGCTGGGGCCCCACCCCCAGCGCTACGGCGCTTCGCCGCCCTCGCTGCGCTCGCGTGCCATCTTCTTTGCAATGCGTTGGGGCCCCACCCCCAACGCTACGCGCTTCGCGCCCTCGCTCCCGCTCGGGGCTCGCGGTGTCATCGTTATATGCTATACAAACACGAATCATGAAAGGCGACCATATCGGCGAATTCGAAGAGCTGGTCCTCATCGCCACGCGCGGGCTCGGGCGCGAAGCGTACGGGGTCTCGGTCCAGCAGCTTCTCGAGCGCGAGACGACGCGGGCGGTATCGCTCGGCGCAGTCTATGCCGCGCTCGATCGGCTCGAACGCAAAGGCCTCGTCCGATCGACGATGACGCCGGGCACGTCGGAGCGGGGCGGACGCAGCCGGCGCGTCTTTGTCGTCACCGCCGATGGCGCCCGCACGCTTGCCGCGCTCCAGCGCATCCGCGATCGCCTGTATCGCGCAGGTCGCGCACGTCCGCAAACCGCGCGCTCATGACCTCCCACCGTCCGCCCCATCGCTGGCTCGCCATCGTCCGCGCGCTCGTGCCGCCGGATCGGCGCGAAGAAGCCGAGGGCGATCTCGTCGAGCTATGGCAGATCCGACGGGCACAGGGCGGACGCGGGATCCGCCGCGCGTTCTGGCGCGACGCGGTGTCGCTCGTCCGCGAATCCCGGCGCTCACGCGTGCGCGACGCGAAACCCTTCGCACGCGGCCGATTCGCCGTCGCCGACTGGTGGCGCGGCCTCGTCTCCGACGCGCGTCGCGGCGTTCGCATCCTCGTCGTCGATCGCCGCCTCGCCGCGATTGTCGCCATCACGCTCGCGGCAGGTGTCGGCGCCAGCGCCGCGGTCATCGGCGCGGCCGATGCCATCCTGTTCCGCGCGCTGCCCGTGCCGGACCCGGACCGGGTCGTCGCGCTCTACGAAGTCAACCGCCGGACGGGCGCGTATCAGGAGACGTCGTTTCCCGACTACGAAACGATCCGCGCGGTGACCCGGTCATACGACGCACTCAGCGCGTACGTCCGCCTGCCGCTCGATCTCGACATCGGCCGGACGCGCGTGACGGTGCGCGCCGACGCCGTGACGACCGACTTCTTCTCGATGCTCCGCCTGCGACCGCTTCTCGGCCGCGCCTTCGGCCCCGGCGACGATCGCGCCGACGGTGCCGCGTTCGTCATGATGATCAGCGAACGGCTGTGGCGCGAACGCTTCGATGCGAATCCCGAGATCGTCGGGCGCGCGATCGTCGTCCACGGGCAGCCGTTCCAGATCATCGGCATCGTCCCGGGCACGTTCTCCGGTCAGAACTTCGGATGGGGCACACGGCCCGACGCCTGGATCCCCATTCGCTCGGCGCCCGCCGCCCTGCCCGTCCTCGCGCGCGTCGATGTGCTCCATCGGCCCGATGCGCCGTTCGTGTTGATGCTCGGTCGGCTTCGCCCGAACGTCTCCGTTGGCGTCGCGCAGGCTGAAGTCGCGGGTCTCATCTCGACGCTCGCACGATCGAATACTGATGCGGATCGGTCGATCGACGTCCTGCCGGCGGGCCGCGCCAAGTTCTGGCCCGCGTATCGTGACGCCGTCCGCGAGTCGGCCGCCGCCTTTACTGGCGCCACCGCGCTCTTGCTCGTTCTCGTGTGCGCCAGCCTCGCCAACTTGCTCTTCGTCCAGGCGCTGCGCCGCCGTCGTGAACTCGCCGTGCGCGCCGCCGTCGGCGCGAGCCCCGTACGGCTCGTGCAGCAACTCGTCGTCGAAAGCGCGTGGCTGGCGCTGCCGGGCTTCGTCTTGTCGCTGCTCGTGGCCGCGGGCGTCGAACGCGCCTTGATGTCCGTGCCGGCCATCTTCGGCACCGGCCTCGACCCCGTCGCGCCATTCGACGCGCGCGTGGCCGCGATCGCCGCGACACTTTCAATCGCGACGGCCGGCGCCTTTGCGATCGCGCCCGCGCTTCGCGCGCGCCACATCGACGTCGCGGCAACGCTCGCCGCCGACTCGCGCACGGCTACGACGTCGCGCGCCGGTTGGGTGCGCTCGGCGCTGCTCGTCCTTCAGATCGCACTTTCAGCCGTCACCGTCGCTGGCGCGCTGTTCGTCTTTCGTGGGGTCACGAAAACGCGCGCCGCCGATCTCGGCTACGACCTGTCGAAGCTCGTGTTCGTCTCGCTCAGCACGTCGTCTGACGACGCCTCCAACACGGCGACGCGCGCAGCAGTCGCTCGAGTCGTCGATCGAATTGGCGAACTGCCTGGCGTGGAATCCGTCTCTGCTGCGTCCGACACACCGCTGACGGGTATCCATATGACGCGGCTTGCCGGCACGACGGCGGACCGCGCAGCCGCGACGACGACAGACTTGTACGACGTCGGCACCGGCTTCTTCGAGACGCTTGGCGCACGCCTCGTCGCGGGCCGTTCGTTCACGCCCACCGATGTCGCGGCTGGCGCGCCGGTCGTCATCGTGAATCACACATTCGCGGAGCGCGCGTGGCCGCACGAGGACGCGATCGGCCGAACTGTGTATGTCTGGAACGACTCGACATCCGAGGCGCGGCGCGTCGTCGGCGTCGCGGCCGACATGCAGTACCGCACGCCGTGGAGTTCGCCGGCGCCGACGATTTACCTAGGCGGCGCGACAACGCGGGCGTCGGGCATCGTCATTCGTGCTCGCGACGGTGTGCCGCCCTCGCGCATCGTGTCGAACGTGCAGTCATCGATCGAGACGCCGGGCCTCGTCGTCACCAGCGTTGAAACCGGTGACGCGCGGCTCAGCGCGGCCCTCGCGCCGGAACGAGCCGCGGGGATCTTCCTCGGCGCGCTGGCGGCGATCGCGCTGTTCATCGCGTCGGTCGGCCTCTACGGATCGGCCGCATTCGTCGTTGCCGAGCGCTCGCGCGAGATCTCGATCCGCATGGCGATCGGCGGCTCGGCCGGACGCGTGGCCGCGGCGATCGTACGTCCCATGCTGATCTGCACCGCAGTCGGCGTCGCGATCGCGCTTCCCGCCAGCGTCGCGCTGCTGCCGTTTCTCGCGAATCAGGCCAGAGGTGTGCCGTCGAACGACTGGCCAACGATCGCCATCGCCGCCGCGATCACGACGATGGCGTGCGGGGTCGCGATGCTGCTGCCAGCACGTCGGGCCGCGCGCGTCGAACCGATCGCAGCGCTGCGATCGAGTTGAACGGCGTGCGGCCCGCCGTACAGCACGTGGCGTCCGGACGTGAACGCCCGCATCGTCGCGCGTGCGACGATCGACGAGCTCAGCTCGACACGCGCGTCGAGTGATGATTCGTCGCGGGTGCTGAGAGCGCGGGCGCCGTCATCGTCACGGCGAGCAGCCGATACGCCGCGGTCCAGGCCGCTTCGTGATCGGGTCCGAAGCTTTCGCCGAAGGCTTGCTTCAGCGTCCAGAGCAGTGCGGCGCCGACCGTGTCGTAGTCCTCGACTTTGACGCCGTAGCCGACGTGCCGCTGTCCGAGCGCGCGGACCGTCGGAACGAGATTGGCGAGGTCGTCGAGACCATTCACCGCAATGCCAATCATTTTCATCAGCTTGATCTTCTGCTCCGTGAGATCGGGCTTGAAGAGCGCACGAAGCGCCGGATTCAGCGTGAACAGCCGACCGTAGAAGAGCGTCGCGGCGGTGTCCGCCATCGGCGCGACCTTGGCCCAATCGGCACGAACGATCGCGATTTCCTGTTTCCCGAGCATGACCGACTCCTCCTTGGAGAGCGTGGCGCTCCCCGGTGTGCCGTCGTGGGCTCGGGCATCGTGGCCACTGTCTGCCGTCCAAATACTGCAAGGCACGTTCCGCCGTGGCGGCGACACGCCGTCTGCCGGCAGGTGGCTCACGTCGCGGGACTTGCGGGCATTGGTGATGCGGGCGCGACGAGGTTTCGCGCCGACATCTCTGTCGACCAGCTCGATTACTTCGACAATCTCGTAGAGGCTTGCAACGTGGGATCCGCGCGTACGTCACTGCACGGTGAAGCGCGCCTCGTGCAATAGCGTGCCGTCGCTGGCGCGCAGTTCGACGCGCCATGCGCCGGCGCCGACGGTGTTGCGGCTGTAGGTGCGGTATCCAGCGCCCGGATTGGCGCCGATGCGCAGGCGAACGCTCTGGACGAGCGTGTCGCCGCGATACCAGCGGTGTTCGACGGTCGTTGCCCGCGGCGATCGGATGCGCGTGTAGAAGGCCAAGGCGCCTGGATCGGTCGTCGCCCCCACCGCATCGCAGCGCCAGTCAGCGCCGGCTGACGCGCGCGTCGAGAAATGCGCGCAGACGTCAGCACGAACGACGGTGACGCCTGCAGGCGTGACGTTGTCAGCGCGTGCCGCGGTTGGAAACGGCGCGGGCACGGGCGGCGCGGCCGACGCCGCTCGCGTCGGACGTGGCGCGGGCGCCGGGACGGCTGGATTCGCGGCCGTCGGCGTGCCCGCGGATGCAGGCGGCTGGCTCGTCGAGGCGGACGTCGATGAAGAGGCAGCGTCAGACGCGAACACTGGCGGAGCCGATGCGAGCGGCGACGGCTCGCCCGCAGGCGCGGTTTGTTCCGGCGTGGGCGTCACCGCTGTGGAAGACGATGGCGGTGTTTCGGTCGCCGGCGCACTCGACTCGCCACTCGTCGCGGCGCCTGCGGGCGGCACTGATTGCGAACGCGCGAACAGCCAGATGACGATGACCGCGGCGACGCTGGCGAGGAGCAACAGCATCCTGCGGCGCGCGCTGCGCATCCGTGCCGCGGCTGTGGCCGACCCGGCCGCGTCGGCTCGTGCCGCGGCCGGCGGCGACATGGCCGCGGCGGTTTGCGGCGCGGGGGTCGGTGAAATCGCGGCGCTGGTTCGAGCGGGCCTGAAGGCCCGCTCCTCCACGAACAACGGCGACGGCGCGATCTCGCGTGTCTGACTCTCTGTGGAGCCCTGGGCCTTCAGGTTCAGGGAATCGGGATCGTCGGTTCGAGCGGGCTTGAAAGCCCGCTCCTCCACAGACGGAGGCGGCGGCGCGGGTTCATGTTCTCGACTTTCGGCGGAGCCCTGGGCCTTCAGGCCGAGGGGACTCGCGTCCGACACGTCGAATGGCCGGCCGTTCGTCTCACAGAACTCGCGCAGGTTCTCCGCGCTCGTCGCGACGAACGGATGATCCGGCGTGAGTGTCTCGCGCGCGATCGTGTAGGCGCGTCGATATGACGTCTCCGCGTCGTCGGTCCGGCCGATGCGCTCGTAGACGACGCCGAGATTGTTGAGCGTATTGGCGAGATCGGGATGCGCCGGTCCGAGCGACTGCTCCTGCAGCCGCGCCGCGTCGACGAGGTGCCGTTCGGCGGCAGCGAAGTCGCCCGAGCCGGCCGCCTGCTCGGCGGCGGCCATCACGGCGTCCAGATCGAGATCGTCAGACATCGAGCCAATCCTTGGGGCAGCCCGCCGATTGTAGCGCGCGGGTCGCGCATGACGCGTCAATTCCCGCACAAAAATCACAGCGCTTACAGCGTGCGGCCACGAGTCGACGGGATGCCTCACGTGACGAAACGTGCGGTGGCATGGCCCATTTGCAGCGGCGCGCGCGACCCGCGAGAATACGGCGCCTGAGGAAAGTTAGAAGTTTGAAGCCAGAAGCCAGAAGTTCGCGGAAGTTGGAAGTTCGAAGCCAGAAGTGAGGAGCGCAGCCAATGCCGGACCGACGTTCATCTGCCGAAGATCGTCGTCTCTCCCGCCGTGACGCGATGCGCCTGGTCGGCGCCGCGGCTGGCGCCATCGCGGCCGCGCCTGCCCTGGCGCGCGCACAGACCGCCACGCCGCCCGGACCGCCGAGCACGATCACGACGCCGCCGCGCGACTTCGGTCCCGACGCGCCACCGACGACATACTTCACCGATCCCGACGTCATCGCGGTCGATCCCGCGTTCAACCGCTACGTGCAGGCGAACTCGTCCATCCTCCGGTTGTGGACCGGCGCGTTGTGGCTCGAGGGCCCCGCGTGGAACGGCGTCGGGCGCTTCTTCGTCGTGAGCGACATCCCCAACAATCGCCAGCTTCGCTGGATCGAAGACGACGGGCGCGTATCGGTGTATCGGATGCCGTCGAACAACAGCAATGGCAACACGTTCGACTATCAGGGACGACAGGTCACCTGCGAGCACTTCACGCGGCGCGTCGTCCGGTACGAGCACGACGGATCGATCACGATTCTCGCCGACACGTTCGAGGGCAAACACTTCAACTCGCCGAACGACGTCGTCGCGCATCCCGACGGCAGTTATTGGTTCACCGATCCGCCGTACGGCGCGGGTTTGTATGAAGGACAGCCGGATGCGCCGGGCGGACCGACGAATCCCGCCGGTCGACTGCGTACGCGCGCAGGACAGCCGGCCGAAGCTGGCAGCCTGAAGCGCGAGTTGCCGACTGGCGTCTATCGAGTCGACCCGTCAGGGCGCGTCGATCGCGTGATCGCCGAAGGCGATCTTCCCGACGCGAACGGCCTCGCGTTCTCGCCCGACTTCTCGAAGCTGTACGTCACGAGCACGGGCGCCGGGCCGGGCGATGCGGGACCTGGCGGCAAGGGCGACGTCCACGTCTTCGACGTCGGCGCCGATCATCGGCCGACCAACGGCAAGCTGTTCGCCGATTGCATGGTCGACGACGTCAAGTGCGGACCGGACGGCATTCGTGCGGATGTCGACGGCAACCTGTGGGTCGCGAGCAATGCGGGCCGCGCGGTCGGCTACAGCGGCGCGACGGTGTGGACGCCCGAAGGCCAGCTCATCGGCCGCATCCGGATCCCGGAAGTGTGCGGCAATCTCTGCTTCGGCGGACCGAAGCGCAATCGTCTGTTCATGGCCGCGAGCCGATCGATCTACGCGGTGTACGTGAACACGCAGGGCGCGGGCGTCGCCTGAGTCTCGCGCGGACCGACTATCCTTGGAGCGATGATTCCACGCGGACCGATCGACATCGTCCGTCTCGCCGCGCCGCCGCGGCTGACGTGGCGCGTGCCTGGGTCGAAGAGCATCACCAACCGCGCGCTCGTGCTCGCCGCGCTCGCCGAAGGTGAGAGCGAGCTCACGGGCGTCCTCGAAAGCGATGACACGCGGCACATGCGCACCGCGCTCGAGGCGCTCGGCGTCGGTATCGAGACGAAGGACGCGACGACGATCGTCGTCTCGGGCGGACGCTCGCGACTGCGCGCGCCGAGCGGACCGATCTTCATCGGCAACAGCGGCACCTCGGTTCGCTTCCTCGCTGCGCTTGCGGCGTTCGTGCCCGGAGCGGTGACGCTCGTCGGCGACGACGCGATGGCGCGGCGGCCGATCGCGGATCTGGTCGACGGATTACGACAGCTCGGCGTGCGTGTCGACTGCGAGACGGGCTGTCCGCCGCTCACCGTTCATGGCGGCCATCTGCCAGGCGGCGTCGTGCGCATGCGCGGCGATCGATCGAGCCAGTACTTCTCCGCGCTGATGCTCACCGCGGGCGCGGCCGACGCGGACGTCGAGATCCAGGTCGAGGGCCGGCTCGTCAGCCGGCCGTACGTCGAGATCACGCGGCGCATGGTCGCGGACTTCGGTGGCCGCATCGACGCCGGACCGGCGTCTTTCATCGTTCATGCGACCGGCGGTTATCGCAGCCGGCGCTATGCGATCGAGCCCGATGCCTCGTCGGCGAGCTATCCCTTCGCACTGGCCGCGGCGACCGGCGGATCGATCGCGGTGCCCGGTCTCGGACCGTCGGCGTTGCAGGGCGACTACGCGTTCACCCACGTGCTCGAACAGACGGGCGCGTCCATCCACGCGAAGGCGAACGAAACGCGCGTCGACGGCCCGCAGCGCGGGGGCGAAAAATTTGAAGTTCGAAGTTCGAAGTTCGAAGTTTCATTACGAGCCATCGACGTCGACATGCACGACATCTCGGACACGGTGATGACGCTGGCCGCGATCGCGCCGCTCGCCGACGGGCCGACGCGCATCCGCAACATCGCGAACATCCGCATCAAGGAAACCGACCGGCTGTCCGCGCTCGCGATCGAGCTCGGCAAGCTCGGTCAGGACGTGACCGAAGGCGCGGACTTCCTCGAGATTCGCCCGCGACCATTGCGTCCGGCGCTCGTGCATTGCTACGCCGACCATCGCATCGCCATGAGCTTCGCCGTGCTCGGCCTCGCCGCGGACGGCGTCAGCATCGACGATCCCGCATGCGTGGCGAAGACGTATCCCGGCTTCTGGGACGACGTCCGCGCATGCTACGCGAGCGTCGGCCAGGCGGCGCCGTGGTAAGCCACGCTGGAAACCGAGGCTGTCGATGAAGTCGCGTGTGCTCTTGTCCTGGTCGTCCGGTAAAGACGCCGCGTGGACGCTGCACGTGTTGCGTCAGGATCCATCGGTTGAGGTCGGCGCCTTGCTGACGACCTTCAACGAGGCCGCGGATCGCGTCGCGATGCACGCCGTGCGTCGCTCGCTCGTCGGCGCGCAGGCGCGAGCCGCGGCCCTGCCGCTCATCGAGGTCTTCATCCCGTCGCCGTGCCCAAACGAGGTCTACGAAGCGCGCATGCGCGACGCGATGGCACGCGCGCGAGATGACGGATTCACGCACGTCGCGTTCGGGGATCTCTTTCTGGAGGACGTGCGGCGCTATCGGGAAGAGCGATTGGCGGGCGCCGGACTCGAGCCGATCTTCCCGCTCTGGGGACGGCCGACCGATCGCCTCGCGCGGGAGATGCTCGACGGCGGACTTCAGGCCATCGTCACGTGCGTCGATCCGCGACAGATCGATCCGTCGCTGGCCGGGCGCCCGTACGACGCATCGTTCCTGGACGGGCTCCCACCGTCGGCCGACCCATGCGGCGAGCGCGGCGAGTTCCATACGTTCTGCCACGCGGGTCCGATGTTCCACGCGCCGATCTCGGTGGCGCCAGGCGAGATCGTCGAGCGCGATGGATTCGTCTTTGCTGACGTGCTGTGAAGGAGGGGGATCTGTCCTCTTCTTTGCAATGCGTTGGGGCCCCACCCCCAACGCCACGGCGCTTCGGCACCCTCGCTTCGCTCGGGGCCTCGCGGTGTCATCTTTTTTATCTAGCGCGTGCGGCTTCGGGCGGTCTGTGTCGCTGTCTTGGCCTTTACCTTTCGCGATCTTCGCGCCTTCGCGTGAGGCCGTGTCGCGTGCCCCTGTCCCCTGTCGCCGCCGTCCGTTACCCTGAGACAGCTTCCCTGAGGACACCCCCGTGCTCTACCTCTTGATCAAGTGGCTCCACGTGCTCGCGGCAATCACCGCGCTCGGCGCGAACATCACGTATGGCTTCTGGATCACGCGCGCGACGCGCGATCCGGCCGTGCTGCCGTTCACGCTCCGTAGCATCAAGGCTCTCGACGACCGCATCGCGAACCCATCCTACGGCGTGCTGCTCATCACGGGCTTCGCGATGGCCGGGATCGGCCAGCTCCCGCTGCGCACGCCCTGGCTCGCCTCGGCGCTCGCTCTGTACGTCGTGATGGTCATCGTCGCCGTCGCCGGCTACACACCGGCGCTCAAGCGACAGATAGCGGTGCTCGAACGCAGCGGGGTGAACTCGTCCGAGTACCAGGCCGCCGCCGCGCGCGGCGTCAGGCTCGGCGCCGTGCTCGGCGTCATCGTCATCGCCATCGTCTTCCTGATGGTGGTCAAGCCGGCGCTCTGGGGCTGACGCCGCGAAGCCGGTCCGTGGCCGCGACGCGACTCTCCAACACGCGGCAACTCGTTTCATTCCGTGAAACACCGCGATCGGCGGCGCCCGGTCGTGACACGTTCGCGTCGGTGTGGCGCAGAATAGCGACCGGCCGGGCCGAGCCCGGCGGGTGACGCCGACGTCCGGCGAGCTGCAGTATGCTTCCCCCTCTGCTGCAGCCGAGCGCCGGTCGCGGCGCGGCACTCGCCGGCACGTCTCCGGTCGCCGCGCCACCCGCGGACGGCACCGCGACTGACGAAACGAGCGAGGCACCATGCGCATTGGAAAGCTTCTGGTAGTCGGTCTCCTCGCCTGGAGCGTGACGCTCTCGGCCGCTGACTACCTGACCGAAGGCGTCGATTCGGCCCGCACCGGCTGGGTGCGCGATGAAACGACGCTCTCGCCGTCGAACGTCGGCGGCATGAAACTCCTGTGGACGATCACGCTCGACAGCACGCCGCGCGAGATGCACAACCTCTTCTCGCCGCTCGTCGCCTCCCACGTGCGCACGGCGCAGGGCGATCGCGAGATCGCCGTCGTCGCCGGCGTCTCGGACGATCTGTTCGGCATCGACGTCGCCGCGGGCCGGCAGATCTGGCACACGCACTTCGAAAGCACCTACACGCCGACCGGCCGGAGCGGCGGCACGCTCTGCCCCGGCGGACAAACGGCGGTGCCGACCGTTGCGCCTGCTGAAACCCCGGGGACGTACACGATCTACGCGGTCGCGTGGGACGGACGCGTCCACCAGGTGAACCTGGCCGACGGCAAGGAGATCGCGCCGCCCGAGAAGTTCATGCCGCCCAACGGCAAGCCGTACGCGCTGAACCTCGTGAACGGCGTCATCTACACGGCCAGCGCGCAAGGCTGCGGCGGCGTGCCGAACGGCTTCTACGCGTTCGACCTGAAGACGCGGCGCTCGACGACGTTCACGCCCGCGGGCGGCGGCATGTGGGGCCGGCGCGGCACGTCGATTTCTCCGGAAGGCGTCGCGTACCTCGGCACGGGCGACGGTCTTTTCAATCCGACGACGAAGAACCTCGGCAACACGATCGTGGGCGCCAAGGTCGACGACAACGGCGAGTTGCAGCTCGTCGACTACTTCGCGCCGCCCAACGCGAACTTCCTCTGGCGCCGCGATCTCGACATGAACGTGACGCCGGTGATCTTCGACGAAGGTGGCCGGCACTTCCTCGTGAGCTCGAGCAAGGAATGCCGTTTGTGGCTGCTCGATCGCGACGCGCTCGGCGGCGACGATCACCGGACGACGGTCTACACGACGCCGCTGCTCTGCAACGATCCGCAGGCCTTCGACGCGCACGGTGTGTGGGGCGCGCTCGCGACCTGGAAGGACGCGCAGGGCACGCGCTGGATCGACGTGCCGTTCTGGGGACCGGTCAGCACCGAGTTCCACGCGCCCATCGAACACGCGCGGCCGACACAGGGCGGCGTGGCCGCGTACAAGCTCGAACAGCAGAACGGCCAGTGGAAGCTGAATCCGGCGTGGCTGTCGCGCAACATGAATCTGGCTGAAGAAGTCCTCGTCGCCAATGGCGTCGTCTACGCGTACGGCGGCGGCGAGGACGCGACGCAGACCGTACCCGACAGCGCGTGGAACAGCCAGGGCGGCGGCGTCTACGGCGGCGGCCTGAACAGCTCGTCCGAGCGGCGCATTCCGAACTCCGAACACGCGACCGTCTACGCGCTCGACGCGCTGACCGGCCGCGAGCTCTGGTCGAGCGGCAACCAGATCACGTCATGGAATCACTTCAGCGGGATCACCGTCGCCAACGGCCGCGTGTATCTCGCGACATTCGACGGCAAGCTGTACTGCTTCGGTCTGCCGAAGTAGCGCGTCGACGGAAGGCAGCGTCATGAGCATCGCACGTCTCAGTACGGTTCTCCTTGCGGCGTTTCTGGCGGGCACCGC
>DASZOV010000002.1:0-2370 GCA_035550595.1 Vicinamibacterales bacterium
GCGGAGGACGGTCAGGTGGACGGGGCGGCGGCCGAAGTCCAGGGCTTCGTAGCAGCTCCACATGTAGAGGTCGAGGTGCCGGCCCTGGACCTTCGGGCCGGTGTCGAGCACCGTGTAGATGCCCTCGTGCTTGGCCGGGCCGCCCTCGATCTGGACGACGGACCCTTGCGGCAGGAGCTTGGGGTCGGCGGCGGCGACGCCGGCCTTCACGGCCACGCCCGAGGCCGTCGTGTCGCCCTTGCAGTAGGCCGTGGCGACGAAGTCCAGCCGCGCGCCCACGAGCGACGCCGCCCCCTCTCTGGCGGAGGCGGACCGCGAGTCGATGACCGTGGCCTGATAAAGCAGGAGGAAGCCGACGGCGCCAAAGGCCGTCGCCAAAAGTTTCCGCCGGAGAGAGCGGGAGATCAGCATCCTGCTTCGTGGCCCCCGCCGAACGCCCCATACGCGCGAACCGTGAGGTCCGGACACGGGCGGCCTGGCTGGGGGAGGCCCATAGGGTACCCCGCCGGCACCCTGGGGAGTCAAGTCGCCGGCTTGTCCCGTTCGGCGGCCATCGCCTCAAGATGATGCTGCCTGGCGACGAGGACCGCCAGCACGAGCCGATAGGCGAGGAAGCCGAAGATGACCGACCCCAGCAGTGACCCGAGCGTGAACGGCCAGAGCAGTGGCTCGAGGAGGCCGCCGATGGCGTCGATCCGGGCTCCCCAATGCGGTAGCGTCCAGACCAGCTCGAGCCGCTTCATCAGGTGCGGCGGGATCCGCGTCTGGAGCAGCCATGACCCGACGGCCGTGGCGGCTGCGTAGTAGGCACCCATCACCCAGGGCAGGTTGACCCACAGACCGCCCAGCACGGCCACGCGGTTCAAGTTGAAGCAGAAGGCCAGGACGATGCCGATGATGGTGTGGAAGCCGAGGAACGGGGAGAAGCCGATCGCGACGCCAAGGCCCACGGCCGCCGCCGTGCGTTCCGGGCTGTCATGCGTGTGCAGGATCGACTGGGTCCATCGCTGCACGGCGTCGCGGGAGGCGTGCCACATCGCGGTCGGCTGTCAGAAATGGACGAAGCCGGCCGCCAACTCGTTGCGTCGGCCGTCGTCTCGCTCGAGCCACGCGCCCGGCTCGGCGACGAACCGGCCGACGCGGGTGACCGGCACGTGGCCGCCGCGCCGCGCGGCGGCCAGGAACTTCCGCCGCTGCCGCGGAGCGACGGCGAACGCCACTTCGTAATCCTCCCCGCCTTCGACGGCGAACGCGAGCGCGTCGCGACCGGCCGTTTCCGCCCACGCCCGTGCGCCTGGATCGACCGGCACGGCCGCGGCCTCGACGACGATCCCGAGCCCGGCGGCCTCGGCGAGACGCCGCGCGGCGTCCGCCAGGCCGTCGGACAAGTCGATCGCGGCCGATGCCGCGCCGGTCCGCGCGATGACCGACGCCACGCGCCAGCGCGCGTCCGGACGCGCGTAGCGGTCGAAACATGCGTCGAACGCCGCGTCGCCGTCGCCGCGCCGCCGGCCGGCCTCGAACATGGCGAGCCCGGCTGCCGCCGCGCCGAGCGTGCCCGTGACGTACAACTCGTGACCGGCGCGCGCCCCGGCGCGTCGCAGCACGCGTCGCTGCCGCACACTGCCAACGGCCGTCACGTCGACGATGAGCGGTCCCGGCGACCGCGAGATGTTGCCGCCGATGAGCGACACGCGCGCAGCAGTCGCCAAGTCGAGGAAGCCGCCGACGAGCGCGTCGAAATCGGCGACCGTGAGTTCGGCCGGCAGGATCAGACTCAGAAACGCCGATTGCGGTACGGCGCCCATGGCGGCGAGATCGCTCAAGTTGACGGCGAGCGCCTTGTGCCCGACGGACGCGAGCGGCGTCCAGTCACGCCGGAAGTGCACGTGCTCGACGAGGCTGTCGGTCGTCGTCACCTCGACCGCGCCGCGTTCGGGACGCGTGACCGCGGCGTCATCGCCAATGCCGACGAGGACGTGGGGACTGGACAGACGCGCGCGGGCGGCGATGCGCTCGACGAGCGCGTGTTCGCCGAGCGCGGCGACGGTCACGTCCGGCGCGGCCGAAGGCGCGAGCGCTGGTGAGGAAGATGTCGTGTCGGAACTCATGGTGCCGGACTTCGCTGAACGCTCGCGATGCTCGCAGCTCCGTCGGGCGGGCCGAGGGGCTGCACGCTCACTGCGCTCGCAACTACGTCCGGCGAGCCGGGACGTTCGACGTCAGCCAGCCGCGTCACCGGAACGAAGAGCCCCGCTTTGCCGTGTGGGGAGGTCGCATGAACCTGCTAAGCAGGTGGAGCCACTGTCAAAGCCGCGCTTCAGGCTTCCTCACCACGGAGGCATGCACACCACGCGGCGTCGCGGCTCA
>DASZOV010000003.1:0-42257 GCA_035550595.1 Vicinamibacterales bacterium
TCCGAAGCCGTTCAACGAGAACATCCGCACGAGCCGGTCGCGGCCCGGCTGGCTGTCGATCAAGGACTTCTGCGGCGGCGAGATTTGCGGATGGGGCGCGCACGACCTCGACCAGGTGCAGTGGGCGCTCGGCATGGACGACCGCGGACCGACCGACGTCTGGGTCGAGGGCCAGCCGTTCGCGCCGTGGATCGCGGTGGACGCGAGCCGTGTCGGCCGGTTCTTCGGCCCGCAGGAAACGGCCATCCACATGACGTATCCCGGCAACATCCCGCTCGAGCTCTCCGAGATGGCCGTGCCGAATGGCGGCGCGCTGTTCATCGGCGACAAGGGCCAGGTGCGCATCGACCGCGATCGCTTCGAAGTGAGCCAGCCGGAGTGGTTGACGATGCCGCTCGACACGATGCCAGTTCAGCTCTACACGGCCGCGAACCACTACCGGAATTTCGTGGACTGCATCAAGACGCGCGCCAAACCGGTGGCGGACGTCGAGATCGGCCACCGGTCCGCGACGGTCTGTCACCTCGGCAACATCGCGCGCTGGGTCAGCCAGCAGACGCAGACCGTTGGCGAGAAGCTGTCGTGGGACTCGAAGCAGGAAATCTTCACGAACAGCGCGCTCGCCAACTCGATGCTCGAGCGGCCGCGCCGCAAGGGCTACGAGCTGCCGAATGTCTAGGAGCACGTTTCACAACTTCGAACTGCGAACTGCGAACTTCGAACGAATGGGTCGCCTTCGGCGCGTCTTTTCAGCTTTGAAATGCGCTCTAATCGTCGTCCTGTTCGCCGCGCTGCGCGGCGGCGTCTTCGCGCAGGGCGACGCGACCAACGCCGATCACCAGGCGATGCTGGCCGCGCTGCACATCACGTCGCCGTTGCGCCCGGGGCCGGCAGGACGCCTGAATCCAGACGGCACGGCTCCGCCCAATTTCGCCAACTACGACGAGAGCAAGGCCACCGCAAAGTCGCCCGTGCCTCCCCTGCTCGTCATGGCCGACGGCCGCCCGATCACCACGCCGGCCATGTGGAACGAGCGCCGCAAGGAGCTGCTCGAGATCTTCGATCGCGAGATCTACGGACGCGTGCCCGACGCGGCGAAGACGATCGCGGTCCGGTGGGAGGTGACGGGCACGACCGAGGGCATGAGCGGCGCGATCCCGACGACCACGCGCACGCTCGTAGGTCATGTCGATCCCACATATGACCCGGCGATCACGGTGGACATCCTGGCGTCGGTCACGACGCCGGCCAACGCGGCGGGCAAAGTGCCCGTCATCATTCAGTGGCGCGGCGGCCAACCTGGCGGCGGCCGCGGACGACCGGGAGGCCGCGGTGCGGCGTCGTCTCCGCGCGCGCCGGCGTCATGGCAGCAGACGGCCCTCTCGCGCGGCTGGGGCTACGGCAGTCTGAGCGCGACGAGCATCCAGCCGGACGCCGGCGGCGACAACCTGGTGCGAGGCATCATCGGCCTCATCAACAAGGGCGCACGCCGCAAGCCGGACGACTGGGGCGCACTTCGCGCGTGGGCGTGGGGCGCCAGCCGTTTGATGGACTACCTCGAGACCGATCCGCTCGTCGACGCCACGCAGGTCGCCCTCGCCGGCCATTCGCGCTATGGCAAGGCGACGATGGTGACGATGGTGTACGAACCGCGCATCCTCACCGGCTACGTGAGCTCATCCGGCGAGGGAGGCGCGAAGCTCTGGCGTCATCTCGTCGGACAGTCGGTCGAGAGCCTGGCGAATGCGGGCGAGTACTACTGGATGGCGGGCAACTTCATCCGCTACGGCGGCCCGCTCACGGTGGACGACCTACCCATCGACCAGCACCAGTTCATCGCGCTGGTCGCGCCGCGTCCGATCTTCATCAGCGGCGGCGAATACATCGAAGGCAACGGCGTGCCGGGCACGAACAGCCGCTACAGCCTCGAAGATTGGCAGGACACACCCGGCACGTTCATGGCCACGGCGGGCGCCAGTCCGGTGTGGAAGCTGCTCGGCAAGAAGCCGCTCAGCAACACGGCCCTCGGCCTGGTCTTCGACGACGCGCCGGATCCGATGGCGGTGAAGGCGAGGATGCCCCCGCCGCTCACGCCGCTCGTTGACGGCGACATCGCCTTCCGCCAGCACGACCAGGGTCATACCGACGTGCCGAACTGGCCGACGTTCCTTGACTTCTGCGAGCGCTACTTCAGGTCACCCAGATTGAGGCCCTGAACAGCGGGACCGGACACAGTGCCGGGGGTGGGGATCGAACCCACACGACCCTTGTGAGGTCTGAGGATTTTAAGTCCTCTGCGTCTGCCAGTTTCGCCACCCCGGCCCGCCTCATGATAGCGGCTGTCGAACGGGCCGTCCCTGGTCAGCAGCCGCGCCGGCTCGTCGCGTGCGGTCCAGTGCGATCGCGACGACATCCAGCCGCCACAACGCCTGGAACAACCGGCGGGCAGTCTCTTCTCCGTCGGCGTTCTCCGCGCGCGTCCGCGATTCGCTGCCGGCAACGCGAGCGGCAATCTCCCGGATCGTACGGCGGCCGTCGACGTGCTGCACGAAGGACAGGTGCGCGGGGCCGAGATTCATCGTCCAGTTCGGCCGATAGATTCCAGTCGCGGTGTGCCCACACCGCATCCGCATGACGGGCACGTAGTCGAGGCTATCCGCCGACGAAAAGTCGATCGTGTAGGTCGACGCAGGCCGTTCAGGACGACAGGCCATCAGGAAGTGGCACGCGTTCGTCGCGTAAAGTCGCTCCATCGTCGACCACATCCTGGGCTCCGGTAACGTCCGGATCGACTGGAACACCTGCCGCGGCGGCGAGAAGAAGTCGTTCGGATAATACGGCGCCTTCAGCAGCCAGCCCTGAAACGCCAGTCCGACGCGGTCGATCAGGTCAAGACAGTCGTCGACCGTGTAACTACGCTCGCGGCCGTGCAGGAAGGTGTCTACGAGCACGGCGTCCGATTGCAGATGACGAGCCATCCCGAGGTAGCTGCGCACCGGATGGCCAGCCGGCAGCATCGCAATCGTTTCCTTCACGCGCTCGATCGAGGCGTCACTCTGGTCCAGTCCCAGATCGCGAAAGACCGATTGCAACAGCTCGACGCCGATCCGGCCGTACCTGGCGTAGAGCATGACGCCCATGACCCCATCGGGTCGCAGGCATCCGGCCAGCGCGTTCATGCCGGCCCGCGGATCGGCCAGGTGGTGCAAGACGCCCGTGCACACGATCAGGTCGAAGTCGCGGCTCAAGGTGGGCACTTCCTCGATCGGCAAGCGATGCAGATCGAGGTTTCTCAGTCCGTGTTTGTCCTTGAGGTATTGCTCGTGGTCCAGCGACGACTGGCTGACGTCGACCGCCACGACGCGCGCATCGGGGTTCGTGAACGCGAAGACGGCCGCCTGGTTGGTGCCACACCCCGCGATCAGGATGTCGAGACCAGGCGTATATTCGCGGTCCGGCCACAACACGCGATGCGCGTGGCTGGGATCGAACCACTCCCAGTTGTCGACGAGCCACGCCTCGAGATCCTCGATCGGCGGTGGATAGCGGTACCGCTCGTACTGGCGCGAGACGATGTCGGCGCGCGGATTGTCCTTCACGGCTGCAGGCCTCCGTCGTTCGCCGTACACGGCTGACGGAGAACGCCTCATGATAGCGACTGTCGAACTTTCCGTCCCGGTCTTCGTCTCTTCCCCGCATGATGGACTGGCTTCGGCACGATGTCGTTCACGGCGTGCGGAGCCTGGCCCGGCGGCCCGGATATACGGCGCTCGTCGTGTTCGCGCTGGCACTTGGCCTCGGCGCGAACATGGTCTCTTTCTCCGTCGTCAACGCGCTGCTGTTCCGGTCGAGCCGGACGCCCGATGCGGCGCACATCGGCTGGCTGTTCATCCGAACGCGATCGGCACCGGACGGTCGAGTGTCCACTCGAACACTCGACGCCGTGTCGGCTCATGCCACCACGCTCGCCAGCGTCGGCGCCGAAGGCCGGGCGCCCGTCTCGTGCGAACTGGGCGGCGGCGCACTATCAACCGCGTGGGCGCTCGTCGTCTCGGCGGACTACTTCGACGTCGTGCGCCCTCCGCTCGCCGCAGGCCGCACGCTCTCGCCGCTCGATGTCCGCGCCTCGGCGCCGGACGTCATTCCCGTCCTTCTCAGCGAGCGCTTCTGGACGGATCGGACGCGCCGAACGCGCGACCTGTCGACCATCCCCATCAGATTGAACGGCCAGCCGGCAGCGGTGATGGGCGTGGTACGCGACGACTTCTAAGGCCCCGGCGGACTCTTTGCGCCAGATCTCTGGATCCCGCTCGACGCAGCGCCACGACTGCGTTTGGGACCAGCGTTCGATCACGACGCGCCGACGCTCACACTCTTCGCACGACCACGGTCCGGCACCTCGACCGCCGCCGTCGATGCCGACGTGCGCGCGATCGCGCGTGCGGAGTCCGATCGCGCGAATGACGCCATCGACCGCCTGACGGTCGACTACGTCCCGGTACGCGACGGCCATCCCGACCTTCGCGGCTTCGTCACGACGACGTCGATGCTCGCGATGCTGGCGGCCGCGATCGTGCTCGCGGTCGCGTGTTTCAACGTGGCGAGCCTCGTGCTCGCGCGCGCCTTCGAACGGCGTCGTGATCTCGGCGTGCGCGCGGCGATGGGTGCAGGTCGCTGGCGCCTCATCCGCGCGCTGCTGACCGAAGGCGCCCTGACCGCAACGGCCGGCGGCGCGCTGGCCATGGTGCTGGCATCGTGGACGAACCGCATCGTCGACAGCCTGAGCCTGCCGGCTCCCATCCCCCAGCGCCTCCTCATGCCCTTGGACGGTCGCGTCATGGCGTTCGGGATCGTGGCGACGGCCATGGCAGCGGTACTTCCGGCGCTCGTTCCGGCGTGGCAGGTTCTGCACAGCAATCCGCTCACGTGGATGCATGCAGGGGCGGCGAGTGCCGTGGGCAGTCGCCACGACCGTCGCGTGCAGCGCCGGTTCATCGTCGCGCAGATGATTGCGTCGACCGTGTTCCTGGTTGCCGCCTTCTTGCTGGCGCAGAGCTTCCACGCCTCGTCTACGGCCGACCTGGGATTCAACGTCGCGAATACGGCGCTCGCCGAGCTCGATCCCGCGCGCGATCAGATGTCGGCCACACAACGGCACGGGTTCGCCAACGCGCTCGTCGATCGTCTGCGAGCCAGTCCTGGCGTGCTCAGCGTCTCGCTCGCCGATCGCGCGCCGTTCTTCGTCGGTGCCGCCATCGAGCGTCGTGTGTCGACGGACGGATCCGACTGCCGTGCGACGCCGGCGTCCTGCCCGTCGGCGATCGTGCACATGGTCGATCCGTCGTATTTCGACGCGTTGGCTATTCCTCTACGCGCGGGTCGTATCTTCGACGATCACGACACGGACGACGCCGTCGTGGTCGACGACACCGCAGCGACGACGCTCTGGCCCGATCGCACCGCGGTCGGTGCGCGGTTTCTCGACGGGCTCAATCGCCGGCCGCGCATCGTCATCGGAGTCGTCGCCAATAACGTGCACCGCGTCATCGGCGAGCCCCAGCGGCCGCACGTCTACATGCGGCTGACCGATGCTGATTTCGCGCGGCCCGTGACCGTCATCGTTCGCGATCGAGGCGGCGTCGACCGTGCCGCGGCGTCCCTGCTCACATCGTTCCGCGCGCTCGATCCCGGCGTGGCGCCGCCAACGCCGCAGACCATGGCGAGCCGACTTGCCCTCCCGCTGTGGCCGGCACGCGTCGGCACGTCCTTCTTCGGCGCGTGCGCAGCAGTCGCGCTTCTGCTCGCGCTCGTGGGGCTCTTCGGCATGACGTATTACGCCGTCAATCAACGCCGGCGCGAGTTCGGCGTCCGACTCGCCATCGGCGCGACGCGCGCGCAACTCCGCCGGTTGATCCTCGGCGAATCCGTCCGCCTCATTGCGCCGGGCGTGCTGGTTGGATTGATCGTGGCTGCCGGCCTCGCCATGCTCGCTCGACGACTGCTGTACGGCGTCTCGACGCTGGACTGGCGCGTCTATGTCCTCGCCGGTCTCGTTCAGCTCGTCGTCGCCGTCACCGCAACCTGGATGCCCGCGCGCCGCGCATCCACGACCGATCCCTGGACGGTCCTGCGAACGGACTAGCTGTCCGACGGTCCTCCAGAGTTCAACTTCGCCGAGCGGACGCCCCAAGACGACGTCGTTCCGGCGGGCGTTTGCGTAGGATGTGGCCCTGGCGTATATTGTCCATGATGTCATCATTTTCAGAGAAGGGCTTGCTCGGTGAACTCGAGCAGCTCGTGCTCCTGGCCGTCGTGCGTCTCGGTGCCGGCGCGTATGCCGTGTCCGTGCGCGACACCATCCACGATGTCGCCGGCATCGACCTCGGGCGCAGCAGCGTGTACGTGACGCTCGATCGACTCGAACGAAAAGGCTATGTCGACTCGCGTCTCGGCGACCCCACGCCCGAGCGCGGTGGCAAGGCCAAACGGTGCTTCGCCATCACGCCCGCGGGCCGGCGCGCGTTGGGCGCGGCGGCCGAGGCCGTCGATCGGCTGCGGCGTCCCCTCCCTGCCCGCTCGCGATCATGAGCCGCCCCGCGCTTTCCCCACTCACACGGTGGCTGATCCAGAAGGCTATGCCCATTCATTGGCGCGAATCGGTCGAAGGCGACCTCGTCGAAGATCACGCACGCCGTCGTCGTGAGGGTCGCTCGACCGGACTCCTCTGGCAACTGGCCGCCGTCCTTGCCATCGCCACCAGGCTTCGTTTCGATCGCGATCTCTCGGTCGTCCACGACTCACTCGGCGTTCGGCTCGTGAGATTCGCGCAATCGATGGCCACGGCCGGTCGGCTCGCACTCCGGTTCCTCGCGGCTGAGCCAGTGACGGCAGCGGTAGCCGTGCTGACGCTCACGCTCGGCATCGCGATGAACGCGACGATCTTCAGCGTCGCGAACTGGCTGATCTTCCGGCCGCTTCCAGGCGTCGACACGCCGTCTCGCCTCGTGGCGGTACATTTCTCCGCCCCGGGTGCGCCCGACTCTGGTGCCCTCTCGCTCGATGACGTGCAGGCGATCGGCCGGCGGGCCACCGCACTCGAGGGCGTGACCGGCCTGGTGGCTGTCCCCATGCAGGTCAGCCTGGCGATTCCCGATGGCGACGGTCGCCGCGTCGCCATCGAGTTCGTCATGAGCAACTACTTCGACGTCCTCCACGCGCACGTCGAGGGCCGGGGGTTCACGCCCGACGAGGAACGGCGGATTGGCGCGCCGCCCGTCGCGGTCATCAGCGACACGCTGCGCGAGCGGCTGTTTCCGGGCGACTCGCCGATCGGACGCCTTGCGCGCCTCAACGGCGTCTCGGTGACGATCGTCGGCGTGGCGCCGCGAGGCTTTCTCGGAACCAAGCGCCTCGGCCCGGTCGACATCTGGATGCCGATTGCCCAGCAGCGTCTCGCGCTGCCTCCGAGTCCAGCCCGCGCCGCGGTCGAAAACAGCCGCGCCCCGATCCTCTTCAGCGTCGTCGGCCGTCTGCGGTCCGGCGAATCCTTCGATCGGCTGCAGTCGCAACTGGCGCTCGCCGAACAGGACCTGCTGGCCGCCGCGCCGAAGAGTCAGCGATTCGCGAAGCGTCATCTGCGCGCGGTCACGAGTCTCGAGCTGTACGTCGCCGCGCGAAACAGCCTCGCCGACACGTTCCTGATCCTCCTCTCGGCGGCGGCCCTGATGATGGCGCTCGTGTGCGCGAACGTCGCCGGCATCATGCTCGCGCGTGGCGCCTCGCGGCGTGGCGAAATCGCGACGCGTCTGGCACTGGGTGCGTCGACGAGCGACATCCTCATGCTCTTTCTGATGGAGAGCGCCCTGCTCGCCGCGCTCGCGGGCGGCCTGGGACTCTGCGTGACGTCGGCGGCAGCGCACGTCCTCGAAGGCGTGACACTCGCACCCTTCCTGTCGCCGCTCGAGCGGATTCCAATCGATTGGCGCGTCGCGGCCTGGTGCAGCGCGCTCTCGATCATCGCGGCTCTCAGCGCCGGTGTACTGCCGGCACTGTGGACGCTCCGATCAGGTCGCGCGTTGGCGGCGTTGCGGTTGACCACGCGCACGACTTCAGGACGGCAACACGTCAGACGCGGACTCATGGCCCTGCAGGTCGCGATCGCGGTCGTGCTGGTCACGGGCGCCGCCTTGCTCGTGCGATCGATGGTGGCAACGCTCGCCATCGATCCAGGCTTTGCGGCAGCCAGCGTGCGGACGTTCTCGGTTGATCCGCACGCGAGTTCGAACGCCGCCGCGCATGCGCTACAGCAGCGTCTGGTCGAACGCGTGGCGCAGGTGCCTGGCGTGCGACGCGCGTCGCTCGCCTTTCTGCCGCCCTTCTTCTCCGGCACCGAAGCCCAATTGCGATTCCACACCGACCGGGAACCGCAGGACGTCGCCGTGATGCTGAACTCCGTGCGGCCGGGCTTCTTCGACGTCATCGGCCAGCCGATCGTCTCGGGCCGAGACTTCACCGAGGCCGAGTTGGATGCTCCAGAGCCAGTCACGACGTCGCCGGTCATCCTGACCGAGAGCGTCGCGCGACGCATGTTCGGTACGGTCGATGTCGTCGGTCGCACGATCATCACCAAGGGCCGCGTCGACGGGCGGATGACGGACGTCCGGCGACCAGTCGTCGGCATCGTGGGCGATGCGCGGCAACGCCTGTTGACCGACGACGAGTCGACGAGCGTCGCGTATCAACCCTACCGGACCGACTACGGCACGCCATTCGTCACGGTCGTGGCGGCCGTCTCGCCGCCGGACCTCGACGTCTGGCCGGCGATGCGCCAAGCGGTCGGCGAGGTCGATCCGACGCTCGTCATGTTCGACGCGCGAACCGCGAGCGACGGGATTCGCGCCGAGTTCGGCACTCGTCTGCTCACCATGCGTCTCGCCGCCATCTTCGCAGTGGTGGCGATCCTCGTCGCCGCGGCAGGGCTCACGGCGGTCCTCGCACGGCGTCTGGTCGAACGCCAGCGCGAGCTCGGCATCCGCATGGCCCTCGGCGCCACGCCGACGCGTGTCGTCGCGATCGTGACGCGCGAGGCCGCTATCGTGCTGACGTTGGGGCTCTCTGTCGGAACGCTCGCGAACGTATGGCTGACGCGTTTCCTTCAAAGCTCGCTCACCGGCGTATCGCGCTTCGACACGCTGTCGTTCTTCGGTGCCGCCGCCCTCGTGACCGGCGTCCTCGTGGCAGCATCAATCCCCACGTGCCGGCGCGCCGCGCGCGTGGATCCGGTCGAGGTTCTTCGAGAGTGACCTCGCGCTGACGGCCTTCGAGCCGAAGCCAGATTCTGCCTTTCGGCACGCCCTTTCCTCGCGCGGCACCCGTGACATGATCGCCTCGCGTAATCTGGCGGCAAACCGTGGCTTACAGATGAGTGCAGGAGTTCACGCATGCCAAGCCTGACTTTGGCGGCGGTCGGAGACATGTCCTTTGCCGGCGCCGTCGGCGAACTGGTCAAGCAACGCCCGCCCGCCTTCATGTTCGAGCACGTGGCAGAACTGCTGGCGTCGGCTGACGTGCGCTTCGGCAATCTCGAATCGGTCATGCTCCCGCCGGACTTTCCGGCCCGGCATGTGTCGCCGCGGGCCCTGTGCGGCGTCGACCACGCTGTTGAAGCGCTCCGCCCCATCGGCTTTCACGTGCTCAATCAGGCGACCAACCATGCGTTGGATTGTGGCTCCCTGGGCCTCGCGCATACGTACCGGCGCCTGGTCGAGATTGGCGCCCAGCCGCTGGGGGCCGGCCCGACCGCCGAGGAGGCCCACGCGTTTCGCGTCGTGAAGGCGAAGGGCATGCGCGTGGGGTTCTTGGGCTGGCAGGAGCCCTGTAACTGGACGCTCGAAGGGGGCGGCGGTCGGATCGCCTACTTCGATCTGCCCAGCGCCGTCGAAGAAGTCCGACGACGAAGCGCGGAGGTCGACGTGCTGGTGGCGAGCCTGCACGCCGACCTCGAGTTTCGCGACGGGCCGAGCATGCTGAAAGTTCAGTGGTGCCGGGCCCTGGCCGACGCCGGCGCGACGATCGTGCTCTGTCATCATCCGCACGTGCCGCAGGGCATCGAACGCCGCGGGAACGCGCTCGTCGCTTACAGCCTCGGCAACTTCATCTTCCGCATCAGCGATTACCTCAAGGCCGGATCTCCGCATACGGACAAGGCACAGGTGCTGATGATCGCCGTCGAGCCCGGCCGGGTGATCGACTACCGGCGCGAGCATTTCCGCATCAGCCACACGGATCACCGGCCCGAGCCGTGCGGCTTCCTCGCGCGGCGCGGCGACGCCAGACACAGTGACCGCCTCGACGCGCTCGTGGCCGACGAAGCGAAGCTCCGTTCCGCCTGGCAGGAGTCATGCCTGCACTACCTCAGAATCCACTGGGACGACATCGTCAAGGCCGGCCCGGCCGGATTCATCGACACCCACGCCTGGCGCCTCATGGGCTTGAGTGAACACCAGCACTGGCTTGCCGGCCTGCGAGAGATGGCGATGGCGGCCTACGCCAGGAACAAGGACGGCGACTTCACGCACTGCCGACCGAACGCGCCGTTCGAGGGGAGAAAGTAGCTGCCGTTCGCCGATGCGCACTCGACTGCAGGCCCGCCAACGCGCCAGCGGCCCGTCTCGTCTAAGCCGCTGTGTCCTCAGTCCTTTCCGACCTTCGCTATGCCGCGCGTGAACTTCGGCGGCGACCCGGGTTCGCCGCCACCGCGATTCTGTCGCTCGCGTTAGGCATCGGCGCCACGAGCGCCGTGTTCAGCGTCATCTACGGCGTTCTGCTCAATCCCTTCCCGTACGTCGGCGCCGATCGCATCATGCAGGTGTCGATCGAGGACGCTCAGGGACGGACGCGCTATCCGGGCATGTCCGCGTCCGAGCTCGACGCGTTGCGGCAGGTCCAAGGCGTCGAGAGCGTGGTCGGCGAGAACGGCTGGGCGCTGACCACGACCGACGGCGACATCCCGGAGAACGTCGAGGCGTCGTACGTCACGCCCAATGCGCCGAATCCATGGGGCGTGCCGGCGCTCCTCGGCCGGTGGCTCATCCCGGCCGACGCGCCGCCGGGCCAGGACGCCGCGCCCGTCACGGTGCTCGGCTATGCCTTCTGGCAGCGCCACTTCTCCGGCGACCCGCTCGTCATCGGCAAGACCATCCAGTTCGTTCGGAAGACCTACACGATCGTCGGCGTGATGCCGCCGCGTTTCAAGTGGCGCGATCCGGCTGAGGTCTACATGCCGCTCGCCATGAAGGACCAGCCCAACACGTACTACGGCGTGCTCCTCAAGCTGAAGCCCGGCGTGTCCACCGAGCGGGCGAACATCGCGCTCCTGCCGCTGACGCAGCAGTTCGCGAAAGCGGCACCCGACCGGTATCCGGACTCCGCATTCACGGTGCGGCTGCGGAGCATCGTCGAGCTCTACGCGCGGCCCATGGGCCCGAAGCTCCTGCTGTTGTTCGGCGCCGTAGTGACGCTCCTGCTCATCGGCTGCGCGAACGTGTCGATCCTGCTGCTCGTGCGCGGCGCGAACCGCCAGCAGGAACTCGCGGTGCGCGCGGCCATCGGCGCGGGCCGCGGGCGCATCGTCCGTCAGCTTCTGACCGAATCGCTGCTCATCGGCGCGTGTGGCGCGTCCTTGGGCGCGCTGCTCGCGTGGCAAGGTCTTCGTCTGATCAAGACCTGGATCCCGACGAACTCCTTCGCGGCCGAGTCCGTGATTCGCATGAACGTGCCGGTCCTTCTGTTCAGCGCGAGTCTGGCTGTACTGACGGCCGTTGTCTTCGGTCTGTGGCCGGCGCTCCAGTTGTCGCGTCCCGACATGGCGCGCGTGATGCAGGCCAGCTCGCGCCGAGTGATGGGCAGCGCGCACGGGCGCCGCACGCACCGCGTGATGATCGTCGCGCAGGTCGCGCTGACGATCGTCATCCTTGGCGTGTCGGGCGCGGCCGCGAAGGGTTTCCTTCGCATGACGATGGCCGACCTCGGGTACGAGCCGGCTCGCGTGATGTCGGTGCCCATTCCCGTACACGACGGCACGTACCAGACCTGGGCGGAACGCACCGCGTACTTCGATCGCTTGCTGCAGGCCGTGGGATCGCTTCCTCAAGTCGAAATGGTGGGCATCTCGACCAACGCGACGCCGCCGAGCAACGGCGGTGACACGCGCGTCGACATCTTCGGCGTATCTGCGCTCGACAAACCCGTCGTACGAAGCAATTTCATCAGCCCCGCCTACTTCCCCTTGCTCCACATCCCGCTCGTCCAGGGCCGGCTGTGGACCGACGACGAGAATCGACGCGGCACAGGCGTGGCCGTCATCAACCAGACGATGGCGCGGCAATACTGGCCGAACGGGGACGCCGTCGGACATCAGATCCGATTCGACGCCATCAAAGACGAGCCGCCGTACTCGCCGATGGCCGCCGGCGGCGACGGCTGGCTGCAGATCGTGGGCGTCGTCGCCGACGCGCGCGACGATGGCCTCCGAAACCCCATCAAGCCGGCGATGTACGTGCCGTACACGCTCAAACTGCAGATGTTCACGCAAATCCTCGTGCGCACGCGCGTGCCGCCGCTGTCGACCCTGCGCGACATCCGCGAGCAGTTGGCGCGCGTGGATCACGATCAGCAGGTGATGCAGGTGCGCGACCTCACGACCTGGATCACCGGCTCCGCGGAGTACGCGCAGCAGCGGCTCGTCGCGAACCTGTTCGGCGTGTTCTCGGTGTTGGCGTTGCTCTTGTCGGCGGTCGGGCTCTACAGCGTCGTCTCGTACGGCGTCACGGCGCGGACGAACGAGTTCGGCATCCGCATGGCGCTCGGCGCACGGACGGCAGACGTCGTGCGCCTGGTGTTGTCGTCGACGTACTCGAACGTCGGCGCGGGACTTGTCGCTGGACTCGTGGCGTGCGTCGCGCTCGATCGGGTGTCAGCGCAGTGGGTCACCGAGAGTTCGCGAGATCCGATCATCCTCGGCAGCGTGACGATCGTGCTCCTACTGGTCGCCGCGCTCGCCTGCTTCGTCCCCGCCCGCCGCGCGGCCGGCATCCAGCCGATGGAGGCCGTGCGACACGACTGACGCGGCGGCTGCGTCATGCCAACTCGGTCAGTTGGCTGCCTCGGCGATCGCCTGCCCGGCCTGCCAGAGATGGCGCCGCTCGTGCGCGAGCAACACGCAGAACGCGGCGTAGACGTTGTACTTCACGTACGTACTGAACGGCGACGCGATCCGAAGCCGATCCAGGTTGAGGCCGGAAGCGCGGCGGAGACGCTCGGCGAGCGCCGTCTGCGAGCGTTCGAACGCGGCGAGCACCTCGTCGCGCGATCCCGTGCTGCCCGGAATGAACGCTGCGATCGTGCGCGACCGCATTCGAACCGGTGGCTCCATGGATTTGGCGAGCAGCGACCCCACGATGCCGCGGCCGTAGCGATGATCGTCGGCCACGCCAGGCCGTCCGGCGTCGAGCGCCGCGTCGATGCGCGGCAGCAGACCGGCCGTCGTGAGCGAGAGATGAACGAGACACTCGGCCGCCGACCAGCCTCCCGATGCCGGCCGCGCGTGGAAAGCCGTTTCGTCGATACCCGCACCGAGCGTCGCGGCGCTGGCGCTGGCCGCGTCGAGCTCACCCAGCAGCGTCTCAATTTGAGGGTGCATCGGGTCTCGTGACGAAACAGGAGTCGTGCGCGACGGACCGACGTTCGCGGTCTCCCCCTCGCGCCTCTCAGTGCACGGTGTCCGGCGCGTACGCCTGGCGTTCGGTGCGGATGACGCGGGCGATGCGCGCGTCGAGCTCGGCCTGGGCCAGGGCGAACGGGCCGGCGACGGCCGCGCCCATCGGGATCTCGATCGCGATGACGACCTCGTCGCCCGCGGGCTGGACGATCCAACTGAAGCCGTGCAGCACGACGTTGCGGTCGGGCGGCGCATCCGGGTTCTCGGCGCGATCGATCGCGCGCAGGATTTCGACGAGCACGTCGTGGACGGCCGCGTCATCCCACGTCGCCGGCTCGCCGTGCGGCACGATGACGGACTCGGTGACCGCGAAATCGCGGCCCTTCAGAACGACTTCGACGGGAAACACCATGGAGGTTCTCGTGGACGACTGACGTGAAAAGCGCGAAGGTCAGATGTTCCAGCGCGCGGATCGAGTATATGACGGCCGCACCTTCAACTTCTGGCTTCTGGCTCCACACTTCTAACTTTGAATCTGTATCCGTCTCGGCGCCGCGACGTCGGCGAGTTGCTCGTCCAACTGCGCTGCGTCGGTCACGGGCTCCCGGCACGCGAAGTCGTGGCAGACGTACGCCGTCGGCCGTCCATCACGCATCGTCATGGCAGACGTCCATGGCAGCCGCGCGGCCAATGCCTGGCGGGTCGCCTCGGCGCTTGCCGCCATATCGATCGGCACGACCACGCCAGCCGGTAGATAGTGCCGCGCGACGACACGTTCGAGCGCGCGCGTGTCATCGGCAGCACGGTCGCCGACGATGACGACCTGCGTCCCGGCGGCGTGCCAGAGTGCGATATTGGCGACCATGAACGGCATGACACGAACAGCGCGGCCGAGTTCGGGACCGTAGCGCTCGAGCGTCCGCTGCGCGCGGTCGACCAGATCGCCGTTCGCCGTCAGATGGCCGAGCGTCAGCAGATTGCGCACCGTGACCGATGCGGCGGCCGGCTCCGCGCCGTCGTAGTCTTCTTTCAACCGAAGCAGGACGGACGCATCTTCTCCCGTCGTGCTGAACCAGCCACCGTCACGCGGGTCGAAAAAGCGCGTCGCCTCGGCCTCGGTCAACGCAAGCGCCCATTCGAGCCACGCCGCATCGCCGGTCGCTTGAAAGAGCTCGATCGCGCCCCACGCGACATACGCATAGTCCTCGCAGAACGCGTCGATCGCCGCTTCACCCGCGCGATGACGCCGTAAGAGACGCGCCTCCTCCGGCTGCCACAGCTCGCGCTTCATCCACGCGGCGGCCCGTTCGGCCGCCTGCCGCCAGTCGTCGCGGCGTGGACTGTCGACCAGCACGCGCGCCGCTCGCGCGAAGGCGGCGACCATCAGGCCGTTCCACCCGGCGAGAATCTTGTCGTCGAGGTGCGGGCGCGGCCGATGCGCGCGCGCTTCGAACAATGACGCCCTCGCGTCAGCGAGCGTCCGCATCACGTCGTCCACCGACGCGCCCGTCCGCGCGGCGATGTCGTCGACCGCCTGCGCGACGTACAGGATGTTCTGTCCAGCGAACTCGCCCTGCGGATCGGCGAGCGCGTTGCCGTTCGGCTCGACGCCGAACCGACGGCTGACGACGTCGAAGCCGTCGCCGACCAGGCGTCGGACTTCGCCGGCGGTCCAGACGTAGAAGGCGCCTTCCCGCTTCTCGCCGTGCTCCGCCGCGTCGGCGGCCTCTGACGAACTCACGAGCGAATCGGCGTCTTCGGCTGAATAGAACGCGCCATCGGGCGCCGTGAGATCGCGCCGCACGTAGTCGAGCGTGTCTTCCGCGACCGTCGCGTAGAACGCCTCGCCGCTCGCCTGCCCGGCCTCGAGGTACGCGAGGACGAGCTGCGCCTGGTCGTAGAGCATCTTCTCGAAGTGCGGAACGCGCCATTCGGCGTCGACCGAGTAGCGATGGAAGCCCCCGCCAATCTGATCGCGCACGCCGCCCATGGCCATCGCGCGCAGCGTCTCGAGCGCCATGTCGCGCGCGTGATGGTCACCGGTGAGCGCCGATGCTTCGAGCAGGAACAGCAATTCGGCCGGACGTGGAAACTTCGGTGCGCCGCCGAAGCCGCCGTGCCGCGCGTCGAACGTCTCGGCGAACGAGGCGATGCCGGTCGTGAGCGCGTTGAGGCCCGCCACCGATCCGCGATCGGGCGCCGGTTCGTCGGCGCCGCTCGCCCGCCGAAGCTGGCCGATCGCTTCGGCCGCCGACGAGACGATGGCCGCGCGTTCGTTGCGCCAGGCACGCGCGAGCTGCTCGAGAATCTGGATGAAGCCCGGCCGGCCCCAACGTTCGGTCGGCGGAAAGTACGTCCCGCCGAAGAACGGCTGGAGATCGGGCGTGAGCCATACGCTCATCGGCCAGCCGCCGGCACCAGTCATCGCCTGCACGAACATCATGTAGACGCGATCGAGGTCCGGCCGCTCCTCGCGATCGACCTTGATGGACACGAAGTGCGCGTTGAGGACGGCCGCGACGTCGGGATCCTCGAACGATTCGTGCGCCATCACGTGGCACCAGTGACAGGTCGAATAGCCGATCGAGAGAAAGATGGGCTTGTCTTCGCGCCGCGCGCGCGCGAACGCCTCGTCGCCCCACGCGTACCAGTCGACCGGGTTGTCGGCGTGCTGGAGAAGATACGGGCTGCGTTCGGCGGCGAGGCGGTTGGCCATGCTTCATCCTGACGCGCCGCGCGCGTACCCGCAAATCACGACATGCGATGGTGGTCAGTCGCGGACGGGCGCCGCGGGCATCTCCTGCGGCAGCCGCTTGCGCAGGCGCGCATAAGCGGCGGTGACTTCGACGCCGTACAGCAGAATCACCGCGGAGAGGTACACCCACACCAGGAACACGACGACGGCCGCGACCGATCCGTGGACGTTGAACCGCGACAGGTCGCGCACGTACCAGGCGAAGCCGGCGAACGCGAGGCGCCACAGCACGCCGGCGAGGATCGCACCGAGCCACACGTCACGCAACCGAACCTGCGCGTTGGGCACGTAGTAATAAATGAGACCGACGACGACGATGAACATCGGGGTCGGCAGGTTGCGATAGACGAGCCCGCTCAGCGTGCTCAACTCCGGGAACCGCGCCACGATGCCGGCGAACCAGTTCGCTTCGACGACCTGGACCGTGCTCATGAGCAGCAGCGCGGCGACGGCGAGCACGCCAGCCGCGGCCATCATGGCGAAGGCGATCAGCTTGTGCTTGAAGAACCCGTACGCGTGCTCGACACCCCACGCGTGGTTGACGGCCGACGCGATCGCGCCGAAGACGCCCATCGAGGCCCACAGCGTGACGACGGTTCCCGCGAGGCTGAAGTTGAGGGGCGTCGCCGCCAGCTCGTTGAGCTGCCGCACGACGAACTCGAAATGGCTCGGGAGCGCCCGCGCGATGACGTGCTGCAGCGCGACTTCCGATCCGCTGCGGCCTACGGCGAAACGGCTCAGGATCGACAAGACGAGGAGCAGGAAGGGAAAGAGCGACAGCAGCGTGTAGTAGGCGATCGAGGCGGCGAACGTCAGATTGCTGCTGCGGAGGAACTCGATGACGCCGCGCGCCGCGGCACGACCGGCCAGCCGGCCCGTCTCGGCGCACCACGCGAGCACGCGCGACGGCGCGCCGGGCCGCAGATCGGCGGCCGTGGCCGCGTCGGGCCGGAGGCTCACGGCGCCAGCCTCCCCGTGGCTTCGCCAGGGGCCAGCGGTCTCGGATACGCGCGTCGCGGCATTGGCCTTCGCACGCCGTTCATTGTACCGAACGGCCCCGTATAATCGCCTCGGCATGTCCGATTCGCGATCGCCGTCGTCATCCGGTCGTCCGATGTCATCCAGCGATACTCCGCGTCGCGTCGACGCGAATCCTCCGGCTGCGGCCACCGGTCCGGCGCCTCGCTGCGCGTCGGGCGCCGACGATGCCGTCGTGTGCGAGCGATGCGGCGCGTCGATGTTCCGGATGCACGCCGTATGGCGTTGTCCGAACTGCGGCTACAAGACCGACTGCTGCGGCTGGTGATGCCGACCTCATCGTCTGGCCCGGACGAGGGTCCGTCCGACACGGTGATCACGCGCATCGACGCGTGGACAACGGCGCTTCTCGCACGGCACACGGCGTCGCTCTCCACGCATGAACTGCTGAAGTGCATTCGCGCGCTCTCGGCGCGTTATGTCGAGGCGCGACGCGAGATCGCGACGAAGGCGCCGGCCGACACACCCGGCAAACGTGCCGCGTTCGCTGCGTTTTTCGCGCCCGTCCATTTCTTCACGGTGCGCGCGATCGTCCCATCGCTACCCGGCGCCACTCGCGTCGACACGATCGTCGATCTCGGCTGCGGCACCGGTGCCGCGTCGGCGGCCTGGGCAATGACGTGTGGCGCGCGCATCATGGGCGTCGATCGGCACGGTTGGGCGATCGACGACGCGCGATGGAACTGGCGCGTGCTCAGCGTCTCCGGCCGTGCGGAACGTGGCGATCTGATCGCGGCCGCTGAAGCACTCGTGGCGCGTCTCGACGCGCGGTCCGCGCGATCGACGGCCATCCTCCTCGCCTGGACGGTGAACGAGCTCGCGCCGCCCGGCCGCGCGCGGCTCCTCACGGCGATCGAGACCGCCGCATCCCGCGGCGCGAGCGTGCTCGTCATCGAGCCGATCGCACGCCGCGTCTCGCCGTGGTGGCACGACTGGCTGTCCGCGCTCGCTCCTTTCGGCGCGCGCGATGCCGATTGGAAAGTGCCGGCGGCTCTGCCGCCGCCACTCACCGCGCTCGACGAGGCGGCGGGGTTCCGCCGTGCAGCGCTCACGGCGCGGACGTTGCTCGTCCCCTGAGCCTGAAGGAACAGGGCTCCTTCGCGCTCTTCGCGATTTCGCGTGAGCGTCTTTTCAGCCGGCGTCCATGTCAACTTTGTTGCAATGGTGCGGGGCCCATCTTTTTTTCTTTACCCGCTCGCGGGGCCCCACCCCCGCTCGCCCGCTCAACGCCGCTCCTCTGTCGCGGGTTTCGCGGACTTCTCTTAGCGCGCTTCGGCGCCCTCGCTACGCTCGGGGGCTGTTCGCGATCTTCGCGATTTCGCGTGAGGCGCTTTTTCAGTCGGCGTCCATGTCAACTTTTTGCAATGGCGCGGGGCCCCACCCCCGCGCCTACGCGCTTCGCCACCCTCGCTACGCTCGGGGGCTCGCGGTGTCATCTTTTTTACTTCTGGCTTCTGGCGTCACACTTCTAACTTGCTCGTTGCCGTCCTACTTCCCCGGCAACGAGAAGATCTCCCCCGTCTCGCCGAGCATCGCGCGGCGGATGAGGGGGAGCGGCAGTGGGCCGATCTTGACGAAGGCGTCGTGGAAGCCCTGCAGCGTGAACGCCGCGCCCTGTTTCGCGCGATAGTCGGCCGCCAGTTTCTGAATCATCAGCTTGCCCATCGTGTAGTAGCCGTAGGTCGCGTCCGAGATCGCACGCTTGACCTCGGACCGTGCGACCGGCGTGGGCTGATAGGCCTCGGTTTCGAACAACCGCTGCGCCTCGTCCATGCCCATGCCCTTCGTGTGCATCTCGATCCCGACGATGAACCGCACGTCACGAAGGAGCGCGTCCTGCAGTTGCGCAAGGCGGTAGCTCGGATCGTCCGCGTGGAATCCCTGATCGAGGACCATCTCTTCCGAGTAGTGCGCCCAGCCTTCGACGTTGGTCGACGCGCTGAACACCTTGCGAACGTCGGACGGAAACTGCTTCGCGTACAGGAACTGCAGGTAGTGGCCCGGCCAGACCTCGTGGACCGACACGTTCGAGATCATGGCCGGATACCACTGCGCCATGAACGCGTCCTGCTCCGCCTGCGGCCACGACGGATCGGGCAGCGTCACGCTGTAGTACGCATCGGTCGCGACTTTCTCGAACGGGCCCGGGATATCGATCGATGCCGACGTCGTCGCGCGCAGGAACGGCGGCGTTTCCTGCACCTCGACCCCTTCGGCGTCGGGCACCGTGACGATGTGGTGATCGAGGATGAAGTCGAGCAGCGCGTCGAGCTCGTTCTGCGTGGTCTCGACGAGATCGCCGGCCGACGGATGATCGCGCTGCAGGCCCGCCAGGACCTCGACGGGCGTCGCGTGGGGATCGATGCGGTGTGCCGCTTCCGCGAACGCCGCCTGGTTCTTCGCCAGGTCGGCGCGCGCGATGGCCAGCAGCTCGTCGAGCGGCGTATCGATCATCTCGTCGTCCCACAGCCGCGCGCGATAGGTGTCCACACCGTAGGCGAACGCGCCGTTGGACGCCGGCAGCAGCGTCTGCTGCAGCCAGGCCTTGTAGTCGACGAGCGCCGAGACGACGGCCGCCGACGCGGTTTCGAGCTCGTGCCGCCGCACGGGGTTGTCGAGGCGCCCGAACGCCTGCGGCACGTCCGTGCGGAAGAAATCGGTGTTGCCGTCGATCTGTTCGATCGCGATCTCGGTCAACGCCCGCGGCGGATTGACCAGGTTGCGTCGCGCCTCCTGCAACGCGCGTGGCATGGCGCGCAGGCGGGCGACGAGCGCGCGTAGCCGGACGGGCGTTGGCGCGAACTCGCGCGTGATGATCGTGTAGGCAGCCGCCGTGAGCCCCGAGCTGTACACGTCCGGGTCGTTGGCCCACGGCCGAATGACCTCGAGGCGGAGCAACTCGCCATCCAGCCGATGGATCAGGACCTCGCGGTCGAGCTGCCGATCGAGCGTCAGCGGGCCGGGCGCGATCGCGTCCAGCCGCGCGCGAAACGCGCGATACGCGCGGGCTTCTTCCGAGCGCGCCGTCGCCGAGTAGTCTTCGATGCGGCTGTCGTACTCGTGGACGCCGAGGCTCGTGGCCTCGGTAGGATTGCGGCGCAGGTAGTCGACGATGATCTCGTGGGCGAGCCGATCGAAGGCCGCGTCGCCCGCCTCATGTCCGGGCGCCGGTCGCTCACATGCGGTCATGCTCGTCACCAGCAGCAGGATGGCCGGCCACGCCGGCAGGGATCGCCGCCTCATACGACGAGCCGCTCTCGCCGACGCCGCGAACACCGCGAAGGCGCGAGCCATTCCCGAGTCGGCACCTGGCGCATCGCGAGCGTCCCGGCCGCATTGTTACCCAGGTTGACGCGGATCCCGAAAATCGTGGCAGGCGTGTGACACGACGCGCGCGCGTGGCCGCACGCGACGAGAGGCGCGTACAGAGGCATCTTTCTTGCAAAATCGTGGCGTCGAGGTGGCCATGCGGGTGCGTGCGTGTATCGTGGCGTTGGGACTCTCGATCGCTCTCGGAACGACGGCGGCCGCCGCCGATCCGCACGTGGCCGACACGGCGACGCTCGACGCCGCGCTCGCGGCCAACGCGCGTACGGACGCCGCCAACCGCGATGCCGTGCTGAACGTACTCGACCGTCGCGACGTACAGAATGCGGCCGCGGCCATGGGGCTCGACGTCGCCACAGCCGAACACGCCGTCCGACAGATGACGGGCGACGACCTGGCGGCGCTCGCGCAATCGGCACGCGCCGCGGACGCCGATCTGGCCGGTGGCGCGAGCACGGTCACGATCTCACTCACGACACTGTTGCTGCTCCTGATTCTCATCGTGCTCATCGCGAAGTAGAGTAGGAACGTGACGTCGTTCGGTGGACGCTTGGCGTCCCGCTTCGCTCGTGCGGGCGCCCTGGCGCTCCTGTCGGCGGCGATCTCGGTCGCCTCGATCACCGCCGCTCCCGCGATCATCGACGTGCCGTATCTCGCGCAGCCCGACGAACGGCTGTGTGGCGGCGCCGCGCTGGCCATGGTCCTGCGCTACTGGGGCCACGCGGATGCGCAAGCCGAGGACTTCATCACGCTGATCGATCCGGACGCCGGCGGCATCCGCGTTTCGGCTCTCACGGCCGCCGCGAACCAGAACGGGTGGCACGGCATCGCGCGTGACGGATCGTCGAGCTCGCTCGACACGATCGGCCATGAGCTCGAGCAGGGCCGTCCCGTCATCGTGCTCGTCGACGCCGGCGCTGCCGTTCCCCACTACGTGGTCGTCGTCGGGCTCACGGCCGACGACGTGATCGTCGACGACCCCGCACGCGCGCCGCGACGGACCATGACCCGTGGTGCGTTCGATCGCGCCTGGCGACGCACGAGCCGATGGATGCTCGTCGTGCTGCCGCCGGCAACCGCGGCGACGGCGAGCGCAGCGGAGTCCACCACCACCGCGCCGGAACGGCCCGCGTCGGCAAGCTCCACATCACGGTCCAAGACGACGGTCGCGAGCGCCGAGAGGCGCGACGATGGCACGTCCGCGTGCCGGGCGGACGTCGATCGTGGCGTTGCGCTCGCGCACTCGGGACAAGGCGACGCGGCGGATCGCGCACTGCGCGCAGCCATTGCGGCGTGTCCCAGCTACGGTCCCGCGTGGGGCGAACTGGCGGGCCTGCGTTTCGTGCAGCGCCGCTACGACGACGCGGCGCGCCTGGCCGACAACGCCATTCAGCGCGCGCCGTCCGATACGAACGCGTGGCGCGTGCTGGCCACGAGCCGGTATCTCCAAGGGGACCTCGTGCGCGCGCTCGAGGCGTGGAACCATGTCGACGAGCCACGCACGGGCGACGTCGCCATTCAGGGCACGGTGCGCACCGATCAGCCCGTCTTTCTCGACGCCATCGGTCTCTCCCCCACGCGCGTGCTCACGGCCGATGCGTTCATGCGCGGTCTGCGACGTCTGCGCGACGTGCCCAGCATCTCGGCCGCGACGCTTCGCTACCAACCGAGCCAGGGAAGCGCCGACGTCACGGCTTCGATCACCGAACGCCCCGTTCTCCCGTCATTCCCGATCGGCTGGGGTGCGGTCGGCGTGCGCGCGCTGTTCATGAAAGAGATCAAGGTCGACGTCGCCTCCCTCGCGCGACAAGGCGACCTGTGGACGCCGTCGTTCCGCTGGGCGCCGAACCATCCGCGCGTCCTGTTCCATTTCGCACTCGCGGCGCCGGGCGCGGTGCCGGGTAACGTCGCGGCCGATCTGTTCTGGGAACGGCAGTCCTATCGCGCACCGGGCGACGGTCAGCCGCTATTGCGTGAAGAACAACGGCACGGCGGCGCGAGCTGGTCCGACTGGGCGACCGGCTGGCTGCGGTGGCAGATCGGCGCGGGCGTCGACGGGTTCGAGACGACCGATTACGTGTCGGTGAACGGCAATCTCGAGCTGCGCGGCTGGCGCGATCGACTCGCGGCCACGGTGGCCTGGCAGCGCTCGAGCGCCGTCGGCCCGGCCGACGGTTTTTCCACGGGCGAGATCACCGTCAGCGCACGATCGACCGCGGCCACGCGCGCGCCCGTCTGGCTGGGACATACGGCCATCGACCTTGCCGGTCGCGCGGCCCCGCTCGCGTTCTGGCCGGTGGCCGGCTCGAGCAATACGCGCGGCGCTCTGCTTCGCGCCCATCCGCTCTTCGACGATGGCGTCATCGTCAGTCCGGTGTTCGGCCGTCGCCTTTGGTCCGCGACCGCGGAATACCAGCGGCCCGTCTACGCGAGACGCGAAGGCAGCGTCAGCGCGGCGGGGTTCGTCGACGTGGCGCGCGCATGGGACGAACTGCCGGGTGAGCCGGATCGTCCGGTGGCCGTGGACGTGGGGGCTGGGGTGCGACTGCACGGATCCGAAGCGCAGACCATGGCCCACGTGCGACTCGATCTCGCAATCGACGTTCGCAGCGGCCACGTCACGGCATCGGCCGGTTACATCATGCCGTGGGGCACGGCGCGCCGATGACCGTGTGGCACGCACGGCGCCGAACAGTAGCCTGCGACTGACCAGATCGAGACGGCCGGGTGCCGGATTGGGTACGGCCGTCCCCTTCGCGCGACGCCCTCGCGCGGATTTTCATCCCTTCGACACGTACCTGCCGCCATCCGTCTCGGGCACGCCACGGCCATGCGGCCTCACGCCGGGTCGAAATCTTGCATGAGTCCCCGCGGAGGCCGTGCGAACGGTCATCTGATACCGCGCCTGCGGGGAACGACGGGGTCGAGGAATTTCATGACGCACTTTCGAAGGCATACAGGCTTCTTTTCTCTCTACGCGGCGCTCGCCGTCACAGCGGTGATGGCGGTGACCACAGCCGCCTGCGACAACAACGACGACGAGACGCCGACTGGGCCGGGCACGACGCCAACCATTACGGGCGTGCTGCCGACGCCACTCGTCGCGAACACCAACGCACAACGGCTGACGATCTCCGGCAGCAACTTTCAGTCGGACCTCACGCTGCTCGTGACGCCGCCCGGCGGGTCCGTGCAGACGATTTCGGGCTCGTCCATTCAGGACTTCCAGTCGACGTCGTTCCAAGTCGACGTCGTGCTCGACACGGCGGGCACGTATGGTCTCGTCGTGCGCAACATCAACGGCAACACCTCGGCGTCCTTTCCCGTGCAGGTGCAAAGCGGATCGCCCACGGGCACGCCGAACATCGCCTCGGTGACGCCGGTGAGCGTCACGCACGGCACCGACGCGGTGCTCGTCACACTCAACGGCACCAACTTCGCGCAAGGCCTGAGCGTCGTCGTCACACGGCCGTCGGGCGGTCCGACAGTGATCACCAACGGCTTCAGCTCCATCACGGCTACCCAGGTGCAGTTCATGTTCGTACTCGACACGGCGGGTACTTACGCCTTCAGCGTGACCAATCCCGACGCCCAGGCGTCGAACGCGGTCGTCATCACTGCCACGTAGACGCGGAGAGTGGTGACAGGCGACAGGGTGACAGGTCAAAAAAAAAGATGACACGCGAGCCCCCGAGCGTAGCGAGGGCGGCGAAGCGCGTAGCGCTGGGGGTGGGGCCCCAGCGCCTTGCAAAGAAAGCTGACAGGAGACCGACATGCGCAAGATCTTCATTGCGGCGGCGATGGCCGCCGTCGCCGTCGCGGCCACGCCTCGACGCGCGCAGGCACAGACCTTTCTGACGCCCTTCGCGGGCGCGACGTTCGGCGAAGACGCGCCGAACCAGCAGTTCACCGGCGGAGCATCGCTCACGTTCATGGGCACGGTCGCCGGCTTCGAGGTGGATTTCGGCTACACGCCGGACTTCTACGACAAGGACGACAGCGCCGTGATCATCGGCAGCAACAACGTCACGACGCTCACCGGCAACCTGGTCATCGGCGTCGGTGCCGGTCCCATCCGGCCGTACGTCGTCGGTGGCGTCGGCCTCGTGCGCAGCCACGTCAACGGGACCGATCTCTTCGACGACGTGTCGGCGAACGACTTCGGGGTGGATGCGGGCGCCGGGCTCACGGTGATGCTGAGCAACCACGTCGGCCTGCGCGGCGACGTGCGTTACTTCCGCAGTCTGCAGGATCCGCCTGGAGGCGCGGTCGATCTGCAACTGGGCAAGTTCGACTTCTGGCGTGGCACCGGCGGCATCGCATTCAAGTTCTGATGGCGTCGTCTCGTCGAAGGCGATCGAAGTTTGAAGTTCGAAGTTCGAAGTTTGAGCTGACGCGCCCCTGGCGCGTCAGCTCATGTACCATCCGCCGTTCACGTTGATGGTCTGTCCGGTCGTGTAGCCGTTGCCGGCCAGCATCACGGCGACGTCGGCGACTTCATCAACAGCGCCGAACCGGCCGACGGGAATCAGGTCGGCGCGCGCGCGTGGATTGCTCGTCACCATCTCGGTCTCGATGAGCGCCGGCGCGATCGTGTTCACTGTGATGCCCTCGCGCGCGAGCATCGCGGCATAGGCGTGCGTGAGGCCGAAGAGTCCGGCCTTCGACGCCGCGTAGTGCGGCCCGACGACGCCGCCGAGTTGGGCTGCCACCGACGACAGATTGATGACGCGCCCCCACTGCCGCGCGCGCATGCCCGGCAGCACGGCCTGCGTCAGCAGGAACACGGACGTGAGGTTGACGGCGATGAGCTCGTCCCAGTCGCGCGCCGTGATCTCAGCGATCGGCTGTGGCCGGATGATCCCCGCGTTGTTGACGAGGATGTCGACCGCCCCGAACGCGCGCAGTGTCTCGTCCGCGATGCGCGCGAGGTCGGCGCGCTGGCCGACGTCCGCCTGCTGCACGAGCGCGCGCCGTCCGAGCGCCTCGATCGCGCCCGCGGTCTCGCGTGCCTCCCCTTCGCGCGTGTGATACGTCAATGCGACGTCGGCGCCCGCGCGAGCGAGCGCCATGGCCACAGCGCGCCCAATGCCGCGGTTCCCGCCGGTGACGAGCGCCGTCCGGCCTGCCAGATCGATCATGCGTGATGGTCCTCCTGCGGCGAGCATTATCGATCGATGTCGACACGATCGCTCGAAGCTACATCGGAGTATGCCGGTCGCGTCAGCATCACACGCGCACGATCTTCAACGGAACCGCGTGTTAGCATCGCGACATGGCGACCATGTCGATGCCGCCCGCCATTACAACGACCGACCTCACGCGGCGGTTCGACGCCATCACCGCGGTCGATCGGCTGACGATGACGATCGATGCCGGCACAATCTTCGGACTGCTCGGTCCGAACGGCGCCGGCAAGTCGACGACGATCAAGATGCTCACGACGCTGCTGCCGCCGACCTCCGGCCACGCGCGGGTCGCCGGCTTCGACGTCGCGCGGGAACCGCGGCGCGTACGCCGCGCGATTGGCTACGTGCCGCAACTGGTCTCGGCCGACGGCGGACTCACGGGCGTCGAGAACCTCGCATTGTCCGCGGCGCTCTACGACATTCCGCACCGGCAGCGCGCCACGCGCATCGAGGACGCGCTCGCCTTCATGGGCCTGACCGAGGCCGCCCGCCAGCTCGTGCGCACGTACTCGGGCGGCATGGTGCGGCGGCTCGAGATCGCGCAGGCGCTCCTGCACCAGCCCGCGGTGCTCTTCCTCGACGAGCCGACGATCGGACTCGATCCCATTGCGCGCCATACCGTGTGGGATCGACTCCGCGAGAGTCGTCGTCAGTTCTCGACGACCATCCTCATCACGACGCATGACATGGAAGAAGCGGACGTGCTCTGCGACCGCATCGCCATCATGCACGGCGGCCGCGTCGCCATCAGCGGCTCGCCGGCGGAGCTGAAGGCACACGCCGGGCCCGACGCCACGCTCGACGACGTCTTCGTCGCGTTTGCCGGCACCAGCCTGACCGAGGCAGAAGGGACGTTCCGTGACATCGGCCGCCGACGACGTACGGCCAGCCGCCTGGGCTGACGCGACACTGCGTTCGACGCTCGTACGCTTCAGCAGCCACGCCGTCGCCATTGCCGCGGCGGACCTGCGCAAGCTGCGCCGCGACCCGACGGAGCTCTTCACGCGCGCCATCCAGCCGCTGCTCTGGTTCGTCGTCTTCGGCCAGGTCTTCACGCGCACGCGTGCGATTCCGACCGGTGCGCTCACCTACCTCGAGTTCATGGCGCCCGGCGTGCTCGCCCAGAGCGTGCTGTTCGCCGCGATCTTCTACGGCATCGCGATCATCTGGGAACGCGATCTCGGCATCGTGCACAAAGTCCTTGTGTCGCCGGCGTCGCGATCGTCGCTCGTCATGGGAAAGGCGCTCGCCGCCGGCGTGCGCGGGCTGGTCCAGAGCGTCCTCGTGATCGTCATCGCCATCGTCATGGGCGTCCAGGTCCGGGTCGATCCGGCCGGCATCGCGGGCGTCGTGGCCGCGGTCTTCCTCGGCTCGGCATTCTTCGCGACCTTCTCGCTCGTGATCGCGTGTCTCGTGAAGACGCGCGAGCGGTTCATGGGCATCGGTCAGGTGCTGACGATGCCGCTGTTCTTCGCGAGTAACGCGATCTATCCAATCAGCATGATGCCGCGATGGCTCGGCGCCATCGCGCGCGTCAATCCCCTCACCTACCTGGTCGATGCCCTGCGCGCGTCGCTGCTCGTCCATGGCACGAGCGCGACCGGACTGGCCGCGGACTTCGGCGCGATGACGGCCGTCTTCCTCGTCTTCGTCGCCATGGCCGCGCGGCTGTATCCAGGACTCACGCAGTAGACGCACAGCCACGTCTCCAGAGTCTCTTTGCGAGCGTGCCGGGCGATTTCAGATCCGCGTCAGTTCGCGGTACTCGTCCCGCACGCGGGTCCAGATGAACGCCGCGCGCGCCTGCCTCGCCTGTTCGCCAGCGCCCAATGGCGTGTCCATCTCGAGTGCCGGTCCGACGGCCAGGTGAATGGGACTGCGTCGTGTGAGACGCCGCTCGCCGAGCTCGACCTGAATCGTGTCGGGCGGCGGGAGCATGTCGTAGGTGGCGAGAGCCATCGGATGGAAGTGACACGGCCGCCCGGACCGGCGCGCCATGAGGACGAACATCTCGATGCTCTGTGGATCGAACGGCGCGACCTCGACGCGGCCGTCCGTCCCTGGCCGATCGCGTCCACCGCTCGGCGCCACGTAGATGCACCGTCCGCCTTCGGCGAGCAGCCGCGCCATGATCTCCATCGTCTTCCGGTTGTGGCGCTGCTTCGCGGCGCGCTCCGACGGCGGATGGTCCATGTAGCGCTTCGAGTACACGCACAGCAGATTGCGTCCCATGCTGAACGGCACCGCCAGAGGATCGGTGAGCACGCGGCCGCCGGCGACGAAGATCATCGCGCGGGCCAGGGCCGGCTGCGAGTGCTCCAGCAGCAGGCTGATCGCCTGCGGATCGCCTTCCGTCTGATGGTTCGCGAAGAACACGACGTTCTCGCCGCGAGCCAGCGCCTCCGCCGCACGCGCCAACTCGTCGAGCCCACGCACCGAGGATCGCGTCTCATCGACGAGCGGACGCAGGAACTCGATGCCGAACGTGTAGTAGTCGAAGGGTGCCGTGATCTGTTCGTGGTATGGCGCGAACGTGAACGGTCGCTCGAACTGTTCGGCGAGCAGATCGAGGTACCGCGTCACGAGTCGATCGCGCGCGTCCGCGGTGTCCGGTGCGTCAGCGGTCGCCGCCAGATAGCCGTGAAAGAAGTCGGTGACGATCGCGCGATACCGCGCGTCCACCGACACGCGAGCGAAGAGCGCCCGAAGCTGGTCGTCGAGCCGCGACGAAGCGTGCATGGCCGCGACGATTGTATCCGGCGCCCTGTCATCTTCTTTGTGGTGGCCGTCCGTGTCTGTCATCTTCTTTGCAATGCGCTGGGGCCCCACCCCCAGCGCTACGCGCTTCGGCACCCTCGCTACGCTCGGGGCCTCGCGGTGTCATCTTTTTTGATCTGTCCCCCCTTCGCGATCTTCGCGCCTTCGCGTGAGGCCTTTAGCTGCAGTTGCTGTCAAACTTTTTTTTTGCAATGGCGCGGGGCCCCACCCCCGCGCCTACGCGCTTCGCCGCCCTCGCTGCGCTCGGGGGCTCGCGGTGTCATCTATTCTTTATTGCATGTCTGAACCTTCCCCCACCCCACCCGGCTGGCCTGGCATCGAGCCGCGTTGGACGTCCAGCGCCAAGAGCGGCGTCGGTACCGCCGTCCAACGCGAGAGCCGCGTCTGGTTCACGCTGAGCCACGGCATCCTGAACGAGGTCTATTACCCGCGCCTCGATCAGGCCTGCCTCCGCGACCTCGGGCTCATCGTCACCGACGGGCAGTCCTTCTTCTCCGAAGAGAAGCGCGACGCGACGAGCGAGACGCGCTGGTTGGCGCCCGGCGTTCCGGCGTTCCATATCGTCAACACCTGCCGGCGCGGCCGCTATCGCATCGAGAAGATGGTCGTCACCGATCCGACGCGCGACGTCGTGCTGCAAGACATCACGTTCACGCCGCTCACCGGCGCGATGGGCGATTACCACGTCTACGTCCTGCTCGCGCCGCACCTGGCGAACGGCGGCCGTAACAACACGGCCTGGGTTGGCGACTACAAGGGCGTGCCGATGCTCTTCGCCTCACGCGGCGGCGTGGCGCTCGCCGTCGCAGCATCGCCCGATTGGACGCAAGGATCCGCGGGCTTCGTTGGCTTCTCGGATGGCTGGCAGGATCTCTCCGCGCACGAACAGTTGTCCGCGATCTATCCGCGCGCCGAGAACGGCAACGTCGCGCTCACGGGCGAAGTCGATCTCGCACGCGGCGGACGGTTCGTCGTCGCGCTCGCCTTCGGCAACTCCGCGATGGAGGCAGGCCAGCGCGCACGCGCGAGTCTCCTTGCCGGCTTCGACACCGCGCGTGACGGCTACGTTGGCGCGTGGCACGACTGGCAGCAGCGATTTGCAGCCGCGGCCGGGCTTGGCGCGGATGGCGACGCCGTGGCACGCACGAGTGCGGCCGTGCTGCGATGTCATGAATCGAAGCGCGTCCCTGGCGCGCTCATCGCGAGCCTCTCGATCCCCTGGGGCGACGCGAAGACCGACGATGACCTGGGCGGGTACCACCTCGTGTGGCCGCGCGATCTCGTCGAGGCAGCCGGTGGACTGCTCGCGGCCGGCGCGCAGCACGAGCCCATGCGCGTGCTCGAATATCTGCGCGTCACGCAAAGCGCCGATGGGTCGTGGCCGCAGAACATGTGGGTGGACGGCGATCCCTACTGGCACGGCGTCCAGCTCGACGAGACCGCCTTTCCCATCCTGCTGCTGGATCTCATCGTCCGTGAGCGTCACGTCACGCCCGACGACGTCGCGAGCTTCTGGCCAATGGTTCGTCGCGCGGCCGCGTTCATCGCGCGCACCGGTCCGGCGACCGAGCAGGATCGCTGGGAGGAAGACGCCGGCTTCGCGCCATCGACCGTCGCCGTCGAGATCGCCGCGTTGCTCGTCGCCGCCGACATGGCCGACGCCCACGGCGAGTCGTCGGTCGGCACCTACCTTCGCGAAACGGCCGATGCGTGGAACGACGCCATCGAGTCGTGGATGTACGTACAGGGCACGGATCTCGCCGCCGCGGCCGGCGTCGACGGGTACTACGTCCGCATCGCGCCGCCGGAAACGGCCGATGCCTCGTCGCCTGCTTTCGGCTTCGTGCCAATCAAGAACCGGCCGTGGACGCAGGCCAACCTGCGCGCGGCGGACATCATCAGCCCCGACGCGCTGGCGCTCGTCCGCTTCGGACTCCGCGCGGCCGACGACCGGCGCATCGTCAACACGATCCGCGCGATCGACGCGCACCTGAAGGTGGACTTCCCCTTCGGCCCGCTCTGGCGCCGCTACACGGACGACGGCTACGGCGAGCACGAAGATGGATCGCCATTCGACGGCGTCGGCATCGGACGGCCGTGGCCGCTCCTCGCCGGCGAGCGCGCGCACTACGAGATCGCGGCCGGGCACCTGGACGAGGCCACGAAGCTGCTTCAGGTGCTCGAAGCCTGCGCCGGCGATCGCGGTCTGATTCCCGAACAGATGTGGGACGGCCCCGACGTGCCCGAGCACGAGCTCGTCTTCGGCCAGCCGTCAGGCTCCGCGATGCCGCTCGTCTGGGCGCACGCCGAATATCTGAAGCTGCACCGCTCGATTCGGGACGGACGCGTCTTCGACTGCCCTCTTCAAGCGCGACAACGCTACGTCGTCGAGCAGACGACGTCCGCGTTCGGCTGCTGGCGATTCGATCGCAGGATCCGCACGCTCGCGCAAGGACGGACGCTGCGCGTCGAGACGATCGTGCCCGCGCGCGTGCACTGGAGCGCGGATGGATGGCAAACCGCGGTCGACGTCGAGGCCCGCGACACGGGCCTCGGCGTCTGGGTCGCGGACCTCCCGACGACCGCGCTCCGCATCGGCACGGTCGTCACGTTCACCTTCTACTGGCCGGAAGCCGGCCGATGGGAGGGCACGGACTTCAGCGTGGTGGTCGGGCCGCGCGGATAGCAGGGGCGCGGCCCTTCCTGGCGTCTCGAGTCAACTTTTTTGCAGTGGCTCGGGGCCCCACCCCCGCGCCTACGACGCTTCGCCGCCCTCGCGAGTCATCTTCCTTGCAGTGCGCTGGGGCCCCACCCCCAGCGCTACGCGCTTCGCCGCCCTCGCTCCGCTCGCGAGTCATCTTCTTTGCAATGCGCTGGGGCCCCACCCCCAGCGCTACGGCGCTTCGCCGCCCTCGCTACGCTCGGGGGCTCGCGGAGTCATCTTTAGTGTGCCAACTGATACACGCGCAGGCCGCCGACGGACCAAACCTCGCCGTGCGTGGCTGCGCCGGTCTCGGTGATGCGGATGAACTTCGCGGACGTCGGACGGCTGAGCGTCATGATCGTCGTGTCGTCGCTGCCCGCGCCTTCGGCGAGTGCCGATCCCCACGTCCGGCCGTCGGTCGACACCTGCACGCGGTACCCAACCGGACCGGCCGCTGGCGGAGGCGGCGTGAAGCCGCGGCCACGACCGCCGGCTCGACCACGTCCCGCCGCGCCCGCGCGTCCACCTGCGCCGCCGCGTCCGGCCGCACCCGCGCGTCCATCGCGGCCGCCACGCGCGAAGCGCGCACCGAATGGAATCGGCGGCGGCGCGGCATCGATCTGCACCTCGCTCACGGTCACCGCTTGCGGCAGTTCGATCTGCAGCCACATGCCGGCCTGCTGCGGAGCGCCGGTGTCCCAGCGCGAGTAGTCGGCGCCGAGCGCGTTCCCCGCTTCAGCCGCGTTGTGGCTGGCCGTCAGCTTCCACGCGTCGGTGTTGCCGACGAGCGACGGAACGGTCGGCAGCAGTTCGGCTGACGTCCACGGCGCGTTGCGCGCGGCGTCCGCCTTGCGAACGGCCGCGACCTGCTCGGGCGTCACGATCGACGCGTCGTTGCCAAAGCTCTTGCGCACGAAGCTCGCCACGTCCGCGATCCACGCGTCGTCGTTCGCGCCCATCGGCACCATGACGGCGCCGCCGTTGTAGTCCTTGCCGCCAACCGGTCCCTGCAAGCCGTGCAGGAGCACTTTGATGATGTAGTCGCGGTGACCAGTGACGCGCGGCGAACCGGCGAGCGGCGGAGCCAGCGTGGCGCCGTCGGCTGCACCCGCGATTGGCGCGCCCTTGCCGTCCGCGCCGTGGCACGAATAGCAGAGCTCGCCGAAGATCTGCTGGCCGTGCGTGAGCACGCGCCGATCCTCGACGCTCATGTTCGCGTTCATCGCGCCCGTGTCGGCGAGCGAGGGCCGCTGGCCGAGTGACGCGCCGGGCTTGAGGATCTGGCTGCCGATCTCTCGGATGCCGCGCACGCGGCTCGACTGCGACGTCGCCTGAATCAACGCCTTCGCGTCCGGCACCTGCTGCAGGTTCATCGTCAACATCGCCTGGATGACGATGTCCGTGTTCGGATCCTTGAGCAGCGCGCGATAGTCGTCGGCGAACGACTTGTCGCCGGCCTTGTAGAGCGACTCGCTCGCGCGGATGGCCTGGATGCGGATGTTCGTGTCCGCGTCCTTCATCAGGTCGCGAACGAGACCGGCGTCGAGCGCGCCGAGCCCCTCGATCGTCCAGAGCGCGTGGATGCGCGCCAGCGGATTGGTCGACGTCTTCGCCATCGTCTGCAGCGTGGGGACGACGGACTTGTCGCCGCTCAGCACGATGAGCATCTGCGCCGTGTCGCGCCACCAGCCGTTCGGATGCGAGAGGTGCGCGACGAGCTGAGCGGGCGTCTCGCTGTACATCCGCGGCTGCGTGCGATCGGGCGCCATCCCGTCGTACGTGATGCGCCAGATGCGGCCCCAGTTGTGCTGCTGATCCAGATCGTACTGCGCGACCTTGCGGCGGAGATATGAGCCGGGGCCGACGAATTGCGCGTCCTGGATGATGCCCGTGTACATGTCCATCAGGTACAGCGTGCCGTCGGGCGCGTTGACGATGTTCACGGGGCGGAAGAGCGGATCGGTCGACCGGACGAACTCCGACTTCGGATACGCGTTGCGCAACTGCGTCAGGCCGTCGGTGACGACGACCTTGGCGCGGCGAACGATGCGACCAACGGGCTCTTCGAAGAGCAGATCGCCGACGAGATCCTGTGGGAGCCGGTCGCCGCGATAGATCGCCGGCCCGGCCGCGGCCGTGAAGTGGTTCAGCGTCCCGTCGGGCAGCCGCACGCGGTTCATGCCGCCCTGCATGTCGGAGATGCCGCCCGGCGCGCCCCAGGGCGCCTGGAAGTCCGGCTCGAAGTTGTCCGGCACGTTGAACGCGCCGTAGACGATGGGCGTCTGGAAGTTGACGGGACCGATCTCGCCGCCGCCGTCGACGAACCAGAGCTTGCCGTGGTTGTCCTGCGCCTCGCCCCACTGCCCGCCGTTCGGGACCGTCTCTTCGCGCAGGATCTTGCCGTCGGAGGTCAGCCGCAGGCGGAACGGGTTGTAGGTCGTGTAGACCCAGTTGTCGAGCGCCCACACCATGCCGCCCGGCTGCCATTCCATGTTCTGGACGCGGCCGTAGTCCTTGTAGAAGACCTCTTTCTTGTCGGCCACGCCGTCGCCGTCCGTGTCCGTGTACTTGTAGAGGTCGCGGTTGTTGGTCTCGAGCACGAGCAGCTCGCCGTCGCGGAGCGGAAACGCGATGCGCGGCATGACGAGGTGGTCGATGAACACCGTGTGCTTGTCGTACGTGCCGTCGCCGTCGGTGTCTTCCCACCGCGAGATGCGGCTCACCGGCTCGTCGGCGCCCGTGCCTTCGGCGTCGCGCATGTAGGAGCGCATCTCGAGCACGTACATCCGCCCATTGCCGTCGAAGGTCACGCCGACCGGATCTTCGATGTCGGGATCGGCCAGCACGTTCTCGATGTGATAGCCCTCGGGCAGCAGGAACATCTGCTGCTCGGCTTCCGGCGTCTGACGAACGACGGCCGGGCGTTTCAGGAAGTCGGACCCCGGCTGATCGCCACGGCCGCGGCCCGCCTGCGTGGCAGGACCACCGGCACCGGCGCCGCGTGCAGGCGTGGCGGCACCCGCACCGCGCCCTGATGTTTGCGCAGGCGCGGCCGGCGCCTGCGCGCCAATCGTGAGACCGGTCAGCGCGGCGGTGGCAACGCCCACGACACCGATCGCCAACGCACGGAGAGAAAGACGACTGAACGACAACGACATGATGGCTATCGAAGACCTCGGGCGGGGATTCTATCGTTTTTCAATGGCGTTGGGGCCCCACCCGCCCCTTCGCGATCTTCACGCGAGGCCTTTTGCGGCGTTTGCTGTCATCTTTTTTGCAAGGCGCTGGGGCCCCACCCCCAGCGCTACGCGCTTCGGCGCCCTCACTACGTTCGGGGCCTCGCGGTGTCATCTTTTTTGATTCTGCCCCTTCGCGATCTTCGCGCCTTCGCGTGAACCTTTAGCGGCAGTTGCGGTCATCTTTTTTGCAGTGGCGCGGGGCCCCACCCCCGCGCTACGCGCTTCGGCGCCTCGCTGCGCTCGGGGCCTCGCGGTGTCATCTTTTTTGATTCTGTCCCCTGTCCCTTCGCGATCTTCGCGTCTTCGCGTGAGGCCTTCTGCTGCCTTCGATTACACTCCCCCAGATGATCGCGCGCTCCTGGAAATGGGTCCTGCTCGCGTGTGCGCCGCTGGGGATCGCCGCCGAGGTGTTCGACGCCGGGCCGATCGCCGTGTTCGTGTTGTCGGCGCTGGCCGTGATTCCGCTCGCGGCGTTCATCGGCGAGAGCACGGGGCATCTCGCCGAGCACCTAGGGCCGAGCGCGGGCGCGCTGCTCAATGCGACGTTCGGCAACCTCGCGGAGATGATCATTGCGATCTTCGCCGTGCGCGCCGGCCTGCTCGAGGTCGTCAAGGCGTCGCTCACCGGCTCCATCCTGGGCAACCTGCTCTTCGTCGGCGGACTATCGATGCTCGTCGGCGGCTGGGGCCGCGACAGCCAGCGCTTCAATCGCCTGTCCTCGGAGTCGACGGCCGGCGAGATGGTCGTCGCGACCGCGGCGCTGTTGCTGCCGGCACTCTTCTTTCGCACGGGCGGCGGCGAAAGCCATCCCGATCTGATGCACGAAGTCTCGGTCGGCACCGCGCTCGTCCTGCTCGTCACCTACGCGTGCGGCCTGTGGTTCACGCTCGGCACGCATCGCCATCTTCTGCGCGCGAGCGGATCCGAGACGGGCGCACCCGATGAAGCCGTGTGGCCCATGGGCCGGGCCACGGCGGCGCTCGTCGCCTCGAGCGTGGCCATGGCCGTCATGGCCGAAGCGCTCGTCGGCGCGGTCGAGGCCGTCGGTCAGGCCTGGGGCCTCAACGAGATTTTCCTCGGCGTCGTCGTGCTCGCCATGATCGGCAACGCTGCGGAGAACTCGGCCGCGGTCCGCTTCGCGCGCCGCGATCGCATGGACCTCGCGCTCAACATCGTCACGCAGGCAAGCGTGCAGATCGCGCTCTTCGTCACGCCGGTCCTCGTGTTGCTGTCGTTCCCGCTCGGCCATCCGCTCGACCTGCTTTTCAGCACGTTCGAGATCCTCGCCGTGACGCTCGCTGTCGCCATCGTCGCGTACCTCATCCTCAACGGCGAGTCGAACTGGTTCGAAGGCGTCCAGCTCCTCGCGCTCTATACGATGATTGCGGTCGCGATCTATTTCCTGCACTAAGGCCTTTCCGTGGGCTGAAGGTCCAGGGAGAACACGGAACCCATTTCGAAGTTCCGCCTTCGCGCAAGGCTTCGGCGGACCACCGGAGCCTCGGCGAAGGTGGTCGAAGTTCGCCGTTCGAAGTTTGACGTAGCATTCCCTCATGCCTCTTCCAACCACGCCTCCGTTTCCCACGCGCCCACTCGGCCGCGAGGGCCTGGCCGTTTCGGCCATCGGCCTCGGCTGCATGGGCATGAGCGATTTCTACGGGCCGTCCGACGATCAGCGGTCGATGCGCGTGATCCATCACGCGCTCGAGATTGGCATCAATTTCTTCGACACGGCGGACATCTACGGCGTCGGCCGCAACGAGTCGCTCGTGGGGCTGGCCCTGTCCGATCGCCGCAAGAAGGCCGTCATCGCGACGAAGTTCGGCAACATCCGCCGGCCCGACGGCAGCTTCGTCGGCATTTCCGGCCGGCCGGACTACGTCGTCTCCGCCTGCGACGCGAGCCTGCGACGGCTCGGCATCGACACGATCGACCTCTACTATCAGCACCGCGTCGACCCGGACGTGCCGATCGAAGAGACCGTCGGCGCGATGGCCTCGCTCGTCGCGGCCGGCAAGGTGCGGTATCTCGGCCTGAGCGAAGCCTCGGTCGCGACGCTCGGTCGCGCCTGTGCCGTCCATCCCATTGCCGCGCTGCAGTCGGAGTACTCGCTGTGGACGCGCGATCCCGAGGACGGCGTGCTGCAGGCGTGCGCCGAGCTCGGCGTGGCCTTCGTGGCCTACTCGCCGCTCGGCCGCGGCTTTCTGACGGGGAAGATCCGATCGGCCGACGCGCTCGACGTCACGGACTGGCGGCGCCGGAACCCGCGTTTCGAGGACGCGAACCTCGCGAAGAACCTGGCGATCGTCGACGGCGTCGAGGCACTGGCGCGCACTCGCCGCGTCAGCGCCGCGCAGATCGCGCTCGCCTGGGTGCTCTCGCGCGGACCGCACGTTGTCGCCATCCCGGGCACGCGGAGCATCCCGCGGCTCGACGAGAACGCCGCCGCCGCGCGTGTCACGCTCTCGGACGAGGACATCCGCGCGCTCGACGAGATCGCGCCCGCCGGCGCCGCGGCCGGCGACCGCTATGCGGCTGGCGGCATGGCGTCGCTCAATCGATGACGCTTCTGGCCGACGCCATCGCACGAGACTGGAAGATCGCGTGCTGACGCGCCGCACGTTTCTCGCCGTGCCGGCCGGTCTGTTGCTCGTGCCACGCCACGTGTGGGCGGCGCAGGCGACGATCGATCTCGTGACGCTCGATCGCGATCGCGTGCTCGGCCAGGCGCGTCGCTATCTCGATGAGGCGCCGATCACGATCACGGCGGCCTCCAGTCCACGCAGCGCCGGCGGACTGCACGACTTCTTTTCCGAGGGCGACTACTGGTGGCCGGACCCGGCACATCCGGACGGCCCGTACATCCAGCGCGACGGGATGACCAATCCCGACAACTTCGTCGCGCACCGGCAGGCGCTCATCCGTCTCAGTCTGCAGGTGCCCGCGCTCGCGGCCGCATGGACGCTGACCCGTGACGCGCGGTACGCCGACCACGTGCTGCGGCACCTTCGTGCGTGGTTCGTCGACGCCGACACGCGGATGAATCCGAATCTGCTGTACGCGCAGGCGATCCACGGCCGCGTGACCGGACGCGGCATCGGCATCATCGACACGATCCATCTCGTCGAAGTCGTCCGTGCCGCACGTGTGCTCGAAGCCGCCGGCGCCATCGCGCGTGACGCCGCGCAGCCGATTCACGACTGGTTCGGCCAGTACGTCACGTGGATGACGACGCATCCGTATGGGATCGCGGAGCGGGACGCGAAGAACAACCATGGGACGTGCTGGGTGATGCAGGTCGCCGCCTTCGCGCAGTACGTCGGCCGTAACGATCTGCTGGCCGCGTGCCGAACGCGCTTCACCGACGTGATCCTCCCGACGCAGATCGCACCCGACGGCAGCTTCCCGCTCGAGATCGCGCGGACGAAGCCCTACGGCTACTCGCTCTTCAACCTCGACGCGATGGCCACCATCTGCCAGATCCTCTCGGCGCCGTCCGGCGATCTCTGGACGTTCGAGACCGCCGATGGCCGCGGCTTCCGGCACGCGCTTGCGTTCATGGCGCCCTTCATCGCCGACAAGCGGACGTGGCCGCACCCGCCCGACGTCATGTACTTCGACGACTGGCCGATGCGCGGCCCCGCGCTCCTCTTCGGCGGTCTCGCGCTCGACGAACCGCAGGACCTCGCCATCTGGCGCCGCCTGCCCGCCGACTCGACCGTCGACGAGGTCAACCGCAACTACTTCGTCCGGCAGCCGCTGCTGTGGGCGCGGAGGTGAGCGTCATCTTCTTTGCAGTGCGTTGGGGCCCCACCCCCAACGCTACGGCGCTTCGCCGCCCTCGCGACGCTCGGGGGCTCGCGGTGTCATCTTTCTTGGTTCTGTCCCCTGTCCCCTGCCCTCTATCCCCTCATCTCTGTCTGCCCCCGGTAGAATCGTGGGCGTGTTGCTGCTGATCAAAGCCGCCATCATGGGCCTCGTCGAAGGCCTGACCGAATTCATCCCCGTCTCCTCGACCGGTCACCTCATCGTCGCGGGCGCGCTGCTGGACTTCAACAGCGATGCCGGCAAGGTGTTCGAGATCGTGATTCAGACCGGCGCGATTCTCGCCGTCATCTGGGAGTACCGCGCGAAGCTCTGGTCGGTCACGGCCGGCCTCGCCGGAAACGCACGCGCCTGGCGATTCGTCGTCAATCTCGTCGTGGCGTTCCTGCCCGCGGCTGTGCTCGGCCTCTTGTTCGCGTCGCGGATCAAGGCGTATCTCTTCGCGCCCGTGCCCGTGGCGCTGGCGTTCATCATCGGCGGCTTCGTCATTCTCTGGGCGGAGCGCCGCCAGCACGTCGTGCGCGTCACGTCGGTCGACGACATGACGCCTATCGACGCCCTGAAAGTCGGCTGCGCGCAGTGCCTCGCGCTCGTGCCGGGCGCGTCGCGATCGGGCGCGACGATCGTCGGCGGACTGCTCTTCGGCCTTTCACGCGAGGCGGCGACGGAGTTCTCGTTCTTCCTCGCGATCCCGACGCTCCTCGCCGCCGGCGCGTACGAGCTCTTTCGTGAGCGCGCCCTGCTCTCGGCCGCGGACGCCGGCTGGTTCGGTGTCGGCTTGATCACCGCGTTCATCGCCGCCTGGCTGTGCGTCCGATGGCTCCTCCGCTACATCAGCCGCCACGACTTCAGCGCCTTCGCCTGGTACCGCATCGTCGTCGGGATCGTGGTCCTGGGGGCGGTGTATTTCGGGACCTGGTGAAAAGCAGCGACGGCACGATGTCAACTTCGAACTGTGAACTTCGAACTTCGAATGGATGTGGCGCCTCCGGCGCGTCTTTGCTTTGGAACAACACAATCCTTGAGTCCACGCGCCGATCGTTTCGAAGTTCGAAGTTCATAGTTCGAAGTTGCCCCGCGCCTTTCACTCCCAAGTGTTAGTATCCAAACCGTGCCCCATTCCAACGCGCGTGTCTGCACGAGGCGGACGCGCGGTCTGCTCGGACGGCCGCAGGCTCGGGCCTGGGGCCGCTGCGCCGCGCTTGCCGCGGCCCTGACGGGGATCGCCCTCGCGGTTCCGACCCCGGCGCGCGCGCAGACGGGTCCCGCCACGGCGAGGCCGGAGGTCGTGCGTCTCACCATTGCCGGCGAGATCGATCCGGTGCTGGCCGATTACGTCGACGAAGGTCTCGATCGCGCGCGGACGACGCACGCGGCGCTCGTCCTCATCACGATGGACACGCCGGGCGGGCTCGACACGGCGATGCGCGACATCATCCAGCACATCCTCGACTCGCCCGTGCCGGTCGCGGTCTACGTCACGCCGGCCGGTGCGCGTGGCGCGTCGGCGGGGTTCTTCATCCTGCTCTCGGCGGACGTCGCCGCGATGGCGCCGGGCACGCACACGGGCGCCGCGTCGCCCATCATGGCGGTCGGCGGCTATCCCGTCTCGATGAACGACACGCTGACGCGCAAGATCCTGAACGACGCGACGGCGTTTCTGCGGAGTTACGCGGGGCATCGAGGCCGCAACGTGGCACTCGCCGAAACCGCCGTGACCGACGCGAAGGCGTTCACCGAGCAGGAAGCGCTCGACGGCCATCTCATCGATCTCGTCTCGCCTTCCGTTGACGCCCTCCTCGCCTCGCTCGACGGGCGCAGCGTGACGCGCTTCGACGGCCGGTCCACCCGACTCGCGCTCGCGAACGCGGTCGTCACGCCGATCGACATGACGACGAGGCAGCGATTCCTGTCGCGCATCGTGCAGCCGGACGTCTTCTTCGTGCTGCTGCTCGTCGGCGTGCTCGGCCTGTACGTCGAGGTCACGCACCCGGGCCTGATTCTGCCCGGCGTCGCGGGCGCCGTCTCGCTCGTGCTCGCGCTCTTCGCGATGCACCTCTTGCCCGTCAGCCTGACGGGCCTCTTGCTCGTCGGCCTCGCGCTCGTGCTCTTCGCACTGGAGGCGTACGTCACGAGCCACGGCATTCTCGCCATCGGCGGCGTCATCGCGATGCTCATCGGCGCGCTGATGCTCATCCGATCGCCGCTCACGGGCGCCGGCGTGGGTCTCGGCGTCGCGCTCGGCGCCACGCTGCCCTTCGCGGCGATCGTCATCATGCTCATGCGTCTCGTGCTGCGGTCGCGGCGGTGGGCGCCGCAGACCGGCGTCGAACAACTCGTGCAGGAGATCGGCGAAGTGACCGAGCCGGTCGCGGCCGGAAGCGCCGGCCTCGTCTTCGTCCGCGGCGAGCTCTGGCGCGCCGTGGCGCCGCGCCCCATCGACAAGGGCGCGCGTGTGCGCATCGTCCGCGTCGACGGCCTGACGCTGCACGTCGAGCCGATCGGTCCGCCGCCCGCGGCTTGAACGTGACCGCCGCGCGAACCACGCGCGGCAGCCTCTGAAGGGAGATCCTCGTGCCTCTCGATCAGTTCCTCTCGCTCGGCTGGTTCGTCGCGTTGTTCATCGTGCTGATCTGGTTCTGGAACTCCATCTACATCCTCAAGGAGTGGGAACGCGGCGCGGTGCTGCGGCTGGGACGCATGCTGCCCGAGGCCAAGGGCGCCGGGCTGCGCCTCGTCATGTGGCCGATCGAGACGCTCTACCGGCTGCCGCTGCGCGTGGTCACGCTCGACGTGCCGCCACAGGACGTCATCACGCGCGACAACGTCTCGGCCAAGGTGAACGCGGTCTGCTACTTCAAGGTCGTCGACGCCAACCGCGCGCTCCGCGAGGTCGAGAACTATCTCTACGCGACCTCGCAGCTCGCGCAGACGACGCTCCGGAGCGTGTGCGGACAGTTCGAACTGGACGAAATCCTCTCGGACCGCGAGAAGGTCAACGCGAAGCTGCAGATCATCCTCGATCAGGACACCGACCCGTGGGGCATCAAGGTCACGAAGGTCGAGGTCAAGCAGGTCGACATCCCCGAGACGATGCAGCGCGCCATCGCGCGGCAGGCCGAGGCCGAACGCGAGCGCCGCGCCAAGGTCATCCACGCCGACGGTGAATATGAAGCCGCGCAGAAGCTGGCCGACGCCGCGCGCGTGCTCGAGACGCAGCCGGCCGCGATCCAGCTCCGCTACCTGCAGACGCTGACCGAGATCGGCGCCGAGAAGAACACGACCGTCGTCTTCCCTCTGCCCATCGACATGATCAAGGCGTGGATGGACCACGGCGCGAACGGGCCCGCATCGCGGTCCTGACGCACCGCCTACGCGACTTCACATCGCCCGGATAACGAAACGCCCGTGCCACGTCATGTGGCACGGGCGTACGCTCCGTCTGGCCGATGGCGGGGGGAGGCCAGCGACGGAGAATGTCAGGGCGCGGTCAGCGGACGGATTTTGATATTGCGGAACCACACTTCCGCTCCGTGGGCCTGGAGCAGGATGTGTCCTTTCGTCACTTCGCCGAAGCCCGGCGTGTTGCGGAACTTGCTCGCGGCGATGCGGGCCTTGAAGTCGGGGCTGCCCATCTCGAACTCGAGCACCTTGCCGCCGTTGAGCCACTGCTCCACGTGCGGA
>DASZOV010000004.1:0-177376 GCA_035550595.1 Vicinamibacterales bacterium
GTCGACTTGCGCATCGTCAGGCCGTACTGGCTGACCGCGGTCGGCAGGTTCGGCTGCGCCTGCGCCATGCGGTTCTGGACGTTCACCTGATCGACGTTCGGATCGGTCTCGACGTCGAACGTGACGGTGAGCGTCATCGTGCCGTCGTTCGAGTTGTTCGACTGCATGTAGAGCATGTCGTCGACGCCGTTCATCTGCTGTTCGAGCGGCGTGGCGACCGACTGCTCAATCGTGAGGGCATCGGCGCCCGTGTAGGTGCCGGTGACGAAGATCTGCGGCGGCACGATCTCCGGGAATTGCGCGATGGGCAGGCCTTCGAGCGCGATGATGCCGCCGAGGACCGTGACGATCGCGATGACGATGGCGACGATGGGTCGCCCGATGAAGAAGCGCGACACGAGGTCAGCGCTCCGCGACGGACGGCGCGTAGGGCGCCGTCGTGACCGCCGTCCCGTCGGGCACGTCCGGCCCTTCGACGACGACCGTTTCACCGGCCGACAGGCCGCTCGGCACGATCCAGCGGCTGCCGACGCGGTCGCCGACGGTGACCGCGCGGCGCTGCACCTTGTGATCCGATCCGACGACGCGCACGCGATAGAGGCCCTGCAGCTCGGTGACGGCGCGCTGCGGCACGAGGAGCGCGCCCGTGATGACGCGCGTCGCGGCACGGACGCGCGCGAACTGGCCGGGACGCAGCGTGTCGTCCGGGTTCGGGAACTCGGCGCTCACGCGGATCGTGCTCGTGCTCGCATCGATGCTGCGGTCAGCGGCGAGGAAACGGCCGCGCCGCGGGTAGACGCTGCCGTCCACGAGAATGAGCGTCAGCCCGTCGTCGTTGTTCCAGAGCCGGCCCGGCGTACCGCGGTTGAGGCGGCTCGCGAGCGGCAGGTATTCACGTTCGCTCAGCGGGAAATACGCCTTGATCGGGTTGACCTGCGAGACCGTCGTCAACACCGTCGTCGGGCCGACGAGGTCGCCGATCTGCGCCGACGCGATGGCCGCGACGCCGTCGATGAGCGAGGTGACCTTCGTGAAGGACACGTTCAGCGCCGCGGCGTCGACCGCCGCCTGCGCCGATTGCACGGTCGCGGCCGCGGCCGCGCGGGCCTCGCGGTCGTCGTCGAGCTGACTCTGCGCGATCGCGTGCTGTTCGGCGAGCGGCGTGTCGCGCGCGACGTCGCGGTCGGCCTTGCTGAGCTGCGCCTGCGATTCGGCCAGCTTCGCCTTCGCCTGCGCGAGCACGGCGTCGAACGGCCGTGGATCGATCTCGAAGAGCACGTCGCCCTTCTTCACGCGCGCGCCTTCGCGATACAGACGCTTGACGAGATAGCCGGTCACCTGCGGCCGGACTTCCGCGTTGACGTAGCCGTCGAGCGTGGCGAGCCAGTCGGTCGTGAGCGTGACCGACTCCGGCTGCACCTGCACGACCGTCATGGCCGGCGGATGGCTCGGCGCGGCGGCGTGGCCGGGCGATCCGCGCTGGCACCCGGCAGTCAGCGCGAGTCCGGCAGCGGCAGTGAGGAGAGCGAGACGATGGATGACGCCATGGATGCCAGGGGGAACGACGACGGTCATGAAACGGTGTCCGATCGAGCCCGATGCGTGCGGGAAAGACGAGGTTGGCGGCTGGCCGATGATGACGATGTTGATGCCGCCGGCGCCGCGCCCGCGGCAGCCAGCGTGAAATCGATGACGCGCGCGAGCCACGCGCTGTCGAGCGGCCCGGAACCCTGACGGATGCGCGTGACCACCGCGCCCGTCAGCACGTCGAGGAGCAGTTCCAGATCCGCCTCGGCCGGCACCTCGCCGCGGGTGACACCCCGCTCGAGGATGGCACGCCGCGTCGTGCGGTAGCGCTCGCGCACGCTGCGCAAGAGCCGGTCCACGATCGGATCCGCGCGTTCGGTCGTGAGCACGAGCAGCAGCCCGCGGCCGCGCGCGGTGGCCCAGCCGCGCATGGCGGCCTTGAAGCTGGCGATGAGATCGGAGCGCACGTGCCCGGTGTCGGGTACGTCGGGCGATCGGCCGACGGTCTTGAGCGCCGCGCAGACGAGGCCGGATTTCTCCGGCCAGCGGCGATAGATCGTCGTCTTGTTCACGCCCGACCGGGCGGCGACGTCGTCGACCCGCAGGCGCGCGTAGCCCACGCGGCCGAGCTCGGCGAGCGTCGCGCGCAGGACGGCGTCGACCACGCGCGCACTGCGGCCCCCGGGACGCGGGTGCACGGTCGAGCGGCGAGCGGCGGTGGGCATGCGAGCGGCGAACGGGCGGGCCGAGTCCCCACTCTATCGCAACTGTCGTCAAAAGCAACTTGGAGTTGCCTTTGACGCGTCCGCCTCCCTGGCGCGGCGGCCGGTCAGCGCATCAACTGGCCGCCGTTCACCTCGACTGTCTCGCCGACGATGTAGCTGGCCGCCGGCGAGGCGAGGAACGCGATGACGCGCGCGCACTCGATCGACGTGCCCAGCCGGCCGAGCGGGATCTGCGCGATGAAGGTCTTGATCATCGCCGGCGTCGAGAACACCTCGTGGAACGGCGTGTCGATGACGCCCGGCGCGATGCCGTTGACGCGCACGCCATGCGGCGCCAGCTCCTTCGCCATTGACTTCGTGTACGCCGTGAGCGCGGCCTTGGCCGACGCGTACGCGCCGGCCCCCGGGCCGCCGCCCGTGTGACCGGCGATTGACACGACGTTGACGATGGCGCCCGCCTTCTTCGCGATCATCGACGGTGCCACGGCCTTGGCGGTGAGCACCGCGCTGTTCAGATTCAGCGTGAAGATCTCGTGGAGCTTCGCCTCGGTCGCCTCGGCCAGCGGGAATCGTTCGACGAGCGATCCGGCGTTGTTGACCAGGATGTCGATGGCGCCGAGCGCGGATGTCGTCTCACGGACCAGGCGGTCGATCTCGACCGGAGCGCGCACGTCCGCTTCGATCGCGATGACCGTACCGCCGGCTTTCGCGATGCGATCGCGCGTGGCCTCGGCGCCCTTCTTGTTCCGGTGGTAGCCAATCGCCACCGGTGCGCCGAGCGACGCGAACAGTTCCGCCGTGGCTGCGCCGATGCCCGACGACGCGCCCGTGATGAGCGCGACCTTGCCGCTGAGATCGAGTGAGTCCGCCATCTGTCTCCTTGTTCGTCCGTCCGTGGCGCGCGGGTGCCGCGCCCCGCCTATCTTGCCACGCACGCCGCGTTCACGCGCCGCGTTGACGCCGCGCACGGCCGTGGTGCCGGAGGGCATGGCACGATAACAGACGATGCCGCTCGCTTCACTGCGTGACGCGCCGGGCCGCCTCTTCGACGCCGGCGGCGTTCGTCTCTATCTGCATGCCGTGGGATCGGGCGGGCCGGTCGTCGTCCTCGACGCGGCACTCGGTGCGACGTCGTTGAGCTGGCTGCTCGTGCAGGACGCGGTCGCGCGCTTCGCGCGCACGTGTTCGTACGATCGTGCCGGCCTCGGCTGGAGCGCGCGTGGCCCGCTGCCGCGCACGGCGGGGCGCATCGCCGAAGAACTGCGCGTGTTGCTCGAACGAGCCGGTGAGCCGCCGCCCTATCTGCTCGTCGGTCATTCGTTTGGCGGCCTCGTCATGCGCGTGTTCGCGGGACGGTGGCCTGAGCTCACGGCCGGGCTCGTGCTCGTCGATCCCGCGCAGCCGGAGGACTGGGTCCATCCCGCGCCGAAGGAACAGATGGCGATCGATCAGGGCGTCCGGCTGTGCCGGCGTGGATATGTCGCGGCGCGCTTCGGCATTGCGCGGCTCGTCGCGACGCTCGTGGGCATCGGCGCGCTCACGCCGGCGTGGCGGCTCGTGCGTCTCGTCTCGCGCGGTGCCGTCACGCGGCGCGACGGATTGTGGGCACCGATGCTCAAGCTGCCGCCCGGCACGCGCGGTCCGCTGCGGCGGTTCTGGTCGCAGGCGAAGTTCTACGAGGCGCTCGGCAGCCAGATCGCGCACATCTCGACAAGTGCCGCCGAGACATTGGACGCCGCGCGAGGCGGCTACGGCGACCTGCCGCTCGTGACAATCTCGTCGACCGATCCCGGCGGGTACCGGCTGCGCCAGCAGGATGCGATCGCACGCCTCTCGACGCGCGGCCGCCACATCGTCGCGTCGAACAGCGGACACTGGATTCCACTCGACCAACCCGATCTCGTCGTCGACGTCATCCGCGCGATGGAAATAGAGATCAGGGGTCAGGACAGAACTAAAAAAAGATGACACCGCGAGCCCCCGAGCGAAGCGAGGGTGGCGAAGCGCCAATAGAAGTCCGCGAAGCCCGCGACGGAGGAGCGGCGCTGAGCGGGCGAGCGGGGGTGGGGCCCCGCGAGCAGTTGAAGAAAAGATGTCTCCCGGCGATCAACAGACCGGAATTTCGGTAGTATGCCGGCGTCGTGACGCCGCCCGCTGCTTCCACACGCCCGACGCCATCGCCGCGATTGCGCGCGCGGTGGGTGATGATCGCGCTCGCGTTCTTCGCCACGCTCGTCAACTACCTCGACCGGCAGACGCTGTCGGTGGTCGCGCCGGCCATCCGGGCCGAGTTCCACATGAGCAACGAGGCCTACGGCTACGTGCTGGCCGCGTTCCTCCTGGCCTATGCGGTGTCGAACGGCGTGAGCGGCCCGATCATCGATCGGCTCGGCACGAAGCTCGGTTACGCGCTCTCGATGGCATGGTGGTCGACGGCGGCGCTGCTGCACGCGTTCGCGATGGGGCCGTGGTCGCTCGCTTCGTATCGGTTCCTGCTCGGCATCGGCGAGGCGGGCAACTGGCCGGCGGGCGTGAAGGTGGCGACCGAGTGGTTTCCGGCGGAGGAGCGTGCGCTCGCCGCCGGCATTTTCAACAGCGGCGCAGCAATCGGCGCCATTGCCGCGCCGCCGCTCGTTGCCTGGCTCGTCATCCGTCACGGTTGGCAGGCAGCGTTCTTCCTCGTTGGCCTGACCGGCTACGCGTGGCTCCTCGTCTGGTGGCGCGTCTATCGCACGCCGCCCGGCCTCGAAGCCGCAGTGTCGGCTCCGCCCGCGCCGGCGTGGCGACTGTTCCGCACGCGGTTCGTCAGCGTGTTCACGCTCGCCAAGGTGTTCGTCGATCCGGTCTGGTACTTCTACATCTTCTGGTTCCCGCAGTACCTCAGCAGCGTCTATCACTTCGATCTGGCGTCGATCGGCATGACGGCGTGGATCCCGTTCGTCACCGCCGATGCGGGCAACATCATCGGCGGTTGGATCACGGGCCGGCTCGTCGCTGGCGGCATGCGGTCCGAGGTCGCGCGCAAGGGCATGGTGGCGGCGAGCTGCGTGCTGATGATGTCGGCGATTCCGGTGATCTTGACGACGAACGTGTGGGTGTCGATCGCGTTCATCTCGATCGCGACGTTCGGCTACACGAGCTACAACGCCAACGCGCTCGCGTTTCCCGCCGACGTCGTGCCGAAGAACATGGTCGCGTCGGTGTGGGGCCTGGCGAGCATGGGCAGCGGCTTCGGCGGGATGCTGTTCAGTTGGCTGAGCGGGCTGTTGATCGATCGCTACGGCTACACGCCGGTTTTCATCGGCTACGGCATCATCCCGTTCATCGTGCTGCTGCTGATCGTGTTCGGCATCGGCCCGCTGCGCCCGCTTCGGGGTTTCGAGAGCGCCATGGCTGCGGAGCAGTAGCGCCTGGCGGCTGGTTCGCGCGGCCACGGGGGGCCGCGCTTACAGGTGTAGGGGCGCGCCCCCGTGCGCGCCCGCGACATGCGGCCCCCGTGCCCGCCGAAACCGCGCAGCAACAGCGGCCCCCCGTGCCCGGCCGCGACTCACCCGCGTGTGCGTCAGGACGACTGCGATGTCCGTCTCGGGATGACGATCACCTGGCCGGGGTGGATCGTCGACGAGCGCAGATCGTTCGCGCGGCGTAGCGCTGCGGCCGACGTGTCGTACTCGTGCGCGATGCTCCAGAGCGTGTCGCCGCGACGCACGGTGTGCGACCGGCTGTCGGCCGCGTCGGCCAGCACGTGCGCGGTCGGCCGCTTGGTCGTGGCCGCCACGTAGTTGACGTAGGACTCGGGAAAGATCGCGACGTGGAAGTGCGGTGGATAGTGCTCGAGCGTGGCTTCGAGCGTGTGCTGCCGTTCGAGGTACAGCAGCGTCGAGGCCAGCCACGCGCGGCACGAGCCGTCGGCCGGCCGCCGCAGATCGATGGCCATGCCGGTCGGATGGACCGATCGCGGCGACGCGTTGGCTGGCTGGAACGCCGTCGGGCGCGTGAGGCTCGTCACGACGAGCGGTTCACCGCACGTCGCGCGATACTGCCGCGACAGCCGTTCGATGAACAGCCGCACTTCCGGCCGCGCGACGGGAAACGAGACGTCGTGCAGTTGGTAGTTGGCGTTGCCTTTGATCGGCACGAGCAGGCCGGCGTCGACGAAACGGCCGAGCTGATTGCGGCTGTGGAGATAGGTGAAGTCGTTCATCCGCGCGTGACGATTCTGCTGATCGAGCGAGGCCGGGCTGCCGCGCAGGCTCTGCGCGGCCACGTCATGGCCGATGGTCAGCGCGCCCAGGGCAGCCAGCGCGGTCACGACGAGGCCCGGCCGGCAGATGCGCCGGCGGCCACGAGACGATGAGAGAGAGATGGACGATCGGATGGTGGAGGTGTCGAACAGCATGACTTTCCGTGCGTTGAGAGCAGGTGCCCACCGACGCTATCGGGTGTTGACGGCCTTTTCATGAGGCCCGCGAACGATTTTTTTGAGGCGTGTGCGAGTGGGGAGTGGCGCGCCCGGCTGGACTCGAACCAGCTACCCCCGACTTAGAAGGTCGGTGCTCTATCCAGATGAGCTACGGGCGCGTCGGTCCGTATTGTACGTACGACCGAGCCGCCAGCGGCATCTCACCTCCGCTGGAGCCTCTCGTGGCCGCCGGGTCGGGACGCCGTGCTAACGTAAACGAATCGGAGGGAAACAGTGACGAGGCGGACGGCGTTCGTCGACGGGCAGGAAGGCACCACGGGGCTGCGCATTCGCGACGTGCTCGCGGGGCGGAGTGACATCGAGGTGATCCGCATCGACCCGGACAAGCGCAAGGATCCGGCCGAACGCGCGCGGTTGCTGAACGCGGCCGACGTCGCGTTCCTGTGTCTGCCCGACGCCGCGGCGCGCGAGGCGGCCGCGCTCGTCACGAATCCGGCGACCTGTCTCATCGACGCGAGCACCGCGCACCGGACGTCGCCCGACTGGGTGTTCGGCTTGCCCGAACTCGCGCCCGATCAGCGCGCGCGCATCCGCGCGTCGAAACGCATTGCGAATCCCGGCTGTCACTCGACCGCGTTCATCCTCCTCGTGCGGCCGCTCGTCGACGCGGGCCTCCTGCCAGCGTCGTATCCGGTGACGGCGACGTCGATCACCGGCTACTCGGGTGGCGGGCGGAAGATGATCGAGCAGTACGAGCAGAGCGGCGATCCAGTGCTCACGGCGCCGCGTCCATACGCGCTGACGCTCGCGCACAAGCACCTGCCCGAGATGACGATGCACGCCGGCCTCGCCGTGCCGCCGGCGTTCCTGCCGGTCGTCAGCAATTTCTACAAGGGGCTGGCCGTGACCGTGCCGCTGCACCTGTCGGCGTTCGCGTCCGGCACGGCGCCGCGCGACGTGCACGCCGCGATCGAACGGCGCTATGCGGGCGAGCGCTTCGTACGCGTCCATCCGCTCGACGATCCCGACACGCTCGCGCGCGGCTTCGACGTGCAGGCGTCGAACGACACGAACTTCGTCGATCTTTTCGTCTTCGGCAGCGCGTCGCAGGTGCTCCTCATCGGCCGTCTCGACAACCTCGGCAAAGGCGCGAGCGGCGCGGCCGTGCAGGCCATGAACGTGCACTTCGGTCTGGACGAGGGACTGGGCCTCGAGACTCCGGATCCCGCCCTCGTACACGCGGGCGAGCGCTAGGCCGTCAACTTCACAGCGCGCGCAGCACCGCGGTCCCACGCACGTGCCGCTCGGTCATGCCTGATGGTAGCCGTGATTCGTCGCAGGTGCCTCGTCACTTCTGGCTTCTGGCTTCGAACTTCTGACTTGATCCCAGCGCTTCACAGCGACCGCAGCCGCAGTCCTACGCGCGCACCGGCGTCGAGCAGCGTGTCGGTCGATCGTTGCAGGCCGTGCCACACGTCGGGCAGGTTCTGGAAGAAGCGTCTCAGCACGTCGCGAATCTCGGGGCCGTGCGTGGAGGCGATCCAGATCATCACGCCGACGATGGCGAGCCACAGCAGGCCGTCCCACGCCGCGTACCAGCCGTAGGTTTGCCGTGCGGCGTGACGCGCCGCGTGGAAGGGCGCCATCACCATCAGGTACAGGACGAAGGCGCCGAGGAGCGCGGCCCAGATCGGAATGTCCGGCGGCAGCATCCAGCCAAGCACGCTGCGCGTGTTGACGAGCGAGACGACGACAAAGGCGAGCACGGCGAGGCCGGCGACGCTCACGAGCACGAAGAGCGGCATGAGCAGGCCGAGGCCCACGTGCGCGGCATACCCCATGGGCGGACGCGGCGGCGGCGTCCACCACGCGTACGCGCGATCGCGCTCGGCCTGGCGCCAGCGGCGACGTTCACGCGCGCGGGCACGGCGCGCCTCGTGGCGGGCGCGGCTCTGCTGCCAGCGGCGCCGGCCCCACGTCTGTCCCTCCTTCAGGTTCTGTCGCGCGCGATCGATCAGCTCGCGCGCATTGAAGGGCAGTCCGTGCGCGGCGGCGCGCTCTTCGGACGTGTCGGCATGCGGGATGACGAACATCAGGATGAGGTAGACGAGCACCCAGATGCCTTGCGTCGCAATCGCCAGGATGACGAAGACGATGCGCACGATCGTGACGTCGATGTTGAAGTAGGCGGCGAGCCCTGTACAGACGCCGCTGAACATCGCTCCTTCGCGAATCTGGTACAGCCGCCTCGGCGCCGCGTCGCCATGCGCGTCATCGTGTGACGCGGATGACGCGTCGCCAGCATCGGCCGATTCGCCCGCGGGCGGATCGACCGGCCCCATCTCCTTCAGGACCTCGTCGATCTCGGCCGACAGGATGACGTTCTTGTGCGGGCCGAGATGACGCTGGCACTTCTCGGCGATCGCCTGTTCGAGATCCGCCATGATCTCGGCGCGATCCGGGTTGTCGGCGAGTGCGGCCGACGCGCGGTCGAGGTAGGCGACGAGCGCGCCGTACGCGCTCTCCTCGAGCTGATAGGCGGCGCCGTTCAGATTGACGGTGATGACCTTCTGCATGGCTCAGCGTCCCAACTGGCTGATCGTGGCGTTGATGGTCTTCCAGTACTCGTCGAGGTCCGCGAGATGGGCTCGGCCCTTCGCGGTCAGGCCGTAGTACTTGCGCGGCGGTCCTGCGTCGGACTCGCGCCACTCGTAGTCGACGAGCCCTTCGCGGCGCATCTTGCTGAGGAGCGGATAGAGCGTGCCTTCCTGCGTGGCGAACTCGGTCGTGCTCAGCCGTTTGAGCATGTCGGCGACGTACATCGTGTCGCTCGCGACGATCTTGAGGATGAGGAACTCGAGCAGTCCCTTCCGGATCGCGGTGAACTTGTCGCTGTCGACCATGCTGTGAATAGCTACCTTGTTTAAGAAAGGTAGCAGTGAGCTGGAAGGTTGTCAACTCGAGTTGCCGAAAGACGCGGCGCAAGGGAGAGGGTTCGGCACGAGATGGGGGCGGCCCCAACGCTCGCGACTGGATGTAACCTCTGCACGCCCGTCATGTCGCCAACCCAGACCGACGCAGACGCTTCCGGCCGCACGCGCCGTATCGCGCACCATCCGAGCGTCGCCGGTCAGTTGCTGCTGCTCCTGTTGATGCTCGGCAGTTTCGTGTCGCTTGCGGCGTCTGGACGACTGAGCCTCCGCCTCATGCTCGACGGCGCCATATCGTTCGCCTTCATTCCCGTGTTGGAAGTCCTCGCGCTGTACCTCGTCGTCCTCCGCTGGCGTGAGCGCTTCGCGTTTCGGGACGTGTTGCGTCCATTTCTTTCCGGCAATCTCCCATGGCTGTGTTGGCTCGTTGCGGTCGGCGCGCTGCTCAGCGTCATACCGCCGCGAACGATCGGATTCGGCCTGGTCGACGCGGTGGCGGCGAGCGCGATCGTGCCGTTCGCGTGGGCGTTCTGGACTGACGTGCGTTGCTTGATCGACCGCTGCGGCCGGCGGAAGGCGGAGGCCATTCGTGACGCGCTTCTTCACCGCGCCATCAGATGGGGACTCGGCATCTTCTACTTCTTCGGCATCGCGATCTGGTCTCTGGTGCAGCCGACGATGGCGCGATGGTTTGGTCTATGAGCACGTGGCGCGGCGTCGCTTGGCTCGCGGCACTCTGCGGCATCATCGCCGGTACGCTGGCGGATCGACCGAAGCCGCTGCCGCCACTGACGCTCGGCGGCTATCGCGTCCTCGCGGCCGACTTCCATCTGCACAGCTCCATGTGGAGCGACGGCGCGCTCACGCCCTTCGGCCTCGTGCTCGAAGCGGAACGGCAGGGCCTCGACGTCATCGCGATCACCGGGCACAACGAGTTGTGGGATGCGATCGCCGGCCGTTGGTTGTCGCGGCACGTCGATGGACCGCTCGTGATCGTGGGCGAAGAGATCCATACCGTCGATCATCACGTCATCGCGCTGGGCCTCCACCACACCGTTGATTTCCGACGCCCGATCGCCGAGCAACTCGACGAGGTGCACGCGCAAGGCGGCCTCGCGATTGCGGCGCATCCCACGCGCACGTACGCGCCGGCCTTCGACGACGTGCTCGATCGATTGGACGGGACGGAGATCTGTCATCCCGTCATCTATGCGCTCCACGACGGCCAGCAGCAGCTCGAGGCGTTCGCGGCCGAAGGACGATTCGCCGCGATCGGATCGTCGGACTTCCACGGATTCGCGCGGCTCGGCCTGTGCCGCACGTATGTCTTCGCCACCGATCGAACGGAGACGGCTGTGCTCGCGGCGATACGGGCGCGACGAACGGTCGTGTACGGGCTCGGGGGAAAAGCGTACGGCGATCCTGCGCTCATTCGCCTCGCTGACGAGGTGCCGCGTCTGCGCGAGGAGGCGTCGGCCGATCCGTCTCCCGGACTTCTGGATTGGATCAGCCGCGTGGCGGGTGTCTTCGGTCTCGGTGGCCTGCTGCTGAGTCGACGCCGGTGACTCACCGGGCCTTGCTTCGTCGTCCGTAGCCTTTCACGCCGCGTTCGAGCAGCGCGAATGCGCGATCGCACGTCTGACGCAGCCGGCGCCGGGCAAGGCCGGCCGCATCGCCGCGGAGGATGGCGGCGACGGCGTCCTCCAGCAGCATGCGTTCAATGGCGACGATCATCGTCGCCACGACGCGCGGCGTGGGATCGCCCGCCGCGGCATGCGTCTCCTCGGCGATGGTCTCAGCCAGCGCCGCTTCCGCCTTCTCGAGCGCGGATCGGGCGCGTGCGCGCAGTGACGGGCTCGCGTCGATCGTCCGGAGGAAGGCGTTGCCGGTCGAGACGAGCTTCGGCAGCGCGGCGTCAATCGCGGCGAGAAACGCGCCGTGTACCGCCGACACGATCGTCTCGCCGACCTGGCGGTCGCGGACGGCACGCCGGTGCGCGTCGATGATCTCGCCTTCCCGATCGAAGAAGAGATCCTCCTTCGTCTCGAAGTAATTGAAGATCGTCGCGACCGAGACCTCCGCGGCAGCGGCGACCTCGGCGACCGTCACGGCATCGAAGCCGCGCTCGATGAACATCGCGGTCGCGATCTCGGAAATCGCCAGGCGCGTTCTCGCCTTCTTGCGCTCGCGGAGGCTCGAGGTGTCGGCGGGCATCGCGGGCCGTATGTTAGCGCGTTGCTAAAAATTTAGAGTGACTCTATTATTGAACGCCATGGAGACTCCACGCCGGGCCATGGCCGATCGCGTCCCCGTGCTCGTCGTCGGCGCCGGCGTGACCGGACTCTCCGCGTCCCTCTTCCTTGCCCAGCACGGCGTGCCCGCGCTCGTCGTCGAGAAGCACGGCGGGACGAACATCTATCCGCGCGCTCGCGGCGTGAACGGCCGGACGATGGAGTTGATGCGCGAGCTCGGGCTCGCCGACGAGATCCGAACCGCTGGCGCACGTCTCGCGCCCGCCATCGGGATCTACCGGGGACCGACCCTCGTCGACGTGCTCCGGCACCGAGGGAACGGCGGGTGGCTCGCCAGGCACATGCGGGCGCGCGGCATGCGAGGTCGCGAGAGCACGCGGAGTCCAACGGGCCCGTGCCGCTGCACGCAGGACGCGTTCGAGCCGATCCTGCTCCGTGCCGCGCGCGGCCGAGGCGTGGACGCGCGGTTTTCGACAGCGCTCGTCTCCTTCACCGAGGATGCGGACGGCGTGACGGCGACGCTGCACGATCGAAATGCGGATGAGACCCGCACGGTTCGCGCCGACTACGTCATCGCCGCCGACGGCGCGCGCAGCCCTGTGCGCGAACAACTCGGGATTCCTCGCAGCGGGTCACGCACCTACGGACATCAGGTCAACGTGCTCTTCCGCGCCGACCTCGCGTCGCTCGTGCGCGGGCGCGAGTTCAGCCTGTGTCTCATCGAGAATTCTTCGGTTCGCGGACTCATCGCGTCGATTGACAATGCGCAGACGTGGGTCATCCACGTCTCGTACGATCCCGAGCGCGGCGAGACGCCGGACGACTTCACGCCCGAGCGATGCCAGGCGCTCGTTCGCGAAGCCGTTGGCATTCCGGACCTCGCGGTCGCGATCGACGGCGTGTCGCCATGGCAGTCCGCCGTGCGCATCGCCGATCGCTACCGGCAGGGGCGTGTCTTTCTGGCCGGAGACGCGGCGCACGCGATGCCGCCATGGGGCGGCTTCGGCGCGAACACGGCGATCCAGGACGCGCACAACCTGGCATGGAAGCTCGCGTTCGTCCTGTCAGGGACCGCGCGCGAGCGCCTCCTCGACACCTACGAGCTCGAACGTCGTCCACTGAGCTGCGCCCTCGGCGCGATCGCTGGCAGGCTGAGCGGTGATCGCGGCCTCATCACGGTCCCTCGACGTCTCACCGGATTCCGCCTGTTCTGGGCGATGCGCAAGGCCTTTCCCTATATGACGATGGGCTACGGCTACGCGTCGCCGGCGGTCGTGCTCGAGCCGGGGCGACAGCCGGGGCCGGGAACGTCGACGCTCGACGGCCGTCCGGGCACGCGCGTGCCACACGTGTGGCTCATGCGAGGGGCGACGCGCGTGTCGACGCTCGATCGCATCCGCGGCCGTTTCGTGCTGTTCGCCGGACCTGATGCCGACGTCTGGTACGAGGCCGCTGAAGTTGCGGCGAAGATGGCCGGCGTCCGGATCGAATGCGAGCGCCTCGACGAGCATCGCGCGCTCGGTCTTCGCCGTGACGGCGCGCTGCTCGTGCGCCCGGACGGCATCGTCGCCTGGCGATCGGCCAGTCGCGGTTCAGGCGAGTCGCTCATCGACGCGGTGACGCAGATCCTCGGCCACGGCCGGGCGCCGGTCGTCGCGTCTCGGGTCTGATCCCCGTTACAATCCACTCGTTCCAACGTCGATGCACCCTGGAGGTGTCTCATGACGCGCGACGAGGTCCTGGCCCTGCTCGACCGGAGGCGTGACGCCGTCGCTCGCCGCGACGAGCGTGCACTCGCCGCGCTCTACGGCGAGACGGTCCGGCTCGAGAGTCCGATCGCGGGCCGCGTGGTTGGACGCGAGGCGGCCGTCAAAGCCACGTGGGCGTTCTTCGAAGGATTTTCCGACGCGACGGTCGACGAGGATCTCTTCGCGATCGACGACGACCGCGTCGCGCTCGTGGCGCATCTCGCGGGCACGCACACGGGCGAGATCATGGGGTTGCCGCCGAGCGGCCGCCGCTTCCGATTCCGGGCCGCGTTCCTCCTCCGCGTGGACCAGGGCGTCATCGTCGAAGAGCAGCGCATTTACGATTTCACGGGACTCCTCGTCCAAATCGGCGCGCTCAAAGCGAAGCCGGCGTGAGGCGCGGCGTGCTCGCCCAGCACCAGCCGATTGCGTCGCGCGACGGGCATCGATGACCGAATCCGCCGATTCGATCGCGTTCATCGAGCGGGGCGCGGGACCACCGCTCGTGCTCGTGCACGGCGTGATGATCACCGGTGAGATGTTCGATCCGGTCGTCGATCACTTCGCCGTGCGGCACCGCGTGATCGTGCCCGACCTGCGCGGCCACGGTCGCAGCCGCGGTCTGCCGCCGCCGTACACCGTGCCGCAACTCGCACAGGACGTGGCGAGGCTGCTCGATCATCTGGACGTGCCGTCGGCCGCCGTGCTCGGCTACTCGCAGGGCGGTGCCGTGGTGCAGCAGTTCGCGCTCGATTATCCGCAGCGCTGCGATCGGCTCGTGCTCGCCTGCACCTACGCGTTCAACATGGCGAGCCGGCGCGAGCAAATCGAAGGGCGGCTCGTGCCGCTGCTCATCAGGTGTCTCGGCATGCCGCGCTTCGCGCGGCTCGTCATCTCGCAGGGGTTGACGCGCGTGGACGCGGATCGCCGGCGGTGGGTCGCGGAGCTCATCGCCGACCAAGACGCTTCGTTGATGATCGCGGCCTGGCGCGCCGCGATGGCGTTCGACAGCCGGCCGCGGCTCCACGAGATCGCGTGTCCGACGCTGGTCGTGGCCGGTGCGAAGGACACGGCCGTGCCGTTGCATCACGCCCACATGCTGCGCGACGGTATCGCCGACTCGCGCCTCGTCGTGATCGATGACGCCGATCATGCGCTCATCTGGGCACGTCCCGATGAGTTCGTGCGCGTCGTCGACGTGTTCCTCGATGATGAGGAGTCGGGATGACTCGCGGCTGTGTCAGTCGCCGCCGAGACGTGCCGCGGCCGTGACCGTCAGTGGTCGATGACGGCGCGCCGGCCTCGCACGGTCGCGAGGATGGAGGAATCAATCTCCAGATCGCGCAGCATTCGCGGCGTCATCGGATGGCGCAGCAGGTGGTCGAGATCGAACAGATAGACCGCGAGCGCGTGTTCGGAGATCGACTCCAACGAGACTTCACCCAGCCGTTTGCCACCGGTTTTGTCGTACAGCCGGGCGAGCCGTGCGTCAGCCGCGTCGGTCGTCGCCATGGCCGCGCGTGCACCGAGCGAACGGAAGGTGTGCGCCTGGCCGAGGATCAACTTCAGGTACAGCGCGTGGCGCAACCGGAACGCCGGGTCCGCGTACACCGTGCGGATACCCGCGAGCTGTGGAAACGGACAGAGCGACGGGATGTCGGCGACGTCGTGATACGGCACGCGCTCGTACGTGCCGTAATGCTGTTCGAGAAAACAGGCCTCGGCCAGACCGACCGGCTCGTCGCGGCCGGCCACGCACGCGAGCAGGTAGACCGCATGCGGGATGGGAGCCGTGGTGTCGGGATGCACGTGCGCGCGAATGGCCTTCAACGTCTCCGCACGGGCGTGCCGGATATAGTCGGCCGCGTCTTCGGCCAACGACACGCGGAGGACGATGCGGGGCGTGGACATCTGTACGGTGAGAAGGATAGCGTCGAACAGTCGCTCCGTTGCGACAACGGTCGCCTCATCATGCTCGTGAACCGTTTCCCGCGTTCGACGTATAAAGGTCCGATACTTGGCGTCCTGACAGGAGGTTCCCATGAAGGTCATCGCGACGTTGATCGTGGCTGGCGCGTTCTGTCCTGTAGTCCTGGCCGCTCAGACGCGGACGTTCACGCGATCGGACAATCCCGTGAGCGACGCCCTGCGTCAGGCCGTCGCCCGCGAATCGAAGAATCTCGTGGCGGCAGCCGATGAGCTGCCAGCCGACAAATACAGCTATCACCCGACGCCGGCGCAGATGACGTTCGGTCAGCTCATCGCCCACGTCACGCAGACCAACGCTGCGCTCTGCGCGGGCATCTCGGGCTCGACGCCCGACGCGGCGCAATACGCCCGTCTGGCGCCGTCGGCGATCCAGGCGCTTTCCGGCACCGATCCGAAGCCCACGCTCGTCGACGCCGTCACGCAGTCGTTCGCTTTCTGCACGGCGGCACTCGCGACGATGGATGACTCGAAGATCGGTGACGAAGCCGTGATATTCGGGCGCCACACCGGCATGTCGCGCGCGGCGGCCATGGTCACGATTGCCGCCGACTGGGCCGATCACTATTCGACGGCCGCCTCCTATCTGCGACTCAACGGCCTCCTGCCGCCGAGCGCGAAGGCCCAGGCGGCGCACTAGTCGGCGGGAGGCCGGACAACGTCGTCTGAACCCGTTGGGCGCCCGTCATGCGCCGGGCGCCTGCCGCGTCGCGCCGTGGTATAGGTGTGGCCTGTGGTGCCAGTTGCCAAGCGTTCTTCCAGTCACGACCGCGGCTACGCGTGGATTCCGTTCGATACCACGCCTGATGCCGACGAGGCCCAGTTCGCGGCGTACCGCCGTCTCGGGCCACCAGCCGCCTGGCCGCGGCGTTCAGTCTGAGCGTGACGACCCGTCAGCTCGCTGCGGCGGGAATCCGCCGCCGCCATCCTGGCTACTCCGACGCGGTGTCCCGTACATGCTGACGGGATCGGTCGCCGCCAGCTACTACGGCCGTCCGCGAAGCACGCATGATTCGGACATCGTCGTCGTCCCGACGCCGGCACGACTTCACGCCTTCTTTCCGTCGTCCGGCGTCCACTCCAGCAGATCGCCGGGCTGACACTGCAGTTCACGACAGAGCGCCTCGAGCGTGGAAAAGCGGATCGCACGGGCCTTGTTCGTCTTGAGGATCGAAAGATTGGCGAGCGTGAGATCGACACGATCGGCCAGCTCGGTCAGAGTGAGTCGGCGGTCGAGCAGCAGGTGGTCGAGCTTGACGCGAATGGGCATCGGCGCGCCTCAGATCGTGAGCGACCGATCTTCGTCGAGGCGCACGCCTTCGCGAAACGCCTCGGCCAGCGCGAGGACGATGAGCCCGCCGATGACCGTCATGACGTTGAAATCGGGCCGCACTTCGAATCGCAGGCCGTTGGCCGAGAAGTGGTGCATCGCGTAGGCGCTGCCCGCGGCGACGATCGACGTGCGCACCACCTCGCCGACGATCATCGCCCACCCGATCATGCGGATGCGCCGCACGTTGGCCGGGACGAACGGCCGGCCGTGGCGAAACGATCGGAACACCGCGCGCAGTTCGCCAATCACCCACAGCGCGAACGCGAGCAAGATGACGGCGGCAGCGAGCGCGGCCGCGGGCACGACACCGGGCGGCGGCGCGAACGCCAGCGATCCGCGCACGTCGCGTAATGCGGCGCGGCCATCGTCGGGTAGCGATGACTCGATGGGGATCCGATCGGCGTCGATCGTCACCGCCACGGGGACAGTCATCGGCGCGCCTCGGTCAGCGTTCAGGTTCAAACCGCCGCCACTCAGATCCACCTGCACGACGGCCGATGAGCCCGCCAGCACGAGGCAGATGGTGAGGCCAATCACGATCGCCAACGCGTACCAGACGACGGTGAGCAGCGTCGCGAGGAACGATGACACCGAACGCGCGCCCGCTGATCCAGCCATGACGTCGAACCTCCCGCGCGTGTCCGCCACGCGCCGCAAAGTGACGGTCGTTCGACGCCAATTCGGCGCCGCGACTTGAATATTGAAATATGATAATTAAATATCGATTGTCAATAAATAAATTCCGATGATTGATATCGCGATCCCCGCGGCTCGGACGCGCGGCCTCGATCCGGTCGGGGCCATGCGCGTCGACTAGACCGGACGAGTGCGACGTCGCGCGGACGTGGCGTTTCGGTCCGTGAAACCAGGCGATTCGACTCGGATCGCTCCGACTGGAGGTGGCGCGTCCGGTCCGCGTGCGAAATCGCCGCGCAGACGCCATCCGCGCGCGCGGCATGCGTCGCACGCGCGTTTCGGGCGGCAGCACGTCACCTTTTCACAAATACCGCTGTGACGCGTGACGCTGCGGCGGCATGATAGGGCGCCGTCGATTCGGTGCTTGCGGCCGAGGCCGACGTCGAGAGGACACCATGACGCTGACGAGAACGTTGACGCTGACGGCCGCGGCCGTCGCGATGCTGTACACCGCGCCCGCTGCGATCGAGCAGCAGCCGGCGCCGGCGACCGGCGCGCCGGGCGCGCGCCAGGGCGGACGCGGCGGGGGCGGTGGATTCCGCCAGCCGGATCCCATCGACTTCAACGAACACGACGGCTGGACGTCGCTTTTCGACGGCCGCACGCTCAACGGCTGGTCGGGCGACGACAACTGGAAAGTCGAAGACGGCGCCATCGTGATCGAGTCGACGTGCGAGAAGCCGACCGGGACGGTCTATCTCGTGTGGCAGGGCGGCGAGGCGGCCGACTTCGAGTTGAAGCTCGAGATGAAAGGTACGGGCAACATCAACGGCGGCGTGCAGTATCGCGGATGGATTGCGCCTCCTCCGACGCCACGAGCGGGCGGGGCTGGACGAGCCGGACGCGCAGGACGAGGCGGCCAGGCTGCCGCGGCGCAACCGTGCCCGAGCGGCCAACCGCGCGGCGTGCCGCCGAGCCGCGAAAGCGAGGCGCAGTGGAACATGGCCGGCGCGCAGTACGACTTCGACGCCGGTAATAGTTACACCGGCCAGTTCTACGAGCAGGCGACCGGCCGCGGCATCGTCGCGTGGAAGGGACAGGTCGTCCGCACCGAAGCCGGCAAGAGCCCGCGTCTCCTCGCCACGCTCGGCAGTGACGCCGACATCAACGCGATCTACAAACCGAACGACTGGAACGAGCTGCACATCATCGCGGTGGGCACGCAGATGACGCACCTCTTGAACGGCCGCGTGCTGTCAGTGCTCGTCGACGAAGACGCGACGCATTTTCACAAGAGTGGTCTCATCGGCCTCGAAGTGGAGTCGACCGGCAAGCTCTTCATCCGCAACATCTGGCTGAAGAAGCTGCCGTAACGCGAGGACGCGAAGCGAGATGGCCTCGCGCGAAGACGCGAAGAACGCGAAGGGACACGCATGTTCGTAGGGGCGGGCCCCCGTGCCCGCCCGAGTTGCCTCACGCGAAGGCGCGAAGAACGCGAAGGCAACACCTGGGAGGGCGCAGAGCAGGTGCCTCTGTGACCGGGAACCTTGAGCCTTTCGCTTTCGCGGGGCTTCGGCGAACCGCCGTAGCCTTGGCGAAGGCGGGAACGCCTCGCGCGAAAGGCGCGCAATCGACGCCGCCGTGTGTCGATCGCCGATTGGGACTATCGTTGGTCTCATGAAACGACTGTGGCCCGCTGGCCTCGTGGCCGTGCTTCTGCTCACGGGCGCGGCGACGCTTCTCGCCGATGAAGGCATGTGGACGCTGGACCACCTCCCGATCCAGCAGATGCAGGAACGCTACGGCTTCACGCCGACGCCCGAATGGGTCGATCGCGTGCAACACGCGGCCGTGCGGCTGGCGGGGGGCTGTTCGGGATCGTTCGTGTCGGGCGACGGGCTGGTGATGACGAATCATCACTGCGCGAACGCCTGTCTGTCGCAGCTTTCGAAAACCGCCGATTACGTGCAGGACGGCTTCGTCGCGTCAGGTGAGGAGCCGCGTTGCCCGGATGTCGAGTTGAATCAACTGACGTCGATCACCGACGTCACCGATCGCGTGAACGCGGCGACGACGGGCAAGGCCGCCGCCGCGCGGACGGCGGCCGAGCGGGCGATTGACAGCGCACTCGAGCAGGACTGCGTCGGCGGCGAGCCTGCGACGTGGCGCTGCGACGTCATCTCGCTTTACCACGGCGGCCGCTACGCGCTCTACAAGTACCGCCGCTACCAGGACGTGCGGCTCGTGTTCGCGCCCGAAGACGCGATCGCGTTCTTCGGCGGCGATCCGGACAACTTCAACTTTCCGCGCTATGACCTCGACGTCACGTTCCTGCGTGCGTACGTCGACGGCCGGCCGGCGAAGACGCCGCAGTATCTGCCGTTCGACGCGCGCGGTCCCAAGGCGGGCGACCTGACGTTCGTCGTCGGTAATCCCGGATCGACCTCGCGCGAGCTGCCGTGGAGCTCGCTGGCCGAACTGCGCGACCGGCGCCTGACGCCGTACGTGGCCTACCTCTCCGATCTTCGCGGCGTGTTGTGGCAGTACAGCCGTCTGGGCGCCGACGAGGCGCGGCAGGCGCATGACGACCTGTTCAGCATCGAGAACTCGCTGAAGGTGTTCACCGGCCAGATCGCGGCGCTCGGAGACGAGGCGTTGGCGGCGCGCAAGCAGAACGCCGACCGCGCGTTGAAGGCGTGGATCGATGCCGATCCCGCGCGCGTAGCGGCGTACGGCGATCCCTGGGCCGCGCTGGCCAAGGTCCAGGCGCGCGCGGCGGAGATTCGCGACGAGTACAACATGATCGAAGGCAGCCAGGGCTTCCGGAGCGCGTTGTTCGAGGATGCGCGACTGCTCGTGCGAGGCGCGGCCGACCGCACGAAACCGGATGCCTCGCGACTGCCAGAATTCCGTGACGCCAATCTCCCGGCCGTGCGTCAGGCGCTTGCCGCGGACGTGCCCATCTACCCGACATACGAGGAGACGCTCCTCGCCTGGTCGCTCGAGAAGCTGAGGCAGAAGCTTGGCGCGGACGATTCATTCGTGCATCTCGTGCTGGGCGATCGTTCACCGGATCAGGTCGCGCACGAGCTCATCAGTGGAACGACACTCGCGGCTCCCGGCGTTCGGCAGCGCCTGTGGGACGGCGGTGCCGCCGCGGTCGCCGCGTCGACGGATCCGATGATCGTGCTGGCGAGGACGATCGATCCCGACGCGCGACGCGTCCGCAAGATCTACGAGGACGAGGTGGTCGCGCCGACGACGGCCGCCACCGAGGCGCTCGCGCGGGCGCGCTTCGCGCGCGACGGGCTGTCGAGCTATCCCGATGCGACGTTCACGCTACGCCTGAGCTACGGCAAGGTCGTCGGCTGGGACGAGAAGGGCACGCCCGTGCCGCCGTTCACTGATCTCGCCGGCCTGTATCGTCGCGCGACGGGCGCCGCGCCGTTCAAACTGCCGGACCGTTGGCTTGCTGCCAAGTCATCGCTCGACTTGTCGACGCCGATGAACTTCGTCACCGACAACGACATCATCGGCGGCAACTCCGGCAGTCCCGTCATCAGCCGCGACGGCCACGTCGTCGGTCTGATCTTCGACGGGAACATCCACGCACTCGGCGGCGACTTCACGTTCGACGAGCGGACCAACCGCGCGGTCGCGGTCGACGCGGCCGCGATCGCGCACGCGCTCGATCGCGTGTATCACCGGCCCGCGCTCGTCAACGAGCTGACGAGCGGACATCGGTGAAAAACAACTTCGAACTTTGAACTTCAAACTTCGAACTTGGTGCCAGGTTCGGCGCACTTGGACCGACGGCTAAAGAGCGTCGAAAGCGCTGGCATTGCGGCAGCCAAATTCGTCGAAAGGGCGCGCTGGCCTGGGCATTCCGGAGCCCTGACGCGCATCCTTGGTCCGCGTCCCTGTGTCGACGATTCACAGTCTCGAGTAGACGGCATCGGGGATGACGCGTAGAAGCCACGCGACAATCCGCCAGCGCCGGGTGACGTACACGTGTTTCTTGCGCCGGTGGATTCAGTTCCGCTTGGAGTTGCACCAGCAGCTCCGTCCGTCGCGCCACGAGGCCGACGCGATAGCCCTCACACGAAAGGACGATTGCCAGCGCACGGCCGATGCCTGAGGACGCGCCAATGATGATCGCCGTCTTCATGAGTCATTCCAGCGGCGGCGTCATCTAGCGGAGGATGGGATGACTCCCCACGCGACGAGCGCTGTCCGGGCTTCCTCCGGACCCGTGACCAGACAGGCGTGCATCCCCACTCTTTCGGCGGCGTCGACGTTGATCCGACCGTCATCCAGAAACAGCACATCGGACGGCGACAAGGCCATGCCCTCCGTAGCCGCGAGGAACGCCTCATGTGCAGGCTTCAGGTATCCCGTCTGATGCGAGAGGTACGCATGCTCCAGGCGCTGCCCGAGTCCCATGTCGGTGATGCGAGCCCAATGCACCGCGCTCGTGTTGCTGAGAGCCGCCACCCGGTATCGGCGTGGAATGTCGTCGAGCAGTTCTCTGGCTCCGGCGAGAAGGCCTTGCGGCCAGCGGCAGAAATCGTCCAGGAAGACGTCAGCCGTGATGGGTAACTGGAGATCGGCGACAAGGCCGGACGCGAATGTCGCGGCGTCGATCTTTCCGGTCTCGTGCGCCACGACTGACGGACACGCCATCCATCGTGCATGCAGCACGTCCGGCACTTCGGTTCCAAGCCACTTGGCAAGGGACGGCATGCCATCGAGCGCGACAAGAACACCCCCGATGTCGAACAGGACGCCTTTGATCGCGTTACTCACTTGTCCGTTCCTTCGCGTCTTCGCGTGAGGCCGATCTTACTCCGCTCGAAGCGCCTCTCTAATCTGCCGCCCGCTATTCGACGTCGATTCGGAAATGAAAGGCGGAGATGGCGAGGCCTTGCGTCTTGTAGAACCGGTGTGCGTCTTCGCGTTGGATGCCGGAATCCAGATGGAGTTGGGTGCAGCCGTGTTCTCGCGCCTGCTCGACCAGCCAGGCGAGAAGCGTGGCGCCGTGTCCACGGGACCGCTCGCGTGCCGTCGTGGCCAGGTCGTCGACATACAGGAACCGTTCGCAGCAGAGCATGTGCGTGATCCGGTAGCCCGCAACCGTCACCGGCCGTTCGTCGACGGACAGAAACGCCAAGGTGTACCCCTGGCGTTCCATGTCCCGAATGGTGCTCAGGAACGTGGCTCGCCGGAGATGGGGACGCAACTCGGACATGACCGGGAAGCATGCGTCGACTTCCTCGTCAGTGCGGGCAATTGTCACGTGGGGTCGAGTCATGGCGATGCGTCAGAGGCAGGCAGCTGCGGTACATGGACTGACATGACCGCCGCGACATGTGTCTTGTCCTCACGCGCCAATGGGCAGGCCGACCTCGAAGGTATCGGCTTTCGGCTCATCGACGATCAAGGCAGAATTCTACGCCCGCGTTGGATCGTCGCGTATGTCAGTTCAGCCGCGGAATGCCCGGCGCCGGCGAACGAGATTCGTCTTTCTTCGCACCTTCGCTTGAGACCCGTCATGCCGTTCCTCGGGCGGGCACGGGGGCTCGCCCCTACAGCCAAGAAGCATTCCCTTCGCGTCTTCGCGCGAGGCCGCTCTCACTCCGCCCGCAGCGCCGTGACTGGATCGACGCGGAGCGCGCGCGTGGCCGGGATGAGGCTCGTGGCCACGGCGACGATCGCGAGTCCCACTGCGGCCGCCGCGTACGAGAGTGGATCGATCGTCGTCACGCCGAAGAGCTGACTCGCCAGAAGTTGTGACGCCGCCAACGCGCCTACGACGCCGATGATGATGCCGACGCACAGTCGCGTGATCGTCTCGCGGACGATGAGCCACAGCACCTCGGTGCACGACGCGCCGAGGGCGACTCGGATGCCGATCTCGTTCGTCCGCCGCGCCACGCCGTGCGCGACGACGCCGTAGAGGCCGACGGCAGCGAGGAGCAACGCGAGCAGGGCGAAGGCGCCGACGAATCCGGCCGCGAGACGCTCCGGGCCGAACGAGGCGAGCACTTGCGCGCGCAGCGTACGCGTTCGCCCCACGACGACGCGGCTGTCAACGCCTTCGATCGCCTGCCGCACGGTTCGCGTGAACGTCGCGGCGTCGCCCCGCGTGCGCACTTCGAACTCGCAGTCGAACGCGAACTGGCCCGTCTCCTGCAGGATCGGCACGAAGACGAACGGGATCATCGCGTCGCGCGCGCCGTGGAACTGCGCGTCGCTCACGACGCCGACAATCTGACGAGGGTCTCCGCCGCCGAGCCGGAGTTCGTGTCCGAGCGGGCTCGAGGTGGGGAAGAATCGTTGGGCGAACGCCTCGTTGACCATCGCGACGGGCGCGGCGCCCATCGTGTCAGTGAAGTCGAACGCGCGGCCGGACACGAGCGGCATGCCGAGCGTCTGTGGATAGTTCGGGCCCACTTCGACGGCTTCGAGCCGCAGGTTCTCGTCGGGTGCCGGTGTGTAGCCTTCGACCGTCGAGGACCCGAACGAGCTGCGGTTGCCGGCGAATGGACTGTAACGCGCGAACGTCACGCCCTCGACGCCAGGCAGCGCCGCGACGGTGTCGTATATCCGCCGATACAACGCGCCGACGCTCTTCACCGTGTATCCGCCCGGCTTCGGATTGATCCCCGTTAGCAGAATGTCCTGATCGAAGCCGTACGGCGTGCGTTCCAAGTTGAACAGGCTGCGTGCGCACAGCGTGGCAGCGATCGCGAGCACGAGGGACAGTGCGAGTTGCACGACGACGAAAGGCTCGGTCACGCCGAGGACGCGACGCCGCTGTCGTGGACCGCGTCCGCTCGAGCGAAGCACCGCCAGCGCGTCGGTGCGACCGGCCTGCAGCGCCGGCGCCAGTCCGAACACCAGCGTCGCCACGAGCGCCGTCGTCGTCGAGAACAGCAGAACCGCGCCGTTGAGGGCGGTGTGTACCGGGCCGCCCGAGAAGAAGGACAGGAGGAACGGCGCGGTCCAGTTCGCGACGAGCACGCCGAGCGTCGCGCCGAAGAACGCCAGGATGGCACTCTCCGTCAGCCACTGGCGTACGAGCCGCCCGCGGCCGGCGCCGAGGGCCCGCCGCACGGCGACCTCCGTTCCGCGCGTCGTCGCGCGGCAGAGCAGCAGCGTCGCGACGTTGGCGCAGGCGATGAGCAGCACGAGGCCCGCCGCGGCCAGAAGCAGCGCCAGGGGTTTCGTGTCCTGCTCGCGGATGACGGAGATCCCACGCGCGCCACTGACCATGTCGATTCGGACGCCCGCGATTCGATCGCGCGTCGACGCGTCGATCGCCGTCCCGGCCTTCGCGGTCAGGAACTGGCGCAGCGCGACGTTGGCCGCTGCCTCGGCTGCGCGCTCGGTCTGGCCCGGTCCAAGTCGTCCGATGAGACTCAGCCAGTAGTAATCCGGACGCGTCAGCACCGACTCGCGTTCCTGGATGTCCGGTTGCCAGACGAGCGGTACCCAGAAGGCCGGCGCACCGGCGACGCGTTCTCCGAAGAACGGGGCCGGTGTGACACCGACGATGGTGAATGCGACCTGGTTGAGGCGAACGACGCGGCCGACGACGTCCGGATCCGCATGGAAGAGTTGGTGCCAGTAGCGATCGCTGATGACGGCCACGGCCGCGGCGCCTGGACGATCGTCGTCCGCCTTCAACGTGCGCCCAAGCGCGGCATGCACGCCCATGACGTCGAAGTAATTGCCGGAGACCAGATGGGTGTTGAGATTCGCGTCACCCGCGGCCTGGGTGCCATCTTGATCGAGCACATGTACCGTGACATCACCCGAGTTGCTCGAGAACGCCGCCACGTCCTGAAACGGCAAGTTCGCGGCACGCAGTGCCTCGTAGGCCTCGCTCGAGAAGAGCGACCACGCTCCCTCGGGCAAGGTGCCGCTAATCGTGCCGGTGCTGGTATCGCCGCTGAACAGCACGAGCCGTTCCGGGTGATCGACAAGCAGCGGCCGCAGCATCACGGCGTCGAAGACGGAGAAGATCGCGGTGTTGGCGCCGATGCCGAGCGCGAGCGTCAGGATGGCAACGAGTGCAAATGCGGGTTCGCGTCGCAGGGCGCGAATGCCGTAACCGACGTCGCGTACGAGGTCGTCGAGAAGATGCACGCCGCGTGTGTCGCGGCAGGCGTCCTCGATGCCCGCGACGTTGCCGAACATCCGTAGTGCCGCTCGACGCGCGTCGTCTGGCGACATGCCGGCGGCGACCTGTTCGTCGATCGAGGCCTGGACGTGCGCGTCGAGCTCACGCCGCAGATCGCGGTCGACGGTGGATCGACGAAAGAGCGAGCGCAACCGAAGCCGTATCCGATCGAGCCATCGCTGCATGCGTCTCGCTCCTCTCAGGCTTCGCGGACGACGAGGCCGATGGCGGCCGACAGGCGTTCCCAGCTCTCGAGTTCGCGCGCCATCTGCTTCCGGCCGGCAGCGGTGAGCGCGTAGACCTTCTGATCACGGCCCTGCGCGCTCGTCTCCCACCGGGCCTTCAGCCAACCCTGCTGCTCGAGCCGGTGGAGGGCGGGGTAGAGCGACCCTTGCGTGACCTGCAGGACGTCGCCGCTGGTCTGCTGAATGCGCTTCGCAATGGCCCAGCCGTGCGCCGGCTCGATCGCGAGCGTGCGAAGGATCAGCAGATCGAGCGTGCCCTGGATGAGATCGGACGGCTTGCCCATGACGAGGACTCCTGTCGGCGGCGCGCGCGAAGGGCGCCGCGACACGATACCTAAATGGTCGACAACTTCATGCCTAGATTACCGACAACCGCCAGTGTGTTGCAAGCTGCCGAGTCGGCAGCCCGTCTTTCCGCGCTTCGCGTCTTCGCGCGTCTTCGCGTGAGACAACCCGGGCGGGCACGGGGGCCCGCCCCTACGAACATGGGTGTCCTTTCGCGCTCTTCGCGCCTTCGCGTGAGACAACCCGGGCGGGCACGGAGGCCCGCCCCTACGAATATGGATGTCCCTTCGCGCTCTTCGCGTCTTCGCGCGACTACGCCGGCGGCGCGTCCCCGTAGTTGCGCGCGTCGGTGAACGGCGCCGCCGAGTCGCCGAGCAGCAGCTCGTCGTCGAACGACGGCGTCGTCTTCGGCATCGCGAAGCCGGGAATCATGGTGTTGACCAGCGTGTAGACCACCAGCCCACCGAAGATGTACGGCGGCGCGTGCAGGCTGTCGCGCAGGATCGTCGCCAGGACGAGCGTGAAGACCGTCGTCGGCATCAGCGGGATGGCGACACGCAGGCTCGCCGCGGCCGGCTCGCGATACCGGAGCGCGCCGTGCGCGATGACGATGCCGAGGCGCAGCGGGATGGCGCCGATGAGAAAGACCGCGCCTGTCGCGAGCGACGCGAGTTGGAAATGCTCGGGCGTCAGGCCGAGCCCGGCGTGGAAGAAGTAGAACGGGACGAAGAGCGACGCGAACGACTCGACCGATCCCAGCAGCCGCTCCGACGTGAGCGCGGGGATCTGGTTGCGCAGTTGGCGCGCCGCCATGCCGACGACGAACGCGCCGACGAGGTAGTAGACGCCGAGGCTTCGCGTGATGACCGCGCAGATGACCGCGACGAGCATGACGAAACCGAATTCCGACTTCGGTGCGTACGGAATGATGGCCGACGCGAACCAGCGGAAGATGACCGGCAAGAGCACGACCATCGCGACGAGCGCGCCCATCGACAGCCCGAGCCGCACGACGCTCGTCGACTGGAGCGTGACGAGCAGCACCATGAGCGCGACGAGCTCGGTGGCGATCGCCTTGGACCGCACGCGGAAGCGCTCACGCTCGCTCAGTCCCCAACTGTTGATCGAGTCGAGGATGAATCCCGTCGACGGCGTCAGGAGAGCGAGCGCGACGAGAACACTGATGCGCGGCGGCTGGTGCCACAGCCAGATGCTCGCGCACGAGACGGCCGCGAGCGACACGCCACTGACCGCCACGTGTTCGACGAGCGGTCGCCGCTCGCGCCGCAGCTCCGCGAGGTCGACGTCGAGGCCCGCGAACACGAAGAGTGCGACGACGCCCAGCGTCGCGAGCAGGTCGACCGTGTTGTCACCGCGGAACCAGCCGAGGCCCATGCCCGCCGCGGCGCCGAAGGCGAGCGCCGTAATCGCCGTCGGCACGCGGAACCGTTGGAGCAGCCGCGGCACGATGAACAGCACGAACAGCAGGACGATGTAGGCGGGACGCGACGCGGCCCACGCATTGGCCAGCTCGAGCATGCGTCATCTTGTGACACGTGCGCGGATCTGTCACCTGGAATTCGACACGTCACACATGCGTCGAAGCCGCGTGTTGATCCAGCGCGCGACGTCGTCGAAGGAGTTGCGCGTCGCTCGATCGTACTGGCTGGGCTGCGTCTCGCACTCGTGGCGCGGCTCGATGTTGTGCGTGCAGGGGAAAGTCTCCGGCGCAGGGGACGCGGCCTCCCGGGGCGAGCGCCGTCAGGTAAAATGCGCGTCACGCGAACAGGCGGACACCCGGCGTATGCGGCCGTGCGTCCGGCCGGCGGCGAAGGAGGCGGGCATGAAGCGCGTCGTGGCGGTAGCAGTGATCGTGCTGGCAGGGCTGGCCTACATCGGGGGCTTCTGGCCGGAACATCGGCGTGCCGTCGAGGCCGAGGCTGCGCTCGACGCGCTGCGGCCGCAACTGGCCGACGCTCAGTCGCGCGTCCGTCTGGGCGAGCTGCTCGGCCAGCAACTCCGGCTCGGTGACGCGATTGCCGTCCGCAACTTCGGCGAAGCCTCGACGCTTTCGTCCGCGTTCTTCGATCGTGTGCAGCAGGAGATGGCGCAGGCGACCGCGCCTGACGTCCGCGACGCGCTCGCCGAGATTCAGCAGACGCGCGATCAGGTGACGACGGCCATCGCGCGGACGGATCCGACGGTCGCCGACGTGCTGCGGCAGCAACAGATCACGCTGCGTCGCGCGCTCGGCTATCCCGTGCCGCCTGCCGCACCGGCGCCATCGATCGCGGCGCCCGCGGATGCGCCGCCGGTGCCGCCCGCGCCGGCAGGATAGGACGCGACAGCAATTGTCGGTCGCGTGTCATCTTTTTTGCAGTGCGCTGGGGCCATCTTCTCTTCACTCGCTCGCGGGGCCCCCCGCTCGCCCGCTCAGCACCGCTCCTCCGTCGCGGGCTTCGCGGACTTCTTTTGATCGCTTCGCCGCCCTCGCTGCGCTTGGGGGCTCGCGGTGTCATCTTTTTCAGTTCTGTCCCCTGATCCCTGTCTTTTCCCCTCAGCCTGATAGCATGCGGAACGCGCGGATCTGCCGCGCGAGCAGTGTTCGGATCGACATGCGTGACGTCAATCTGGTGTTGATTGGGCCCCCGGGCTCGGGGAAGGGGACGCAGGCGGCGCGCATTTCGGCGCGTTATGGCGTGCCCGCCATTTCCACGGGCGACATCCTGCGCGCGGCCGTCAAGGCGAAGTCGCCGCTCGGCCGGCAGGTCGAGGCCATCATGGCGGCCGGCGATCTCGTCGGCGACGACCTGATGATCGACCTCGTGCGCGAGCGCCTCTCGGCGCCCGACGTGACGTCGGGCTTCATCCTCGACGGCTTTCCCCGCACGGTCGTGCAGGCCAACGCGCTCGACGCGATGATCGACGGCCGTCCGTTGATGGCGCTCGTGCTCGCCGTGCCGGAAGCGGAAGTCGCGCGCCGGCTGAGTTCGCGGCGGATCTGTGCCGGCTGCAAGACGCTCTACACGGGGGGCACGACGTACGGGTCGGAGCTGGAACTGTGTTCGCGCTGCGGCGGCGTCCTCATCACGCGGCCCGACGACAACGACGTCACGATCGCGCGTCGCCTGCTGCAGTACCGGCAGGCGTCCGAACCGGTCATCGGCCATTACCAGACCCACGGCGTCGTCGTCACGGTCGACGGCAGCCGCGGCGTCGACGATGTCAGCGCCGATGTGTTCAGAGCGATCGACGGATTCCGTGACGGCGACGGCCCCGTGGGGCCCTCGGCGGCCGGCTGATCGCGGCCATTCGGGCCGCGACCACCGCGTCGGGGTTCGCGATTTTGACTTACCGGAGGCCTGCGACATACTCATCAGTATGTTCAGGCGACCGCCGGCCGCGCGGCCCCGGACGAGGGCCCCTCGCGATCCGTCGCGCACGCGCGGCGCGTTGCTCCAGGCCGCGGCTCGGCGCATCCACGAGGCGGGGTTCCAGGCGACCGACCTCGACGCCATCCTGGCCGAGGCCGGCGTCACCAAGGGCGCGCTCTACCACCACTTCGCCGGTAAAGACGCGCTCGGGTACGCCATCGTCGACGAGGTCCTCGCCGATTTCACGCGCGAGAAATGGCTTCGGCCGCTCGCCGAGGCCGATGACCCGATCCAGGCGCTCATCGCCATTGTTCAGAACAGCCCGCTCGATCCCGACGCCATCCGGTGCGGATGTCCCCTCAACAACCTGGCGCAGGAGATGTCACCGGTGAACGGCGCGTTCCGCGAACGGATCGCACGACTGCTGGACGCCTGGATTCGCGGGATTGCCGACGCGCTCGCGCGCGGACGGCGTCGTGGCTTCGTGCGCACGGACGTGTCTCCCGACGACGCGGCGACGTACTTCGTCGCACTGTACGAAGGCTACGTGTCGCTCGCAAAAGGCGCGCAGGATGCACGCCTGCTCACGTCGGGGCAGGCGGAGATGGTGCGCTATCTCGAGTCGCTGCGTCCCACGGCGTCGCCTCGCGGGCACGGGCGCAGCGCGCGGCAAGCCGGATAGAATCGAGGCAACGTGTCGTCGGATCGCGGCGGCGGCAGCCTCGCGTTCGTGCTGCGTGCGCTCGCCTATCGCAACTATCGCCTCTTCTTCGGCGGACAAGTCATCTCGCTCCTGGGGACGTGGATCACGACCACGGCCACCAACTGGCTCGTCTACCGCCTCACCGGATCGGCCCTGCTCCTCGGCGTCGTCGGCTTCGCCGGCCAGTTCCCGGCGTTCCTGCTCGGACCGGTGGCCGGCGTGTTCGTCGACCGGCACGACCGGCACCGGCTGCTCGTCGCCACGCAGACCGTGTCGATGCTGCAGTCGTTCGCGCTCGCGGCGCTCACGCTGAGCGGTCACGTCACCGTCGGCTGGATCATCGTGCTCAGCGTCGTGCAGGGGATGGTCAACGCATTCGACATGCCCACGCGCCAGGCGTTTCTCATCACGATGATCGAGCGGCGCGAGGATCTCGGCAACGCCATCGCGCTGAACTCATCGATGGTCAATGCCGCGCGGCTCATCGGGCCGACGATCGCCGGCTTCGTCATCGCGGCATCGAGCGAAGGCTGGTGTTTCCTGTTCGACGGGATCAGCTACGTGGCCGTCATCATCGCGCTTCTTCGGATGCGCGACGTCCGGTCGACCGCGCCGGCCGTCGGCCACGGCAGCGCGCGGGCGCAGCTCGCCGAAGGCTTCCGCTACGCGTTCGGCTTCGGGCCGATCCGTTCCATCATCCTGCTGCTGGCGGTCGTGAGCCTGGTGGGCGTGCCGTACTCGGTGCTCATGCCGGTGTTCGCGACCGACGTCTTCCACGGCGGACCGCACACGCTCGGGTTTCTGATGACGGCAGCCGGGTGTGGCGCGCTCGTCGGTGCGTTGTGGCTCGCTTCACGCCGCTCGGTGCGCGGGCTCAGCCGGATCATCCCGATTGCGACGAGCGTGTTCGGCGGCGGCCTCGTCCTATTCTCGTTCGCGTCCGTCTTCTGGCTGGCGCTGCCGTGCCTGGTCGTGACCGGCTTCGGCTTCATGGTGCAGATGGCGTCGAGCAACACCGTCATCCAGACGATCGTGGACGACGAGAAGCGCGGGCGGGTGATGAGCTTCTACATGATGGCGTTTCTCGGCACGGCGCCGTTCGGGAGCCTCATCGCCGGCTGGCTGTCGGAGAAGATCGGCGCGCAGCACACGCTGCTCATCGGCGGCATCTGCTGTCTGATCGGCGCGGCCGTCTTCGCCCGCGCGTTGCCAGGCATCCGCCAGTCGATCCGTCCGATCTACGTGCGCCTCGGCATCCTGCCCGAGGTCACGGCCGGTGTTGCCGAAGCCGCGGCCTTGTCGGTCCCGCCCGAGCGGCGATAGGCGGCGGCAGAGAACGACGGCCTACGGCGCTGCGGGGCCGCGGACGACCTGGACGAACGCGTCGGGACGAATCCAATGGCTGAACGCCGCGCGCACGTCGTCGGCGGTGAGCGCCGCGTACCGCTCTGCGGCCCGCTGCGGCTCGTCGAGCGGCAGGCCGATGTCGGCGCGCGCGATCAGACCTGCCGCCACGTCGTCCTCGCTCGACTCCTGTAGCGGAAGTTGCCGCAGCAGGAGCGCCTTGGCCTGGTGCAGTTCGGCGGCCGTGACATTGCTCGTCGCCATCGCTCGCAGATCCCGCTCGATGAGGTCTCGCGCCTTCGCCACGTTCGCCGGATCGCAGCCGTAGGTCACGCTGTAGACACTCCGCGACCTGGTGGACGTCAGACGGTCGTCGACCGTGTAGACGTAGCCCGTGGTTTGCCGCAGGTCGTGATACAGCCGCGTCGCGTAGAAGCCGCCGCCGAGAATGTGATTGCCGAGCGCCAACGCGTAGTAATCCCGATCGAATCGCGTCAGGTCGATCGTCTCGGCGAGGACGACCGACGCCTGCACCGCCGTCGGATCGGGCACGACGACCGAGGACGGCGCGTTCGGCGGGACGTGCGGAAGCGTGAGGTCCGGTGTCGCACCGGTCGCGGTCCAGCCACCGAACCATTGGCTGATCACCGCGCGCGCCTCCTCCGGCGTGACGTCGCCGATGACGACAATGGTCGTCAGGTCCGGCCGAAAGGTCGTCGCGTGATAGCGCCGCACGTCGTCGATCGTGAGCGACGCCACCGTCTCCGGCGTCGCGTCGCGCAACGCGGGATCGGCTGCGGGCAGCAAGCCAACGCGCAAGAGGCGATCGGCCTTGTAGCCTGGACTCTCGAGACGCCCTTTGAGGTAATCGATCGTCTGCTGCTTGACGACGGCGAACGCCTCGTCGAGCAGGGCGGGGTGCAGCTCGTGATCGGCGAGTAGCTCGACGCCGCGCGACCAGTGCGCCTCGAGCACGCGAAGCGAGAAGTCCGCGCCTCCCGTCTCGCTCGCGCCGATATCGTCGAGCGCCTTCTGGAACGACAGCCGATCGAGACTCGTCGTGCCGTATGAGAAGAGGTCGTCGAGCACGTCGTCGATGCCTTCTTTGCCGCGCGGCGCCTGCAGCCGGGCCTCGTGGCGCACGCGGCCCAGCACCGTGACGGTCGGGCTGGTCGTTTCCGTCCGCACGATCAGACGAAGACCGTTGGGCAACGTCGTGTCGGTCCAGCGCGGCGTCTCGCTCGGCACGTGGATGGCGTCGAGTGCCGTCGATGCCCAAGCGGGCAGATCGACCGCGGCGGTCGGCGCGCTCGTCGTCTGTTCGCCTCCGCCAAAACCCTTGGCCGTGATGGGCACCGGTGAACGCGAGGGCACCAGCGTGGCCGCGACGGCATTGGTCGGGACGAGGAATTGCCTGGCCACGCGGTTCACGTCGTCGACCGTCACTCGCTGGATCGCGGCGACGTCGTCGTCGGGTGACGTGCGTCCTTCGGCGGCGATGGCCTGCGACCAGGCCTGCGCCAGGCCGGGGATCGAGTTCCGGTCGAACTGCGCATGCGCGACCTCGAGGCGTTTCGCTGCTTCGACCAGATCGGCGGACACGCCCGTGCGGACGCTGCCGGCGACGAGCTCGCGGAGCGTGGCGATCATGGCCACCGCATCGGCGCCCGCGGGAATCGCGGCGGCGCTGAACCCCACGCTCGCCTTGGGATACGTCTCGACGAGCTCGAAGTCGGCCGCAAGCGCCCGGCCGGCCGGGACGAGCCCGTAGAGACTTCCGCGTTGACTCGCCAACACGTCGGCAAGGACGCGCGCTGCCGCGAAGTCAGGGCTGTCGGTGCCAGGCAACCGATAGCCGATGAATGCCAGCGTGTATGGAAGATTGCTTTCGAGTGCAAAGGTCTCGGCGCGGACCGGAGGCAGAGTGACGGCCGGGCGTTCGGGCAGGGCCTTGCGCGGAATGTCACCGTACAACGTCCGGATGGTGGCCATCGTCCGCGCCGGATCGACATGGCCCACGATCACGAGCACGGCGTTGTTCGGCGCGTACCAGGCGTCGTGGAAGCGACGCAGCATGTCGCCCGTCGTCGCATCGAAGGACGTTTTCGTGCCGAGCGCGTCGTGCGCGTAGGGCGTGCCAGCAAAGAGATCGTCGTTGACGCGCGTGATGAATCGATAGGTGGGATCGGACAGATCACGCGCGACTTCCTGTTCAATCGCGCCGCGCTCCTGCGCCCACTCGGCGTCCGCGTCGTCGATGTGTCGCATGCACGCGGCGTCCACGCGGAGCGCGACATCGAGATCGGCAGCCGGCACCGTCGAGAAGTACTGCGTGACGTTCTGCTGAGTCTCGGCGTTGCCGTCGCCGCCGAGCAACGCGAAGATCGCGGCCGTCTGGTCGGCCGAGAGATCGGCGCAGCCTCGAAAGGCCATGTGTTCCTGGGCGTGCGCCATGCCAGGAAAGCCTTCCGGCGTCTCGTCGGCGCCGACCATGTAACTGCTCTCCACCGTCACGACCGGCGCCAGGTCGTCCTCGACGATGACGACGCGAAGGCCGTTGTCGAGCGTCGCGCGGAAGACGCCGCTTTGGGCGCCCGGCTCCGAATCGCGCGACAGCATGACGGCGAGCAGCACGAGACACGTGACGCCGAAGGAGTACTTCGAGCGAACGCGCCGAGTCGAGGTCGATCGAGAGCCAGCCATGAGGCGACGTCACTCCGTCCTGACCGGCGTCCTCCTGGTCAGGAGGCCGGCTTTCGTCATTGGAGCGTACGGTCCTGCTCGAGGCGAGGGCGTTTCAGGCAACGCACCGGATCGGCCGATGAGCGGCAGCCAGTGCCCGACGGATGGCTCGACGCGATCACGGTGCGGACGCCTCGGGCGTGCCCGTCGCGTCGGCTGCGGCCTCGAGCGCGCGCAGCCTGCCGGCGGCGGGCGGCCACCCGGGTCGCGACGCCAACGCGGCTTCATATTGCCGCGCCGCATCGCTCGACCGTCCCAAGGCTTCCGCGAGCAGGCCTTGATCGTAGGCGACCCGCCACGCCGGCGCGCCGAGCTTGCCGGCAATGGCCAGTTCGGTCGACGCATCCGACAACCGGCCGGCCGCATAGAGCGAGGCGGCGCGGACTTCGTGGAGACCCGCGTGATCCGGCGTGCGCGCGAGTTGTTCCTGCGACAAGCGGAGCGCGAATGCGACGTCACCGTCCTCGAGCGCCAGGCGTGCGCGCAGCACCGCGGCGTCGGGTTGGGCGATCGGCAAGGCGAGAGCCGCATCGAGATCGTCACGCGCGCGTTCGACGTCATGGTCGTCGTAGCTGAGCCAGGCGTCGGCGACGAGCACCGCCGCGTGTGTCGCGCAACTCACGGCCAGGCGACGGACGCGATCGCGCTGCCGCTGACACTCTTGCCCCCATGCCGCCGACGAGCAGCCTTCGGGCGTGGCCTCGATCGCGCCGATGCGGTCGAGCGCGTCACGCGCGACGCGTTCCGCATCGCCGCACGAGACGTCGATCCGCGGTGGTACCGACGCGCAGCCAGCCGCAACGGTCACGACCGCGATGATCGCCGCGCGCCGCCACGCGCGCGTCGACAATGTCTTCGTCATCAGTCCTGGCTCCTTGTCTCGTGCTCGGGTGCTATCGCATGAATCCACCGGTCACCTCGACCATCTCGAGCAGCGCCGGCCCGAGCGTCGTCAGAAAGATGCCCGGCAGGAAGCAGGCGACGAGCGGGAACATCAGCTTGACCGGCAGCATCTGCCCGAGGATCGCCACGCGTTCTCGTCGTCGATCGCGGACGTCGTCGGCCTGGCGTCGCAGTGTGCCGGCCACACCGGCGCCGACGTGCTCGGCCTGGACGATGGCCGAGACGAACACGGTCACCGACGACACGTCGAGCCGCGACGCGGTCCGGCGCAGCGCCTGCACGCGCGGCACGCCGGACCGCACGTCGCGTTGAAAGTGCCGCAGCGCGCGGTGCAACGGCCGGCCGCCGGGCATGGCGTCGAGCAGCCGGACGAGCGAGGCGTCGAAGCCGAGGCCCGCCTCGGCGAGCGTGGCGAAGATCTCGAGGACGAGCGGCAGGTCCGCCTCGACTTCGCGAACGACGCGCCGGCGTGCCGCGCGCACGTGCAGCACCGGCAACGCCGCGACGATGACGAAGACGATCCACGGCGCGGTCGACAGCACGGCCGCCATCATCGTGCCGACGCCGCCAGGGACACCGACGACCGACGCCGCGAGTCGCGGGATCGCACCCGACACGTCGAGCAGCCACGCCGCCATGCCGGCGACGACGACGGCCAGGGCTTCCGCGACGACGAACCATGGCGCCGCGTCGGCGTTCCAATAGCCAGCGAGCTCGAGCCAGCGCGGCAGACCACGACGCTGGCGGGGATCGTCAGCCGCGCCGTCGCGCGTCGCCAGCCACGCATCGAGCCGCGTGCGGCTCGCGTGGCGCCGCGTCCAGCGCCAGGCGAAGGCCGTCACGGCGCCGACGATGGCAAGGATGATGATCGTGTCCGTCATGACGTTTCTCTTCGAATCGCGTCAGTACTCGACGCCGCTGATCCGGGACATCCAGATCAACCCGACGGCCTGGAGCAGGACGACGGCGCCGGTCAGCTCGGCGCCGACGGGCGACAGGAAGAATTGGACGACTGGGTCGGGATTGGCTCGCCACATCAGCAGGCCGACGCCGTAGACGAGCAGCATGACGACGGTCACCGAGAAGTACGCTTCGGCGCTCTGCGCGCGGAGGCGGCGTGACAACTCGGCGCGGTCCCGCACGGTGCGCGCGACGACGGCCAGCGTCGACGCGAGACTGCCGCCGATCTCCCAGTGCACGGCCAACGTGATGCTGAAGAGCCGGAACGTCTCGATCGGGACGCGCGCCGCGAAGTCGCGCAGCACGGCATCGGGTGCATCGCCGAGCTGCAGGCGCGTCACCAGATCGCGCAGGAAAGGACGCAGCGGATCGGTCGCCTCCTCCAGTGCGGCCTCGAGCGCGCGCATGAGCGATCCGCCCGCCTGGATCGACGCGACGACGAGGTCGAGCGCGTTGGCGAGCTGCTGCTCGATCCTGCCGGCTCGCGACTCGGCGATCGCGCGCTCGGCGAGGTAGGCGAGCGTGCCGAGCAAGGCACCGGCGCCCAACGCGAAGGGTGGCGCCAGGACCAGCGCCACGGCCGCGATCGTCGACAGACCAACCGCAGGTCCGAGCCACGGGTAACGGGGGGGAAACGCGTGCAGCCGCGCGACGGGACGTTCGTCGTCGGAGCGCGTCGGGCCGATCGCGCGATCGAGGCGGGCGCGGCCGGCGCGGCGGATGCGCACGGCGCCCCATCCATAGGTGATCGCGCCGAGACCGGCGAGCGCCATGACGAGCAGCATCCCTGAAGCGGACATGGTGCAGGCTACGAGCGCGGGCGATCGAAGATCTCGAGCGGCACGTCCACGCCTTGATCGCGAAGCTCTTCCACGGCCCGCGGAACGATGCCGGTCGCCACGAAGTCACCCATGACGCGGCGCTCCTGCCGACCGCGCCGTTTGAATTCGAAGATGGGCTGGATGAGCGGTGTCGTGCCTTCGATGCCGGTGATCTCGGCGACGTGCTCGACGCGCCGGACGCCGTCTTCGAAACGGCGCACGTGTACGAGCAGATGAATGGCCGAGACGATCTGCTCACGGATGGCGCGTGACGGCAGCTCCGTGCCCGCCATGAGCACCATCGTCTCGAGTCGCGACAGCCCGTCGCGCGGCGAGTTGGCGTGCACGGTCGACAGGCTGCCGTCGTGTCCGGTGTTCATGGCCTGCAGCATGTCGAGCGCTTCGGCGCCGCGCACTTCGCCGACGATGATGCGGTCGGGCCGCATGCGCAGTGAGTTGATGACGAGATCGCGCGCCGTGATGCGGCCGCGCCCCTCGATGTTGGGCGGCCGCGTCTCGAGCCGGACAACGTGCTCCTGATCGAGGATCAGCTCGGCGACGTCCTCGATCGTGATGATTCGTTCGTTTGGCGGGATGGCCTCGGCCAGCGCGCCGAGCAGCGTGGACTTGCCGGCGCCCGTGCCGCCCGAGATGAGGACGTTCTTGTGCGCGCGCACCACCAGGTCGAGCCAGGTGAGCATGTCGGCCGACAACGATCCCAGCGCCACCAGGTCGGCGCGGCGCAGGCGTCGCCGCCCGAAGCGGCGGATCGACAGCGTGGGGCCATCGATCGAGGCCGGCGGCAGCGTGGCGTTCACGCGGCTGCCGTCGGGCAGTCGCAAATCGGCCATGGGCGAGGCCGCGTCGATGCGGCGTCCGACCGATGCCGCGATACGCTCGATGATGCGGATCACGTGGTCATCGTCGCGAAACCGGATCGACGTCCGCTCGATCCGGCCGAATCGCTCGACGTAGACGCGGTGCGGCCCGTTGACGAGGATGTCGCTGACGGCCGGATCGCCCAGGAGGGGAGCGAGCGGGCCGAGACCGACGGCCTCGTCGGTCAGTTCCTCGGCCAGGCGGACGCGTTCCGTCTCGTTGAGCGGCACGCCTTCCGACGCGATGACGCGCGCGACGAACTCCTGGACGACAGCTTCGATGTCCTCCTGGCCGCGGTTCTGCAACTGTCGCTCGCCGATCTCGTCGAGCAGGCGTTGCTGCAGGTCGGCTTTGACGACCAGGTAGTCCGTCCGGTCGGCGTGCAGTTCGTCGACGGCTGGCGGACTGGGACCCACGACGCGGAACGTCGCGCTGCGGCCGGCCGGTTTGAAGCGCGCGGCCGCGCCGGCCGTGAGCGACCGGGCGAGCCGATCGCGGTCGCTCCCGTGTCGTGACGGCGGTCCGGTTCGATCAGTGCTCACAGCGGTTCATCTCCGAGCGTCGTAGTGGCCGCCGCCGCGCCGCGGTCCGCCGCTGCGCTGGCCGTCGCCGTGACGCGTGCGTCCGGCGTTTCGATGTCGTCGACGATGCCGATCACGTGCCGTCCGAAACCGAAGCGGACCGAAGCCTTCAACGCGTACGGTTCACCGGTGTTCATCGAGACGAGCACGCGCCGGTCGTACGGCACGACGTGATCGATCGGCCGGCCGAGGCGCGATTCGATGTCGGCGACCGAGAGGGCGCCAGCGAAACGCCGATAGTTGTGGCTGAGCACGACGCGCTGGCGCGCGGCGCCAAAGCCCACCGTCTCGAGGACAGGGAGGAGCTTGGCGGTGCCCACGACGCTCGGCACGGTGCCCTGCGAGACGACGAAGCCGACGTCCGACACGTCGAGCACGGCCATGACGATCTCGTCGAGCATCGGAAACGTATCGACGACGACGAAGTCGAACGCATGACGCGCGCGGTTGAGCACGCGCGCGATCGCCTCGTCGGTGATCTCCGAGGCCTCGACGGCGTCGGCCGGCGCGGCGAGCAGTCTCAGGCCCGACGCGTGGCGCGCCGACAGCTCGGTCACGAGCGTCTCGTCGAGCCGATCCTTCTGGCGCACGGCGTCGACGATCGTCGTCGGCGGCTGCAGATCGAGCAGCATCGCGCACACGCCCAACTGCAGCGACGTGTCGACGAGGAGCACGCGATCCGGATGGCGCCGGGCGAGCAGGCACGCGGTGCTCACCGAGAGCGTGGATTTGCCGACGCCGCCCTTGTTGCTCACGAACGACACCACGGTGCCGGCGCGCCGGGCCGGCTGCGTCGCGGGCGCGTCGACACGGTCGAGGAGCTGACGCAGCTCGGTGCTCGACACGGGCCGGCGCAGGAAGTCCTGGACCCGGCCGCGGATTGCTTCGATGATGAGCGCGCTCTCACGCTCGGTCGCCCCGAGTCGATCCTCCTGGAACAGACCGGCGACGACCACGCCCGGCATGTCGGCATGGAGTTCCCGCGCGAGATGCACGAGACGCCGCACGTCGGCCGCCATGTCGACGATGACCAGACGCGGTTGACGCGTGCGCGCGACGTCCAGGGCATGGGCGTGATCGCGCGCAAGGTGCACGACGACGTGATAGGCGGGCAGCGCGTCGAGCGCCGTGACGATCTCCGGTTCGACCGTTGGATCGTCGGCGACGACGAGCACGTGGATGACGCGATCGACAGCCATGGGCGTGGCGCTACCGGACGAGCGCGGGCACGAGCACGGCGAGTCCCGCGTCGGCGAGCTGACGGTTACGGGTCATCAGGTCCGCGACGTCGTCGAGCGGCAGATCGGCGGGAAAGCCGTCGGCGAGGACGGCGGTCGCGTTGGCCGAGACGACGTGCTGCGAGCCCCGCGCGACGCGGAAGTCGCCAGGCGGATCACCGGGCGTGTCGCAGCTCCACCAGAACGTGACGCGGCCGAATCCGACGACGCGCGATGACGCGCCGATCGTGTCGACGAGCGGCACGTACGCGCGCCGGCCTTCACCAGATATGGGCACGTCGCACGTAGCGGGTGACGCTACGGGGACCATCTCGCCGACGCGCGTCAGAGGTACAGCCGTGAATTGCCCACCGTCAATCGACCCGTCAGCGCCGATGACCATCGTCGTCGGTGGATCGACGGGCACTGCCGCGTAGGCGTCGCTCGACAGCGCGAACGGCGCCGCTCCCTCGCCGACGGATCCTCCAGCCTGGCCGACGGCGAGCGCCGGCATCGCGCCCGCGATTGCCGTTGCCCGGATCGTGAGGCCGTCACGGCGAAGCGAATCGCCCGCGTCAACGTCGGTACCGGCGATGGCGCTGCCGCGGCCGAAGAGCAGCGGCAATGCCGGCCCGTGCGAGCTGACCTCTGGCACATCGTCGAGTCCGTCTCGATTCGACGTGCGGCGGAGCCGGACGAGAAAGGCGCCGTTGGCGTGATCGGCCACGCCTATCGGGCCGACGCCAGAGTCGGGCCACGCGTCCGGGGCGGGATTGTCATACAGCTCGGGATGATCGATCGGCGACGGGCATCCCTCGAATCCGCTCGATCCGGCGTCGACCGCGGCGGCGGGTGCGAAGTCGACTCGGGCATAGCCAGCGTCCTCCTCCGGTCCGGGCGCCGAAGACGAGGTGAACGTGCCGCTGACGAGATCGCCGATCCCGTCATTCGTCGTCTGATTGATCTGCAGATCAGGCGCATACGCGTGCGGGTCCGACAGGTCGATCTGCGTGAACGCGTCCGCCGGGCCGACGCCGCCGTCGATGGCGATGACGGGTCCGGCGCCGTACCGCCGGTCATCGTCCGTGTTCTGGAACGTCGTGCGGACCATGTCCGCCGCAGCCACGCGCCGGCGGCAATCGCTCTGAAAGCCGTCGCTCGAGATGTTGCGATAGCGCAGGCCCTCGATGGCGGCGCTGTCGGCGGCCGTCTGCATTTCCGATTGCGTCACGCGCGCAAGTCCCAGATCCACGGTCAACGCCGCGACGCCGAAGAGTGCCACGAGCATGAAGGCGATCTGCACGAGCATGCGCGCCTACTTCGCCACCACTGCCGTGAGTTCGCGTTTCGATCCCGCGATGGCCTCGACCATCGTCAGGCCCGCCGCCCCCGCGCCTGGCGCCACGCCCGGTCCGCCGAAGGGGCTCACTGGATCGAGATCGGGCGTCACGCTGGCTGCCGGATCGTCGGGCCGGCCCGACCGCGGCACCGCGGAGATCTGCGCGTCGACGGCGAGCGCTTCGGTCAGACGCGCGACGTCGCCGGGATCGACGGCGATCACGACCTCCTGGACCGGCCGCAGGCGCGTGACCGCGCCTTGCGTGAGCGTCGAGGAATAGACGGGGACCTGGCGCGTCGTGAGCGGCTCGACGACGACGGCGTTCTGGGCCATGACGCGAACGGTCGCCTGTTTCTGCCAGTTGGTGAGCTGGGCCTGCAGCGCCAGTTGCTGCGCGTACGCGCCGGCGAACCCGAACGACTGGGCGCGTCCCTTCACGTCGATCGGAAGCGTCGCCACCAAATCGAGGTGATCGCCGCGCTGCAGGCCGTAGAGTCCCGTGACCTTGTCGGCCTGCACGCGAAGCGCGCGCTTGCCCGCCGGGATGCCGGCGACGAGTCCGGCGCGCGTACCTTTCGGCAGAAAATCGGCTTCGGTGAAGACGTAGCCCGCCGGCTTGTCATGGTCCAGCACGCGGCCCCAGATGTCGCTCCACTTGGTGAGCAAGTCGGGTGTCACCGCCTGCGGCGGCAGGTAGGTCACCGTCAGGCGCTTGCCGGCGGGATCCCAGAAGTCGTCGCGCGTGACGCGCGTGTACGCAGGAATCGCGCGTGGCGTCATCGGCACGGCCACGAGCCCGCGCGTGGACGGCGTCGTGGCCGCGCCGAACGTCGCGCGGCTGATGACGCCCGTCTTCCACAAGACGACGAGCGCGACGGCGCCGAGCACGACGACGCCGAGCGCGACCCAGGTCCGCAGGCTCGCGCGGCGGCGACGCCAGGGTCGGGCGGCAGGGGACGATCTCATGGGGTCACCTCGCGGGTTTCCTGGAAGACTTCGCGGCGAAACACCGCCTGTGCAGATACGACGCGGCGGAATGGCCGCACGACTTTTCCGGCGAAGGCGAACTGCTGTCCGAGGCCGAGGCGGCCGGCGTACGGCCCGGCATCCGACGTGTCTCCGGCGGCGAATTCGACGTTCGGATCCGGCGGCGCAGCGATCGCGGAGTCGTCGGCCACGTTGACGTTCGCGATGTTCGGCGCGAGCGGGCCGTCGGCAGATGGCCGGAAGCCGCTCAGCATCGCGGCTTGAAAGGGATAGTTGACGCGGATGGCGGCGACGCCCTTGGCGCCGGGCTGGCCCGCGGCCGCGCCCGCCAGACTGAACGCGTCGACGGTCGGATCGTCGCTCGCGCCGACGCCTTCGACGACCGGGAGCCAGGTGACGCCGGTTTCCGCGCCGTTGGCGTCGCGCTCGGTGATCGCCGCGATCACGACCGTGTAACGGCCCGACGTCGTGTTGCGCAGCAGCGTGCCCGGATAGCGCAGAAGCGTCGTGCCGGGCACCGATGTCCGGTCGACGATCATCAACGGACACAGCACACGATTGACGATCGGCAGCGCCGCGCAAGTGGCGTCGAGATCGAACGTGTGGTTCGCGACGTCCGCCGTGATGTCCAGGACCAGGCGGTCGGGATCGAAGACACGATCGCGGAAGATCGGCGTTGCGCCCGACCCGTCGAGACAGGATGACGGCGGCGCGTCGTAGGGCGGATTCCGACAATCGCGCGCGTCGTTGAACGTGATGGCGGCCGGCAGCGGCGTGACCGACAACTCGCGCGCGCCGGCACGAGCCGCGTCCTGGACCACTTCGGCGGCGAAGACGAGACGACCCAGGTCGACCGTTGCCGAGAGCAGCAGCGTGAGGACGAGCGCGACGAGCGCGAACTCGACGAGGACCGATCCGCGGCGATCGGCGAGCACGGCCTTCATCGGAGCAGCACCAGCCCCAGCCAGCCCAGCGCGAACGCCGGCGCATACGCCAGGTCCCGCTCGCCACGCAGGCGCGCGACGATCGCGAGCAGACCGCCGGCGACCGACGCGAACAGGAGGAACACCGCGAATGCGAGAGGGCCGAGGAGTGCGCCGAGCGCGGCGAGCAGTTTGGCGTCGCCGCCGCCGATGACGTTGGCCTGGAAGGCGGCGATACCAAGTGCCAACCCGAGCGCGAGGCCTTCACCAGCCGAGATCCAGCCCACCGGCGTGGCGTGCCACACGTGGGCGGCCATCGTCCACAGCAACAAGGCCATGGGAATGGCATCGGGGATCTCACGTTTCCGGAAATCCCACACGCTCGCCAGCGCGAGCAACACGAACGGGCCCCACAGGGCAAAGGTGATCACCACGACGCTCACTGGCCGTCGGCACCGCCCACGCCCGGGGGCGTGAGCGGTACCGCCGCGAACCGCGTGCTAGGGGGTGACGGGCGCTTCGCCCGTTTCGGTGACGAGCTGCGCGCCATCGGCGAGTTCCCCGTACCCGAGGTTCTCGTTCAGACGCTGCGTGTTGTTGCCCGCCAGGACGCCCGCCGGATCGAGCGCGATCGAGCCGTCAGCGTTCGGCGCCGTCTCGATGAGATGGCCGCTGGCGATCGGGTTGTTGTCGTCGGCATGGGCGCCGGGCAGGACGGTGGCGACCGTCGCGATCATGTCGCTCGTCTTGTGCCCGAACACGGACACGGCCGCGGCGCTGATCAAGGCGACGCCGGCCACGAGGAGCGCGTACTCGACGAGTGCCGCGCCCCTGCGGTTCTTCAGAAGTCTCACCAACATTCTCATGACACGAACCTCCACGACCGCTCCGTGCGAGCGGTCCTCTGCCGGCTGTCGTTTCACGTCGATGCCAGGCCGGCTCCTGGCACGACGGCCTTGCGGCTACTGACCACCGGCCGGCGGCGCGGCCGCGCGACCGATGGATCTCGAGACCTCGCGGGCATCGGGAAACGCCCAACGAGCGACAGCCGGAATCGGCTGGCGGATGATGCTGGGACTGACGACGATGACCAGTTCCGTCGACTGGTCGTTGCGGTCGAAGCCCTTGAAGAGCCAGCCGAGACCGGGCAGCGATCCGAGTCCCGGCGTGACCTGCGTGTTCGCCGACGAGGTGTTCGAAAGCAGGCCGCCGATGACGAGCGACTGGCCGTCCAGGAGGCGCGCGCTCGTGCGGAGCGCCCGCGTCTCGAAGGCGATCGTCGGCGGCGCCGCTCCCGTCGCGTCCCGGATCGACGCCGTCAGATCGGCGCTCGGATCGACGATCTGCGGTTGGACGTCGAGCGTGATGGCGTCCGCGTCGTCGACGAGGGGACGAATGCCGAGCTGGATGCCGAACGGCCGGAACGTCACCGAGCTGAACACGCCCAGCGCCGTGGCGCTGTCGGCGCTGTCGCCCGTGCCGAATGCGGGCGCGAACGCCACGGGGATTGGGATCTCGCCGCCGACCTGGAACTGCGCCTGTTCACCGGACAGGACCGTGAGCGACGGCGACGACAAGCGTCGTGCGACGCCTTCGCGCTCGAGCAGCGAGAGCGTCGTGTCGACGGCGGCGTGCCGGCCGACGAGTTGCGTCTCGTTGGTCGTCTGGCCGCTGAGGAATCCCAGCACGTTCTCGACCGCGCGGCCCTGCAGCGGCACGGCGCCCGGAACAATCGACGCCGCGGCCGGCAGTACGCGCGTCGACAGCGACACGATCGATTGCGGCGTATAGGACCGCAGCTTCGAGCGGCTGACTTCGAACAGGCGGATGTCGATGCGGACCTGCGGCAGGTCGACGACGTCGATGAACGACAGCACGCGCCCTCCGGCGACCTCGATGGCCTTGGCGCGGCCGATGTTGCGCTCGATCTGATTCGTCAATCGGCCGGTGGACGCCGAGCCCATGCTCGCGCCGACGCCTGGCAGCGAACTGCCCAAGCTGGAGGCGGTCGTGTTCTGGACGCCGGCTTGCTGGCGTCCCGACAGCGCGCCGCTCTCGTCGGCGACGACACGGATGTCGTCGGTCGTGGTCGTCCGTCCGGCGAAGAGTCGGCTCGCCATCTCGAGCACGCGGACGAGCGCGACCTGATCGGGCACCGTGCCCTCGAGCACGAGCGTGTCGTTCGCGTCGTCGCGCACCGAGCCCTTGAGTACGCGCCGCACACTCACGTGCGCGCCGCCGATCGTGCGAATGGCGTCACGCACCTTGTCTTCTGGGAGCGCGGGCAGCGTGGCCAATCGCAGCAGATTGATGACGGCTGGCGTCGGTGCGACCGGCGCCGCCAATTGAACCGGCGCCGTCTCTGGCGCAGCCGTCGGTGCACTCGCTGGTGACGTGTCGGTTCCGGCCGCCGGCGTTGCGCCGGCCGGCGACGCCTGCACGAGCGGGCGGGCGGCGAGGCCTTGCCGCGGCGTGCCGGCGCCGAGGTAGTCGCGCGCCATGGCTTCGGCCGTCTGTGACGCGACCAAATCGGGCACCGTGCCCGTGAGGACGACCGCGTCACGATCGGGCGCGACTTCGACCACGATCGACGCATCGATACGCTTCAACGCGCTCGCGAGCAGCGAGAGATCGCGCTGCACGTCGACGGCGTACTGCTGGAAGGTGCCGTCGAGGAACCACACGATGAGCGTCGTGCGGCCGGGCGCGACGCCGAGCAGCAAGAGCTCGCGATTGCTGATGAGCTGCGCTTCGGCAATCCCGGCGTCGCCGACGGCGATACGTGCCAGGTCGGTGGGAAAGATCAGCCGCCGGTGCTGCGACTTGAGAATCGTCACCTGCATGGTGGTCGGCACGGGCGCCACGGTCGGCGTCACCGGTGACGAGGGCTGAGCGGCTGCAGCCAGGGTGGGCCACAGCGGCAGGAAGGCACTGACGACGCGAGCGAGCGTCACCCAGTCGTGACGCCGGCGTCGGCGCGACGTGACAGGGAGATGAGAACGCGGGGCGTTCGGTGAGGTCGAGTCGATGCTGCAGCGCGCCCAGTCCATGACCGAGACGCGAGCATATGAACGAGGCCGTTGGATCGGACGCGATATTCAACCAACGGCGCGCGCCAACACATGGGCGGCCATCGGCAGGCGTCGAACGGCGTCATGACCCGATCGGCGCGTCGTGTGCAGACGACGGCATCTCGGACCGCTGCCGTTGGACGGGGCGATTCAACCGTTGATCGGCGCATCCCGGCAGCCGATTGAAGACCGGACGCCAACCGATCGACCCTCTCGTTACCATGCCCGCGCGATGTTCACGGGTCGGTTGGATCTGCTCGATGTCGTGGGCTTTCTCACCGGCGCGGTGCTCTTCGGCCTGCTGCTCGTCATGGTGATGCGGCCGCCCGATCGCGCCGATCGATTCGCGCTGGCCACGGCCACGCTCGGGCTCACGTGGAACGTCGGCGAGCTGGCCGCCTGCGGTCTGCGCAGCGCGGGGTTCCTCGCGATCGCGGCGTGGCTGGCCGCCGCGGCGTTCGTGGCTCTGGGGCTGCTGTCGGCCGTGGTGGTTCACTCGATCGCGCGGCCGCAGGCGATCGACGCCGTGTGGCGCCGGCGCGCCGGACAGATGACGGCGCTTCTGGTTTATGCCTGCGCGGGCGTCGCTGGGCTGATGCACGTCGGCCGGGTCGTGCAGGGCGGCGCGCCACCCTCGTCGGCCGGCCTGCTCTTGTTGACCGCCGGTCTCGTCGCGGCCGTCGGGCCGCTCGTGATCATCACGCGCGATCAGATCGACGGCCGACGCGCGCTCTGGATGTTGGCGCTGGCCGTCTTCGTCGTGTCGGCACTCCATCTCGGCAGGTTTCACGCCACGCGCGAGTCGATGGGCGTCGAGGTCATCGGACACCACGGATCGCTGCTGCTCGCCTTTGCGATCCTGTACCGGGACTACCGCTTCGCCTTCGCCGACATCTTTCTCAAACAGGCGCTCGCGCTGCTGGCCCTGGTCGCGGCCATCTTCAGCGGCTATTCGATGGTCGCTCCGTCGCTCGCGCGATCGGGGCCTCCGTCGGCGACGGCCGTTGGCGTGCTCCTCGCCTCGTGGGCGACCACGGCCTTGACCTATCCGCTGCTTCGCCGTGGTGCGGCGGCGTTCGTCGACCGGTTCATCCTGACGCGGGCCAACTACGCCGATCTCGTGCCCGCCCTGGGTGACGAGTTGCAACGATGCCAGTCGCCCGAGGCGGTCCTGTCGAGCGCGTGCCGCGTCCTGCAGCGCGCGCTGTCGGCGGCGTCGGTGGCCTGGCGCGCGAAAGCGTTCGACGCCAACGCGACGTTCGCGGCCGGCGACGTGCCCATCTGGACGGGTGAGGCGCCGCAGTACGTGCTGACGATCGGACCGCTTGCCGGCGGGCGCCGGTTGCTGTCCGACGATGCCGCGCTGCTCGACCGCGTCGCGTTCCTGATGGCGCGGCGCATCGACGGCATCCGGCTGACCGACGAACGTTACGAGCGGATGCTCCAGGAACGCGACATGCAGACGCTCGCGACCGAGGCGGAACTGCGAGCGCTTCGCGCGCAGCTCAATCCGCATTTCCTGTTCAACGCGCTGACGACCGTCGCGTACCTCATTCAGCACGCGCCGGCCCGCGCGCTCGTGACGTTGCAGCGGCTGACCGCGCTCTTGCGCAGCGGACTCCGATCCGAAGGCGCGGTGACGACGCTCGCGCGCGAGCGGGATCTGGTGACGTGTTACCTGGAGATCGAACGCGAACGCTTCGAGGAACGGCTGAGATTCAGCGTCGACATCCCCGAGGAGCTGCTCGCGCTGCCGCTGCTCTCGTTCGTCGTGCAGCCGCTCGTCGAGAACGCGGTCAAGCACGGCATTGCCAATAGCGTCGCCGGTGGAACGATTGTCGTGTCCGCGTGTGTCGACGGCGGCCTCGTCATCACCGTGCGGAACACCGGCCTGCCGCTCGACCCGCGACGCTCTCGCGCGGGCGGAGGAGCCGAGCTGAAGAACCTGGCCCGACGGCTGCGGTACCACTATGGTACCGACAGCGACCTCACGCTGACGTCCGACACGGACGGCGCGACGATCGCGCGACTCTACGTGCCTCTGTCAGCCGCCGAGCAGCGTCATCTTTCGCATCTCGCCACGGCGGCGAACCCATGAGCGCCGATCGGCTCCGTGTGGCCGTGGTCGACGATGAGCGACCGGCGCAGCAGTTCCTCGTCGATCTGCTGAAAGCCCGCACCGGCGTCGAGATCGTCGGCACGGCGGCCTCGGGGGACGGCGCGATCGTGCTCATCGAAGCGACGCGTCCGGATCTCGTGCTGCTGGACTTGAAAATGCCGGGACTCGGCGGCCTGGAGGTCATACGGCATCTCCCGCCGGCGACGGCACCGACCGTCGCGATCGTGACGGCCTTCGAGGAATCCGCGGTCGAAGCATTCGCGCTGGATGCGGTCGACTATTTGCTCAAACCCGTCGATCCCGATCGGCTCGATCAGACGCTGGCCCGCGCCCGCGCGCGGCTGCTGCGCCCCGGCGTGACGGCGTCCGGGCGGCCGGCGTCCGATGCCACCGGGATGGGCCGCAGCCGGCGCTATGTCGAACGCATTCCCGTCCGGCATCGATCCGAGATCTTTCTCGTGCCGGTCCGTCACCTCACGGCGATCGTCGCCGACGGCGAACTGCTTCACCTGACCACGCTCGCCGGCGACAAGTTCACGTTGAACTATCGCCTGCATCGGCTGGAGCGCCAACTGGACCCTCGGCGTTTCATCCGGCTGGCGCGGGGCACGCTCGTCAATCTGGAAACCGTGGTCAAAGTCGGCGCCATGCCGGGCGGCACGTACACGGTCACGCTTTCGACCGGCCAGCAACTTGCCGTCAGCCGGATACACTCGCGCATCCTCCGCGACACGCTCCTGCGGCTTTAGAGCACGTTTCAAAACTGCGAACTTCGAACTGCGAACTTCGAACGAATGGGGCGCCTTCGGCGCGTCTCTTCAGTTTTGAAACACGCTCGTGGAACCCCCGCCACTGCGTAGCGTCGTTTACGAGATCGGGACGAGCCGCAGCACGAACCCCTCGGTCGTATCCGACAGCTTCTGGCCGGGAAGCGCGGTCGCGACGTAGAACAATCCGTCCGGTCCCATGATGATGTCGCGCACGCGGCCGAGGTTGTCGAAGACGACTTCCTGGTGCGTGACGTGATCGTGATCGATCACGATCCGCCGCAGCACCTGTCCGCCGAGCGCCGTGACGAAGAGCTGATTCTTCCACTTCGGATAGCGATCGCCCGTGTCGAAGGCGATGCCCGCCGGCGCGATGCTCGGCGTCCAGAACACGATGGGCGAGTCCATGCCGGCGCGCGACGTGTCGGTCACGCCCGGCTGCCGGCCGTTCGACACGACGGCCCAGCCGTAGTTGTGGCCCGGCTTGATGATGTTCAGCTCGTCGCCGCCGTTCGGCCCGTGCTCGGTCTCCCACAGCTCGCCGGTCACCGGATCGAAGGCGAGGCCCTGCGGATTGCGATGGCCGTACGACCAGATCGACGGCACCGCGCCCGGACGATTCACGAACGGGTTGTCCTTGGGGATCGATCCGTCGTCGTTCACGCGGTGGATCTTGCCCGTGGGCTTCGAGAGATCCTGCGCGTTCTCGGGCGCGCCGTGTTCGCCGAGGCTGAAGAACAGGTGATCCTGTTTGTCGAAGACGAACCGCGATCCGTAGTGGATGTGCGTCGTCGTGTAGAACTCCGGCGCCGCGTGGAAGATGGACTGCTGATCGACCCAGTGGTTGGTCGCATCGATCTTGCCGCGGATGATGGCCGTCATGCCGGTGTTGTTGTCCGCACGCTCGGTGAGCGACGTGTTGTTCGGTCCGGGTTCCGCGTAGGAGAGATAGATCCAGCCGTTCTCGGCGTACTTCGGATGGACCTCGACGTCCATCAATCCGCCGTCCTGCACCTGCTCGACCTTGGGCAATCCGACGACCGGATCCGACAGCTTTCCGTGATCGACGATGCGCAGACGGCCGGGGCGCTCGGTGACGAGCAGGCGGCCGTCAGGCAGGAAGGCGAGTCCCCACGGCGTCTCGAGGCCGCGCGCGACGACTTCGACACGCAGCGTCTGCACTTCCGACTGGACGATGTGGCCGTCCGGGTTGGTGACCGTCGCCGGTTTCGGTGGACGCATGGCGCGGCCGCCGGGCGGCGCGGGCGTTTGTGCGGGCGGTGCGCTTTGTGCGCCCAACCACGCGGTTCCCGCCAGTGCCATTGCCACGATCCACGGCCCCGTCTTCGTCATGGTGCACCTCTCGATCCAGAAGGATATGCCCGTTCGCGGCACGGCGCGCACGCGCGGTGAAACGACGCGGCCACGATTGTCGATCGACATCCACGAGACAACATTCTCGTAGAACTCGCGCGCCGCAGTGGTGCGCTGAAGCTGGTCTGGCCGCCGTGTTTCGTGTGCGCGCCGGCGGCGTCTGGACGTGTTTGTCGTACTGATCGTTACTTTCAACATTAATGTCGAACGCGCGCAAATGCGCCCGTCGCACGCGTGCGCCCCGCGCGAATCGCGTCGTGGATCCCGCTTTGCATTGTCGTGAACGCGATGGCGTTGCCGTCGTCGATGGCGACGACGGGTCCGCGCATCGGGACGCGCGCCCCGCGCATATCGAGAGGATGCATCATGCTCAGTCGTCGTGTCCGCCATGAACCGTGGGTCATCGGCGGACGTCCGGTCGTCGCGATTCTGGCGGTGGCCTTGTGTGGCGTCGCGGCGCCGCTGTTCGCGCAGACGGCGTCGCCGCCGGTGTCGGTCGGCGCCGGCCTGCAAACCAGCTTCCTGCACGACGCGCCCGACGGTGGTGAATCGTCGGATCGGTTCCTGCTCAACAGCGTGCGGCTCTACGTGAACGGGTCGAGCGCGGACAAGGTCAAGTTCACGTTCAACACCGAATACGATGGCGGCACCAATCACCTGACCGTGCTCGATGCGGTCGCGCGCTTCGAAGTTTCCGACCGCTTCAACGTGTGGGTCGGCCGCATGCTGCCGCCGAGCGATCGCGCGAACCTCTACGGGCCGTACTACGCGAACGAATGGGCGGTCTACAGCGACGGCCTGCAGGACGGCTATCCGTTCGTCGCCACCGGCCGCGACAACGGCGTGGCCTACTGGGGCCAGTTCGGTCCCGTGAAAGTGCAGGGCGGCGCCTACGACGGCGCGTCAGCCGACGGCAACGACAAGGTCATCGCCGCGGGCCGCGTGATGGTGGACTTCTGGGATCCCGAGCCCGGCTACTACCTGAACGGCACCTACTACGGCGACAAGAACATCCTCGCGGTTGGCGCGGCCGGTCAGGTGCAGGACGGGAACACGGCGTGGAGCGCCGATCTGCTCCTCGAGCGGAAGGTCGCCGGCGGCGGCGCGTTCACCATCGAAAGCGAGTACGCGGCCTACAGCCAGCTCGGCGGTTACGACGCGCAGTACGAAGACGACAAGGGCGCCTACGGTCTGGCCAGTTATCTCTTTCCGAAGATGGGCGGCCTCTCGGGCCAGTTCGAGGTCCTCGGCAAGTACGCGCAGGCGTCGTTCTCCCACAGCATCGCGGGACTCGACGACTACAAGCAGCGCACGACCGAGCTCAACTTCGACTACGTGCTGAAGCAGTTCAACGCGCGCGTGATGCTGTTCTACAAGCACACCGATTTCACGGCGGTCAAGACGGACGATCAGCAAATCGGCGTCGGCCTCCAGGTGCAGATGTAGGCCGGCGCGCCGCCGGTCATGGCGACTTCTCTTCGACCCGCACGTTTTCACGTTCAAGGAGTGACTCCCCTATGATGCGCACGCCCGCTACTCTGGCCGGCTTGGTTGCCGCGGCCGGCCTCGCGTTCTCGATGCCGCTCGCCGCGCAGGGCACGATCAAGGTCGGCATCCTGCACTCGCTCTCCGGCACGATGGCCATCAGCGAGACGACGCTGAAGGACACCGTCCTGATGCTCATCGACGAGCAGAACAAGAAGGGCGGCCTGCTCGGCAAGAAGCTCGAGCCGGTCGTCGTCGATCCCGCGTCGGACTGGCCGCTCTTCGCCGAGAAGGCCCGCGAGCTCCTCGAGAAGGACAAGGTCTCGGTCGTCTTCGGCTGCTGGACGTCGGTGTCCCGCAAGTCCGTGCTGCCCGTCTTCGAGAAGGACGACGGCCTGCTGTTCTACCCGGTGCAGTACGAGGGCGAGGAGTCGTCGCGTAACGTGATCTACACGGGCGCCGCGCCCAATCAGCAGGCGATTCCCGCCGTCGACTACCTGATGAACCAGGTCGGCGTGAAACGGTGGGTGCTCGAAGGCACCGACTACGTGTACCCGCGGACGACGAACAAGATCCTGGAGGCGTACCTGAAGGCAAAGGGCGTCGCCCCCGCGGACATCTCGATCAACTACACGCCGTTCGGCTACTCCGACTGGCAGACGCGCGTGGCCGAGATCAAGCGGTTCGGCTCGGCCGGCAAGAAAACCGCGGTCGTCTCGACGATCAACGGCGACGCGAACGTGCCGTTCTACAAGGAGCTCGGCAACCAGAAGATCTCGGCTGAGGACATTCCGGTCATCGCCTTCTCGGTCGGCGAGGAGGAGCTGTCGGGTCTCGACGCCAAGCCGCTCGTCGGGCACCTGGCGGCGTGGAACTACTTCGAGAGCATCGCGACGCCGGCCAACAAGGCGTTCATCGACCAGTGGCACGCCTACATCAAGAATCCGAAGCGCGTGACCAACGACCCGATGGAGGCGCACTACATCGGCTTCAACCTGTGGGTGAAGGCCGTCCAGAAGGCGGGCACGACCGACGTCGACAAGGTCATCGCCGCGCTGCCGGGGCTCGAGGTGCCGAACCTGACGGGCGGCATGGCGAAGGTGCTGCCGAACCATCACATCACCAAGCCGGTCTACATCGGCGAGGTTCGCGCCGACGGGCAGTTCGACGTGGTCTGGAAGACGCCGACGACCGTGCCGGGCGATGCCTGGTCCGACTATCTGCCGGCCGACAAGGGGGTCGTCGCCGACTGGGTCACGCTCAAGTGCGGCAACTACAACACCCGCACCAAGGTCTGCTCGGGACAGAACTACAAGTGAGGCGCCTGATCGCTGGCGGGCGGTGGCGCGTTGCGCTGCCGCTCGCCGGCCTGCTCATCGTCTTCGCGTCGCGGACGCTGCCGGCGCAGCCGGCGGCGTCCGCGGGCGCGCCGGCGGCCGCGCCCGCGGCGCTGGCCGATGACGCCTCGCTCGTCGCGATGCTCGAGGCACTCCGCGCTGCCGACGCCACGTACGACTACGCGGCCAAGGCGGACGTCGCCAGGAAGCTGGCCGACAGCGGCGATCCCAGCGCGCCGGCCGTGCTCCAGGCGCTACTCGAGGATCGGTTGTACGTGCGGACGGCCGACGAGCGGGTGTTCATCGTCACCTCGGCCGACGACGCGCTGTCGTCGCTCGAACTGGTCGATCCCGTCTCGCGCCGCGTCGCCGGAAACGCGCCACGCGACGCACTGGCGAAGATTGGCACTAACAACAGCCTGCGGCGGACGCTGCGGATCCTCGTCGCGCGGTTCGCCTTGTCGAGTCCGGACGCGACGACCCGGCTCGGCGCCGTCGAGGAGATGTTGCGATCGCTCGACGAGGCGAACGTCGCCCGGCTCAGGGCGCAGATGAGCCGTGAGACGGATCCTCGCGTGAAGGAGGAAATCGAGACGGGGCTGGCCTTGGCCGCGCTCGATGGCACCGACACCGACCGGGCGGCGCGACTCGCGGCCATTCACACGCTGTCCGGTAAGCTGCGCCCGGAGGCGCGCAACCGGCTCCAGCAACTGCTCGATCGTTCACCCGACGGGACGTACGCCGAACCCGACGCGGAGGTACGGCAGGCGGCGGCCGCCGCCGTGCGGCGCATCGACGACTGGCGGACGTTCTACTCGTACGTCGAGACGCTGTTCTTCGGGCTCAGCCTGGGATCGGTGCTCGTGCTCGCGGCCATCGGCCTGGCGATTACGTTCGGCGTCATGGGCGTCATCAACATGGCGCACGGCGAGTTGATGATGCTCGGGGCCTACACGACGTACGTCACCCAGCTCCTCATGCCGAACCACATCGGGGCCTCGATCATCGTGGCGATTCCCGCGGCGTTCGTGGTGTCGGGCCTCGCGGGCGTCGCCATCGAGCGCACGATCATCCGCTATCTGTACGGGCGGCCGCTCGAGACGCTGCTCGCCACGTTCGGCATCAGCCTGGTGCTGCAGCAGTTGGTGCGGTCGATCTTCACGGCGCTGAACCGGTCGGTCGAAACGCCGGCGTGGATGAGCGGCACGTGGCAGATCAACGGCGCGCTGGCGATCACCTACAACCGGCTCGACATCGTCGTGTTCACGTTCGCCGTGTTCGGCGTCCTGCTCGTCGTGCTCAAGCGCACCCGGCTGGGGCTCGACATCCGCGCGGTCTCCCAGAACCGGACGATGGCCCAGGCCATGGGCATCCGCACCGACTGGGTGGACGCGATGACCTTCGGGCTCGGCGCGGGTATCGCGGGCGTGGCGGGCGTCGCGCTCAGCCAGTTGACGAACGTCGGTCCGAACCTCGGCCAGTCGTACATCATCGACTCGTTCATGGTGGTCGTGTTCGGCGGCGTGGGGAACCTGTGGGGCACGTTCATCGGCGGCATGACGATGGGCGTCGTCAACAAGGTGCTCGAGCCGTATGCCGGAGCCGTGCTCGCCAAGATCTTCGTCCTGATCGCGCTGATCCTCTTCATCCAGCGCCGGCCGCGGGGCCTGTTTCCGCAGACCGGGCGCGCCGCGGACGGGCAGTCGTGACCGCGCGCCGCTGGCTCGGTGCCGGCGCCGACGCGCGCCGGGGGACGATTCTGCTCGTGGCGCTCGCGGTCACGGCCGTGGTGGTGCCGCTCTTGAACCTCGCGGTGCCGCCGGCCTCGCCGCTGCACGTGTCGACGTACGCCGTCACGCTCATCGGCAAGTATCTCTGCTACGCGCTGCTCGCGCTGTCGGTCGATTTGATCTGGGGGTACTGCGGCATCCTGAGCCTCGGCCACGGCGCGTTCTTCGCGTTGGGCGGATACGCCATGGGCATGTATCTCATGCGCGAGATCGGGCCGCGCGGGGTGTACGGCGATCCGGTGCTGCCCGACTTCATGGTGTTCCTGAACTGGCACAAGCTGCCGTGGTTCTGGTACGGCTTCAACCACTTCTGGTTCGCGGCGATCATGGTGGCCGTCGTGCCCGGCGTGCTCGCGCTGGTGTTCGGCTGGCTGGCGTTTCGTTCGCGCGTGACCGGCGTCTATCTGTCGATCATCACCCAGGCGCTGAGTTACGCGCTCATGTTGGCGTTCTTCCGGAACGACATGGGCTTCGGCGGCAACAACGGCTTCACGGACTTCAAGGACATCCTGGGGTTCGATCTCCACCGCGACGCCACGCGCGACGCGCTGCTCGCGCTGACGGCGGTCGCCCTCGCGCTGGCCTATCTCGTCTGCCGCGCGATCGTCACGTCGCGGGCCGGGAGAGTGATCCGCGCCATCCGCGACGCCGAGAGCCGTACGCGGTTTCTCGGCTACCGGGTCGAGTCGTTCAAGTTGTGGGTGTTCGTCGTCTCGGCCGTGCTCGCGGGCGTCGCCGGCGCGTTGTACGTGCCGCAGGTGGGCATCATCAACCCGAGCGAGTTCGATCCGATCAACTCGATCGAGATCGTCATCTGGGTCGCGGTCGGCGGACGCGGCACGCTCGTCGGCGCGATCATGGGGGCCATCCTGGTCAACTACGCCAAGACCTACTTCACCGGCGCGCTGCCCGAGATCTGGCTCTACGCGCTCGGCGCGCTCTTCGTGCTCGTTACCCGGCTGCTGCCACGCGGGATCATCGGACTGCTGCCGTCGCGGAGCGCCGCCTCGTGACCGCGACCTCCTCGAAGCGGTTGTACCTGGAACACGTCACCGTCAGCTTCGACGGGTTCAAGGCGCTCGACGACCTCTCGCTCTACGTCGATCCGGGCGAGCTCCGCTGCATCATCGGGCCGAACGGCGCGGGGAAGACGACGATGATGGACGTCGTGACGGGCAAGACGCGGCCGACCGACGGGTCGGTGTGGTTCGGCAGCACGATTGACCTGCTCGCGCTCAACGAGCCGGAGATCGTGCAGGCCGGCATCGGCCGCAAGTTCCAGAAGCCGACCGTTTTCGAATTCCTGACCGTCCATGAGAATCTGGAGCTGTCGCTCGCCGGCCGGAAGACCGTCTGGCGCACGCTGCGCGCGCGCTTGTCCGAGGCCGACCGCGATCGGATCGACGAGGTGCTCGGCGTGATTCGGCTGACGGCCGAGCGGGCGCGCCTCGCGAGTACGCTCTCGCACGGACAGAAGCAGTGGCTCGAGATCGGAATGCTGCTCATGCAGCAGCCCGAGCTGCTGCTCGTCGACGAGCCGGTCGCCGGCATGACGCCTCAGGAGAGCGAGCGGACCGCCGAACTGCTCGTCTCGCTCGCCGGCGCACACTCGGTCGTCGTCGTCGAGCACGACATGGACTTCGTGCGATCGATCGCGCGGCGCGTCACGGTGCTCCACGAGGGCCGCGTGCTCTCGGAAGGATCGATGGACGACGTGCAGAACGACCCGCGCGTCGTCGAGGTGTATCTCGGACAATGAGCGTGCTGTCGGTCGAGGGCCTCAATCAGTCGTATGGCGGCAGCCACATTCTCTGGGACGTCGACCTCGAGGTGCCCCGCGGCTCGCGCACCTGCCTCATGGGGCGCAACGGCATGGGCAAGACGACGCTGCTCAAGTGCGTCATGGGCCTCTTGCCCGTGACCTCGGGCCGGTTGTCGTTCGACGGCCATGATCTGCGGGCGTTGCCGGCCGAGGCGCGCGCGCGTCTCGGTATCGGCTACGTGCCGCAAGGTCGCGACATCTTTCCGCACCTCACGGTCGAGGAGAACCTCCGCGTCGGCCTCGGCATCCGGCGCGGCGGTCCGCGCGCGATCCCGCCGCTCGTCTTCGAGCTCTTCCCCGTGCTGCACGACATGCGCCGCCGCCGCGGGGGCGATCTCTCGGGCGGCCAGCAACAGCAGCTCGCAATCGGCCGCGCGCTGGTGCTCGAGCCGTCGCTGCTCCTCTTGGACGAGCCGACCGAAGGCATTCAGCCGAACATCGTGCACGAGATCGGCGACATCATCCTGCGGCTCAATCGTGATGCCGGACTGACCGTGCTGCTCGTCGAACAGAAGTTGCCGTTCGCCCGACGGGTCGCCAGCCGGTTCGTCATCCTCGAGAACGGCCGGTCGGTGGCGAACGGTCCCATCGACACGCTGACCGACGACGTCGTGAACGCACACCTGACGGTGTAGCGGGGAAGCGCTGGCGATCCCCTGAAGATGGCGCATAATGCGCCGAGCTTCCTGTCCGTTCACCAGATCACATGCCCGCGCGCAGGCTGCGCGCGAATCAGGAGATGCCGTGATGGCCGTGTGTTCGCTTGCCGAAGTTCGCCCATCGTCCGGCCGCATCATCGCGACGATCGTTGTCCTGGGACTGGCGCTCGCCGCGGCGCCACGCGCGTCGGCGCAAGCGGCCGCCGTGCCGCGCTCGCAGCGTTTCGAAGCGGCCGTCCACGCCTATGAGGTCGCTGACGCGGCGAAACCCGAGCCGCGCGGCGCGATCCTGCTCGCCGGCGACTCGCAGTTCTATCGCTGGAAGACGCTGCACGAGGACTTGCCGGGCTACACCGTCGTCAATCGTGGCATCGACTCGTTCGAGACGTCCGATCTCGTGCACTACGCCGATCGTCTCGTGCTGCCGTACAAGCCGCGGCTCATCGTGCTGCACACGGGCGGCAACGACGTGAACAATGGCAAGAGTGCCGAGACGATCCTTGCCGACTTCAAGGCGTTCGTCGCGATCGTCCGCGCGGCGATGCCGGACGTGCCCATCGCGTTCACGAGCATCACGCCGAGTCCCGGCCGCTGGGAACAGGCGCCACGACGGAAGGTCGCCAACGACCTCGTGAAGCGCTACATCGCCACGCAGCCGAAGCTCCTGTACATCGACCTGTGGGACGCGATGCTGACGCCCGACGGCCAGCCGCGCGAGGACATCTGGGTGGCCGATCGCATTCACCCGAACCAGGCCGGTTATCGCATCCGCGTCGCGATCATGAAACCGATCCTCGGGCCGCCGCGCTGAGCAAAGATGACACCGCGAGCCCCCGAGCGCCAGCGAGGGCGGCGAGCGTCGTAGCGTTGGGGGTGGGGCCCCAACGCATTGCAAAAAAGAAGGCAGCGACTCGTCACGCGTGGTCGCGCGGCAGTCCCATCACGATCTTGATCCCCACGATCGCCGCCACGATCACGCCAATGCCGAGTACCGGCTCGCGCGTGAAGGGCATCAGCAGAATGAGCGGTGCGGCGGCTGGGCCGAGCCAGCGGGTGCGGCGATAGGCCGGGCGGTAGTGCAGGATCCAGAGACAGAGCAGATAGACGACGACGGGGATCGCGACCGCGAAGCCCGCGCCGACCGATCCGATCTCCGTATGTCCCGTGCGCTGGTCGATCGCGACGCCCAGCCCCGCGCCGACCGCCGCGACCGACGCGAACACGAGATAGTGGCCGTAGCCCCAGAGAATGGCCGTGCGCAGACTCGTGAGCAGATCGTGCGCGGGGCGGTCGAAATAGATCCACCACATCCCGTACACGATGAGCGGTCCGCCGATGATGACCGGCATGAGCGCGCCGAGCGGGTCGCCCGCGTCGACGACCGATTGCACGGCGACCGTCGACGACAGGATCGACTCGCCGAGCACGATGATCGTCAAGAGCCCGTACCGTTCCGCGATGTGATGCGGATGCCACGTCGTCGGCGTGTGGCGTTCGGCCCACACGGGGACGGCGAGCTCCAGCACGAGAAACGTCAGGAATCCGGGAATCCAGAGGCCCGGCAGAAACGCCAGCGTGACCCAGCAGACCTGGACCACCGCGACACCGATTGCGTACCGCAACGCCGTCGGCCGTCGCGCCCGATCGCCGGCGGCCGCGCGCAGCCACTGCGCCACGAGCGCCAGCCGCATGACGACGTACCCGATGATGACGGCGAGCGCGGGACCGCGGACTTCGAACATGCGCGAGATGCCGGCCGCGAGGATGAGCGCGCCCGTGATCTGCACGAACACGGCGAGCCGATACGGGACGTCGTCGCAGTCGTAGGCGGAGGCGAACCACGTGAAGTTCATCCACGCCCACCAGATGGCGAAGAACACCATCGCGAAGCCTTCGAGCCCGTGCGCCACGTGGCCCCCGGCCACGGCATGATGGAGCTCCGCCGCGGCGCGTGAGATCGCGACGACGAAGACGAGATCGAAGAGCAGCTCGAGCGGCGTCGAGACGCGGTGCGGCTCGTCGGGCGACCGGGCGATCATCGGCATGACGCGGATTCTACTGGAGCGGATGGCGCAGAACCGGCTCGCGCGTCGTCGGTCGAAATGGCGATGCGCCGTCCGTCACACGGCCGCGCGCGTCAACGCGCTGAGCCGCGTGCGCTGGCGGCCGGCGTCATCGAAGTTGGCCGGGTCCAACCATCCATCGAACGCGCGGCGCAGGCGCGGCCACTCGGTGTCGATGACCGAGTACCACGCGGTGTCCCGACTGCGGCCCTTGTAGACCGTGGCCTGACGGAAGATCCCTTCGAACGTGAAGCCCAACCGCTCTGCCGCGGCGCGCGACGCGGCGTTGAGCGCGTCGCACTTCCACTCGTAGCGGCGATAGCCGAGGTCAAAGGCGCGCCGCATCATGAGGGTCATCGCTTCGGTGGCCGCGCGTGTGCGCTGGAGGCTCGGTGAGAACTGCAGATGGCCGACTTCGATTGCGCCCGCCGCGGGCGTGATGCGGAGGTACGCGGCGGCGCCCGCCGCGCGACCGGTCTCGACGTCGACGAGCGCGAAGAACAGCGGGTCAGCGCCGGTGCACGTCGCGCGCATCCAGTTCAGGTACGCGTCGAGATCGGCGAATGGACCGTAGGGCAGGTACGTCCACATGCGGCCGGCGTCATCGCGCGCGTTGGCGGCATGGAGATCGGCGGCGAACCGCTCGTCGATCGGCTCGACGCGGACGTAGCGCCCAACCATCGCGTCATGTGGCGGCGCCGGTGGCGGCGTCCAACCCGGCAGGGATGGTCCAACAGGTTGTCCGAAGGCGTTGAGGATTGGCGGCATCACCGTCTCATTGTGCGGTGTCCGGTCCGCCGAACCCAAACGGCCGCTTCCGCCCCAGGTGCGTCAAATCGGATAGACTACGCCCTGCTCGCGCTTTGCCTGAGTCCTGCGGCCTGTATTCCGGCTATCGGTCCTCATTGAAGCATTGCTCGGAGGATCACCAATGGCTGGAAACGGCAACTCGACGACATCAGCTCGCGTCACGGAACGACCCGCGGCGGCTGGCGCGCGTGAACGATGACTCGTCCTCCCCACCTGCCATCGGCACGTTCGTGCGGCCGTCTCGAGGTCTGACCATGCGCGTCCATCTCATCAATCCGAGCGACCTGTCCTTCGGCCTCGCGGTCATCACGCCGCGCTGGCTGTTCGTGCTCGCGGCCGCCACGCCCGAGCACTTCGGCGAGCCCGTGCTCGTCGATGAAACGCTGGAGCGGCTCGACGTCGAGACCATTGCGCCAGGCGACATCGTCGGCATCGGCATCCACACCGGCAATGCGCTACGCGGCTACGAGGTCGGACGCCTCGTGCGGGAGCGCGGGGCAACGGTCATCTACGGCGGCATCCACGCGACGCTGTTTCCCGACGAAGTGCTCGAGCGCGGGTCGGCGCACGCCGTCGTGAGCGGCGACGGCGACCTCGTATGGCCGGAGGCGTTGGCCGATTGCGAGGCCGGCACGTTGAAGACGCGCTACGACGGCGGCCGTGTCGAGGGCACGCGGTTCCGCCCGGCGCGCTGGGATCTCCTGCCGAAGGGCCGCTACATGTGGGCGTCTGTGCAGACCGTCCGCGGCTGCCCGAAGCACTGCTCGTTCTGCTCGGTGTGGCGCACTGACGGCCAGGCCCCCCGCAACCGCACCGCGTCGTCGGTCATCGGCGAAATCGTGGAGCTGCGGCGGCGCGGGTTCCGCTTCATCGCACTCGCCGACGACAACTTCTATCCGGTCTCGCTGCAGGACCTGGCCCAGGCCGCGCGGCACAAGGACCAGACGCGGCTGCACGAATTGGAGGCGCTGCGCGCCGATCGCTTCGCGCTGATGGCCGATCTGGCCAAGCTGCCGAAGGACACGGTGTTCTTCACGCAGATCACGATGGAGGCGGCCGAGGATCCCGAGTTCCTCGACGCGATGCAGCGCGCGCACATCAAGGGCGTGCTCGTCGGCGTCGAGTCGGTGACGCCAGAGGGGCTGAAGACGGTCTACAAGAACTTCAATCTCTCGGGCGACGCGCTGGCCGCGCGCCTGCGGCTGTTCCGTGAGCACGGCGTACACGTGCTCGGATCGTTCATCTTCGGCTTGCCGACCGACCGGCCCGACACGTTCGATGCAACGGCCGCGGTCGCCGAGCAGGCGGGCATCACGTTCGCGCAGTTCGTGATGCTGACGCCGTTTCCCGGCACGATCGACTTCGAGAAATGGGAGCGCAGCTTCGAGGGCGATCCGCCGGCGGTCGACGGCGTGCCGATCACGCGCCACTGGCTGATTCCCGCCGCGAAGCGGCCGAAGTTCTACATGCCGCACCCGGCCATGACGCCCGACGAGATTCGCGCGAACACGCAGCGCGTGTGGGACCGCTTCTACGCGCTGCCGCAGATCTGGACGCGGAGCCGCTGCGTCCCCAGCTTGAAGGGCCGCCTCGGCTTTCTCCTCATCTCCAAGCTCTATCGCCAGATGTACGCCAACACGGGCATTTCGACCGACAGCGCCAGGCGATCGACGTCGATCCGCTGGGCGCGCATCATCAGCCGTCCGTGCCAGCGTCTGTTCGCCGGCCGCCCTATGCCGGACTTGCAGGTGCCGTCGTAAGGCGAGTGAAGTGCTTCGGTCAACTTCGAACTTTGAACTGTGAACTTCGAAATGTGGTTCTGCGCTTGGGCGTGGCTCGATCAAGAACCAATTTCGAAGTTCGAAGTTTGAAGTTCGAAGTTGACGACAGCGCCGCGTACGCATTTGGTCACGACGCTCGAACCCACTATGATCCCGCGCCATGCGCGCACATCTGCGGATTGCCTGCGCGGCGGCGGCGTTGGCGCTGGCGGCGCCGGCTCAGGCCGCGCCGCACTGGACGTACGGCACGAGCGAGCACTTCGAGGTCTACACCACCGCCGGCGAGAAGGGCGCGCGCGATGCGCTTGAGTCCTTCGAGCGGATCCGCGGATTTTTCATCGACTATCTGAAACTCTCGCCCGCGCGACAGAACCCGACGCGGCTGGTCGTGTTCTCGGGTGATTCGGAATTCAAGCCATATCGGCTGAACGAAGCCTCGATCGCCTACTACGGACCGGGCCCGGATCGCGACGTCATCGTGATGCGCTCGCTGCACGAAGACGACGAGCCCGTCGCCGTCCACGAGTACGCGCACCTCGTCCTGCAACAGGCGGCCAATCGCTTTCCCGTCTGGTTCAACGAGGGGATCGCCGAGTTCTTCTCGACGATGGCGCCGTTCGGCGGCGCGATGAGCATCGGCCGCGTGCCGCGCGATCGACTGCTGTACCTCACGTCCGGCGTGAAGCTCATCGATCTGCCGCGCCTCTTGACCGTCGAGCGGGATTCGCCCGAATACAACACGAAATCGCATGCCGGCGTCTTCTATTCGGAGAGCTGGGCGCTCGTGCACATGCTCATGACCGATGCGCGCTATCGCGCGGCCACCGGTCAGCTCATCGCCCTCATGTCGACCGGTACCGCGACGGCGGCGGACATCGAGCGCCTCTACGGCAAATCCCTCGCCGCGATCGCACAGGATCTCGTCGCCTACATCCATGGTGGCCGGTACACCTATTTCTCATCTCCGTATCGCGAACCGGCGTCGGCGCAGTTCAGCGTGCGGCCCGCGACGGACTTCGAGAGCGGCCTGGCGACGGCCAATCTGCTCGCCGGTCTGAAGCAGGACGAGGCGGCCGCGCGCGCGGCCTTTGCCCGACTCGCGGCCGATCACCCGGACGACGTCTCGCTCGTCGAGTCGGAGGCCGTGTTCGAGCTGCAACACGGTCATCGGAATGCGGCCCAGCCGCTACTTCGACGCGCGATCGCGCTCGGCAGCAAGACGCCGCGCATCTACGCGCAGTATGCGGCGATGATCGGTTCGAACGACGTCGCCGCGGCCGAACCAATCCTGAAGACGGCGACCGATCTCGCGCCCGACGATCTCGACCTGAAGCTGACGTACGCGTCCGTGCTGGTGGCCGTGCACAAGCCCGCGGACGCGATCGCCGTGCTGAAGTCGTTTCCGCGTGTCGCTGCCGATCGCGCCTACGCGTACTTCAACATCGCGGCGAATGCCCAGCTCATGCTCGACGATCTCGACGACGCGAAAGCCTCCGCGGCGCGGGCGGTGAGCTACGCGCGGCCGGGCGCCGAGGCGAGTGGCGCGAAACAGATGGCCGACATCATCGATCAGCGGCTGGCCGACCGCGCGTACGCGAAGCGCATGGCCGAGGCTGCGAGCCGTGCCGTCGCCGCTGACGAGCCTGCGCGGCTCGCGCTTTCCGGCCGGATGACGAACATGGTCTGCGGCAAGAACGCGCCCGTCGTCGAAGTGACGACGGCCGACAAGCAGGTCGTGCGGCTCGTCATCGACGATCCATTGCAGGTCATCGTCGGCGCGACGGGCGGCACGCAGATCGATCTGCAGTGCGGGCCGCAAGACCATCCCGTGCGCGTCGTCTACGAGATCGCCGAGGATGCGGCCGCGCACACGGCAGGCAAGCTGCGCGGCATCACGTTCGAGACGCCGTAGCGGCCCGGCGATTCACCGAAGCGCCGCGAAGACGCGTGCGGCGGCCCGGGCTCGACGAGTCGCCGCGCGCTAGCGCAGCGCGTCGCCGCGCAGCGTATAGGTCGTGCCCGGTGTCGTCGCGATCGTGCGGACGACGTCGCCACGGCGCACGTGTAGGGGACCGCCGAGTCGCGACGTGAGGTCCGCGCGGACCAGTTTGCCATCGGCCCACGACAGACTGATGTCGAACCCGCCGCGTGCGCGGAGGCCCGTCACGCGACCTTCCGGCCATGCCGACGGAAGCGCGGGCAAGAGCGAGACTTCGCCGCGCTGACTCTGCACGAGCATCTCCGCGATGGCCGCGGTGCCGCCGAAGTTGCCGTCGATTTGGAACGGCGGGTGCGCGTCGAACATGTCCGGATACGTGCGTTCGGGACTCAGCAGGAAGCGCAGGATCTTGTACGCGTGCTCGCCGTCGCCGAGCCGCGTCCACAGCGCGATGCGCCAGGCCGTCGCCCATCCCGTGGCCTCGTCGCCGCGAATTTCGAGCGAGCGCTTCGCCGCGGCAGCCAGTTCCGGCGTCGCGCGCGGATCGATCTGCGCACTCGGATAGAGCGCGTAGAGGTGCGACACGTGCCGGTGATGGATGTCAGGCGCCTGCATGTCCCAATCGGCCAGCCACTCCTGGAGCTGACCCGCGGATCCGACCTGCATCGGCGCGAGCCGATCGCGCGTCGCCGACCAGCGCGCGCGAAGCGGCGCATCCACGCCCAGCGCCTCGGAGGCGTTGATCGTCGCGGTGAACAAGTCGCGCAGGATCTCTTCGTCCATCGTCGGTCCCGCCGTGACCGCCGCGCCGAACGGATGCGCGTGTTCGGGGGAGAGCGACGGCGAGGTGACGAGCCAGTGGTGCGTCGGCTCTTCGACGAGCGTGTCGAGGAAGAAGGCGGACGCGCCCTTCAGCGCGGGATAGATCGTCTGCAGGAACGTGCGATCGCCGGTGTACTCGTAACGCTGCCACGCCGTGAGCGCGAGCCATGCGCCGCCGGTCGGCCACATGCCGTACGCCGCGCCGTCGATCGGGCCCGTCGCGCGCCAGAGATCCGTGTTGTGGTGCGTCACCCACCCGTCCGCGCCGTACATCGCACGCGCCGTTCGCGCGCCGGTGACGGTCAGGTCCTGCACCATGGCGATGAGCGGATCGAGGCACTCGTCGAGGTTGGTCGACTCGACGGGCCAGTAGTTCATCTCCGTGTTGATGTTGATCGTGTACTTGCTGCCCCACGGGGGATCGAGGCTGTCGTTCCACAAGCCTTGCAGGTTGGCGGGCTGACCGCCGGGACGCGAGCTCGAGATCAGCAGATAGCGCCCGAACTGGAAGTAGAGCGCCGCGAAGGCCGGATCGCCGCCGTTGGCGAACGCCGCGATGCGCTCGTCGGTCGGTCGCGCCGACGCAGCGGTGCGACCGAGATCGATCGATACACGCCGGAACAGTCGCTGATGTTCCCGCACGTGCGCGTCGCGCAGCGCGTCGAAAGACTTGGCTGAGGCGCGCGCAATAGTTTCCCGTGTCCGCGCCTCCGGATTGCCGCTCACGTCGTCGAAGCGGACGTAGCTCGTCGCCGCCGCGATGAGGAGCGTCGCCGCGTTCGCGCCAGCAACCGACACCGTATCGCCGTTGGCCGTCGTCTGTCCGCCGTCCGCGAGGACACGCACGCGCGTCTGGAAGGTGAGCGCGCCAGTGAGCGGCTGGCCGTCGGCCGTCTTGCCCGCGCCGTCGCCGTTCACGCCCGCCATGACGATCGTCCCGTCCGGACTGGCCGTGACCGTCGCGTGGAGCGGCGTCGCCATCGACGCACGGAACGCGATCTGTCCGGGCCGGCTCGCCGTGAGGTGCACGACGATGACCTGATCGACGGGGGAGGCGAAGACCTGGCGCGTGAACGTCGTGCCGCCAGTCGTGTACGACGTGCGCGCGATCGCGGTGTCGAGATCGAGATCGCGGCGGTAGTTGGCGACCGACGTGGTGTCCGGGAACGTCAGGTACAGGCTGCCGATCGTCTCGTACGGCATCTGCCGCGGCGGCGTGCTGAGCACGCGCTCGTCGACGAGCTTCGCTGCGTCGCGATATCGCGCATCTGCGATGAGCTGCCGGACCCGGGGCAGCGCGTCGTGCGCCGCAGGATTGACGGGATCGTACGGCCGTCCCGCCCAGAGCGTGTCTTCGTTCAACTGCAGCCGTTCGTGCACGACGCCGCCGAAGACCATCGCGCCGATGCGCCCGTTGCCGACCGGCAGCGCGCGCACCCACTCCGCGGTCGCCGCATCGGACGGCTTCGCCGGCTCAGGGACGACGGGCGCGTGATCAGCGGCGGGGCGACGATACCAGAGCGTGAGTGGGGAAGTCGGCGCGGCGGCTTCGCCGGTGAATTGGACGGAGGCGGGCGCTGGCGCCGTTGCATCCTGCGCCGCGGGTTGCGCGACGCTCATGGCGATGGCCATCCCGACGCAGACCGCGGCGGCCAGGCTTTTCACGGGTTTTGCGCCGGCCAGGCGATCGTCAGCAGCAAGGCGCTGTCTTCGATCGCTTCGACGTCGTGCGGGACGTCGCGATTGAGTGTGAGGAGCGCGCCAGTGGGCAGGTCGAACGTGCGGCCTTCGGCGCGGACGTGGACGTGGCCCTCGATCGTCTGGATCGACACGCGACCGCGCGCGCGGTGTTCGGGCACGCGGGCGTGCGCCTGCAGTGCGAGCAAGACGATGCGGAGGTCGTCGTACTTGACGAGGGTCTTCGCGTTCTGGCCCTGCTGCCACTCGGGCTCGAGGTGCAGCGCGCTCACTTCGCGCGCGAGATCGAATTCCAGGAAGGGCGCCGCCATGGGCGGCGAGTGCGGTCGGCGACGCGGGGTGTCGGACATGGGAGCTCCCTGGCGCAGGCGCGTCAGCGCCGGCGTCCACGTGGCGATCGGGATGCCGGTCTCACGTGGCCGGCGAGGTACTCCTGAAGCGCCACCGCATTATTGTGCACGGTATCGCGCGAACTGAAGACGAGCGTCACCCGCCCGCGCCGCGCCGCGGCGGCGATGGGTGCCCATGCCTCTGGCCGAGCGTCGAGCTCGCGGAAATAGCGCGTGCGGAACGCGTCCCACTTCGCCGGATCGTGGCTGAACCACTTACGGAGCGCCGTGCTCGGCCCCACGTCGGGCAGCCAGGCCTCGAGCGGCAGATCCGTCTTCTTGATGCCGCGCGGCCACAACCGCTCCACGAGAAATCGGGCCCCGTCGTCTTTGGCTGGTGGGTCGTACGCGCGTTTCAGAGTGATCATTGGCTGTCATCTTTTTTGCAGTGCGTTGGGGCCCCACCCCCAACGCTACGCGCTTCGCCGCCCTCGCTACGCTCGCGAGTCATCTTCTTTGCAATGGCGCGGGGCCCCACCCCCGCGCTACGCGCTTCGCCACCCTCGCTACGCTCGGGGGCTCGCGGTGTCATCTTTCTTAATTGTTGTCTTTACCTTTAGCCTTCGCGATCTTCGCGCCTTCGCGTGAGATTTCCGGCCCATCCCCTGTCTTCCTGTCCCTCGTCCCGCTCTTGCCGCGAAGCCGTCTCTTCCACGATACTGCCGGCGTCATCCCGCACGTTCACTCCAGAAGGAGCGTCCACGATGAATCGACGTCAGTTTCTGCGGATCGGCGCGCCTGTCGCCGCTCCGCTGCTCATCGCCCGCCGGTCGGCCGCCGCGGCCGCCGTATCTCTGCAAACGCCGCCTGCGCCCGCGCCGGGCGCCGACGGCTGGATCGCGCTCTTCAACGGCCGCAATCTCGACGGCTGGTACACGTATCTTCAACGATCCGGCCGCAACCCGGCGAACATCGACGAGTACGCACGCGTCGAGAACGGCTTGCTGCACATTCTCGATCGTGACGTCGACGCCGGCCAGACCGAGAGCGGATTTCTCTCGACGCTCACCGAGTACGAGAACGTGCGTATCCGCGTCGAGTACAAATGGGGCGTGAAGCGTTTTGCCCCGCGCCTCGAGAACAAGCGTGACAACGGCCTCCTCTACTACGTCGTCGGCCCGGACCACGTGTTCCCGCGCTGCATCGAGTGTCAAATCCAGGAGACCGACGTCGGCGACGTGTTCTTCGTCGACAAGACGCGCGGCGTGCAGGGCGGGCTCCCGGGCTTCGGCGGCTCCGGCTTCATCGGCCTCGTCAACGGCACGCCGAACGCGCGGCCCGGAGTGTCGACCTCGCGGCTGCTCAAGGACGGTGACTTCGAGAACCGTGACGACTGGAACACGGTCGAGGTCATCGCGCAGGGCGACCGCGCCACACAGCTCGTCAACGGCCGTATCGTGAATCGCCTCATGAATCTCGAACAGCCCGATCCGGATCACGACGGACAATTCATCCCGCTCACGCGCGGCCGGATCGGCATCGAGATCGAGTTCGCGGAGATCTGGTATCGCCGGATCGACGTCAAGCCGCTCGCATGATGCCAGGACGTCCTGTCGATCGTGGTTCCTGGGTGCGGCGGACGGCCGTCGCGGCGGTCATCGCGTGCGCAGCCGCCGGCATCGCCGTTTGGCGTGTGAACGCGCAGGCCGGCGCGCCGCCGCCGACTGCGCAGGCCAACGTGCTCGCCGCCGGCCGGGCCACGTTCGAAGCCCGCTGCGCGACGTGTCACGGCGCGAACGCCAACGGCGGCGAGATGGGGCCGCCCATCGCCACGCGTTTGCCATCGCATGACGACGCGGACCTGACGCAGTTGATTCGGGAAGGCCGTCCCACGCGCGGCATGCCGCCGCCCGGCGTGCCCGACGCCGAGATCCCCGCGCTCATCGCGTACCTGCGCACGCTGCAGCGCCAGCCCAGCGAAGGGCCGCCGCCTCGGACGTTTCACACCGTGGATGGCCGGACGTTCGACGCGCGCGTCGTCAGCGAAGGGTTCGACGACGTGCAGGTGCGCACGGCCGACGGCCGCATCCATCTCTTGCGCCGCGTCAGTGATGGCCGCGTGCGAGAAGTGACGTCCGAGGAGGATTGGCCCACCTATAACGGCGGTGTCAGCGGCAATCGGTACACGACGCTGACGGAGATCGATCGCAAGACCGTCTCGCGCCTCGCACCGCGATGGATGTTCGCACTGCCCTCGGCCGGGCAGCTCCAGGTGACGCCGATCGTCGTCCAGGGCGTGATGTACGTGGCGGCGCCGAACGAGTGTTTCGCGCTCGACGCCGGCAGCGGCCGGCTCATCTGGCGCTACCGCCGGCCGCGCACGCGCGGTGTGAGCGGCGGTGACAAGAACCGCGGCGTCGCCGTCGCCGGCGATCGCGTGTTCATGGAGACGGACAACGCGCATCTCATCGCGCTCGATCGGTTCTCCGGCGCGCTCCTGTGGGACGAGGAGATGGGCGACTGGCACGAGAACTACTTCTCGACGTCGGCACCGCTGCCCGCTGGCGATCTCGTCATCGGCGGCGTGTCGGGCGGCGAGCACGGTGCGAACGGGTTCGTCGTCGCCTACGAGCAGGCGACCGGGAAGGAAGTGTGGCGCTTCGCGACCGTGCCGAAACCGGGGGAGCCGGGATCGGAGACGTGGCAGGGCAACGATCTCCAGCACGGCGGCGCGCCGACGTGGTTCACGGGCAGCTACGATCCGGAGCTCGACGTCGTCTATTGGCCGGTCGGCAATCCCAGCAAGGAGTACAACGGCGATCACCGCGCTGGCGACAACCTGTACGCCGACTGCCTGCTTGCGCTCGATCGACGCACCGGCCGGCTCGTCTGGCACTATCAGTTCACGCCGCACGATCTGTGGGACTGGGACGCGACGCAAACGTCGGTCATCGTCGATGCCTCGTGGCAGGGACAGCCGCGCAAGCTCATCCTGCACGCCGATCGCAACGGCTTCTTCTACGTGTTCGATCGCACGAACGGCGCGCTGCTCCTCGCGAAGCCGTTCGTGAAGAACCTGACGTGGGCGAGCGGCATCGACGCGAACGGCCGGCCGATCACGCGCCCCGGACAGGAGCCGACGCCGGAAGGCACGCGCGTGTGTCCGTCGCAGGACGGCGCGACGAACTGGTTCTCGCCGTCGTTCAATCCGGCGACGGGTCTGTACTACGTGCAGACGTTCGAGAAGTGCAGCATCTACACGAAGCGCGACGATGGCCCGTGGCAGGAGGGGAAGACGTTCCTGGGCGGATCGCAGGAGGTCGGGCCCGATCCCACGCCGGCGCGCGTGCTGAAGGCGATCGACGTCCGCACGGGTGACGTGCGATGGACGTTGCCGCAGCCCGGACCGGCGACGTCCTGGGGTGGCACGCTCGCAACGGCCACGGGACTCGTCATCTTCGGCGAAGAGAGTGGGTCGCTCGTGGCCGCCGACGCGAAAACCGGTCAACCGCTCTGGAGCTTCCCGACGAATCAGGCGTGGCGCGCGTCACCGATGGTCTACGAGTTCGACCACCACGAGTACATCGCGGTCGCGTCAGGCTCGACGATTCTCGCGTTCGGGCTCGCGCGGTAGGAGCGCTGCGCAACTTCGAACTTCGAACCGAGAACTTCGAACGGAGGAGGCGCCTTCGGCGCATCGTTCTCGTGTTGAACGGTGCTCGAAGCCAGAGGTGCGATTGACATCTATGCCGTGTGACGGTATAGATCCGCATGCCCGCATCCCAGCGGCCGGCCGATCCCGCGCGTTTTCTTCCGCTGTCACCGCAAGTGCTGCACGTACTCCTGGCCCTCGGCCAGGGGCCGCTGCACGGCTACGCGCTCATCCAGCGCGTGCGCGACCAGACATCCGACGAGATTCGCCTGACGGCGAGCACGCTGTACGACGCGCTGGCGCGGCTCGTGGATCAGGGACTCATCGAAGAAGTCGATCCGCCCGATGAGCGTGGCGACGCCCGTCGCCGCTATTACGCGATGACCGGCATCGGCCGCGCCGTCGTGAAGGCCGAAGTCGCGCGACTCGAACGCGCCGTCGAGCGGGCGCGCGTGGCCCTCGATGCGCGAAAGGGGACGTCGCGGTGATCGGCGCACGCGTCCATCGCCTGCTGTTGCGCCTGCTCCCGGCCCACCGTCGCGCGCAATACGGCGCGGAGATGACGAGCGTGTTCGCCGAGCTCTGCGCGACGACGCGACGCGAGAGGGGACACCTTGCGGTCGCCGCGCTCTGGGTGAAAGAGATCGCCGGCGTCCTGAAATTCGCAGTCCGAGAGTGGATCGGCCCAGGCGCCGCGGATCCATCGTCGCGGCCGTCGCCACCGTATGTCGGAACCGAACTGCGTTGGGCGTGGCGAGGTCTCCGCGTCAGAGGCTGGCGCGCGGCGTTCATCATGTTGTTGCTAGGCGTCACGCTCGGCGCGAGTACCGTCGTGTTCGCGGTCGTCGACTCGCTCGTCTTTCGGCCACAACCCTATCCGGACGTGGATCGGCTCGTGATGCTCACCGGCGCGGTGAAGGCCGGCGAGCGCATGGGCCGCCTGCAGTCGGCCGCGCTCTACGGCCAGTGGCGTGCCCAGCACGATCTGTTCGCCGCGGTCGGCGGATTCCTCACCAAGACGGTGTTCGTCGCAGGCCGGGACGACTCCGAGCAGATCAGCACCGCCGACATCACGGTCGACATGCTCGACGTGCTGGGCGTGAAGCCGATCTGGGGACGAGGCTTCACCGACGCGGACCTCGCGAGCGGCGACGGCTATGCCGCACTCGTTCGAGAAGATCTCGCGCGCGAGCGGTTCGGCATCGCCGCGGCCGCCGTTGGCCAGCGGCTCGACGCGACGGGCGGGCCGCTCCTGATCGTCGGTGTCATGCCGTCGAGCTTCGCGTTTCCGAACGTGCGGTACCGCATCTGGCGCGCACTCAATCCCGCCGGTCCGCTGACGACGAACTTCGGTGGCGTGTTCCTGCGCGCTCGCGTCGCTTCCGGCATTTCGATGGACGCGCTGCCCGCTCGGCTCGCGGAGCGCGCGCCCCTCGTCGGCCGCGCCGTCGGGTTGAACACGTACACGGCGACTGCAGGTCCTTTCGCGCGGGGCGCGCAAACGGATGCGGAACGAGCCATTCCCATCGTCGTGCTCGGCGCCGCGATGTGTCTTCTTCTGGCGACCGTCGCGAACGTCATCGGCCTCGAGCTCGCGCACGTGATTCGGCGCAGCCACACGCGCGCGATTCAGATGGCGCTCGGCGCCTCGCGCGCGTCGCTCGGTCGCGTGGCGGCCTTGGAAGCCGCGGCGCTCGCCGCGGGCGCCTTCGCGATCGGACTGCCGGTCACGTGGATGGCCATTCGCGTCGCCGCCACGCATCTGCTCGCCGCGCTTCCTCTCAACACAGGCAATCCCATCGACCTCGACGGACGAGCCCTGGCCTTCATCGCGACGATCTCGGCCGCGATCTGGCTGCTCATGACCGTCGTGCCGCTCGCGTCCGCCGCCCATGTGCCCTCCGGATCATTCTCGACGTCCGGCGAACGAGCCGTGACATCGGTGCCGCGAAGCGCCGCCTTGCGTCGCTGGCTGACGGGTCTGGAAGTCGCGCTGGCCGTGGTCCTTCTCGTCGTCGGCGTCCTCTACGTGCGGACGTCTCGCGCATTGGCACGCGTGGACAAGGGCTTCAATAGCCACGGCCTGGCGCAGGTCGAGCTCACGACACCCGCCTATTACTTCGCGTCACCGGTCGAGCGGACGGCGTTCGGCGATCGTCTGATGCGCGCGATCGCCGCCGTGCCGGGCGTGCAGGGGACGACGTTCTCATCTGCGCCTCCTGCGATGGGCGACAGTCCCACGCTGACCGATGTCGAGATCGACGGCCGACCGGGGGGCACGGTCGGGCTGGGCCGGAAGCTCGTCGACCTCTCCTATTTCTCCGTCATCGGCCTACCGCTCGTGAGTGGCCGCTATCTCGCGACTGGCGACTCGCCGACAGACGTCGTCGTCAGTGCATCGTTCGCCAGGAGGTTCTGGCCGCGCCGGGATGCCGTCGGTCACTCGTTTCGAGGAACCACGAACGGCCCGTTCGCGAATCGCTACACGGTCGTCGGCGTCGTCGGCGACTTCCGTACGGACCCACGGCGCATGCCGGACGAGCGCGACGATCGTCTGTACATGTACGTCCTGCAGTCAGCCGTCGCGGCAGACGCGCCATCACGTGAACCGCCGCCGGGCGTCATTCGTCCCACGCCGGTCGACACGGGAGGCTCGTACGGTCTCGTCTGGGTGACGGTGAGGATGGATTCGCCGACGCGCGGCGCTGCCGTGCTCGCCGCCGCCCGCGCGCTCGATCCACGCCTGCCGGCGTCGATCGAGTTCGTCGACGGTCGCTACGCCGACGAGAACGCCGCGACGCGCGTCGTCATGCAGGTCGTCGACGTCTTCAGTGTGATGGCGTTTCTCGTCGCGATGGCGGGACTCTACGGCGTGATGGCGTTCTTCGTCGCGAGCCGCACACGCGAGATTGGCGTCCGCGTGGCGCTCGGCGCGGATCGACGCGCCATCCGCCGGCTCGTGCTCGGCTCGTCGGGCCGCATCGCGGTAGCCGGCGCGCTCGCCGGAGCCGCGCTCGCCTACGGTCTCGCCCGGCTCATCGCCTCGCAACTCTTCGGCGTCTCGCCCGACGATCCGCTGACCTACGTCACCGTTCTCGCCGCCGTCGTGCTCACGGCCTTAGCCGCGACCTGGCACCCGGCCCGTCAAGCCGCCCGCGTCGATCCAGCCATCACGCTGCGAGCGGAGTGAGGCAGGATATCCCGGCTCGCCACGTACGCGACAGCGCAAGAACAGCGTTCACTATCGGCCAGTGGTTAGACGACCGAGCAACCCTTGAACTGCGTGGCGTCGGTCGTTCGATAGGGGAAGGGTCTCGACACGAGCGGCGAGCACGGTTGCATCCACCATTCCTTGCTGAAGAAGGACGCGTACGAAGCGGACGTCCTGTTCTCGGCCGGCGACGAGTTTTGAGGCCGCCAAGTCGTGGGCCTCAAGGCACCAACCTGTGGCGCCACCGGTGTTGGCATTCGTGAGCGGGATCAGACGTTCCGTCCAACCTGTTGGCAGGACGGCCGTGGTGTTGTCGACGCCGTGCGCGTAATAGCCGAACGTCTGATGAAACAACGACAGCTCTCCGATGGCGCCATCGATGAGATCGGATCGGTCGGGCGCGTCGCGTGGATAGACGTCGGCTTCAATCGAAACCAGTAAGTTCTCTGGTGCCTGCGGGAACTGGCCGAGGATGGCCTGGCTGCCGATCACGACGAAGTCGCGCATGTCGACGATCGCCGACGCCGCGCGGAGAATGTGCTCAAGCGCTGCGCGATTCATGACGACGCAGGATGGTGTCGCGTTCTTCGAGCGTCAGGATGCCGGCGAATGGACTCGACTGCCGGAGGCGTGTCGCTGTTTCGCTCGGTGAACGGAGAAGGTCGAGGATCGATGGCAGCGGCTCGCGCGCGAGGAGATCCCGCCACTCGAGCAGGGCAGGTACGCGACGAGCGCGGAGCCACCGCTCCAGGTTGTCGCGTGCGACGTCCAGCAACTCCGGACGTTCGGCCAGCTTGGCCGCAACCGCCTCATGGAGCGCCAGACTCCGTCGATCGATCCACTCATGCGACCGCACGGTTGAAGTATAGCGGCCGCCTCAGAACCCCTTCGTCGTGATCCAGAAGCTCTCTTCCCACGAGCCGCCGGGCGGGATGCTCTGCAGGTCCTTGTAGACGCCCTTTTCAGCCAGGTTCAGCGCGTTCGTGATGGCGACCATGGGTTCGAAGGCGATGAAGCCGACGCTCGACGGCGGCCCTGACAGCGGCGTCGCCGCGGGGGCCGTGCGCACGCCCTTGGCCGGGTCGACCGGGAACGGGCCGGACGGCGTGGGCGGAGCGGCCGCGCCGCGTCCTCGACCGCCTCGTCCCGGCGCGCCCTGACCACGTCCGCGGCCCCCTCCCGCGCCGAAGCCGCGCCCGCCGCCCGAGGTGAGCGGCGTCGACCAGAGCAGCACGGTGTGGAACTTCGGCCCGAGCGTTTCGTCCAGCTCCTTGCCGTTGTAGGACAGCCGCATCGTCGCGCGGCCGTTCGCGTCGCGCACGAGATCGGTGAACACGTCGTCGACCAGGCCGTAGTCCTTGAGATGGATGGCCGTCCGGTCGGCCTTGAAGAAATTCTCGATCGGCTGCGTTTCGCCCGTCGGCAGCCGCTCCGGGATTTCGATCCAGTGCGTCTTCGCGTCGGCCGACACCGTCCAGTCGTTCCGGTTGCCGTCGGGCAGGTGGAAGATCGGGTGGAAGCCAATCACGACCGGCATCGGCTGCGCGCTGAGGTTGTCGAGCCGCGTGTGCACTTCGAGCGTGCCGTTCGAGACGCGATACGTCATCGTGATCGTGTGCGCGAACGGGAACTGCTTCATGAAGATCGGGATGCGGTAGAAGTCGAGCTTGTTCGTCACCCACGCGCCCGTCGCGTCAGCCTTGAATTCGACGAGCTGCCAGTCCTTCGATCCGTTGACGTAGCCCGTTGACGGAATCGGTCCGCGCACGTTCCCCAGTTCCAGATCGAAGTTGTACTTCTGCCCATTGGCGTAGAACGCCGTCTGGTCGAGCCGGTTGGCGAACGGCGCGAGCAGCGGAACGCCCGACAACCCGGGCCGCGCCTCGAACGCTTCGACCGAGTCGGCCGTGTTCACCAGATCGTGGCCCTTGACCTGAATCTTGTACGCATTGCTCATCTTGGCGACGACCGACACGGTCATGTCGGCGGTCGTGTCGCGCAGTTCGATGACGTCGCCGTTCTGCGTCGCCGTGTAGCGCTGCGCCGCCGCGGGGGCGGCCATCGCCAGCGCGATTGTGAGGGCAAGGGCGACTCGCTCGTATCTCATGGTGGTTCTCCGCTGGGCACACAGCATAGAGGAGATTGGCCTCGGGCGCGAAGTCTCGGCTGGCCGCCGTCGGCACGTCCGGCCGGCTCCGGCCGGCGCGACCCCACGCGCGGGATGCGTCCGTCAGGTTCCGGGCCGCTCAGGCAGCGCTTCCAGCGCCTCCACATCGGCCAGATCCTGGAGTCGTCCGACGGCCTTCTTGTTCGCGATGAGGTCGTCGCGGTCGATGAGCGGCATCTCGACCTCGTCGAGCGTCACCGAGGTGCGCCGTCTCCAGGCCGCGTCGAACGCGACGCCTGGAATGTGCGTGAGCAGATCGATGCGAAACGGATCCCGGCCGAGCGCGATGAGCGTGTTCGGATCGGCGAATCGCGCCGCATCGAAATCGACGAGCGGCGTCCCGAACGCGGCGAGTGCGGCGAGGACGCGTTCGCCGTTCTCGCGCGATGGACGGACCCAGAGGTCCATGTCCTTCGTCAACCGCGGGTAGCCGTGCGCAATCACGGCCTGTCCGCCGACGAGCAGGAACTCAACGCCCTGAACGATGAACAATCCGCACAGTTCGGTCCAGTCGCGTGGCATGGGGATGGTAGTTGCGCACCCAGAAGGCGTGGAGTTCGGCGCCGGCGCGAAGGCGCTCGGCTTTCGTCATGCGCGCTCGTTCGGCGAGCTCGGCCCGCCGTGCGTCGGCGTGGCTTTCGAGGACTCGAATCGCAGCCATCGCCGATACGCTAACACGGTCGCCGGCCCGTGAATCGACGCGGGACGTCGACAGTCGGCGGCCTCGGCGTGGCGCCATGCGCCGTGACGCGACCCGATCCCGGCGGTATCATCAGCCGCATTCGAGCCCGTCCCCGGCGGCACGACCTGCAGGAGGCAGTCGGCATGACCCGTTCATCCGCGCGATCGCACGCTCGGCCCCTGGCCGCAGCCATCGGTACCGGCGCTGCCGTGTGCCTGGCCGCCTTCTCGCTCGTCACCGCGCAGGCGCCGGGACCCGGCGGCCCGATGAAAGACGATCCGGTCAACGCAGGCGTCGACTGGACGAAACAGCCGTCCGTCCAGCCGAAGACGCCGGCCGAGGAACTCCGCACGTTCGGCTTGCAGCCCGGCTATCGGATGGAGCTCGTGCTCTCCGATCCGCAGATCGAAGATCCCACCGCGATCATGTTCGACGGCGACGGCCGGATGTTCGTCCTCGAGAATCCCGGCTACATGGCCAACAAGGACGCCGAGGGCGAGCTCGATCCGGTCGGCCGCATCTCGCTCTGGACCGACACCAATCACGACGGCGTCTACGACACGCACACGGTCTTCGTCGATCACATGGTCTTCCCGCGTTTCGTCACGCCGTACGGTCCGAACACGATCCTCACCAAGGAATCGAACGCGCAGGAAGTCTGGAAGTACACCGACACGAACGGCGACGGCGTGGCGGACAAGAAGGAACTCTTCGGCACGGGCTACGGCCGCATCGACAACGTCGAGCAGGAAGAAAGCTCGATGACGTGGGCGCTCGACAACTGGCTGTACACGACGTTCAACACCTTCCGCTCGCGCATGACGCCGAGCGGGCTCGTGAAAGAACGGACCGGCAGCGACCTCGGCTCCGAATGGGGCCTGACGCAGGACGATGACGGGAAGGTCTGGTTCGCGGAAGGATCGAACGGCATTCCGGCGTACTGGCAGTTTCCGATCGTCTACGGCAACGTCAACATCCGTGACGGCCTCGATCCCGACGCGCGCGTCCCGCACGGCGCCGCGGTTCGCGTCGCCGACATGCAGGGCGGCATGGGCATCGTTCGCATGCCCGACGGGTCATCGAAACAAACAACGGCAGGTGCAGGCGGCGTGATCATTCGAGGCGATCGGCTGCCCGAGGCGCTCTACGGCAAGTACTGCTACGGCGAGCCGGTCGCGCGCATGGTGCGCTGCATGGCGGCCGAGAAACGCGAGGGACTGACGTTCCTGCACACGATCACGCCGGACACCGAGTTCATCACGTCGACCGATCCGCTCTTCCGTCCCGTCGATCAGAAGATCGCGCCAGACGGCACGCTCTACATCGCCGACATGTACCACGGCATCGTCCAGGAGCGGCAGTGGTCGGGCCCGGGCACCTACATCCGCGCGCGCATCGAGCAGTACGACCTTGACAAGATCGTCCACTACGGCCGCATCTGGCGGCTGGTGTACGACGGCGTACGGCCCGATCACGCCGACGCGATTCCGCGCGACACGACCGTGCCGCACATGAACGCGGAGACGCCCGCCCAACTCGTCGCGCACCTCGATCATCCCAACGGCTGGTGGCGCGACACCGCGCAGCAGTTGCTCGTGCTGAAGCAGGATCGGTCCGTCGTGCCGGCGCTCGAGGCGATGGCGCGTGGCACCGAGCCGAAGGCCGCTTCGGCGAGGCCCGCCGGAGCCTCTGGCGAAGGCGGGCTGCTCGGCCGGTTCCACGCACTCTGGACGCTCGAAGGTCTCGGCGCGCTCGACGCGAATCTCGTCCGCGATCTGCTGAAGGATCCCGAGCCGCGGCTTCGCATCCAGGCCATTCGTGCGAGCGAGACGCTCTACAAAGCCGGCGACAAGTCGTTCGCCGCCGACTACGACGCGCTGGCGAAGGACGCGGACGTCGACGTCGCGATTCAGGCGCTGCTCACGATCAACCGCTGGAGCGTGCCTGGCGCGCTCGACACGACGCAGGCGGTGATGGCCGCCAATCAGGCACGCGGCATCCAGGAAGTGGGCAAGACGTTCCTGAACGACGCGGCGCGTGCGGGCCGCGGACGCGGCGGTGTGCCGCTCGCGCCCGAGCAGCAGGCGACGCTCACGCGCGGTCAGGACATCTACAACGGTCTTTGCATCAGTTGCCACGGGCCGGACGGCACCGGCACGCCAACGGCCGACGGCCACACGACGAAGGCGCCGCCGCTCGCTGGCTCGCCACGTGTCAACGGTCACCGCGACTACATCACCAACGTCGTACTCTACGGGTTGACGGGCGCCGTCGATCATCACACCTACACGGACGTCATGATCCCCATGGGGACCAATGACGATGAGTGGATTGCAGCCGTGACGTCGTACGTGCGCCACAGCTTCGGCAACACGGGTGGGTTCGTCACGCCCGCCGATGTGGCGCGCGTTCGGAAGGAGAGCGGCACGAGAACCGTGTCGTGGGACATCGACGATCTGCAGGCCGCGCTGCCCGTGCCCCTCGTGCGCGACGGCTGGACCGCCACGGCCAGCGACAACGCGGACATCGCGTCGCGCGCCTTCAGTCTGCAGACGTGGAACAGCGGCGCCCCGCAGCGTGCCGGCATGTGGTTCGAGGTCGAACTACCCGCGTCGCGGCGGCTGACCGAGGTGCAGTTCGAATCCACCGCGGGCGTCTATCAGGTGGCGCGCGGCCGCATCCTCAACACCGATGCGACCGGCGGCCGCGTGAGCGACGAAGCGCCCGATGCGACGCCGCGCGCAACCACGACCGAGCCCCTCACGCCGGGCTATCCACGCGGCTACAAAGTCGACGTCTCGACCGACGGCCGCACGTGGACGACCGTCGCGACCGGTCACGACACGACGCACGACATGGTCGCGATCCCTTCGAGCGGCACGGGCCATCGCGGCGAGTCGGCGGCGACGACCATCGTTTCGTTCGCACCGATGGACGCGAAGTATCTGCGCATCACGGAAACCGATACGCCCGACGACGCGCCGGTCTGGTCCATCCAGCAACTGCGGCTGTACGAGGCGGGGGCTGGGGTGAAGTAACGGGGGCGAACGGCCCGACGACCGGCCAGCATCGCTGCGATATGATCCCGCATCGCCTGCTGCGTCGGGCTCATTTCGCCGCGCCAGAATGTTTCCTCCGCTGCCGTCCGATCCGCTCGTCTCGATCGTCATGCCGGCGTACAACTATGCGCGGTTCTTGCCCCAGGCGATCGACAGCGTCCTGTCGCAGGACCATCCCCGCATCGAGCTCATCGTCATCGACGATGGATCGACCGATGACACGCCGGACGTGCTGGCGTCGTATGGCGCCCGCCTGTGGTCGGTGCGCCAGCCCAACGCCGGTCAGACCGTGGCGCTCAATCGCGGTTGGCGGCAGGCGTCGGGCGACGTGATTGGTTATCTCAATGCGGACGACGTGCTGGCGCCTGGAGCGATCGCGGCCGGCGTGGACGCGCTCCGGATGCGGCCCGATGCGGTGATGAGCTACGGCGACTTCACGCTCATCGACGCCGAGTCCCGGGAAACCGCGCGGTGTCGGCTCCCGGACCTCATCGACCTGACGGCGATTCTCCGGTTCGGTCACTCGCCGTTCGGCCCCGGGTCGTTCATCCGTCGGCTCGCGGGGTTGCCGGCATGGGACGAGACGTTGTTCCGTGTGCTGGACTTCGACTACGCCCTGCGGCTGGCGTGCCTTGGTCCGTTCGTCCACGTGCCGCGCGTCGTCGCGTCGTTTCGCGTCCACGAGCAATCCATTTCGTTCGCGAAGCCACCCGACCGTGTGACCGAGGAGTCGATCCGCGTTGTCAGGCAGTTGTACGCCAGCGCGCCGCTGCCGCCGCGCATCGTCGCCTTGAAGGGCCGCGCGTTCGCCATGGCGCGAATGACGGCAGCGCAGGGGCATCTTCGCGCGCGGCGTTGGCATCGCGCCGCATGGTGCATCGCCCGCGCCCTCGGTTGTTGTCCAGCGGTGCTCGGCGACGCGTACGCGTATCGTCTCGTCATCAGCGGCGTTGCCGGGCAGTTCCTGCACCGGCGGCGCTCGCGCCAACTCGCCCACCGCGCGGCGGACACGGCGACCGCGGATTCTCCTGGCGCGGTCGCGGCCGACTTCGTGTCGAGCCAGCGTTCATCGAGCGCGGGCGACTGACGCTCGGCGCCTCTGGGGCAACGATGACCGTGTGCATCCGATCCGCGCGTGAGGCCGACGCCGATGCGGTGGCGGCCATCTATCGGCCCGCCGTGGACGGTTCGGTCATCTCGTTCGAACTCGAGGCGCCGACGGCCGACGTCATGACGCGGCGCATCGCGGAGACGACGGGCATATATCCGTGGCTCGTGTGTGACATCGATGGCGCGGTGGCTGGCTATGCGTACGCGTCACGTCATGCCGAGCGCGCCGCCTATCGATGGACGGTCAACGTGTCGGTCTACATTGCGAGGCCGTTCCATCGCCGGGGGATTGGCCGCGGCCTCTACCTATCCCTTTTCGCCATTCTCGACGCGCAGGGGTATCGCCTGGCGTGTGCCGGCATCACGCTGCCCAACGCGGCGAGCGTCGGTCTGCACGAGTCGCTGGGCTTCACACTGGTGGGCGTCTATCGCCGCGTCGGCTACAAGCTCGGCGCGTGGCGCGACGTCGGCTGGTGGCAGCGGGCGCTCGCGGCCGATGACGATCGGCCGCCAGCCGAGCCGATCGACTTCGCGACGGTGCAGACGCGCGACGACTGGCCGGCGCTCGTTGGGCGCGGTGAAGCGTCGGTCGTCGCCGAGTGAGCCGCTCAGTCGCGCGTCGACCGTCAGTCGTCGTCTTCGAACAGCACGTGACGTTCGCCAGCCCGGAGATCGCGCGAACGAACGAATCCGACCTGCTTGCGCTTGGAGTCGGTGCGGAGGATCCAGGCGATGTCCTCCATGTGCCAGAGCGACGGATGGTCGCGGTGCAGATACTCTGAGCAGGACGTGACGCGAAAGGTCACGCGCGTGTTCAGATTGCTGCACCAAGTGATTTCCTCGCGGCTGGAGCATCCGCGGACGAGTTTAGCCGAGCGGCAGCTCAGGCACAGGGATGGTTCGTCGTGGCGGGCAGTTCCGCCATGAACGTGAATCTTCATGGTCGTGACCTCGTGAATATGGACGACTACGTCATCGCGCACCTCCTGTCAGCGTGCGGACGGCCCAGCGCCGCCATCTGTGGCATGTAAAGACGACGATGTCATCGTCGTCGCGAAAAAGTCAAACGGCTAGTCGATGCCGTTAGCGGGATTCAGACGCGTTCCGCGCATCGGTTTCGACACGACGAACGTATGCGAGAAGCCACGCCGCGAGGGCCACGCGGTCAGCCTCTCCGGCCGCAACGCTAAGCATCATCCGCTCCTGCTCGTCGACCGCCGCGGCCAATTCGTGTCCGTTGAGCACGAGGAAGACTTCCATTGCTGCGTGGCCCGCACGCTTGTTGCCATCGAGGAACGGGTGATTCGCAATGAGTGCGAACCCGAGGGCGGCCGCCTTGTCCACGAGCGACGGATGGAGGTCGAATTCGCCGAACGTCGCTTGTGGCTGCGCGATCGCCGATTCCAGGAGGCCAATGTCGCGAACACCGCTCGCGCCGCCGGTCTGCGCGATAACGGCCGAGTGAAGATCGATCACCTCACTCAGGGTGAGATAACGCATCAGGCGAGGCGCCGGTACAGCTCGGCATTCTTGTGCAGCACACGGGTTGCGGCGGCGAGAAAGTCGTCGTCGCGGCTTGCCAGAAGGTCGCAGAGCGCGGCCCTGGCCAACTCCGATGCGGACACGCCCAGACGTTCGGCCCTTCGCTGCAGTTCGGCGGACTGCGTCGGTGACAAATCGAAGCTGACGGTCATATCGACAATGTACAGCGGCTGAATGCCGAGGACAAGCGATCGAGGCGAAGCTCGTGCGCGGCCTTTGCGGTCAGCCATTACGCGCGTCCCCTTACGGGCGCCCGGCGGCAATGTCAGGCGGTCTTCGCCGCAGCAACGACCACGGGAAGAAATACACCGCGTAGATCATCGCCACCATCCGGAAGTTGTCGAAGTGCAGGGCGGCTGCGCCGATGAGCAGGAAGATCGTCAGGTGCATCTGCATGACCTGCCGGTACGGCGCGAGTATCGAGATGTTGTTTGCATCCATGGCGGACTGGGCGGCGTTGGAGCGCGAAGCAGCCACGCGTGGCATCGACGGTTGCCGCACGAAAATTGCGCGCTCGGCGACGAACGCGGCCGGCAGGAACGACCAGTAGCGCCGGGCGACGGTCGCGTAGGCATGGAGGCCGGGAAAGCCGGGCGTGCCGTCGACGGGGAAGAACGTGTTCAAGAACACCGAATGCACGAAATGGAACATCCCGAAGTGGAACGTGAAGAAGCCCAACAGGAAGACGGCGAAGACGATGACGCCGGCGGCCGCTCCTCCGGTCGGCCGCTCAGTCGTGGCGCCGTTCGCTGCGGTCCGGCCACGCGCGGGAAGCAGGCCGCTCGCGCCCGTGGCCGCCAGTCGTCCCACGCTCCACAGGATGGACGAGTAACCGACGACGAGGCTCGACAGCCACAGACTCCAGATGAGATCGCGCGCCTGCCACTGCTGCCACCACGCGAGCGTGAGGCCGCCCGCGAAGGCGCAGACATCCCATCCCGCGGTTAGCCATCGCCGCCGCACGGCGCAGAGCGTAGCGGGAGTCGGGGAGAGGCGCAATTGGGGACGGAAGATACGGGCGAAGCCTCGCGCGAAGTCGCGAAGACGCGAAGGGTAGGGATAGAGACAGAGGCCATCGCGCGCCAAGTAATAAATGACGCCGCGAGCCCCCGAGCGCAGCGAGGGCGGCTAAGCGTGTGAGGCGCGGGATGGGGCCCGCGCCACTGCAAAGAAGATGACTGGCCCTCCTCTATCCCTCCCGCGCGATCGCCCGCACGGGCTCGATGCGCATCGCGCGCCGCGCCGGGAGGTAGCTCGTGAGCAGTGTCGTCAGGAGCAGCGCCGCAACGGCGGCGGCGATGACGAACGGATCGGCGGCGTGAAGGCCGAAGATGCGCTGGCGGAGCAGGTGAATGGCGAGAAACGTCACGCCGCCGCCGATGACCGTCCCGGCGAGGCCGAGCGAGAGGCCCCGACGGATGACGTCGCCCAGCACGTCGGCCGGCGTGGCGCCGAGTGCGACGCGCAGGCCGAATTCCGCCGTCCGCGCGGCGACGAGGTATGACAGCACGCCGTACACGCCGACCGCGGCGATCGCGACCGCGAGCATCGCGAATAACGATACCAGCAGCACTTCGGCCCGGGTCATGTCGAACCGGTGGCCCATCAGAGTCGTCATGGGCGCCAGGTTTTCGATCACCGCCTCGGCATCGACGCGCCTGACGGCCGAGTGGATCTGAGACGCCATTGCCGCCGGGTCGCCCGTCGTGTGGACGACAACGTCTGCCCAGAAGCCGGGCGTCTGGAAGAAGGGCACGAAGACGTCGGGGGCAGGCCGTGTCGACGAGTACACGAGCATGTCGCCGACGACACCGACGATCTCGTACGGCGCGGAGAGCAGCGCACGGCCGCCGGCGACCGGCGGCAGGGTGATCGTGCGGCCGATGGCCGTGCCGTCGGGCCAGAGCGTCCTCGCCACCGTCTGATTGACGATCGCGACGGGCGGCGCGTGCGCGTCGTCTCGATCCGTGAAGAAGCGGCCGGCGAGGAGCGGCACGCCCAGCGTCCTGAAGTAGCCCGGACTGGACGCTCGGATGTCCGCGGCGATCCGTGTGGATGGCTGGTCTCGGCCGGCCGTCAGCGACGCGATGCCCCAGACGCCGAGTTGTCCGCCAGGTGCGCCCGTCGCGAGTCCGACGGACGCGACGCCGTGCAGTCGAGACATGGCATGGACGACGTCGTGGAAAAATGCGCGGCTCGAGGCGTCGTCACGCACGCGACTCGACGGCCACGACGAGACCGTCAGCGAGAGGATGTGATCCGCCGAGAAACCATGGTCGACGTGGAGCAGGGCGACGAACGACTTCACCATCAGCCCGCCCGCGGCGGCGAGCACGAGTGATACGGCGATCTGGACGACGACGAGCACACGCTGCGAGCGCCGGGCAGTTCGGCTGGTGGCCAGCGGCCGCGCGGCCGTTCGCAGCCTCGGCAACGATCGGATGCGGCCGAAGGCAGGAATGACGCCGCACGTGACGCCGGTGAACATCGTGACGACGAGTGAAGTGAAGAGCACGTGAGCGTCCACGCGTGCGTCGGCGATCCGCACGGCCGGCACGAACGAGGCGACGAACGGTGTAGCCACCCACGCGACGCACACGCCGACGGCGCCGCCGATCGCCGATACGACTAGAGATTCGACGATCGCCAGCCGCGCCAGCCGCCATCGGCTGGCGCCAAGGGCAGCGCGGACGACGACGTCGTGCCGGCGCGCGGCGTGCCGCGCGAGGAACAGGCCGGCGACGTTTGCGCAGGCCATCAGGAGCAGCAGCGCGACCGCGACGAGCAGCGTGCCGAACGCTCTGGCCACGCCGCCGAGCAAGGAGTCGGCCAGTGACGTGGCGCGCGGCGACCACGTCTGGTTCGTCGCGGGGTATGCCCAGGCGAGACGTGTGCCGATCACGGCCAGCTCTGCGCGGAGCCCATCGATCGTGGCGTCCGGCTTCAGCAGGCCGATCGCGGTCGAGCCGCGCAGGTGCCGGTCGGATGCGTTGGACACCGGTCTCCACATGACGTCGCCGGCATAGAACGGGTATCGGAAACCGGGCGGCATGACACCGACCACGGTCACCGTCATGTGCACGGCATGGAGCGTCCGGCCGACGATGTGAGGATCGGAGCCATAGGCGTGGCGCCACAGTGCGTCACTCAGGATGGCGACTCGATTGGCGTCGCGCACGTCTTCGGGCGTGAAAGACCGGCCGAGCGCAGGTACCGCCCCCAGCACCGTGAAGAGGTTCGGCGACACCTGGTAGACGACCGTTCGCTTGGGTTCGCCGCCGTCGTGAAAGACGTCAGCGCCGTACCACCAGTGCGCGACGTCCGCGAGCGACGGCGCGGCACGATAGTCGCCGATTTCCGGATCGGAGAGCAAAGCGAACGAGCCCGTTTTAGTGTTGACGTCCTCGATCGTCACGAGCCGATCCGCGTTCGCGTACGGCAACGGCTTCAGCCAGACGTGGTATGCGAGCGCGTAAATCGTCGTCGTGGCACCGATGCCGAGCGCGAGCGTCGCGATCGTGAGCGCGGCGAAGCCGGGCTGGCGGGCGATCACGCGTCCCGTCAGACGCAGATCGTGTCCGAGGCCGACGAACGGGCCGCGGGCCCGACGCGGCTCGGCGTCAGCTTCAGCGTCGCCCGTTCCCCACGTCACGCGCCGGCGCCATCGGTCGGCATGCGCGACGATGCCGGCCAGGCTCACGCGCCAGATCTGACGCGCGAGCCAGGCCAGTGCGGCGACGCGCCCTGTGGGACGTTCCGCGCGCCACATGTCGTCGAGCATGGCGAGGATCTCGTCGCCGTATCCGTCCCGCAGCGTACGCGGGTAGAGGCGCACGAGGGCTCGTACGAGACGCGCGACCGGAGCGGGAAGGCCGAGCATGCGGGTTTCGCCTAGGTGTAGCGCGGTCGCTTGCGCGTCGACGCCGCCCGCTCGAGCAGGGCGGCGAGCCGATCCAGTTCAGCCGCGAGCACGCGCCGTCCGCGCGGCGTCAGCCGATACGTTCGTCGTCGGTCGTTGCCTAAATCGCGTGCCGCTTCATCGACGAGCCCATCGTCCGCAAGACGCGCGATGAGCCGATAGAGCGATCCGGGATCGAGATCGACCGCGCCGTCCGACCGCTCGATGACATGCTGGCGAATCGCATAGCCGTGCGCGGGCGCGTTGGCCAACACCAGGAGGACGAGCAGCACCTCGGGCGCGAGCGGCAGCTTCGATGGAGAGAGACGCGCGGGCGGCATCGAGGGTCGGATCGCATTGTAGGCATAATGCATCTATCTCGCAAATGCCCTTGCGCGGATCCGGCGTCAACAGGTGGGCACTCCGCGACGCCATCTACGCGTCGTCACGTGGCAACTTCGAACTTCGAACTGAGGTTCCGGGCGTCGCCATCCGGCCGCCACGTCCGCACCGGGAACCAATTTCGAACTTCGAAGTTCATAGTTCGAAGTTGACGAGAGCCTTTCACTCTAGAATGGCCCCCGATGCCCTTTCCCACGCCGCTCAGCGCCTATCCGCCCGCTTCACCTGACGGCCTCCTGGCGACGCTCGCCGCGCGTATCGCGCTCGATCCGTTCAACGCGGTGGCGACGACGATCTTCGTGCTCGCCATCTGCCATACGTTCGTGACGGCGAAGATGACGGCGTGGGCGCACCATATCCAGGAGCGACACGACGCAGCGTCCCGGGCGGCCGCCCGTCCGCGACGGCCGAGCGTCCGCGCGGAGCTGACGCACTTCCTCGGCGAAGTAGAAGTCGTCTTCGGCCTCTGGGCAGTCGTGCTGCTCGTGGCGATTGCGATCCACGCGGGCTGGGACGCCGCGGCGCACTATCTCGACTCGGGCGTCACCTTCACCGAGGCGATGTTCATCGTCGTCATCATGGCGATCTCGTCGACGCGGCCCGTCGTCGGCTTCGCGGAGGCCGCGCTCCGCCGCGTCGCGCGGCTCGGTGGAGGCACGCCGGCCGCGTGGTGGTTCGCGATCCTCACGGTGGGACCATTCTTCGGGTCGTTCATCACCGAGCCGGCCGCGATGACGATCTGCGCGCTGCTCCTCGCGCGCCAGTTCTACGACCTCGAGCCGAGCACGCGGCTCAAGTACGCGACCATCGGGTTGCTCTTCGTGAACGTCTCGATTGGCGGCACGCTCACGCACTTCGCCGCGCCGCCCATCCTCATGGTCGCGCGCGAGTGGAACTGGACGACGCCGTTCGTCCTCGGCCACTTCGGCTGGCGCGCCGCGCTCGCGATCGTCACGTCGAATCTGCTGTATTTCGCGGCGTTCCGGCGGGAGCTCGCGGCGCTCGGCCGTCGGCCGCCTGCCGCCGACGTCGAGACGCCAGACGAGGAAGCCAGCGGGCCCACGCTGCTGCCCGTGCCGGCGTGGCTGACGGTCGTGCATCTCGCGTTCCTCGCCTGGACGGTCGTCAACGCGCACTATCCCGTTCTCTTCGTCGGCGGCTTCCTGTTCTTCCTCGGGATCGTACGTGCGACGACGCCGTATCAGGCGCGCGTGGAATTGCGCGCGCCGCTGCTCGTCGGCTTCTTCCTCGCCGGGCTCGTCATTCACGGCGGCCTGCAGGGCTGGTGGATTGCGCCGGTCCTCGCGAGCCTGTCGGAGCGCAGTCTCTACTTCGGCGCGACGATTTTGACCGCGTTCAACGACAACGCGCTCATCACCTATCTTTCGACGCTCGTGCCGAACTTCAGCGAGGGGATGAAGGCGGCGGTCGTCGAAGGCGCGGTCACGGGCGGCGGGCTGACGCTCATCGCCAACGCGCCGAATCCCGCCGGCCACGCGCTGCTCGCACGATTCTTCGGCGGCGCCGTCGCCCCGCTCGGCCTCGCCCTGGCTGCGCTGGTGCCCACGATCGTGACGATCGTGATGTTTCGACTTTTCTAGGCGCTACACTGTCCCGGTGAGCCTTCTCGCGCGGCTTCCCGTTCGGCGGCTCGTCACGGGCGCGGTTGCGGCCGTGCTCCTGGCGTCGACGCTGGCCATGGCTGGCAGCGCGGCCGCGCCGGCGCAGCGACGTCGCGGCTTCGGCGGGTTCGGACGTTTTCGTGAGCTGCCGACCAACATGCCGTGGCTCTACGACGGCCGTTTCGTGTTCTGTCGGATTGCGTTCCGCAACGCGCCCTACGGCGACGGCGGCGGCTGGGGCGTCGATTATCCACGCGCGGATCTGAACTTTCCGTTTCGACTCGGCGAACTCACCGAAACGCCGATCAGCCGCGATTCACGCGGCGAGCCGAACCACGTCGTCGTCACGCTGACCGACCCACACCTGTTCGACTGCCCGTTCGTCATGATGACCGAGCCGGGCGGCGCGTATTTCGACGATGACGAGGCGGCGAAGTTGCGCGAGTACCTCGAGAAGGGCGGCTTCCTCTGGGCGGACGACTTCTGGGGTGAGTACGCCTGGAGCGTCTGGGAGAACGAAATCCGCAAGGCGCTGCCTTCGAGCGAATACCCGATCGTCGACCTGCCGCGCGATCATCCCATCTTCAACATCCAGTATTTGATCAAGGAGATCCCGCAGATCCCGTCGATCAATTTCTGGTTCGGCAGCGGCTTCCAGACGTCGGAACGCGGCTACGACAGCGCCGTGCCGCACGTGCGCGCCATCATGGACCATGACGGCCGCGTGATGGTCGTCATGACCCACAACACGGACTTCGGCGACGCCTTCGAGCGCGAAGGCGAGGACCGCCGCTACTTCGACACCTTCGCCGCCCGCGGCTACGGCTTCGGCGTCAATGTGTTCTTGTACGCGATGACGCACTGACGCGGACAAGAACGAGTCAACTTCGAACTTCGAACTATGAACTTCGAACTTGTTCCGGGTTCGGCCTCGCGCGAAGACGCGAAGGCTCGAATGATGGTGGAAGGACTTACATGCTGGTGGGGAGAACCTGGAACCTGAGCACCGGGAACCGGGGAACCTTTCGAACCTGGAACCGCAGAACCCGGAACCCAGCCCAGAACCAGGAACCAGAACCAGGAACGCTGAACCCTGGAACCCGGAACCCTCGTCACACATTGAACTTGAAGACCATCACGTCCCCATCAGCCACGACGTAGTCCTTTCCTTCCATTCGATAAAGCCCCTTCTCGCGCGCGGCGGCGATTGAGCCGCAGGCGGCGAGGTCGTCGTACGCGACGGTCTCGGCCTTGATGAAGCCGCGTTCGAAGTCCGAGTGGATGACGCCGGCGGCCTTTGGCGCCGTGTCGCCGGCGTGAATCGTCCAGGCGCGCACTTCCTTTTCGCCAGCGGTGAAGTACGTCCGCAGACCGAGCAGGTGATACGTCGCGCGGATGAGCGCGCCGATGCCGCTTTCCGCGACGCCCAGATCCGCGAGAAACGCAGCCGCGTCGTCCGGGCTGAGATCGATGAGCTCGCTCTCGATCTGCGCGCTGATGACGACGGCTTCGCAGGACAGATGCGCGCCGACGTACTCGCGCACCGCTCGCACGTACGGGTTGTCGCCGGCCGAGGCGAGGTCCGTGTCCTTCACGTTGCACGCGAAGATCGTCGGCTTGTCCGTGAGCAGGAAGAGCGGCTGGACGAGCGCCCGCTCCTCCGCGGTCAGCGGGATCGTCAGGGCCAGCTTTCCAGCGTCGAGCTCCGACTCGACCTTCGCGAGGACGGCTTCCTCCGCTGCTGCGGCCTTGTCGCCGCGCTTCACGTCCTTGGCCAGACGCTCGCGCCGGCGTCGCACGGACTCCAGGTCCGACAACACGAGCTCGGTGTTGATGACCTCGATGTCGCGAATCGGGTCGACCGATCCCGACACGTGGTGCACGTCCTCGTCCTCGAAACAGCGGACGACCTGGACGATGGCGTCGACCTCGCGGATGTGCGTGAGGAACTTGTTGCCGAGTCCCTCGCCTTGGCTCGCGCCCTGGACGAGCCCGGCGATGTCCACGAACTCGACGGCGGCCGGGATGATGACCTCGGTCTTCGCGATGCGCGCGAGCGGCGCCAGCCGCGCGTCGGGCACGGTGACGATGCCGACGTTCGGATCGATCGTGCAAAAGGGATAGTTCGCCGCCTCGGCCTTGCGCGTGCGTGTGACGGCGTTGAAGAGGGTGGACTTGCCCACGTTGGGCAGTCCGACGATGCCGGCTCTCAGCATGATCGCGGCCGGCGGCTAGAGGGACTCGAGATCGTGCTGCAGGCGCGAGATGACCTGCCACACGGCGTCGACCTGTGCATCGGTCACCGTCACGTCCAGATCGGCGATGGCCGCACCCTGTCGCGCATTCCGTGCGCCAACGATGCAACCGGTCGTGCCGGGCGTATGAAGGAGCACGCCAACCGACACCTGCGCCGGATTCAATCCCGTCGTCGAGCCAATCGCACGCAGTTCCTCGACGGCCTGGAGGTGCCGTTGGAAGCGCGGTCCCGAGTAGTCCTTGTGCGCACCGCGCGCATCGCCCGGCGGAAACGTCTTGTCCTTGGTCCACGTGCCGAAGAGCAATCCGCGGAAGAGCGGCGAGTACGCGATGACGCCGACGCCGTGACGCACGCACCAGGGCAGCAGTTCCGTGCGCGGCGCGGGCCGGAGGATGCTGTACGGCGTCTGCAGCGAGTGCAGCGGAACGCCCGTCGCGCGCCATTCGTCGAGCTGCGCGACCGAGAAATTCGACACGCCAATCGCGCGGATCTTGCCCGCGCGCAGGAGCTCATCACAGGCGGCGGCCGTTTCGGCGATGGGTTCTGGCGCGGGCCAGTGGAGCTGATAGAGATCGATGCGGTCGACGCCGAGCCGCTTCAGGCTGGCATCACACTCGGCGATGACGTCGGCGCGCGAGGCCGCGCGCGTGTTGACGTCGCTGCTGTCGCCGAGACCGAACTTCGTGAAGACCAACGGCCGGCGCGAAGCGGGCAGGGCAGCGATCGCTTTGCCGACCATCGCCTCCGAGTGGCCGGATCCATAGATGGGCGCCGTGTCGATCCAGTTCACGCCGCGATCGACCGCTGCATGAATCGCCGCGATGCTGTCGGCGTCGTCCTGACCGCCCCACATCCAGCCGCCGATCGCCCACGTGCCGAGTCCGATAGTCGAGATGCTGAGTCCTGATGAACCAAGTGCGCGCTGATGCATCCGCCTATCGTAACGCGCCACGCAGTATAGACGCGGCATCGACGCGTGAAGCGCGCCAGGCTGGGACGAGACTCGCTGCCGACGCCATGGCGGCGAGTAGCAGCGCAGCCAAGGCAAAGCTCGGCGGATCGAACGGGCCGACGCCCACGAGCGTGCCACGGGCGAGCCAGGTGAGCGCCGGCGCCACGACGAGGCCGGCCACGATCCCGACGGCGGCCAGCCGCACACCGCGGTCGACGACGGTCATGACGATGCGTCGCCGGTCGGCGCCGAGCGCGATGCGCACGCCCATCTCCTGCGTTTGCAGCGAGACCGCGTAGGAGACGAGACCGTAGACGCCGCACGCGGCGAGCAGGAGTGCCGCGATGCCGATGGCACCGAAGACGCGGCCGAACAGCGCGAACTGCCAGAACGCGCGCGCTTCGATCGCGGGCATCGTCTGGACGTCGGCGATAGGTAGTTGCGAGTCCGATTCGCCGATCGCCGTGCGGGCGAGCGGGGCGGCCGACGCGGGATCGCCGGCGACACGTAGCACGAGCGCCGTATCGGGCGCCGCCTGCCAAGCGTAGGGCACGAAAGCGGTCGGCTCAGCGTGTGGCTCGCCAGGCTCGGTACCGAAGTCCGCGGCAACGCCCACGACGGTGAACGTCTGGTCGCCGGTCGATGCCGTCCATGCGCGGAAGCGACGGCCAATGGGATCGCGCCCTGGCCATGCGTGCGCGGCAAGGCCTTCGTTGACGATGGCAATGTTCGCGCGCGACAGGCTCTCAGCCGGCGTCAGCACGCGGCCGCGAACGAGATGCACGCCGAGCGTGTCGAAGAGCGTCGACGTCGCACCGACGAGACGCATCGACTCGCGCGCGTCGGGATCGGCGGCGCGACCCTCCACGTCGAGATGGCCGCGTTCACCGCCGCCCGCGAGCGGCACGTACGTGGACACGGCTGCCGACTCGACGCCGGGCAACGTCGTTGCGCGACGCAGGATGTCGTCCATGCGCCGAACGCGAGCATCCGTATCGGCGTAGCGATCGCCGGTCATCGCCACGCGCAGCATGAGCACGTGCGCGGCGTCCACGCCCCAGTCGTGTGCCGCCAGCGCGTCGAAGGTGCGCGAGAAGAGCACGGCGAGGACAATCGCCACGAGCGATACCGCCACCTGCGCGGCGACGAGCGTCGATCGCAGGACGGATCGACCCGTGCCGGTCGATCGGTCCGTCAGCCGCGCCGAGAGCCGTCCACGCGCGGCGCCGATCGCGGGTGCGAGTCCGGCGGCCACCGTGGCCGCGATGGCCATAGCGCTGGCGTACAGGAGCGCGCGGCCATCCATCTCCCAGTGCACGTACGCCGGGACCGCGCCGGCCGGCATCATGCGTGCGAGTTGCCACGTGCCGAGAGTCGCCATCGCGGCCGCGAGAGGAATGGCGGCGACGCCGAGCAGCAGACTTTCGGCGAGCAGGTGACGCACGATCTGGACGCGCGACGCGCCGAGTGCCGCGCGGACGGCGAGCTCGTGCGAGCGCGCCGTCGCACGCGCGAGCAGCAGGTTGGCGACGTTCGAGCACGCGATGAACAGCACGAGCGTCGCGCCGGCGAACATCAGCCACAGGACGGCGGGAATGGGATCCGGCACGAACGCCTCGTGCAGCGTGCGCACGCTCGCGCGCGTGAGGCCGGCATTGGTGGCGGGATACGCGCGGGCGAGATCGGCGGCGACGGCGTCGAGCGTCTGCGTGGCGCGCGTTCGCGTGACGGCCGACGCGAGCCGGGCGATCGTCGTCAAGGTTCGTACGCCACGCTCGTCGAGGCCACGGCCGATGCCGAGTGGCGTCCACAGCGCCTGCTGATTGGGAAACGCGAAGCCCGCCGGCATGACGCCGATGACGACGTGCGGGCGTCCGTCGACGAGCACGCTGCGTCCGACGACGGCCGGATCGGCGCCGTATCGTCGCGTCCACAAATCGTGGCCGAGAACGGCGACATCTGGCGCACCGGGGACACCATCGCTCGTCATGAACGTGCGGCCCGCAATCGGCGCGGCGCCGATGAGCGCGAACAGACCTGGCGAAACGGCTGCCGCCGACACCGAAACGGGATCGCCGATGCCGGACAGCGCCACCTGCCGCGGCGCAGCGGCTTCAATCGTCGCGGTCTCGCCCGTCCGCGCGCGCCAGTCCTCGAAATCCGGATAGGACAGCGGCGTCGGTTGGCTGCTGGACGCGGCATCGCTGGTCACGCCGATGACGACGAGACGATCGGCATCGGGATAGGGATACGGCTGGAGCAACACGCCGTCGACGACGGCGAACATCGTCGTGTCGAGGCCGATGCCGAAGCCGAGGCAGAGCACGGCGAGGCAGGTGAGGACGCGGGCGCGCCACAGCGAGCGTCCGGCCTGACGCAGGTCGCGCATCAGGCCGCTGAACCACGACAGACGCCGCGCGTCGCGGCAGCCTTCGACGGCCGCGTCCACGCTGCCAAAGGCCGCGCGCGCGAGGCGCGCCGCGTCGGCGGACGGCACGCCGCGGCTGAGGAGCAGCTCGGTGTGGCGATCGACGTGGAACTTCAGTTCGCGAGCCACGTCGGGGTCGGCCGGCGAACGGCGGCTGACGAATCGCCAAGCGGCGCGCAGGACATTCAGCATGACGTCACGACTCCGTCTCGCGCAGCACCTGGTTGACGGCCGTCGTCAGCCGCTGCCAGTCCTCGACCTCGCGGTCGAGCTGCTTGCGGCCCGAGCGGCTCAGCTCGTAGAAGCGTGCCTGGCGGTTGTGGTCCGACACGCCCCAGGTGCTCGTGATCCAGCCGCGGCGCTCCAAGCGGTGGAGCGCCGGATAGAGCGAGCCCTGCGGGACCTGGAGCACGGCGCTCGAGAGCTGTTCGAGACGCTGCGAGATGGCCCAGCCATGCTGCGGGCCAAGGCGCAGGGCGCGGAGGATGAGGAGATCCAGGGTGCCCTGCGGCAGATCGAGAGGTTTGGGCATGGGGTTGTCTTGCGCTTCTACAAGAGCGTATCGGTACTGTTGTAGAAGCGCAAGAGGATCGGACGGCCGGGAATCGCGCTAAACTTGATCGGATGTCCACGTGCCGGCGCGCCGGGCTGAGGGCCAGGGCGCGAGGCGGCGCGGGGCGCCACTCCACGGAGGGGCACGGGAATGGGCGATGCGGGTGAAGGGCTGATTGACGCGGAATCTCGGATTCAGGAACGGATGGAGGAGCTCGAGACGGAGCGGAAGGCGCGGCGCAGCAAGGACGTGCGCGATCCCGGACCGCTCGGCGAGCTCGAGTCGCTCAAGCTGGCGCGCATCGAGCTCGAGCGCCAGTTCGCCGCGACGTCGCACGAACGGCGCAAGGCCGTCCTGACCGACGCGATCCGCGAGGTCGACCGCCGGCTGGCGGAAATGAGCGTCGCGCTCTCGTAGACGCGCGAAGCCGCGGACGCGAAGGACGGACGACGCTTCGCGCGAAGGCTCGGACGGGCCTCACGCGAAGGGGGGACATTTCACGCGAAGGCGCGAAGATCGCGAAGGGATCCGACTAGTTCTTTCTTTTCACGTTCGCGGCTTCGCGCGTGAGGCTTACGCGTCGTCTTTGTTGTTGGGCCGGTCAAGAAAATGCTTTCTGGATCGTGCGCATCGCCAAGAAGAGTTTGCGCGGCTGGTCCGTCAAAGGGATGAACTTGTAGCTCTCGTAGAAGGCGCGCGCTGCGTCGTTCATCGCTTCCGCGACGACGCCGACCGAAGCGACGACTTCGGTGCTCTTCCAACTTCTGAGCAACGCGTCCATCAGCAAGAGCTTTCCGAGTCTTCGACCGTGATGCGCTCGGTCGACCGCGAGCCGACCAAGTAGAGTCGCCGGGATCAGCGGATATTTCGGGAGGCGACGCGCGACATCCTGGGGCAACTCGCCGAGCCGCACTGTATACGCCGAGAGTGTGTAGTACCCAACGATGATCCCATTCGTGTCGACCAGTACGAACGGCGCTGCGACCTTGCGCTTGGCGTCTTGGCGGGCTTGAACGTGGAGGTAGTGGTCAAGTTCCGGAACGCCGCACGAGAATGCGAGCCGGTCGTGGTCCCCGAGCGGCTCGATCAAGTACGGCGCAGCCGCGTCGACGTCGTTCACGCCGTTCGGGCGCGGCGACCCATGCGCGTCTTGTAGTCGCGCGCCGCAGCACGCAGGGCTGTGCTCGGCGTGGCGGGATTGAGCACGGCAGCGACAAAGACTTTCGTGTCGCGTGCGCTCAGAGTCATCATTGCGCGTTCTTGAATGGTCCGTTCCGCTGCGACCTTGGCGCTGTGCAAGACGAAGTCGACCATGGTGCGGCCTTCGAGATCGGCGGCGCGCTGGATGAGGCGCTTCTGATCTTCATCCATCGGGGCGTCGATACGATAAACCTTCGGCATCACGTGCCGTCGTTTCCGCGTCTTGGCCGTGGGGGGCATCGTGTCCTCTCAATCAACAGCGTACGGTGACTTGCCATACCGGTCAACCTCACGCGAAGACGCGAACAATGCGAAGGACAGGCACCTCACGCGAAGGCGCGAAGATCGAGAAGGAGAGCGGATCGTAGGCCGCGCCTTCGCGGCTTCGCGTGAGGCCTCGTGAGCGGGCATTTTGTCGTCTTCGCGCGAGGCTCTCAGCTCGCCTTTTGTGAGCGTGTGAGCGGCAGGACCAGTTCCACGCGATCGGCCGTCACCGTGGGAGCCAGCCGGCCACGCTCGCCGCGGTCGAGGCGAACCAGACCGTAGCGTTCCATCGTCCGCAGCGTGCGCGACAGGTTCGACTTGGCCTTGCCGGTCAGGCGGGCCAACTCATCCAGCGAGCCCGGCCTCTTCTCCGCCATGACACGCAGCAACTCACGGTTGCCGGCCGAGAGGACCTTCGCGAAGGACTCGGTCGACGTGAACCAGACCTTCGGCTCGGTGGGCGACACGCGATGTTCGCCACGTGCGACGGCGAGAGTGCGTGCCTTCATGTCCTCGTAGCTCGCGATGCCGACCTTCAGCGTCGTCATGGGATTACTCCTCTTTCGCGCAACACGGCGTCTACGACTGTCCAGAAGTCGGCGAGGAGCGTCACCGCGTCCTGGTAATCGTAGGGGCGAATCGTCCGGAGCCGGTGCTGGTGGTCCTGCGGCCCGCCCTGCGCCTGCCGCGCCATCGGATGCGCGTTGTCGAATCCAACCAGTCGCTCGCCGTTCGGCCCGTGCAGCGTGAATGAATAGTCGAGGCCGTGCGGTTTCCCGGCTGACGCAGGAACCCGCGTCACGACGAATCGAACCCAGTAGTTCTGCTCGGGATCGACCACGAGAACCTGGCCGTCGAGGTCGAGAAGGACGTCGAGGCTCCGGTCGTGCGACTCCGGCACAATAGATAGTTATCACACTGAAGCAACTTAAGCAAAACAAAGCCATAGCGCGAGGCCCGAGTGGAGCGAGGGTGCCGAAGCGTCGTAGGCGTGGGGCCTCGCGCGAAGACGCGAAGGTCGCGAAGACAGAAGCCTACCGTGTCGTAGGGCTGGCGGCCGCGTTCACATCGGCTGCAAAAAAGCGGACACAAAAAAAAGAGCGGGTGGGCCGTGGCCCACCCGCTCTTCGTGTGTGAAGTGGCTGACGCTTAGAACGAGAGGCGGAAGGTCAACTGGACCGTCCGCATGTCCTGCGCGCTGTTGACCGCGCCAAACCCGGCATTCTTCGGCTGGGTCTTGTTCGGATCGACGCTGCCGTCAGCCAGGAACTGGGAGTTGCGAATGCCTTGGTCGACCGGGTTCGTCAACTGGAGCTGCGTCTGCCGGCCGGTGTAGACGAGGATGTTGAACGCGTTGAACGCGTCCACGCGGAACGAGGCCTGCCGGCCGCCGCCGAGGCGGAAGTTCCGGACGAGCGCCAGGTCGATCCTTTTGTTCGGGCAGCCCTGGAGGATGTTACGGCCCGACTCTAGGCCGTTGCTGCTGTAGGTCGGTCCCGCGACAACACTGGCGTTGAACTGCGCGTACTGGTTGTCCGAGCAGCCACTGCCAGGATCGCCGTTGTAAACGATCCGGGCGGCGTAGTCGGGCGAACCCGTCAGATTCACGTTCTGGCCGTTGTTCTGGTACGTATAGCTCAGATCGTAATGTCCAGCCGAGCCAGCTAACAACACGCCCGACAACTGCCAGTCGTTGAGGATGGCCGCGACGACGCGCTTGCCGCCGCTGTCCGCGCTGACGTCGGGCAGGTCCCACACCGCGTTGGCTGTGAGCGTGTGTCGGCGCAGGTCGAGGTTCTTCATCAGGTCGAACCACTGCGCGTTGTCGGCACGCAGGGACACCGTGCCGTCGGGCGAGTGCTGGAGCCGCTCGACGTCCATGTTGTTGATGTTCGGTAAGCCGGTATTGCCGGTGAAGGACAGCCCGAGCGTGTAGTTGAGGCCGAACGAGAGCCCGTTCACGAACCGGCGGTTGAGCGACGCCTGGATCGAGTGGTACGACTGGTAGAACGCGCTCGTGTTCTGCCCGATGTTGTTCAGGCCCCGGTAGGTCCGGAGCATGACGTCGGGGAGCGCCGTGGCGCCCGGCACCGAGCTCGGGGCTTTGGTCGGATCTTGATTCTCGGGCAGGTAGGCCGCGCCGAGATCGACGGAGTTCAGGTTCAGGCGACCGTTGCCCTGGAAGTCGCCCATCATGTTGTAGCCGTGGCTACCAACGTAGGACAGGTCGAGCGAGGAGCTCCACGGCAACACCATCTGCACACCTGCGTTCCACTGCACCGATGACGGAATGTCCGAATCGTACTGGAACGTGATCATGTCGGGCGTGCCAATCGTGCTCACGCTGCTCGCCAGGTTCTGCAGGTTGCCATTGCGTAGATCCTGGCCGTCGGCGAACGGCGGGTTGCTCGGGATCGAGAACACCGTGTTGCCGTCCGGCCGGTCGTAGAACAGACCGAGGCCGCCACGCACGACGAAGCGCTGGTCGCCGCTGAGGTCATAGGCGGCGCCGAAGCGCGGACCGAAGACCATCGACGGCCAGGTGTAGCCCGTCTTCGCGATGCCGTCGCCGGCCGCGCGAATGCCGTTCAGCCGGTCGCCCGAGTCAGGCACGACTGTGCCGATGAAGGCCGAGCTGTTGGCCGCGTTCGGGATGACGAGGAGCTCCCCGGTGAGCGGGTTCATTGCGTTGCGATCGCCTGCGGCGCAGGGACTGACGCCGCCCGCGCACGCTGGGACGTAGAGCACCGGCGCCGCTCCGGCCGACCACTGATCGGGGAAGAAGCCGGACATCTGGCCGAACTGGTCGTACTGCGGCTCCTGGTGCGTGAAGCGCATGCCGTAGTCGAGGGTCAACCGCGGGCTCACCTTCCAGTTGTCCTGGAGGTAGAACTCCTCGTTGTTGTAGATCATGTTGCCCTCGATGAGCTGCGACGCCTGCTGGTAGCGCGTGAACACGCCCACGGCCGCGTTGGCGAACCCAAAGCCCGTATCGAGCGGGTTGTTGCTGTCGTTGCCGAAGTCGACGTTGCCCTGGAACGAGCCCGCGCCGCCGGCGCCGGTGTTCTGGGCCTTGAAGCTGTGGTTGTTGTAGAAGCCAGCCTTCATCGTGTGATGGCCCGCGACCTTGGTCACGCTCATCACGAGGTCCTGCGTCTTGTTCACGTTCAGCCAGCCCGGGTACTGCTGGTTGATGTTCTGATTGTTGGAGATGAGACCGCCCCAGTTGAACAGCGGCGGCAGGTTGACGCTGGTGCCGTCGAAGTAGATGGCGCCGGTGCGCGTGAGCGCGTCGAGCTGGTAGTAGCGCGGATCGACCTTGCCCGCATTCGGGTAGAGCAGCGGGAAGTCGGCCAGGCCGTTCAGCCGGTTGGCGCTGTCGTTGATCAGAATGCCGTTGTTGTTGCCGCCGGCCAGCTCGTTCTTGATCGTGCCATAGGTGGCCTCGATGAACGTCGTCGGGTTCAGCGTGTAGTCGACCGTGAAGCTATAGTTCGTGATGTACGGATACGGTACGAGCACATCGTTGTAACCCGGCAACGTGCCCACCACGACGCGCTGCTGATCACGATTCGCCGAGTAATGGCCGGTGACGCGGAGGGCCGGCGAGAACTGGTAGTCCACGCGCACGGCCGGCTGCTGGACGAGGTGCTTGTCTTCGGCTCGCTGCAACTCCGTGTTGTAGCTCGAGCCCGGCGCCTGCGTCAGGTTCGGCAATGGATACCGGTTCAGGACGTTCAGGCCCACCTGGTACAGGTCGGACTGCGGGATGACGTTGTTCGGGTACGGCTCCCGCGTGTACGGGCTCAGCAGTTGCGGGATCGGATCGCCGTTGTTGTCGAGCGACTGCGAGAAGTCGCCCTGCCGCTCGGCCGCGCTCGGCAGCCGAAAGTGGAGGGTCGAACCCGCCGTCGCCTGCGGATGATATTCGTGGCTGTAGAAGAAGAACAGCTTGTTGTTGCCACCCGGCTTGCCGATCGGGCCGCCGATCGAGTAGCCCCAGTGCCGATCCTTGAACTCCGGCTTTGGGTTACCGTTCTCTTTGTCCTGCCACTTGATTGTGTCCCACGAGTCGTTGCGCTCGATGTCGTAGAGGGAGCCGTGGAAGCGGTTCGTGCCGCTTTTGCTCACGGCCGTGATCTGCACGCCGCTCGACCGCCCGTATTCGGCCTGGTAGCCCTGCGTGAGCACCTTGACCTCGGCGATCGACTCGATGTTGAGGTTCAGCATCTGGCCGTTGTTGCCGGTGTCCATGGCCGAGATGCCGTCCATCTGGAGATTGTTCTGGCCGCTCGCGCCCAATCGCGTGGCCTGTTGGCCGCTCTGCATTTGCGTCTGAATATTCATGCCGGGCGCCATGAGTGCGAGGTTCGCAAAGTTGTCGTGACCGACCGGCAGGTTCGTGACCTGCGTGGTCGAGACCGTGAAGGAGCGCTCGCCGCTCTGGGCCTGAATCATCGGCGCTTCGGCGGTGACGTCGACGGTTTCCGTCGTGCCGCCGACTTCGAGGGTCAGTGTGCCGACGACGACACGGTCGCCGCCGCTCACGGCGACGTCCTTACGCTGCGTGGTCTTGAAGCCGCTCATCGACACGTCAACGGTGTACGTGTCGGCGGTGACGTTCGCAATGACCCAGTCACCGGTCTCGTTGGTGACGACCGGGATCGACTTCGTCCCGCGTGACTGACTGGTGAGCACCACGGTGGCGCCTGGAATGACGCCGCCCTGCGTGTCTTTGACCGTTCCGGCCACCGTGCCGGTCGTGATCTGCGCCGAAGCGTTCGACACGGCGACGCACCCGAGGATCAGTGCTGCCGCCAGTGCCCAGACCTTCCCTTTCCACTGCATGTTCTGGCCTCCATCCCCTGACACACGACGAACAGGACCCCGTCGGAACCCGGCCACGCCCGGCCGGACGCCTGTCGTTCGGTGATCTGACAGGCGCTCCAGTCGTTCGCGGTTGCGACGGCCGCAGCCGCCGCCCCGGACACGACGCCATCCTGCCTAGCTATCCCGGACACAGTAGCGGGCGGTCGAAGGCGTGCCCATCCGGCGCCAACCGTATTTCTCAGGACTGAAGAGGCTCGTATTGCTCGCGCCGGAATGGGTGGGGGGACCGCTCGCGGGCCCGATTTCCGGCCGGACCCTCCCGTCTTGTCCTGACGGGAGCGCAAAAAAAGAGCGGGTGGGCCAGAGGCCCACCCGCTCTTCGTGTGTGAAGCGATCCGCGCTTAGAACGAGAGGCGGAAGGTCAACTGGACCGTCCGCATGTCCTGCGCGCTCGTCGCGCCACCGAACCCGGCGCTCTTCGGCTGGGCCTTGGTCGGATCGACGCTGCCGTCGGCCAGGAACTGCGAGTTGCGGACGCCCTGGTCCGTCGGGTTGGTCAACTGGAGCTGCGCCTGCCGGTTGTTGTAGACGAGCACGTTGAACGCGTTGAACGCGTCCACGCGGACCTGCGCCTGCCGGCCGCCGCCGAGGCGGAAGTTCCGGACGAGCGCCAGGTCGACCGTCTTGTTCGGGCAGCCCTGGAGGATGTTGCGACCCGACTCCATGCCGTCGCTGTGGTAGGTCGGACCCGCCACGACGCCGGCGTTGAACTGCGCGTACTGGTTGCTCGAGCAGCCGCTGCCAGGATCGCCGTTGTAAAGGAGCCGGGCGGCGTAGTCGGGCGACCCCGTCAGATTCACGTTCGAACCGTTGTTCTGGTACGTGTAGCTCAGGTCGTAATGTCCACCCGAGCCAGCCGACAACACGCCCGACAACTGCCAGTCGTTGAGGATGGCCGCGACGACGCGCTTGCCGCCGCTGTCGGCGCTCATGTCCGGCAGGTCCCACACGGCATTCGCGATGAGCGTGTGCCGCCGCAGGTCGAGGTCCTTCATCAGGTCGAACCACTGCGCGTTGTCGGCGCGCAGCGAGACCGTGCCGTCCGGCGAGTGCTGAAGCCGCTCGACGTCCATGTTGCTGATGTTCGGGAGGCCGGTATTGCCCGTGAAGGAGAGCCCGAGCGTGTAGTTGAGCCCGAACTGGAGTCCGTTCACGAACCGGCGGTTGAGCGAGGCCTGGATCGAGTGATACGTCTGGTAGAACCCGCTCGTGTTCTGCCCGATGTTGTTCAGGCCCTGGTAGGTCCGGAGCATGACGTCGGGGAGCGCCGTGGCGCCCGGCACCGAGCTCGGGGCCTTGGTCGGATCCTGGTTCTCGGGCAGGTACGCCGCGCCGAGATCGACGGAGTTCAGGTTCAGGCGCCCGTTGCCCTGGAAGTCGCCCATCATGTTGTAGCCGTGGCTACCGACATAGGACAGGTCGAGCGACGAGCTCCACGGCAACACCATCTGCACACCCGCGTTCCACTGTACCGACGACGGGATGTCCGCGTCGTACTGGAACGTGATCAGGTCAGGCGTGCCAATCGTGCTCACACTGCCCGACAGGTTCTGCAGGTTGCCGTTGCGGAGGTCCTGCGAGTCGGCGAACGGCGGGTTGCTCGGGATCGAGAACACCGTGTTGCCGTCCGGCCGGTCGTAGAACAGACCGAGGCCGCCACGCACGACGAAGCGCTGGTCGCCGCTGAGGTCATAGGCGGCGCCGAAGCGCGGGCCGAAGACCATCGATGGCCACGTGTACCCCGTCTTCGCGATGCCGTCGCCGGCCGCGCGAATGCCGTCCAACCGGTCACCCGAGTTCGGGACGACCGTGCCGATGAACGCCGAGCTGTTCGTCGCGTTCGGGATGACGAGGAGCTCACCGGTGAGCGGGTTCATCGCGTTGCGCTGGTTGGCCGAGCAGGGATTCACGCCGCTCGCGCAGGCCGGCACGTAGAGCACCGGGGCCGTCGCCGCATTCCATTGATCCGGGAAGAAGCCGGACATCTGGCCGAACTGGTCGTACTGCGGCTCCTGGTGCGTGAAGCGCATGCCGTAGTCGAGGGTCAACCGCGAAGTCATCTTCCAGTTGTCCTGGAGGTAGAACTCCGTGTTGTTGTAAATCATGTTGCCCTCGATGAGCTGCGACGACTGCTGGTAGCGGTCGAACACGCCCACGGCTGCGTTGGCGAACCCGAAGCCCGTATCGATCGGGTTGTTGCTGTCGTTGTTGAAGCTGACGGTGCCCTGGAACGAGCCCGCGCCGCCGGCGCCGGTGTTCTGGGCCTTGAAGCTGTGGTTGTTGTAGAAGCCGGCCTTCATCGTGTGGTGACCCGCAACCTTGGTCACGCTCACCGCGAAGTCCTGCGTCTTGTTCACGTTCAGCCAGCCCGGATACTGCAGGTTCAGCGTGCCGGGATTGGAAATCAGACCGCCCCAGTTGAAGAGCGGCGGCAGGTTGACGCTGGTACCGTCGAAGTAGATGGCGCCGGTGCGCGTGAGCGCGTCGAGCTGGTAGTAGCGCGGATCGACCTTGCCCGCGTTCGGATAGAGCAGCGGGAAGTCGGCCAGGCCGTTCAACCGGTTGGCGCTGTCGTTGACGAGGATGCCACCCGAGCCGCCGCCGGCCAGCTCGTTCTTGATCGAGCCGTAGACGGCCTCGATGAACGTCGTCGGCGTCAACGTGTAGTCCACCGTGAAGCCATAGTTCGTGATGTACGGATAGGGGATCAACACGTCGTTGTAGCCCGGCAGCGTGCCGACCTGGACGCGCTGCTGGTCACGCTGGGCGGAGTACTTGCCCGTGATGCGAAGGGCGGGCGAGAGCTGGTAGTCCACGCGGATGGCCGGCTGCTGCACGAGGTGCTTGTCCTCGGCGCGTTCGAGCTCCGTGTTGTAGCTCGTGCCGGGTGCCTGCGTGATGTTCGGCAGCGGGTACCGGTTCAGGACGTTCAGGCCCACCTGGTACAGGTCGGCCTGCGGGATGACGTTGTTCGGGTACGGTTCCCGCGTGGTCGGGCTGAGCAGTTGAGGAATCGGCGCGCCGTTGTTGTCGAGCGACTGCGAGAAGTCGCCCTGCCGCTCGAGCGCGGTCGGCAGGCGGAAACGGTTGATCGACCCAGCCGTCTTCTGCGGATGATATTCGTGGCTGTAGAAGAAGAACAGCTTGTTGTTCCCACCCGGCTTGCCGATCGGGCCGCCAATGGAGTAACCCCAGCGCCGGTCCTTCAGCTCAGGCTTCTGGTTGCCATTGGCTTTGTCCTGCCACTTGATGGTGTCCCAATCGGAGTTGCGCTCGACGTCGTAGAGGGAGCCGTGGAAGCGGTTCGTGCCGCTCTTGGTCACGGCCGTGATCTGCGTGCCGCTCGACCGGCCGTACTCGGCCTGGTAGCCCTGCGTGAGCACCTTGACCTCGGCGATCGACTCGATGTTCAACTGCAGCATCTGGCCGTTGTTGCCCGTGTCCATGGCCGAGATGCCGTCCATCTGGAGATTGTTCTGGCCGCTCGAACCGAGCCGGTTCTGTGAACCCATGGCCATGCCGGGGGCCATGCGCGCGAGATCCGCGAAGTTGTTGCGGTTGATCGGCAGGTTCGCCACCTGCGTCGTGTCAACCGTGAAGGAGCGTTCACCGCTCTGGGCCTGAATCATCGGCGCTTCGGCGGTGACATCGACGGTTTCCGTCGTGCCGCCGACTTCCAGGGTCAGCGTGCCGACGACAACACGGTCGCCGCCGCTCACCGCCACGTCCTTGCGCGCCGTGGTCTTGAAGCCGCTCATCGACACTTCGACGGTGTACGTGTCGGCCGTGACGTTCGCGATGACCCAGTCACCGGTTTCGTTGGTGACGACCGGGATCGACTTCGTCCCGCGTGACTGACTGGTGAGCACCACGGTGGCGCCTGGAATGACGCCGCCCTGCGTGTCTTTGACCGTCCCGGCCACCGTGCCGGTCGTGATCTGCGCCGAAGCGCTCGGCACCGCGAAGCACCCGAGGATCAGTGCTGTCGCTACTGCCCAAACCTTGCCTTTCCACTGCATGTTTCTGGCCTCCATCCCCTGACACACGACGAACAGGACCACGTCAGGACCCGGCCGCGGGCACCAGACGCCTGTCGTTTTCGGTGCTCGACACGCGATCTGCCGCCCGCGGTCGCGGTGGCCGCAGCCACCGCCCCGGACACGACGTCATCCTGGCTAGCTATCCCGGGCACAGTAACGGGCAGGGGGAGATGTAGCCATACCTGAGAGTCAGTATTGTCATGTCAGAAAAGGATGTATTTTCAGGTCTTCACAGGCCCCCTGTCGGCCAGGCCACGGCCCATGGCGCCTGCCATTTTTCGTCAAATTTCGAGCATTTTCGAGAAAACAAGCATGGACGGGACAGGAAACGGGCGCTGGGGAGGCGGCAGGGGACAGGGCCAAAGAAAAGATGGCACCGCGAGCCCCCGAGCGGAGCGAGGGCGGCGAAGCGCGTAGCGCGGGGGGGCCTGCGCCACTGCAAAGAAGATGACTGGCCCTGCCGCCTAGACCTAGCTGCGCCGAAGAGAGCCGACAGGCCCCCAAGCCTTGCTAAAAAGATGACGGGCGAGCGACGGCTCTACGAGATCACGCCGCGGCGGACGGCGTACAGGACGAGCTCCGCCGTATTGTGCACGTCCAGCTTCTGCAGGATGTGCGCGCGGTGCGTCTCGACTGTGGCAGGGCTGAGGCAGAGCAGGTCGGCCACTTCCTTATTACTGCGGCCCTCGGCGACGAGCTGCAGGACCTCTCGCTCGCGTTCCGACAGGGAGTCGTATCGATCGGCCACGCCCTTCTCCGTGAGGTGGCGGACGTAGTCGTCCAGCACGACCGTGGCCACCGACGGGCTGAAAAAGGACTTGTCGGATGCAACGGCCGTCACGGCATGGACGAGGTCCACGTCGGCCGATTCCTTGAGCAGGTAGCCGCGGGCGCCGGCCTGCAGGGCCTGGACGATGTACGCCTCGTCGGTGTGCATGCTGAGGATCAGCACGCGGATGTTCGGCGCGCGCCGCACGATCTGCCGCGTGGCCTCGATGCCGTTGAGCAACGGCATGCCGATGTCGAGGATCGCCACGTCCGGCTGCAGCTCGAGTGCCTTGCGCACGGCTTCGCGTCCGTCGCACGCCTCGTCGACCACCGTCCAGGTCTGGCGCTCTTCGAGGATCTTGCGGATACCCTGCCGAACGAGGGTGTGGTCGTCTCCGAGCAGAATCGATAGTTTGGCCATACGAGAAAGTTAGAAGTTCGAAGCCAGAAGCCAGAAGCCAGAAGTTCGAACTACGCCAGCTCTTCCGGGACGCGTTGAACGGCGGGCGCCGAAGCCGCAAGAGGCGGCGGCACGGAGGCCCCGACCACCGGCTCGACGAACGGCTCGCGCGCGGGCAGATCCGCCACGATGTTCGTCCCCCGGCCTGGCTGACTCGTCACGTACATCCCCCCGCCCAATTGCGCGGCGCGTTCACGCATGCTCACCAGACCCAGCCCGCTGCCCATCGAGAAGCGTCCCGTCCCGATCACGTTGAAGCCCACGCCGTCGTCAGCGATCGAGACGATGAGGCGGGTGCCTTGACGGACGAGGCTGACACGGCACGACGCCGCGCGTGCGTGCTTGGCAACATTCGTCAGCGCTTCCTGCACGATCCGGTACGCCGCGATCTCGACGTCGGGCGCGAGACGGTCGTCCATCTCTTCGGCGACGAACTCCACCGTGACACCGTGTCGCTTTTGAAATCCCTTGACGTACCGTTCGGTCGCCGCGAGAAGGCCGAGGTCGTCGAGTACGGACGGATGCAGCATGTGCGAGAGATCGCGGACCGCATGGAGCGCGCGGTCGACGATGGGCCGCGCGTCGTCGAGCACGTCCACGGGGCCGCCGTGGTCGTCGATCGCTCGCTGCGCCACGGCCAGTTCCACCTTGACGGCGGTGAGCATCTGGCCGATCTCGTCGTGCAGTTCGCGCGCGAGCGCGCGGCGTTCCTGCTCCTGCACCCGGATGAGTTTCGCCGACAGCCGCTGGAGATCGGCGCGCATGTTGACGTCGCGCACGTGCTGCTCGCCCACGCGCTGTTCGAGCCGGCCGGCGTAGAGGGCGGCGAGCAGGCCGATGCCGAAGCTCAATGCGAGCGACAGCCCGAACACCTGCCAGATCCGCGCCTGCGTCGACTCGTAAATGGTGTTGATGTCGGCTTGATGGTCGATGAAGATCGTCTGGTTGATCGCGCCGAGCTCGTCGGCCACCTTGACGATTTCGGCGCGCCTGGGCGTCAGTCGCTCACGCAGGACGCGCCCGGTGCGCATCCGCCAATCCGGCCCCGTGTCGGCCAGAAGGCCGGTCATGTCCTGGCGGAGCGCGTCGATCTCCTGACGCAGCCGTCCAACGCGCTGGCCGTCAGGTCCGTTCTCGCCCATCATCGGGGTGTACATGGCGAGATCTTCCGACGCGCGGTCGAGCGCGAGCTCGATGTTCGATCGCACGGCGTCCGGCGTGGTCGTCGACGTGTCGAGGAGCGCGTCGCGCAGGTACAACGTGCTGAGCGTGATCCGGCTGCGTGCGTCGGTGACGAGCTGCTGCGCCCGCATGTACCCCCGGCTGCACGTGTTGGCTTGCTCTTCGAGATCCGCCACGCGGCGGCCGAAGTACACGCCCGCCGAGAGCCAGACGGCGAACGTCAGACCGATGCCGACGATGATGGCAATCCGGAATGGCGGCCGTCGGATGACGGCAGCGGTCGGCGCGTCCACGCCCACGGCCGCGTCCGCCGTAGGGGCCATCCCGAGATCCCTATCGAGCACGGGGCGATTATCACCCAAAGTTCAGACACTGGTCGGTAGTAATGTCACAAAAATATAACGGTAGCCGATGACTGAAAACGCGGTATCGGTCCGTCGCTGGCCGGCACGTGGGTCGGCCCCTATGATGGCGGGCGGGGCATCGCGGTTACCGCCCCTCGAGCACCCGCACCACTGCGTCGAAGGCCGGCTTGGGCTGGTGTTGGCGGTCCCAGAGCAGCGGGTAGTTCATCCGGCCGCGATTCAGCCACGAGTCGCCGTCGCTCACGCCCCAGAACGTCACACGCCGGATCTCGTCGCGGTGCCGCAGCACCATCCGGAAGATGTCGGCATAGCGGTTGGCGAGCTTCTGCTGGACCTCGTCCGGCAGGCCGTTCGCATACAGGTTCGTCTTCGCGATGGCGTCAGCGCGCGCGGCCGCGTCGAGGTCCTGCAGGTTCGGCGTCGGCGGCAACAGGTTGATGTCGAGCTCGGTCAACATCGCCTTGATGCCGGCCGCCTGCAAGTCGGTGATGATCGCCTCGATTTGATCCATCGTCGGCGTGTCGAGCGACCAGTGACCCTGGACGCCGATGGCGTCGACGCGCAGCCCCTGGCGCCGCAGATCCTGCACGAGACGGATCGCGCCAGCCCGCTTCTCGGGCTTCCACAGGTTGTACTCGTTGTAATAGAGCTCGGCGTCGGGATCGGCCGCGTGCGCGAACTCGAACGCGCGCGCGACGTAGTCGTCGCCGATGCCGCGGTGCCACGGCGAGTCGCGCAGCGTGCCGTCCTCGGCCAGCGCCTCGTTGACGACGTCCCAGCCATGGATGCGGCCGCGATACCGGCCGACGACGGTCGTGATGTGCTCGCGCATGCGCGCGAGGAGCGTGTCGCGATCGGCGGGCGCGCCGTTCTCGCCGGCGAACACCCAGGCGGGCGTCTGCTGATGCCAGACGAGGTTGTGCCCGATGACCGTCATGCCGTGCGACTCGCCGAAGGCGACGTAGCGATCCTGCGCGTCGAACGTGAAGCGATCGGCGGCCGGATGGACGGACTGGAACTTGAGGAGGTTCTCCGGCGTGGTCGCGTTGAACTGCTTCGTGATGATGGCGACGCCAGCCGTGTCCACGCCGTCGCTCTGGCGCTGGTTGATGGCCGCGCCGACGAGGATGCCGGGCGGCATCAGATCTTTCAACGCGGGCGCGGCGTCCTGCGCCCGAAGATGGAACGGCACGGCAAGAGTCGCCGCGGCGAGCGCAGCGGCGGCGACGTACGCGGATGGACGGGTCATCATCGGGCTCCTGTCATCTTCATTTGCAGTGCGCTGGCCATCTTTGTCTTAGCCGCTCGCTGGGCCGCCGCGTCTCGTGTCATCTTCTTTGCAATGCGCTGGGGCCCCACCCCCAGCGCCACGGCGCTTCGCCGCCCTCGCTACGCTCGGGGGCTCGCGGTGTCATCTTTTCTTGATTGCTCGCGGGGCCCCACCCCCGCTCGCCCGCTCAGCGCCGCTCCTCCGTCGCGGGCTTCGCGGACTTCGTTTGATTGCTCGGCACCCTCACTGCGTTCGGGGGCTCGCGGTGTCATCTAAGTTCAAAAGTCCCTTCGCGATCTTCGCGTCTTCGCGTGAGGCTTCCGGCTTCTGGCTTTTCGTCACCGCTCAACTACGTCGAGCGTCGCGGGCGTCAGTTGATCTGAATTCGTGCCGACGAGGATCTCGAAGCGGCCCGGTTCGACGACGCGCTCCATGTGGCGATTGATGAGCGACAGCTCGTTCGGGCCGACCGTGAACGTCACCGTCTTGGTCTGACCGGGATCGAGCGTCACGCGTTCGAAGCCGCGAAGCTCTTTCACCGGTCGTACGACGGAGCTGACGACGTCGTGCACGTACATCTGGACGACTTCGTCGCCCTTGCGCGTGCCCGTGTTCGTCACGTTGACGGTCACCGTGGCCTGGCCCGCGGGGCCGATCGTGGTGGGCGAGACGACCGGCGTCGAGAGCGCGAACGTCGTGTAGCTGAGGCCGCGGCCGAACGCCCAGAGCGGCGCGCGCGTGACGTCGAGATACGAGCGGAACGACGTGGGTGCGCGGTTGTAGAAGACGGGCAACTGTCCCGACTCGCGCGGGAAGCTCGCCGGCAGCTTGCCGCCGGGGTTGATGTCCCCAAAGAGCGCGCGGCCGAGCGCGGTGCCGCCTTCCTGGCCGAGATACCACGTCTCGAGCACGGCGGCTGCGCCTTCGGCGAGGCGCGTGACGGCCAGCGGCCGGCCGTTGACGAGGACCCCGATGACCGGTTTGCCGGTTGCGAGCATTGCGTCGACGAGCTCGGGCTGCTGACTCATGAGCGTGAGGTCGGCGACATCACCCAGGTGAGTGTCGGAGTACGCCTCGCGCGACGTGGATTCGTTCGTGCCGACGACGAGGACGATGGCGTCCGCGTGCCGCGCGACGGCGACGGCGTCCTGGATCCGCTGGCGATTCTTCACCGGGTCGCCGAAGGTCACTTGATCCTGCGACCAGTTTGGCGGCGTCTCCGTGATGCGGACGCCTTCTGAATAGAGAACCTTGATGCCGGAACCGGCGGCGGTCGTGATGCCGGTGAGCACGTCGACGCCGCGTCCGGGATCGCCCGCATAGCCGCCGAGGTGCAGGCCCTTGGCGTCGGGGCCGATGACAGCCAGCGTGTGAATCTTCGATCGATCGAGCGGCAGCGTGTTGTTGCGATTCTCGAGCAGCACGATGGCTTTCTCGGCGGCTTCGAGCGCAACGGCCTGGTGCTCGGGCGTGTTCTGCACGCGCTCGGCTTCGTCCGGGTCGGCAAACGGATGCTCGAAGAGTCCGGCCAGGAACTTCGCCGCGAGCACGTGCGACACGGCCGTGTCGATGGTGGACTGGGCGACAACGCCGTTCTTCACGAGATCGACGAGTGATCCGAACGTATCCGGATCGGGCAGCTCCATGTCGACGCCCGCTTCGATCGCCTGGCGCGCGGCGTCCGCTTTGTCGGCCGCAATGTGATGGCGCGACGCGAGCTGTGCGATGGCATCGTAGTCGGAGACGACGACGCCCTGGAAGTTCCATTCGCCGCGAAGGACATCCTTCAAAAGCCACGCGTTGGCGTGCGACGGGATGCCGTCGAGATCGTTGTAGCTGGGCATCACGGCGTACGCGCCGGCTTCCTTGATGGCCGCCTCGAACGGCAGGAACAGCTCGGACCGCAGCAGCCGTTCGGGGATGAGACTCGGTGCCGTGTTGATGCCGCCTTCGTGCGAGCCATGACCCGAGAAGTGCTTGAGCGTCGCAAGCACCTTGTCGGGCGCGAGCGGCAGGCTCGTGCCCTGGTAGCCGCGCACGGCCGCGACACCCAGACGAGAGACGAGGTACGGATCCTCGCCATACGTCTCTTCGAATCGTCCCCAGCGTGGGTCGCGCGCCAGGTCGACGATCGGCGCGAGCACTTCCTGCACGCCACGCGTCCGTGCTTCGAGAGCGGCGACGCTCATCACGCGCTCGAGGAGCGCCGGATCCCATGTGCTCGCCAGACCGATCGGCACGGGAAACACTGTTGCTCCAGGCGCCACCAGTCCATGGACAGCTTCTTCGTGGAACATCACCGGGATGCCGAGCCGCGTGTGCTCGATCACCCAGTGCTGGACGGCGTTGATGAACTCGGCTTCCTCGCGCGCCGATCGCGTGCGCGGCCCGGTCGGCGTGCCCGCCCATTCGCTCGGGCGTGAGATCTCGCCGATGCCGTGTCCGAGCAGGCCTTCGGCTTTCGCCGGATCGAAGTGTCCCGTGGCGTCCTGGAACTCCGTGCGCCGCTGCCAGATGCCCTCGAGCTGCGCGACTTTTTCTTCGAGCGTCATGCGCGAGACGAGGTCAGCCACGCGATCGGCGACCGGTCGCGACGCGTCGCGATAGACGGGCGGCGTTTGGGCCCGGCCGACGACGCCGAGCGAGATGGCCAGGCACGAAAGAGCAGTGACGAACGAAGCAGCCGCAGCGCGGCGGCGAAGCATCAACATGATGAACGACCACGCGGCCAGCGATCGGCCGGAGACAGGATGGAGCGTGAACGGCCGCTAGGATAGGCGATTCGGCCCGCCTGGTCCAGTCACAGGCGCCGCTGCGATATGATGCGGCGCCCGCTGAGAAAAGTTGATACCGCGAGGCCCCGAACGTAGTGAGGGTGCCGAAGCGCGTAGGCGCGGGGGTGGGGCCCCGCGCCACTGCAAAAAAGAAGATGACACGCGGCGAATGCTGAGGAGACACGAGATGCTCGCACGTACATGCACGTCGTTGCTGCTGGCGGCCTCGGCCGCCGTGCTCGTCGTCCTGGCCGTCCCGGCGGTCCGTGCCCAGCGCCGGCAGCAACCGCGCTATGCGAGCACGATCTTCGTCTACGACTTCGCCACGCACGCGTCGAAGGCGATTCATCACGCCGACGACGTCTGGGAGGCGCCCAACTGGATCCGTGACGGCCGGTTCCTCCTGTCGAACTCCGGCGGCAAGCTGTACCGCGTGCCGATCGATGGCGGCGAGCCGGTCGCGCTCGCGCTCGATCCGTCGCTCCGCGCGAACAACGATCACGATTTTTCGCCCGACGGCCGCCAGCTCGCTTTCTCCGCGTCGTCGTCGACGTCGCGCGGATCGCAGGTGTACGTGGCGAACGCCGACGGCACGAACGCACGGCTCGTCGTGTCCGAGACGCCGAGCTACTTCCACGGCTGGTCGCCGGACGGCAAGTACCTGACGGTCGTCGCCAATCGCGACGGCAAGCAGTACGACCTGTATCGCGTGCTCGCGACCGGCGGACCGCAGGATCGACTGACGTCCGATCCCGCGTACGACGACGGGACGGACTACTCGCCGGATGGCAAGTGGATCTACTTCAATTCAGATCGCGGCGGCGGCTGGAACATCTGGCGCATGCCGGCCGATGGCGCTGGTCCGAACGACGCACGCGCGCAGCAGATCACGAACGACGAGCTCGAGGACTGGTTCCCGCATCCGTCGCCCGACGGCAAGCACCTGCTGTTCGTCTCGTTCCCGCACGGGACCGAGACGCACAACGACCGCGACAAGGCGGTCCAGATCCGGATGATCCCGCTGCCGGGCGACACGGTCACGCCATCCACGCCCGAAGTCGTCGTCGAACTCACGGGCGGACAAGGCACGATGAACGTGAACTCGTGGTCGCCGGATTCGACGAAGTTCGCGTACGTGGGGTACGAGGGACGGTAGGGAAACTTCGAACTTCGAACTTCGAACTACGAACTGGGTGCCAAGTTCGCTGGGGCAGCACTTCGGGACCCCAAGGGGAGAACCAATTTCCGAGTTCGAACTTCAAAGTTCGAAGTTGACGATCAACGAGGCTGCGTCAGTCTCCAGAACCTCACTGCCGTCCCTCCCAGCACGGCGTCGCGTTCCGCTTCAGACCAGTTCGCCAGCGCGTCGATGACGAGCGTCATCGTGCGCGCGTAGTCGGCGGCGAGCGTGCAGACGGGCCAGTCCGATCCGATCATCAGGCGGTCCGGTCCGAACGCCTCGCACGCGGTCTCGATGTACGGCCGGAGGGTGGCGGTCGTCCACGTCCGCCAGTCGGCTTCGGTGACGAGCCCGGACAACTTGCAGCAGACGTTCGGCAGCTCCGCGAGCCGGCGCAGTTGCGTCTGCCACGCGTCGAGGCGGCCGCGGCGGATGTCGGGCTTGCCAACGTGATCGAGCACGAACCGTTGCCGCGGGAAGCTCCGAACGAAATCGATCGCGGCCGGCATCTGGCGTTCGTAGATGAGGACGTCGTACGGCAGGTCGTGGCGCTCGAGCGCGGCGATGCCGCGGCGGAACGCCGGACGCGCGAGGAAGTCGTCCGGCTCGCTCTGCACGACGTGCCGCAGGCCGACGAGCTTGGGGTGCGCGACGGCCACCTCGATCTGCCGCTCCACGTCGGCCGCCCGGAAGTCCACCCAGCCGACAACGCCCGCAATCGACGGATATCGGTCCGCGAGGTCGAGCAGCCGCCTCGTCTCGAGCGGCGACTGCGAAGCCTGCACGGCGACCGCCGCGTCGAAGCCCATCGCGGCCATGTCGGGCGCCACGTCCTCGGGAAGGAAATCGCGTCGGAGCGGCGTCATCGTCGCGTCGATCCAGTCGTACTCGACGGGGTCGTAGCGCCAGTAGTGCTGATGAGCGTCGATGCGCATGAGCAATCCTTCATCCGGCCCGAATGACGTTCCGCCGTCGACGGCCCGCGCAACGAGCGGCCGGCCGGCGTGAGACGCGATCATCCCGCCGGGCGGCATGCTTGACAAGGCCCGCTCATTCGAGTCTCTTAGAGCGCGTTGCCGGCGCCCGCCCCGGCGCGCCTGGCGGGCGCGCGCCCAGCGGTCCACCGCCGCTCGACGTTCGAACGCCCGGACGACTGACGCACGCGAGATCCATGTCCATTCGAAAGCCCCTGCTCGTTCTGTTGGCTCTACTGCCGCTCGTCTCGATCAGCGCCGCCTGCGGGCGCTCCGGCTCGACGACCGGCACGCCGGCCAAGCCCGTCATCGCCGTCATCCCGAAGGGGACGACGCACGAGTATTGGAAATCGGTGCACGCCGGCGCGGTGAAAGCCGCGCGCGATCACGGCGCGGAGATCATCTGGAAAGGTCCGATCCGCGAAGACGACCGCGACGAGCAAGTGAAAGTGGTCGAAACGTTCCTCGCGCAGAAGATCGACGGCATCGTCATCGCACCGCTCGACGATCGCGCGCTCGTGCCCGTGTTGAAGGACGCCGCCGCGCGTCATATCCCGGTCGTCATCGTCGACTCGGACGTGAAGTGGGACGGCTACCTGAGTTTCGTCGCGACCGACAACGAGAAGGCCGGCGGTCTCGCCGCTGAACGGCTCGGCGAAGTACTCGGCGGCAAGGGCAAGGTCGTGATGATGCGTTATCAGGAAGGCTCGGCCAGCACGATGGCGCGCGAGGCCGGGTTCCTGTCCACGCTCGCGGCCAAGTTCCCGAACATCAAGGTCGTTTCCGACAACCAGTACGGCGGCGCGACGACTGAAACCGCCTACGCCACGGCCGAGTCGCTGCTCGCGACTTATGCGGACGTGGACGGCGTCTTCTGTCCCAATGAGTCGACGGCCTTCGGCATGCTGCTCGCGATTCAAGCCGCGGGCCGCGCGGGCAAGATCCATCTCGTCGGCTTCGACGCGAGCGACAAGCTCATCGAAGGCCTGCGCCAGGGCAACATCGACGGGCTCGTCGTGCAGAATCCCTTCCGCATGGGCGAAACCGGCGTGAACTTCCTGCTGCAGTCGCTCAACGGCCAAACCGTCCCGCGCCGCGTCGATACGGGTGCGACGATGGTGACGCGGGAGAACATGGACCAGCCGGAGGTCAAAGCGCTCCTCCAACCGGACCTGGCCGCCTATCTGAACTGACCGGTTCGATTCGTCGCGCACTGCTCATGGCTGCACCCGCTGAGATCCGCCTGCGCATGCGCGGGATCGAGAAGTCGTTCGGGCCCGTCCGCGCGCTCGCGGGCGTCGATCTCGACGTGGCCGCCGGCGGCGTCCACGCGCTCATCGGCGAGAACGGCGCGGGCAAGAGCACACTGATGAAGGTGCTGTCGGGCGCGCACCAGCCCGACGCGGGCGAGATGACGCTCGACGGCGCGCCCTACCGGCCGTCGGGTCCGCTCGACGCGCGCCGGCGCGGCGTGGCGATGATCTATCAGGAGCTGGCGCTCGCGCCGCACTTGACCGTCGAGCAGAACATCGTGCTGGGTCGCGAGCCGGCCAGCGGAGGCGTCGTCGATCGGCACGCCATGCGTCGCGCGGTGAACGAGGCGCTCGCGCGGCTCGGCGATCCGGAGCTGCACCCGGCCGATCGCGTGGCCGATCTGCCGCCTGGCCTGCGACAGTTGGTCGAGGTCGCCCGCGCCCTCTTCGGCGACGCGCGCGTCGTCGTCATGGACGAGCCGACGAGCTCGCTGTCGCGTTATGAAACGGAGCGGCTCTTCGAGGTCATCGACCGGCTGCGCGCGCGCGGCGTGAGCGTCATCTACATCAGCCACGTGATCGAAGACGTGCGGCGCGTGGCGCAGCGCTACACGGTGCTGCGCGATGGCCGCAGCGTCGCCGACGGTGACGTGCCGGCCGCGAACGCGCCTGATGCGGACACGTTCGGCGCGACGGTCATCGAGGCCATGGCCGGCCGGCGGCTCGACGCCGTGTATCCGCGCGTGCCGCACGAGCCGGGTGAGGTCGTGCTCGAGATCGACGCGCTGTCGGGCGCGCGGCTGCCGCGAGCGGCGAGCCTGGCGCTGCGTCGCGGCGAGATTCTCGGCATTGCCGGGCTCGTCGGCGCCGGTCGTACGGAGCTCCTGCGCTCGATTTTCGGTCTCGACCCGGTGCGCGAAGGCCGCGTGCGCGTGTCGGGCACGTCGGACGCCGGTGCCTCGCCGCGCGATCGGTGGCGGCAGGGCGTGGGCCTGTTGTCCGAGGACCGCGCGCGCGAAGGACTCGCGCTCGGCTTGTCGATCGCCGACAACCTGACCTTGTCGCGACCGGCGGCGCGGCTGGGCATCGTCTCGCGCACCGATCGCGATCAGGCCACGCGCGCGCTGGCCGACCGGCTGTCGCTGCGATTCCGCGACTGTGCGCAGCCGGTGGGCGAACTGTCGGGTGGCAATCAGCAGAAGATCGCGCTCGCGCGACTGTTGCACCACAACGTCGACGTGCTGCTCTTCGACGAGCCGACGCGCGGGATCGACGTCGGCGCCAAGGCGGACATCTATCAACTGATGGGCGAGCTGGCGGCGCGTGGCAAAGCGATCCTCTTCGTCAGCTCATATCTGCCGGAGCTCCTCGGCGTGTGCGACCGCATCGCCGTCATGAGCCGCGGCCATCTCGGTCCCGCGCGGCCGACGACGGACTGGTCCGAGTCGTCGCTCATCGAGGCGGCGACGTCGGTGGCGCATGGCTGAGCGGCGCCGGATGCGGATCGCGTCGCTGCTCGGGCCGCTCATCGGCCTCGTGCTCGTCTCGGCGTTCTTCGCCATCCTCGAGCCCGACACGTTCCTGTCGACCTACAACCTGCAGACGATCGCCGCGCAGACCGTCATCGTCGGCCTCGGCGCGATCGGCATGACGTTCGTCATCGTGAGCGCGGGCATCGACCTGTCGCCTGGATCGGTCATCGCGCTCGCGTCGGTCGTCACGGCGCTCGCCTTGCGTGACGGGTGGTCGCCGTCGATGGCGGCGCTGGCCGGCGTCGCGTCCGGCGCGGCATTTGGTCTCGTCAACGGCCTCCTCATCACGGGGCTCCGCGTCGTGCCGTTCATCGTCACGCTCGGCACGATGGGGATCGCCCGCGGCATGGCGACCTGGCTCGCTGGCGAGCAGAAGATCGACGCGCCGGCGCACTGGCTCGCGTCGGTGATGGAGAAGACGCCGTCGCACGCCTGGCTGCTCGTCGCGCCGGGCACGTGGATCATGTTCGGGCTCGCGATCGTCGCGAGTTTCGTGCTGATGCGGACGGTGTTCGGCGTGCAGACGTACGCGATCGGATCGAACGAGTCGACGGCGCGTCTCTGCGGCGTGCGCGTGCCGCGCGTGAAGATCGTCATCTACACGTTGGCCGGACTCTTCGCCGGGCTCGCCGGCGTCATGCAGTACGCGCGGCTCACGGTCGGCGATCCGACGACGGCGCTGGGCAAGGAACTGGATATCATCGCGGCCGTCGTCATCGGCGGCGCGAGCCTCGAAGGCGGCGTCGGCGGCATCGGTGGATCGATCATCGGCGCCTTTCTCATGAGCGTGCTGGCCGACGGCTGCACGCTGACCGGCGTGCCGAACTACGTGCAGCAGATCGTCATCGGCGCGATCATCGTCGTCGCGGTGGCCGTGGATCGCGTGCGAAGCCGGCGGCGCGCATGACGCGACCGCCGCCCGGACCGCCGGGTGACGCCTCGGCGCTGCCGCCCGCCCGGCGTCAGGTGCGCTGGTGGATCCTCGGGCTGCTGTTCTCGGTCACGGTCATCAACTTCATCGACCGACAGACGCTGTCGGTGCTCGCGCCGCTCATCCGCCAGACCTTCCATCTCTCGAACACCGACTACGGCACGATCGTCTCGTGGTTCCAGACCGGCATGGTCGTCGGCGAGTTCCCGATGGGCTGGCTGATGGATCGTGCGGGCGTGCGGTTCGGTCTCGCGTTCGCCGTGGCGTGGTGGTCGTTCGGCAACGGCCTGCACGCGGTCGCCGGGTCGCTCGGCGAGTTTCGGCTGCTGCGGTTCTGGCTCGGCACGGGCGAGTGCGGCAACTACTCGGGCGGCAACAAGGTCGTGGCGCACTGGTTCCCGGTGAAGGAGCGCGCGCTCGCCATCGGCATCTTCAATAGCGCGTCGATGATCGGATCGTTCATCGCGCCGTGGCTCGTCATTCCGGTCACCGAGCGTTACGGCTGGCGCGCGGGATTCCTTGTGCCGAGCACGCTCGGCCTCTGCTGGGTCGCCGCCTGGTGGTGGCTGTATCGATCGCCCGAGTCGCACCCAAAGCTGACGCCGGCCGAGGCTGCCTACATCGCGGAGGGTGACGCCGCATCGTACGTGGTGCCGCCGCCGGCCAATCGGCAGTTGCTGAAGCTGAAGCAGACGTGGGGCCTGATGCTCTGTCGCTTCTGGGTCGGGCCCGTCGTGCAGTTCTACATCTACTGGATGCCGAACTATTTCTACGACGTGCGGCACCTCAGCGTCGCGGAGAGCTCGTACTTCAACTCGGTGACGTTCCTCTTCGGCGACATCGGAAGCGTGGGCGGCGGCCTCGCGGCCGGGTGGCTCATCGCGCGCGGATTCAGCGTCAAGTCCGCGCGCCGGCGCACGCTCTTCGCCGGCGCCGTGCTGTGTCTCCTGAGCTTCGCCGTGCCGCTCCTGCACAGCATCCCGTTCGCGATTGCCGCGATCTCGGTCGTGCTGCTCGGCCACACGTTCCTGTCGGCGAACATGTTCGCGACAGTGTCGGACGTCTTCCCGAACGCTGCCGTCGCACGCGTCACGGGCCTCACCGGCGTGGCCGGAGGCATCAGCGGCATCATCTTCCCGTCGCTCACCGGCGTGCTCGTCGACCGCTTCAGCTATATGCCGGTGTTCTTCATGGCCGCGCTGATGCCGATGATCGGGATTTTGATTCTGTTCGCGACGGTCGGGGAGTTCGGGCGCGCGAAGCTGGATCACGTCAGCGGATGACGAGGGCAATGCGTGAGGGCCTCACGCGAAGACGCGAAGTGGCAGGAGACAGGATCAAAAAGACGACGCCGCGAGGCCCCGAACGTAGTGAGGGTGCCGAAGCGCCGTAGCGTTGGGGGTGGGGCCCCAACGCACTGCAAAAAGAGATGACAGCAGCTGCGACTAAGTGTCTCACGCGAAGACGGGGAGGACAGGATTCTCATGAAGATCGAGCACGCGGCATATCAGGTGGAAGATCCGGCGGCGATGGCGCAGTGGTACGTCGCGCACCTCGGGCTGACGCTCGTGCGGGCGCAGGACGCGCCGCCGTTCGGGCAGTTCCTGGCCGACGACGGCGGGGCGGTGATGCTCGAGCTGTACCGGAGTCCGACGATTGACGTGCCGGACTATCGGTCCATGGATCCGCTCACGCTCCACATCGCGTTCGTCGCCGATGACGTCGCGGCTGTCCGCACGCGCCTCATCGCGGCCGGCGCCACACCCGAAGGCGACGCGACGACGAGCGCGGCCGGCGACCAGCTCGCGATGCTGCGCGATCCCTGGGGCCTTGCGATCCAGTTCGTGCGGCGGAAGGTAGCGATGATCGGATAGGGAGCGGGCGTTCCGAACAGTCGGCAGACGCGCGCCGCGATTGTCTCGCTAACGCTTCGGCGTCCTTGGCTTGGGACGCGCGCCCTGCCAGTCCTCGACCTTCAGCCCGGGCACACGCGTGAATTCAGTCGTGTTGTGCGTGATGAGCGTAAGCTTACGCGCTCGAGCCTGGCCGGCGATGAGCACGTCGTAAGGCCCAATGGGGGTTCCCTTCGAGGCGAGGTGCGCGCGAATCTCTCCGGCCTGCCGGGCGTCCTCGCGATCGAACTCCAATACCGGCAACCGGATACCATCGACACGCGCCGCGTTCTTCTCGACGCGCTGGCTCTTGAACGCACCGTAATACAACTCGTGCATGACGACGGCGGAGAGCGCGACGTCACGCGGGGCGCGCCGGCGAACGCGCCGGGCGATGGGCGACGTCGTGTCGTTGAGCAGAGCGATGATGGCGTTCGAGTCGAGCAAGTAGCGCATCAGCGGAACACCGCGTCGAGATCGGGCCGCTCGACCGGCTCGGGCTGTTCACGCACCGCCGACACGAAGTCTTCGTCCAACTCGCCCGCCAGGGCATCGAGCCAGTCCCAGGAGTTGGGAATGGGCTCGAGGACGATCGTCCGGCCGCGCCGCCGAATGCGGACCTCGGGGCCCTCCACCCGAAAGGCGCGCGGCAGTCTGACGGCCTGCGACCGTCCCGACCAGAAAACCTTGGCAGTGTCCATCGGCGTTCCTCGTGAGATATATCAAGAGAATATATCATCGTGAGCTCGTCCACGTACACTTCCATGAGCCCGCCGTTCCGGCGAGCTCATTCGAGTTGTGAGGAAGCTACTCGGCAGAATTTCGCTACCGGCCCACCTTGCGAATCATCCCGATCTCCGCGTCGCGCGTCGCGACATCCGTCGTCCATCGGAATGAGTAATCCCGCGGCCAGCGCTGCGACAGGACGAACGCGGCCAGGTCCGAGACTCGCGGATCATTGAACACGTCGTCGTCGAACGTCGCGGTCAGCCCGGCCAGATAGGCGTTGTCATTGAGCAGCGCGAAGAGCAGACGTCTGATCGCTGGCTCGGCTGCGTGGGGTGACGGCGCCGGCATGTCGAGGGGGCTGGGCCATGCTCGCAGGTGCAGACCAGTCGTGGTCCATCCGCGTCGATGGCCAGGTCGATCGTTCGGCGGGAGGAGCGCGTCGGCGACCGCGAGGCGGACCTCGACGGGAGCGTCGTGGAGGCGCTCGCCGAGGGCGTCAATCGCCGCGGGATCGCCGGTCTTCGACAAGAAACCGATGAGCACGCCGGCGGCATCCAGCGCGTCGTCATCGCCCGACGCGAGGCGCGGTTGCAGCGCGCGCCACGCGTCGATCATCGGCGACACGCTGTCCCGATATCCGCGGCCGAAGAGGATGGCCGCGGCCGAGGCGCGCGCATGGATGCCGTTGGCCGGCGTCAGCATCGATCGGAGAAAGGCGTCCGACGCGGCACCGCGGAGCGCGAACGCCGCCTCGACGTAGGCCGCCCTCGTGGCGTCGTCTCGCGTTGCCTGCGCTCCGACTCGAATGGCATCGAGCGCCGCATCTGGATAGATGCTCGCCAACTGTCGCGCGTCGGCCAGACCTTGCGAGCCACCCGCGGACGCGCCCTCGACGAGCGCGCGCCGTTCGTCCGACGCCGGCACGCCGGGCACTTGAATCGTAATGGCGTTGCTGACGACCGTAATCGTCCGCGTCGCCGTTTCGTGTGGCGGTCGAAGCGTGGCCGCCACGCTGACGCGGATGTCGTGCCTGCCGGCTGACAGTCGAATAGGCGCGACGGAGGTCACCGCGTGCCCTGGATTGATCACCCATGCGGGCATGCGGGAGAGATCGACGCGAATCCAGGCGCTCACGTCGCCAGGCGCCAGAACGACGGGGCGCGGCGACGCGGTGAACGCCACGACGATGGCGTGCCAGACGCCGTCGACTTCGATCTCGGGATCGTAGAAGGCGAGCTCGAAGGTCGCCGTGGATGCGCCCTGATTGCGCGCCTGGATGTTGAGCACCGGCAGGCCGTAGGGAAATGCCGTTGTCGCCGTGGTGTCTGCGACTGCAACGCGCAACTGGATACCATCGGTGGCATCGCCCCAGACATCGGACAGATTCAGTCCGGCCTTCTGATCGATGCCTCGTTCCCGCGCCAACCTGTCGACCGTCGCGCGGCAGTCGTCGGTCACGCAGAGCGCGCGAATGGTGACGACGTCAGCCGCAGTGAGGACGAAATGCGGATTGCTGAGGAGCGCGTCGACGAGATGGCGTTCCACGAGAACGGGCGCTGGCGGCATTGGACCGTGTTGGACGAGCTCCATCGCACGACCGCGCCATTCGGTTGACCATGCGGTGAAGCGATCGAGCAGCGGCTGTCTGGCGGCCGCGCTCCCGTGCGCGCCGAGGACTTGCGCGGCGTCGACGACGCGCTCTGACGTAGGAGCCTGCAGCTCGTCGATCGCGACGGCCTCGAGCCGCGCGTCCCAATAATGGACCGCGACCCCGAGCATCGGCGCGCGGCACCCGTTGCGATGGGCCGCCGTTCGTCGCTGTTCGAGCCACGCGAGCGCCGCGGCCGGGTCGTGTTCGAACTGGTAGGCCACGAGGCCACCTTCGATCTCGCACGACCACCCTCCACGCGACAGCGTGTCGCGAACGAACGATTCGAGCCCCGCCGTTCCATACCGGGCCATGAGCCACGCCGTTGTCCCCCTCGCCGCGCCGCCCGTCATTGTTGGCGCGTCGAACCGTGACCGGAGATCGGCATCCACGTTCGGGACGCCGGCGTCGAGCAGCGACGCCAACGTGTCGTAGCGAATGCCGTGCGCGCCCGTCCGCATCTCTTCGATAGCGCGCGAACGCGCGTCATCGGGCGCGATATCGTCGAGACGCGTCAAGGCGTAGTCGCCGAGTCGATCCCCGCCAGGCGGAGACGATGCCGGCGGCCACGCGTCGTAGATGCGCCGAAGCGCCGGCTCAATCCATGGGTGACGGAGAAGTGGCCAGGTCACGTCCGAGACGAGCAGCGCTTGCTGGTCGTCGAGCGACAGCGCCGTGAACGCGGCGGCGGCCTCAACCGGATGCTGCTGGAGCTCATCGGCGACCTGCTGTCGAGACGCGGCCGTGCCGGCCGCGAACTGGCGAAGCTCGGCTTCGAGCGTCTCTGCCGTCACCGCGTGTCGATCGATCGCCGCGCGCCACCGCGCCTCGTACTCGGCACGAATCGCCTCGTCGCGCATCCGAAGGGTCGACATGTTCGACGAGGCCGGCGCCGGCTCGGTCAATCGCCGTAGCGTCGTCAACGTCGGGATGAACGTGGCGTCCAGGCTGTCGCCGCGGTCGAGGCGCGCTTCCATCCGCGTGATGATGGCGGCGCGATGGCACGACGCGATGAGCGTCGAGCGCATGTCCACGCGGCGTGCGCTCGCGATGGCGTCGTATCGCGACACGAGGGCAACCGCGGCTGCTTCCGTATCGAGATCCCGCAGAAGCGCGGCGCCATGCGCGACGTCGGCGGCCGAACCGTGATCGATGAGCGCCACGGCGCGCGCCATCGTGTTCGCGGTCCAGGTGGGGTCCGCGGGAACGATGCGGATCGCGACCGGCGTCGACCGCAGCATCGGGACCGGCTGCCCGGAGTACCGCTGCAAGCGGCGCGACGAGACGAGGAGCGTGTAGGTGCCCGGCTGCGTGAATCGGATCCAGTCGTTCAGCGCCACGTGGATGGCGTACGTGCGACCGTCGAGCGGCCACGACGAGACGGCACACGACCCTCCGACGCCGCCGCTCGCGAACACGTCGGCGAATGGATTGACGTGACCCTCGCGAGGCGTGACGTCGAACGTCTCGTCCGACATCCACGGCCCGCAGGCACCAGTGAAAAACGAGTAGTCCTCGTCGCCTTGGCCGCGCAACTCGAGGGTGATGGGGATTTCTTCGCCGATTCGATAGGTCGTCTTGCCGCCAGGAAATTGCACGGCCAGCGACGCGGTCACCGGCGACGGTTGACGCGCACCGGCGGCGGCCGCGTCGTCATTGCTCGCGAACGCCCGTGCGCGTGCGAGCATCAGTGACGCAGCCGACGTGAGCGCCAGCATCGCGACGAACACGAGACGCACCGCCTGTCGTCCGTGTGCCAGTCGCCCGAAAGGGAGCGGAGTCGGCATGATGCTATTTTTCTAAGCAGCTACCGGAAGCATCGGCCACCCGAAGCCACGTGTCAAGCGCAGGCGAACCCGCGTACGAACCCCCTCCTGGCTTCTGGCTTCAAACTTCTAACTTGGCCCGCGCCAGCTCCATGAGACAATCAGACCGGCCGCTGAACGAACCAGCTTCTCGACATCCTCCGGCGCGCGGCCGCCGCGCCTGACCTTTTCACTCGGAACCTCCTTGTCATTTTCGACGCTCGCGCTCCATCCCGATCTGCTCCGTGCCACCAAGGAAATGGGCTTCGTCCGGCCCACGCCGATTCAGGCGGACAGCATCCCGCTCGCCCTTGCCGGCCGCGACCTGCTCGCTTGCGCCCAGACGGGCAGCGGCAAGACGGCGGCGTTTCTCCTGCCCGTACTGCACGGCCTCATCGGCAAGCCACGTGGCGCATCGGGTGCGCTCGTCCTCGCGCCCACGCGTGAGCTCGCGGCGCAGATTCTCGAGGACATGCGCGGCCTCGCCGTGCACACGCGTCTCACGGGCGCCGCGATCTTCGGTGGCGTGAGTCCCGCGCCGCAGGAACACGCCTTCCGTAGCCAGGTCGACGTGATCATCGCCACGCCCGGCCGGCTGCTCGATCACCTCCGGCACTCGTATGCGAAGCTCGATCGCATCCAGTACCTCGTGCTCGACGAAGCGGATCGGATGCTCGACATGGGCTTCCTGCCGGAGATCCGCAAGATCCTCAAGCACGTCCCGGCGCGCCGCCAGACGCTCTTCTTCAGCGCGACGATGCCGCCGCCGATCCGGACGCTGGCGACCGAGATGCTGCGCGACCCGGCGAGCGTGAATCGCGAACGCACGTCGGTGACGCCAGTCGGCATCACTCAGGCCGTCTATCCCGTGCCCCAGGAATTGAAATCTGCGCTGCTCCTCGCGCTCCTGCGCCGCGGCGACATCCGGCAGGCGCTCGTCTTCACGCGCACGAAGCACCGCGCGAACCGGCTCGCCGACGCGCTCGTGCGCGACGGCATCAAGGCGCAGCGGATTCACGGCAACCGCTCGCAGGCGCAGCGGACGCTCGCGCTGCAGGCCTTCAAAGCCGGCACGTGTCCGGTGCTCGTCGCGACCGACATCGCGGCCCGCGGCATCGACGTCGACGCGCTCGGACACGTCGTCAACTTCGACGTGCCGCTCGTGCCCGAAGATTACATTCACCGCGTTGGACGGACCGGCCGCGCTGAAGCGACGGGCGAAGCCTTCACTTTCATGGCGCCCGACGAGCGCGGAGCGATGGCCGCCATCGAACGCGCGGTCGGACGCAAGCTGCCGCAGGTGACCGTGCCGGACTTCGACTACCACGCGAAGCCGACCGCGCGCCTCGAGATTCCACTCGCCGAACGCATCGCCGAGATTCGTGCCCGCAAGGCTCAGGAACGCGCGCGGGCGGATGCCAAACGGCAGCGACAGGGCATGGGCGGCGGCGCGGGATCGGGACGCGGGCGCGGCTTCGGTGGTCCAGATGGCACGCACCACGGCCGCGGCGGTCGCCCCTCGTCTGGCGGCTATCGCGGGTCGTCGTTCGGCAACGGACGTGGACCTGGCTCATCGTCATCGACGAGCGGTCCACGCGGCGACCCGCGAGGCTCCGGGGCGGACCGCGGCGGATCGGGCGGCGGCCATGCGCAGGGCCCGTCCGGCGACCGGCCACGCCAGCCCGGCAGTGGCCGCAAGTGGTCGTTCCGTCCGCGGCGAGGACGGTGAGGAGAAGTCAGAGCACGTTTCAAAACTTCGAACTTCGAACTTCGAACTTCGAACTTCGAACGAATGGGGCACCTTCGGTGCGTCTTTTTAGTTTTGAAATCCGCTCTTGGAAGTTAGAAGCCAGACGTTGCCAACTTCGAAGATGCGCCGGAGGCGCCCCATCCATTCGAAGTTCGAAGTTCGCAGTTCGAAGTTAAAAAACGCCCGCTCCATGCCCGTTCTCACGCTCGACTCCGTCTCGCATGCCTTCGGGCACCTGCCGTTGCTCGACGACGTGCAACTCGTCGTCGAGGCGGGCGAGCGTGTCGCGCTCATCGGACGCAATGGGACGGGGAAGTCGACGCTCCTGCAGATCCTGTCGGGCGAGCTCGAGCCCGACGCCGGCACGATCTGGCGTGAGCCGCGGCTGCGTGCGGCGCGGCTCGTCCAGGACGCGGCGCTCTCGACTCCCGAATCCGTGTTCGACGTCGTCGCCGGCGGCCTCGGCGATCTCCGCGACGTCGTCACCGCCTACCATCACGCGGCCGTCGACGTCGCCGAGCGCGGCACAGCCGACGCGCTCGACGTGCTCGGACGCTGGCAACACGAACTGGAAGAGCGCGACGGCTGGCGCGTCGAGCAGCGCGTCGAGCTCGTCCTGTCGCGGCTGAATCTCCCGGCCAATGCGCCGGTCGACACCTTGTCCGGTGGATGGCGCCGCCGCGTCCTGCTCGCGCGCGCGCTCGTGGCCGAGCCGACGCTGCTCCTGCTCGACGAGCCGACCAATCATCTCGACGTCGAAGCCATCGAGTGGCTCGAGTCGTTCTTGATGGAGTACACCGGCGCGCTCGTGTTCGTCACGCACGATCGCGCGTTCCTCGATCGGCTGGCGACGCGTGTGATCGAGCTCGACCGCGGCCATCTCACGTCGTGGCCCGGCGACTATCCGACGTTCGTCGCGAAGAAAGAAGCCTGGCTCGCCGATGAGGCGCTCGCCGCCGAGAAGTTCGACAAGCGCTTGGCGCAGGAGGAAGCGTGGCTGCGCCGCGGCGTGAAGGCGCGCCGGACGCGCGACGAAGGACGCGTGCGCGCGCTCATGGCGATGCGCGAAGTGCGTGCCGCGCGGCGCACGCAGGACGGCACGGCGCGTCTGCAGATCGACGTCGCCGATCGTTCGGGACAGGTCGTGTTCGACGCGGATCGCGTGACGAAGGCGTACGAGGGAACGATCGTCGTACGCGACTTCTCGACGCGCATCCTCCGCGGGGACCGCGTCGGTCTCATCGGCCCCAACGGCGCAGGCAAGACGACGCTGCTGCGGTTGCTGGTGGGGGAAGTGGCGCCAGACAGCGGCGAGATCTCGCACGGCACGAACGTCCAGATCGCGTACTTCGATCAGCAGCGCGAACAGCTCGATCCCGAACGCACCGTCGTCGACACGGTCGCCGATGGCAACGACATGGTGACGGTCGGCGGCTCGTCGCGTCATGTCTACGGCTATCTCGAGGACTTTCTCTTTCCGCCCGAGCGTGCCCGGTCGCCGGTCAAAGCCTTGTCGGGCGGCGAACGCGCGCGGTTGCTGCTGGCGCGGCTGTTCACGCGTCCGGCGAACGTGCTCATTCTCGACGAGCCGACCAACGATCTCGACATCGAGACGCTCGAACTCCTCGAAGCGCAGCTCGTCGACTTCTCCGGCACACTCCTCATCGTCAGCCACGATCGCCGGTTCCTGAACAACGTCGTGACCAGCACGCTGGCGTTCGAGGGCGACGGACGCGTCGAGGAGTACGTCGGCGGCTACGACGACTGGCTGCGGCAGCGCAGCGCGACGGTGGCATCGGCGCCGCCGCCGGAAGCCGCTCGTGTCGATCCCGAGGCAGTCACGTCGAGCCGGACGCCGCGTCCGCAGAAGCTCTCCTACAAAGAACGGCGAGAGTTCGACGAGCTGCCCGCGCGCATCGAAGCGCTCGAAACCGAGCAGGCCGACCTCGAAGCCCGCATGGCGCTCGCGGAGTTCTATCTGCAGCCTGCATCAGCCATCACGGAGGCCGTCGAGCGGCTCGAGGCGATCCGCGCCGAGCTCGATGCGGTCTATCGACGCTGGGACGAACTGGACTCGCGCGGCGGCTGATGGCGTCACGCGCGGTTCTCCCTGGGCCTGAAGGCCCAGGGCTCCACGAATCGCAAAATCCAGGGCTCCACGAATCCCAAAACTTGGGTTCCACGAATCCCAAAACTCGGGGCTCCATGAATTCCCGAAGACTCAGGGCTCCACGAATCCCGGGACGCAGGGCTTCACAGACATTCCGTGGAGCCCCGAGCCTTCAGGCTCGGGGGACATCGACGGCTCTCAGTGTTCCGTGAGCACGCCGGCACGCCGCGGCATAATGGGCCACCGCCCCGACTGGCTTCGGGACCGCAAGGGCTGTGACATGACCGCGCGTCGCTACTCGTTCGGCGCCTTCGAGTTGGACGGCTTGGCCCGGCGATTGGTGCGCGACGGCGAGCCAGTCGCGCTGTCGAGCCGGCACCTCGACGTGCTCCTCTCACTCGTCTCGCGCGCTGGCGTCGTCGTGTCGAAGGACGCGCTCGTCAACGAGACGTGGCGCGGCATCGCCGTCACCGACAACAGCCTCGAACAGGCCATCTCCGCGATCCGTCGCGCGCTCGGCGCGAACGAGGCCGGTGTGGCGTTCATCGAGACGGTGCCACGTCAGGGCTATCGCTTCGCCGTGCCGGTCACGATGCACGCCGCGCGCGCGTCGGACGCGGATCTCGAGCGGCTCGTCGCGCCACATCGGGCGTGGATCGAGGGCCGCGCCGCGCTCGAGACGTTCGATCGCACGGCGATCCTTCACGCGAGAGAGGTCTTCGAGCGGCTGATCGACGATCTGCCCGAGGAAGCTCCCGTCCACGTCGGCCTCGCGAATGCGTGCCTGTTGCAGTTCGAGATGACGCGTGCGGACCGCGCGCCCGATCTCGCGTCGCTCTCGATCGCCGAGCGGCACGCGCGCGAAGCCTGCCGTCTCGACGCGGCCTACGGTGAGGCGTGGGCGACGCTCGGCGTCGTGCTCGATCGGTCGGGCCAGACAGCCGATGGGCTCGCGGCCACGCGGCGGGCGGTGACGCTCGAGCCGGACAACTGGCGTCATCATTTCCGCCACGCGCTCGTGGGTTGGGGTGAGGAGCGGCTGCGTGCCGCGCGGCGGACGCTGTCGCTGCTGCCGGGCTTTCCACTGGCGCACTACTTGGCGGCGACCGTTCACGTCGCGCGTCAGGCCTTCGACGCGGCGACACACGATCTGGCCGAAGGTCTGGCCGCCGATCGCGCGCGCACCGCGGATGCCGAACGGTTCGGCGCCGTCGGCCTGCACTGGCTCGACGGCCTCGTTGCGCTCGCGCGCGGCGATGAGGGGCGCGCGTTGGCCTCACTCGAACAAGAGCTCGCCGCGGATCGCGCCGGGCATCTGTATGCACGCGAGTGCGCGGCCAACGCGTCGTACGCCGTTGGCGCGATTCATCTTCGCGCGGGTCGCAAGACGAGGGCCGTGACGGCCTTCGACGCCGCGCTCGCGCACGTGACCGCGCATCCCATGGCTCTGTTGGGCCGTGCCGCCGCGATGGACACGCCGATCCCCAGTCCCGACCTCGCATCCGACCTCGTGGCCCGCCGCCCATCCTCGACGGTCGATGCCGCCGTGTGGCGCGCCGCGCGTGAGGTCGTGGCGATCGGCGACGCCGCATCTGGTGCCGCGAGCATCGACGCCGCGTTGGCCGATGCCGCGCCCGGTCCCGCTGGATGGCTCATTCCCGTCGAGCCGCTGCTCCGAGTGTCGGGCCACCTCGACGCGTGGACCGCGGTGCTCGCGCGCCTGCGCGCCCGCGCCGCGTAGCCGCTGGGTGTCGGAATCAGGATTTTTCAGGCGCGTCTTCAAGACCTCGCCCGGCCGCCACGCGCACGATCGCGCGCGGAGGTCGAGATGCGCTACATCTGCACGTTCGCCATCGTCATCGTGGTCTCGTCGTCGGCGCCGGCTCGCGCGCAAGGAACTGGCACGTTCCCGCCGGCACCGCCGATTCCGTCCGGCGTGTCGAATCGCGATCGATTGAGAGACGTCCTGAAACCCGGGCTGGAGGTCACCGTGATCGAGGACGACGGCCGGCGGATCGACGGCAAGGTCGCCGCCGTGCTATCGGATGCCGTTCGCGTCACGTCACATCGCCATAGCCAGACGCTGGCGCTCGATCGCATCGTGCGCGTGGAATACCCCGACGACGTGCAGGACGGCGCGTTGTCCGGCCTCGCGTTCGGCGTCACGATGGGCGTGATTGGCGGCGCGCTCATCGGAGGGCCCGGCCATCGCCTGCAGGGCGCGATCCTCAATACCGCCGGCAGCGCCCCGGTGTACGCCGCCATCGGCATGGCGTTCGACGCGCTCGTCGATCATCGCGAGACGCTCTACGAGCGAGGCGGCGCCGGCCATGCGCACGTCGCCGTTGCACCGATCGTCGGCCACCACGCACGTGGCGCGGCGTTCACGTGGAGTTGGTGAGCAGGTTCCGTCACCCTGGGTCTGAAGACCCAGGGCTCCACAGATTTCGAAGAATCAGGGCTCCACGAATCTGCCTGCTGTGGAGCCCCGAGCCTTCAGGCTCGGGGGGAACGTCGAGTGATGATGCAGCGCTCAGCGTTCCGTGAGCACGCTCCTCCAGAACGCCAGCTTCTCCGGTGTCGTGGCGACGGGAATCGCGACAGGCGCCTCATCCAGCTTCATCGTCATCGCCGAGCTCGCGGTGGCCGCGGGCCAGTGCGGCAGGGCGGCGCCGTTCGGATCGCCGGTCGTCACGAAGTTCACCCAGTAGGACGAGAGCGTCCGGGCGATGGTGCGGTCGACGTCGGTGAACGGCCGGTCCGCCTGGTCGAGCGTGTTCAGCACGTAGGGTAGCTCGGAGGAATGGAACGCGCCGTACACCTCGACGTCGGGTCCAGGCAGCGGGTGCGCGAAGAAGTACGTGTAGACAGGCGTCTTCGCCGTCTTCGCGCGCGCCATCGCCCAGAGATACGTCGACGTCCGCGCTTGATCGCGTGCGCTCGCGTTGGCGGCTTCGCGCGCCTCGGCGTCGGTGGATGCAGGATAGAGCTTCAAGAACTCGGTGGCGCGGTCGCCGTAGCGCTGCTGGGCCTGCTTGACGAAGTCCTCATGCGTGACGGTCGGATGCGGCACCGCGCCGTTCTCGTCCGCGTTGCTGCCCGTGAGCGTCGGCACGTCGTTCTGTCGTCCGTCGGAGAAGATCTGCGCGACGGGTTCGGGCAGCGAGTAGCCATCGATGATCGGGCCGAAGCGCAGCGGCGCCGCGCCGCGGCCGCCTCGCGCCGGGACTGACACCGGCTTCACGATCTCCTGCCACGGCATGGCGCGAAGATCGGCCAGCGAGTGCGCGCCTTTGGCGTCAGCGAAGCGTGCGCCATCTTCGTCCTGACTTGCGAGCGTGCGGCCGCCGCGGCCGGTCGTGAGGCTCGATCCGCTGTCGGCGATCGCGCGCTGGAACAGTCCCTTTGCGAGCGGCGACGCCGTCAGGTTGTGCACGGCGCTCGCGCCCGCCGACTGACCGGCGATCGTCACGCGCGTCGGATCGCCGCCGAATGCCGCGATGTTGTCGTGGACCCATCGCACGGCCGCAATCTGATCGAGGAGCGCATAGTTGCCCGACGCGTGATAGGGCGCCTCGGCATCGAGCCAGGCGTGCGAGAAGAACCCGAGCACGCCGAGCCGGTAGTTGAACGTGACGACGACCAGGCCTTTCGAGGCGAGGCCTTCGCCGTCGTAGAGCGGCACGGCCGCCGATCCTTCGGTGTTCGCGCCGCCATAGATGTAGACGAAGACGGGCCGTCGTTCGTCGGCACGCGCGGCCGGCGTCCACACGTTCAGATAGAGACAGTCCTCGCTGACGCGGTTGTGCGTCATGAACTCGTACGTCCACGGCTTGTGCTCGGTGACGATCGTCTGGACGCAACTGTCGGAAAACGCGTCAGCGCGTTTCACGCCGCTCCACGGCACGACGGGCGCCGGCGCGCGCCAGCGCAAGTCGCCGACGGGCGGCGCGGCGAAGGGAATGCCCTTGAAGACCGTCAGCGACGCATGACGACCGGCCACGCCGGACACGAGACCGCCCGTGACGTGGACGGGTCCGGGGAATGCCGGCGCGCGCGGGGCCGTGAGCGCGGCCGGAGCCATGGCCATTACCGCGGCTGAAAGCCAGATCGCGATCGAACGATGCGACGTACGCGGTGTGACGGGCGATCGGGCAGGACGCTTCATGAACGTGTCTCCGGGGAGCTCGAGATGCGGTCGTGAGGAAATCAGGGAACGTGCCGGTCCACCGTCGCGCGTCGCACGGCGGCAGACCGGCGTGCGGGCCGTCAGGCCCGTTTGAGCAGGCGCGTGATCCAGACCAGGATGACGGCGCCGACGAAGGCGACGATGATCGATCCAATGAACCCGCCGCCCGCGCCGATGCCGAGCGTGCCGAAGATCCAGCCGCCGAGGACGCCTCCCAGGATGCCCAGGATGATGTCGACCACGATGCCGTACCCGCCGCCCTTCATGACGAGGCCCGCCAGCCATCCGGCAATGAGCCCCACGACAATCCAGTAAAGCAGACCCATACGTGTGTCCCTCCTGCCCGGCGGCGACGTGGCCGTCGTGCGGACGCGTCCGGGCGCGAATCGGCTTCCGGCCGTGCGCCAGGAGCTCGGTTGGTCCTGTCGCCCAGAGGATACCTCCGGCGCGCGGCTCGCGCCCGTGCCGGCCCTCGAAAGCCGTCTGCGCTGTGCGTGCGCGTTAAGATGCCGCTCTTGCGGCTTCTGCACCTGTGCGGCACTGCGCGCGGCGCGCCGTGGCTCGTCGAGATGCTGCGCGAGCTGCAGGCGCGCGGACACGACGTCACGGCCGTCATCAGTCCGGGCGAAGGCGGCCTCGCCGACGCGCTCGACGCCGCCGGCGTCCGCCATCTCGCGCTCGATCACGACGTGCTCCTCGGCGCGCGGCCACTCGGAGCCACTCGTCGCATTTCGGCTCTCGTGCAGCTACTACGCCGGGAGCGGCCCGACGTCCTGCAGTCGCATCTCTTCCCGTCGAACGTCGCGGGGCGTTTCGCCGGATGGCTGGCGGACGTGCCCATCCGGCTGTCGATGAACGCGGGACCCTACTTCCTCGAGTCACCGATTTTCGATCGCGTCGAGGTGCTGACGTCACGGCTCGATACGCGCGTGATCGCGTCATGTGAGTACACGCGCCGGCTGTACATCGAAAAGGGCGTCCCTGCCGATCGCGTCGCACTCATCTATTACGGCAGCCGGGCGGATCGCTTCGATCCCACGAAGGCGGATGCGCAACGTCTTCGGCGCGACCTCGGCCTTCCGGCGGACGTGCCGCTCATCGGCATGGTCGCCTATTTCTATCCGCCGCCGATGCGGGGCCCCGAGGTGTCGCCGCGACTCGCGGGCCGAGGCATCAAGGGGCACGACATCCTGCTGCACGCGCTGCCGCGTCTGCTCGCGCGGCTGCCCCGCGCGCACGTCGCGTTCGTTGGCGACGGATGGGGGCCGCTCGGCGTCGCGTATCAGCGCGAGATGAAGGCGCTGGCCGCGTCGCTCGGCGTGAGCCATGCCGTGACGTTCATGGGCCATCGGACCGACGTCACCGACATCCTCGCGGGCGTGGACGTCGCCGTGCAGTGCTCGCGCAGCGAGAATCTCGGCGGCGCGATCGAAGCGCTTCTGATGGGCGCACCCCTGGTCGTCACGCGAGTCGGCGGCCTGGTCGATGCCGTGCACGATGGCGAGACCGGACTCGTCGTGCCGCCCGACGATCCGTCCGCGCTCGCCGACGCGATCATCCGTCTGGCGAGCGACCGTCCCTTCGCGCGGCGGCTGGGCGCAGCCGGCCGTGCCTTGATGCTCGACCGCTTCACGATGGCGCGCACGGCCGACGATGTCGACGCCTTGTGCCGCACGCTGGCGCAGGATGCGGGGCTGGCGTCGACCGGCCGTCTCCGGGGCTATCGTCTCATCCGGACGATCGCGCGCGCGTGTCGGGTGCCGATCCTCGCGGCGCGTGTCGGCATCGCGCTGGCGCCGATGCTCACGGTGCGCTGGCGCCAGCGTCTCGTGTCGAAACTCAGGGGCGCGGCGCGATGAGCCGTGCGGGCACGCCCGCGTACGTCGTGTCATCCGGCACGTCGGCGAGCACGACCGAGCCCGCGCCGATCGTCACGTGCCTGCCGATGCGCACGCCTGGCAGCACGCGCGCGCCGAGGCCGACGAGCGTTCCCGCGCCGATGACGACGTCGCCGCCGAGGACGACGCCCGGCGCCACGTGCGCCGAGTCGCCGATCGTCGCGTCGTGATCGACGATCGCTCCCGTGTTCACGATGACACCACGGCCGAGCCGGGTGCCCGTCATGATCCGCACGCCAGCGGAGATCATCGAGCCCGCACCCGTCTCGACGTCGGCCGCGACGATCGCCGTCGGATGACGAGAAATGGCGAGCCGCTCACCGAGAGCATCCATGGCTGCGATCATGCGCGCGCGCGTCGCGTTGTCGCCAATCGCGACGATGACCGCGTCGTGCGGCACGCGCGTCCGCGTGTCGAGATCGCCGACGACGGGAATGGACATGTACACGCGGCCGATCTGAGACGCGTCGTCGTCGAGGAAACCGACGGGATCGATGTCGGCGCTGGTCCGACGCGCTTCGACGAGCGCGTCGGCAACGACGCGACCGTGGCCGCCTGCGCCAATAATGAGGATGCGCATGATGCGGACGCCGGCCGCGGCCGGCGTGTGAAGAGAGGATAGCGGATGCGTTCGTGGACCGGTACGCCCATTACGCTGTCGGCGCCAGACGTTCGGCCCGCGGACGGCGACCTGCTTCGTCAGGTGCTGGACTCTGGCGCCTTGAGCAACGGCCCGATGGTGCGCGCATTCGAAACCGCGTGGTCGGCGCGTTTTGGTTGCCGACACGCCGTGGCTGTGTCGAGCGGCACGGCGGCGCTGCACCTGGCCGTCATCGCGGCGGGCGTCTCGGACGGCGACCTCGTCATCACCACGCCCTTTTCGTTCATCGCGTCCGCGAACGTCGTCCTGTACGAGCGCGCGGTCCCGATCTTCGTCGACGTCGACCCGGAGTCGCTTGCGATCGATCCCGCACGCGCCGCGGAGGCAGCCGAGGCGATTGCGCGCGGCGGCCGAGACGCGGCCGCGTGGCTGCCGCCGTCGCTTCGCTCGTCGCGCCGCCGGATGCCGAGGCGTCTCGCGGCCGTGTTGCCGGTTCACGTGTTCGGTCGCGCCGCGGACCTCGATCCCATCCTGGCGCTCGCATCGAGTCTCGACGTGCCCGTCATCGAAGACGCCTGCGAGGCGATCGGGACGACGTACCGCGGCCGCGCGGCGGGCACGATCGGCCGTGCCGGCGCGTTCGGGTTCTATCCCAACAAGCAGATGACCACCGGCGAAGGCGGCATGTTCGTGACCGATGACGATGGTTGGGCGGCAATCGCAAGGAGCCTGCGCAATCAGGGGCGCGATGGACGCCGGTGGCTCGATTGCGATCGGCTCGGCTACAACTATCGGCTCGACGAGTTCAGCGCCGCGCTCGGACACGCGCAACTCGCGCGGATCGACGACCTCCTCGCGCGCCGCGCCTCCGTTGCCGCAATGTACGCCGAACGATTGGCCGGCTGCGACTGCGTGCGCATGCCGTCAATCGACGCGCCCGGCGCGTCATGGTTCGTCTACGTCGTGCGCCTCGATCCGCGCATCGATCGCGACCAGGTCATGTGCCGGCTCGCCGAGGCCGGCATCCCCACGCGTGCGTATTTCCCGCCCATTCATCTGCAGACGCACTATCGGCAACGCTTCGGCTATCGCGAGGGCATGTTTCCGATCGCCGAGGCCGTGGGCCGACAGGCGATCGCGCTGCCGTTCCACAATCACCTGACCGAGGACCAGGTCAGCTTCGTCTGCGAGGCGCTGGGCTGGGCTATCGAAGCGTAGGAATCAGTGCAGGCCCATCTCGCCTGCGAGGCGCTGGTTCTCCTGCCACTGTTTGAAGTGCGGCCCGGCGCGTAGGTACGAAAGGTACGACGCGAAGCCGATGCGTTCCACCCAGCCGAGCGTCTTCACGACCTTCGGGTGATCCGGATATTTCGCGAGAAGCCACTCTTCGAAGAACCGATCGCTGACGTTGTTGACGAGCGACGTCTGCAGGTTGTCGAGCGCGATCGACAGGATCTTGCGATTGCCGGCGTGATAGCCGAGCGGCTGATCGTTCGGCAGCCCGCTCATCGTGAAGCGCGCGTTCTGTTCGATGAAGCCGTGCTGGAAGAACACCTGCGAGGTGTCCCAGTCGAGGCGCATGCCTTCGTACGACAGCACGGCCGGTGTGTACGTCGTCGGATCGAGCAGCACGCCTTTGGCGACGCGGCCGACGAGGGACCCGCCGCGATCGGATCGATCCTGCGCGAACGCGCGCGTGTCCGCGCACATGACGAGTGCCACAGCCGTGAGGCCGGCGGCGAAGATGCGGGGCAGGGGATGCCAGCGTTCCATCGGATCCTCCTGACTGACGGGCGGCCGCACACGAATGTGGAGGCCCGCGTCGCCCCCAGTAGTGCAAGACAGGTGCCCGCCCGGGCCATGGGCCGATATGGCCGTTTTTCCTCGGAAATTTCCGTGCCTGTGTAACGATGGCGCCCGCCGGGCACCTTCGGTCGAATGCACGAGATCGGGGTGATGAAGGCGACAACACTCGCGTGTTCGTGTCACGCGTCGACGCACAGGTAGAATCGCGAACGACTATGACGTATCGCATCACGAGTGGACATCCGCGATCGCGCGGCGCCATGTGGGACGGCCGCGGCGTGAACTTCGCGCTGTTCTCCGCGCACGCGACCGCCGTCGAGCTGTGCCTGTTCGACGAACGCGGCGAACAGGAGGTCGCGCGTTTGCCGCTGCCCGAGTTCACCGACGAGATCTGGCACGGCTACGTGCCCGACATCGGTCCTGGCACCGTGTACGGCTATCGCGTGTCCGGTCCGTACGAGCCGGCACACGGCCATCGTTTCAATCCGAACAAGCTGCTGCTCGATCCGTACGCGCGCGCACACATCGGCGAGCTCACGTGGAATCCGGCGTGCTTCGGCTACACGATCGGCGCGCCTGACGACGACCTGTCGTTCGACGAACGCGACAGCGCGCCCTTCGTCCCCAAGTGCGTCGTCGTCGATCCGAATTTCGACTGGCACCGCGAACGCGAATGGGCCGACGTGCCGCTCGACCGGACGATCGTCTACGAGCTGCACGTGCGCGGGTTCACGAAGACGCATCCGGCTGTGCCGGAAGCCGAGCGTGGCACGTTCGCGGGGCTGGCGACGCGCGAGGTCATCGACTACATCGTGTCGCTCGGCGTGACGTCGGTCGAGCTCTTGCCCGTCCACACGTTCCTGAACGAGCCACACCTGCTCGATCGCGAGCTGACCAACTACTGGGGCTACAACAGCCTCGGGTTCTTCGCGCCCGACCCGCGGTACGCGGCGAATCCCGCGCGGTTGCTCCAGGAATTCAAGGAGACGGTCGCGCGTTTCCATGACGCCGGCCTCGAAGTCATCCTCGACGTCGTCTACAACCACACGGCCGAGGGCAACGAGCACGGGCCGACGCTGTCGTTCCGCGGCATCGACAACAAGTCGTACTACCGTCTCGCGCCGGACCCGCGCCACTACATCAACGACACCGGCACCGGGAACACGCTGAACCTGAGCCACCCACGCGTCATCCAGATGGTGACCGACAGCCTGCGCTACTGGGTGACCGAGATGCACATCGACGGCTTCCGCTTCGATCTCGGGACGATCCTCGCGCGCGAGCCGAACGGCTTCGACCAGGAGAGCGGCTTTCTCAAGGCGTGCGGACAGGATCCGACGCTCGCCCGCGTCAAGCTCATCGCCGAGCCGTGGGACTGCGGGCCCGGCGGCTATCAGGTGGGCCGCTTCGCGCCGGGCTGGCTCGAATGGAACGACAAATTCCGCGACACGGTGCGGGATTTCTGGCGGGGTCAGGCCCCGGCGAGTCGACTCGCGCCGCGGCTGTGCGCGTCACCCGACGAGTTCCGCCATCACGGCCGGCGGCCCTGGGCCTCGGTCAACTTCATCACCGCGCACGACGGCTTCACGCTGGCCGATCTCGTCGCCTACAACGACCGGCACAACGAGGCGAACGGTGACGGCAACCAGGACGGCACGAGCGACAATCACTCCTGGAACTGCGGCGTCGAGGGCCCGACCGACGACGCGGCGATTCTCGAGCTGCGCAGCCGGCAACGGCGCAATCTCCTCGCGACGCTGCTCATCGCGCAGGGCACGCCGATGATGCTCGCCGGCGACGAGCGCGGCCGAACGCAGGGCGGCAACAACAACGCCTATTGCCAGGACAACGCGACGAGCTGGCTCGACTGGGATGAAGCGGATTGGGACAAAGATCTCCTGGCCTTCGGGCGAGCCCTCACGGCGCTCAGACGCGATCATCCGCTGCTACGTCAGACTCGCTTCCTGTCAGGTACACCCGTTGTCGGGGGCGGCCCCAAGGACCTCACGTGGGTGACGACGGGCGGCGTGGAGATGGCCGAGAAGGACTGGCGCAACGACGGCCTGTTGTCGTTCGGGATGCTGCTCGCCGTGCCGCCGGACCTGTTGGACGAACCGGCGTCGGCCATGCTGCTGCTCTTCAATGCACATCACGAGGACGTGCTGTTCAAGCTGCCGAAGTCGCCGGCGGCCACGTGGTCCCTGCTCGTCGACACGGCTCAGCACGCGATGCCGGAAGGAATGACGATGAAGGCGGGCGCGCGTGTCGCGGTGACGGCGCGGTCGCTGCGCGTTCTTGCACAGCCGCGCGCGTGACCGGTGCGCGGGTTCAGCTCACGAACGCCAGGGCCGCAATCGTGAGTCCACCGGCCAGTGCAGCGAGGGCGATCGAGCGAAGGCACAGGCCGACGATCACTTCACCCAACTGGCGGGATGGCGTCGCGGCGAGTGCACGATCGAGTGACACCCTCGAACGGTGAGCAAGTCATGTGCCACGCAGTGCGTGTCGATGCCGTGATCGCGCATCTCATGATGCGTGTGGCCCGCGTGTCGATCGTGCAAGAACGACGTGTCGGCGCGGCGATTCCGTCGTTCAGCGTTCCACCGCGCGAAGTCCTGCGGGCCCGCCCGGCATCGGGATGCGGCCCGTGGGCGTCAGCGTCCGGCCGTCGAACGAGAACGTGAAGAGCGCCTTGTCCACCATGCAGCCCGTGATGAGCGTGCGGCTGCCGCCACCCCACGCCACGCCCTGGCACCACTGCCCGATGTGCGCGTCGGTCACCGGCGTCAGCGTGTGGCCGTTCAGCGCAAAGACGCGCAGCAGGCCGAAGTCGTGATGGAGCGGCGAGGCCGCCGGCGTGTTCGTCCCGTTCATGACGGTCAGTGCAACATAGCGTCCGTCCGGTGAGATCGCCAGGCCTTCGGGCGTCGGGCCGACGGCTACCTGATCGATCGTCCGCACGGGATCGTGCGCCAGGTCGATGAAGGCGATCGTGTCGACGCCGCCGGTCGCGCCAACGCCGATGTTCGCGGCGATCGCGATGTCGCCTGACGGCACGACGTCGACGCCGTACGGCTGCAGGCCGACCGTGATGTCGCCGCTGTGCGTCACCGACGTGCCGTCGATGGCGAGGATCGCCACTTGGCTGTCGGCGTTGCGCGTCACGAGCGCGCGGCGGCCGTCCGGCGTGAAGACGACGTGACTCGGACCGCTGGTAGGCGCGCCGAGATCGACCTTGCCGGTGACGCGGACCGTCTTGCCCTGGACGGTCAGGACCGAGATCGTGCCCTCGGTCCGATTGGCGACGAGCGCCAGCGTGCCCGCGCGATTGAACGACACACCGGACGCGCCGGCGCCGGCGTGCAGTGTCGCGATGGCGGCGATGGGCGAAGCCGTGAGGTCGATGACCGTGACGCGGTCGTCGGGGACGGTCTTCGTCGGATCGGCCGGGTCGTTCTTCGTCGACGACGTCACGAGCGCGATCGACGCGTCAGGCGCGATGGCGACGCTCTGCGGCGGCCCGATGACCGACGTGGGTGCTTCGATCTGGCCGAGCACCTTTGCCGGCGTCGCGCCGAGATCGATCACGGTCACCGTATCCGGCCCAGGATTGGGGACGACGACCTGCGCGCCGTCCTGGAGAACGAGCGTCGTGTCGTTGGCCGACACGGCGACCTGCGCGCCCGCAGGACGCGCGGTCACGCACACCGCCAGGCAGGCGGCCATCATCGAACTGAGCACGGCGGTCGGTGTCTTCATCGTGGGCACTCCAAGTGTGAGGATTCTATGCGGAGATGGGGGACAGGAGCAGACGGATCAAGTAAGAGCCGGTTTCAAACTTCGAACTGCGAACTTCGAACTGCGAAAAACTGCGACTAAATGCCTCGCGCGAAGGCGCGAAGATCGCGAAGGGCATGGGGAACAGAATCAATAAACGATGACACCGCGAGGCCCCGAACGTCGTGAGGGCGCCGAAGCGTCGTAGGCACGGGGGTGGGGCCCCGCGCCACTGCAAAGAAGATGACAGACGAGCGTAGCGAGGGTGGCGAAGCGCGCTAAAAAAGTCCGCGAAGCCCGCGACGGAGGAGCGGCGCTGAGCGGGGCGTTGGGGGTGGGGCCCCAACGCCAACTGATAAAAGAAGACAATGACACGTCGCACTTCGCCCGCGTGTCCCAGAGGAGTCCTGCATGCCGTCCGTCGTTGTCGTGACCGAAACCGAGTACCGAAAAGCGGAAGCCGTCTTCGCCTCCGCGCCGACGCTGTCGTGTGTCGTTGCGCCGGCTGAAGAAGACGCGTTGGCCGAGGCGATTGCGCGCGCGGGAGCCCGGCACGCCGTCATCAGCCACCGGCCATATCGCGGACCGCTCTACGCGGCGGTGCCACGCGGCGGTGTGCTCGCGCGGTTCGGCGTCGGCTACGAGAACGTCGATCTCGCCCGCGCGACGGCCGCGGGGTTGCTCTGCACGAACACTCCCGGTGTGCTGGATCAATCCGTTGCCGAGTTGACGATGACGCTCGTCGTGTCGGCGGCGCGGCACGTGCCCGACGTCGCGGCCGCGATGCGCGCGCGCACCTGGTCGCCCGTTGCTGGCATCGAACTGCACGGCAAGACGCTGACGATCGTCGGCTGCGGACGGATTGGACGCGCGGTCGCGCGCATCGCCTCGCGTGGGTTCGGGATGCGAGTCATCGGTTGCACCCGGCCGCCAGCAGTGGGGGAGCCCGTCGGCGACACGCGGCGCGCGGACCCGGACTTCGAGCTCGTCACGAGCGATTTCGCGGAGGCCGTGGCCGGTGCGCACTTCGTCAGCGTTCACGTGCCCGCGCGGCCGGAGAACGCGCGCTTCATCGACACCGCGCGCCTCGCGCACCTCGAGCACGACGCCTGGCTCATCAACACCGCGCGCGGGGCCGTCCTCGACGAGTCTGCGCTCTACGACGCGCTGGCCGGCGGCCGCCTCGGCGGCGCGGCGCTCGACGTCTTCGAGCGCGAACCGTACGAGCCGGTCGATCCGTCACGGGATCTGCGCACGCTTCCGAACGTCGTGCTCACGCCACACGTCGGCAGCAACACGACCGAAGCCAACCGCCGCATGGCCGAACGCGCGCTCGCCAACATCGTCCTGGCCGAGGCGGGCGACATCGACGCGATGGACTTGCTGAATCCCGAGGTTCTTGGCAAACAGCGAACGCGGTAAGCCGGGCGGCCACGGGGGGCCGCCCCTACGAGGACGTGTGATCCAGACGGTGTCGCCACGTCACACGGACAACGCCGCCGCCCCTGTATCTTTACCGGGGCGTCGTCCCCGCATCTTTACCTGTAGGGGCCGGCCCCCGTGCCGGCCCGACGAGGGCATTCGCGTCTGCTACCGCAGCCGCGTTCGCCGCATGGCGCGCCGCGGACTGTGTCGACGACGCTGCAGCGGCGGCCAAGGCTTTGACGACGATGTTCGAGGTCGTACTCTTCGACAATGACGGCGTGCTCGTCGACACCGAGACGCTGTACTTTCAGGCCACGCGCGAGGCATTGGCCCAGGCGGGCGTCACGCTGACGGCCGCCGACTATGTCGAGTTGTTCCTCCGTCAGGGCCGCGGCGCGTGGCATCTGGCCGAAGCGCAGGGGACGGACGCGGCCACGATTGACCGGCTGCGGGCGTGGCGCGATCGCCGCTATGGGGCGCTCATCGACGCGGGGGATGTCGCCGTGCCCGGCGCGCTGGCGGCGGTTCGCGCCATCGCGGCAGGACGTCGTCTCGCGATCGTGACGAGCTCGATGCCCGAGCCATTCACGCGTGCGCACGCACGATCGGGACTCCTGCCGCATTTCGAGCTCGTGCTGACGCGCGAGACCTACGGCCACAGCAAGCCGAATCCTGAACCGTATCTGACGGCGGTCGAACGTCTCGGCGCGAATCCGGCCGGGTGTCTCGTCATCGAAGATTCGGAACGCGGCCTCATCGCGGCCAAAGCTGCCGGGCTCGCCTGCTGGGTCGTGCCGTCCGCGCTGACTCGTCACGAGTCGTTCGACGCTGCGGATGCCGTCTTGCCTGACCTCGCCGCCGTCACCGCACGTCTGGGCAGCCGATGACCCACCCTTCGCTGCGCTCTGGGGCTCGCGGTGTAATCGTCTTTAATTCCGTCCCCCATCCCCTTCGCGCCTTCGCGTCTTCGCGTGAGGCCTTAGTCGCAGTTGCTGTCATCTTCTTTGCAATGCGCTGGGGCATCTTTTCTTGCCTGCTCGCGGGGCCCCACCGCCGCTCGCCCGCTCAGCGCCGCTCCTCCGTCGCGGGCCTCGCGGACTTCTCTTGATTGCTTCGCCACCCTCGCTGCGCTCGGGGGCTCGCGGTGTCATCTCTTCTTGATTCTGTCCCCCATCCCCTTCGCGATCTTCGCGTCTTCGCGCGAGGCTTCCAGCTTCGCGCGTCTAGCTTCGATTCACGTTCTCCATCGATCCAGCGACGCGGCCGCGAGGAGGACGGCGCCTTTGACCATGAGCTGGTCGTAGGTGCTCACCTGGAACAGGTTCAGGCCGTTGTTGAGGATGCCGATGAAGAATGCGCCGGCGAGCGCGCCCCAGATCGATCCGCGGCCGCCGAACAGGCTCGTGCCGCCGACGACGACCGCGGCGATGGCGTCGAGCTCGTAGTATTCGCCCGCCCGCGGATAGCCGGCGTTGAGGCGCGAAGCGACGAGCACGCCCGCGAGTCCGGCCGAGAGACCGCAGATCGCGTACACGATGCGGTGCACGCGCGGGACGCGTACGCCTGACAACCACGCGGCTTCCTCGTTGCCACCGACGGCGTAGACGTGGCGGCCGAACGCGGTCCGCATGAGCACGAACCACGAGAGCACGAACACGCCCAGCATGATCGCGGCTGCCGTCGTGCCGCCGCTGAGCACGCCGAAGGATTCTGGCAGGCCGGAGATCGTCCGCGCGTCGGTGACCTTGTACGCGGCGCCGCGCACGACGAGCATCATCGCGAGCGTCGTGATGAACGACGGGATGCGCAGCCACGTGACGACCGCGCCGTTGATGATGCCGACGAGCAGTCCGACACCGAGTGCGGCCGCGACGGCCAGCGTCAGCCCGCCGCCGTGCACGAGCACGCCAGCGCAAGTGACGCCCGTGAGTCCGACGACCGATCCGACCGACAAGTCGATGCCGGCCGTGAGGATGACGAACGTCGATCCGGCAGCGAGAATCGCGGTGAACGCGTTCTGGCGCAGCACGTTCAGCAGGTTCGTCGACGTGAAGAACGTGTCGGTCGTTGCGCTGAGGATGAGGCACTCGAGCGCGAGCGCGACGAAGATGGCGTAGCTCGAGAACCAGCGACGGAGCTTCATGCGGCGCTCGTCGCGAGCGTCATGACGCGCTCAGGTGTGGCCTCGGCCCGATCGAGCGTGCCCGTCGTCCGGCCTTCGTGCATGACGACGACGCGATCGGCCATGCCGAGGACTTCGGGCAGGTCGGAAGAGATCATGAGCACGGCCAGGCCCTGTTCGGTGAGTCGGTTCATGATCCGGTAGATCTCCGCGCGCGCGCCGACGTCGACGCCGCGCGTCGGCTCGTCGAGGATGACGAGCGCCCGCCGCTCGAGCAGGTAGCGCGCGACGAGGGCTTTCTGTTGATTGCCGCCTGAGAGCGTGGCGGCCGGCTGGTCGAGGCTGGTTGCGCGCAGATCGAAATCGCGCGCGGCCGCAGCGGCTCCCGCGCGTTCACGCGCGAGCGACAGCACGCCGGCACGCGTGAATCGCTCGAGGAACGTCATCGTGATGTTCGCGCCGGTGCCCATGACGGGGAAGATGCCGCGCTTCTTGCGATCCTCGGTGACGTAGGCGAGGCCGGCGCGAATGGCGGCGTCCGGCGTGCGGAAATGCACGGGACGTCCATCGAGCCGCACGTCGCCGGTGAACGGCAGCGCGCCAACGAGCGCGAGCGCCGTCGACGTTCGTCCCGCGCCGACCAGTCCGGCGAGTCCGACGATCTCGCCCTGTCGGACGCTGAACGACACGTCCGAGAAGCGGCCGGCCGAGGCGAGGTGCGACACCTCGATGACCGGTGCGCCGATGTCGTGCCGGCGCGCGGGATATTCCTCCGAGACGTCACGGCCGACCATCGAGCGGATGAGTGACGCACGGTCGAATGTGCTGGTTGGACCCGTCGCGACGTGCGCGCCGTCGCGCAGCACGGTGACGCTGTCGGCGAGGCCGAAGATTTCATCCAGCCGGTGCGAGATGTAGAGGATGCCCAGGCCGCGCGCGCGAAGCTGGCGCAGCACGTCCAGCAGCCGATCGACTTCGCTCGCTGAAAGTGCCGCCGACGGCTCGTCGAGGATCAGGACCTTCGCGTCGGTCATGAGCGCGCGCGCGATTTCCACCATCTGCTGGTGCGCGACGCTCAGGCCGCGAACGGCCGTCGACGCGTCGACGCGCACGCCGAGATCGGCCAGACGCCGCTCGGCGGCCTCGCGCATCTCGCGGCGGCGAAGCCACCACCGCCCGCGCTCGCGTCCCAGGAAGATGTTGTCGGCCACGCTCGAATCGGGCGCGAGCGTGAACTCCTGATAGACGACGCTGAGGCCGCGTCGCCGCACGGCGAGCGGCCGGCCAAGCGGCAGCGGTGATCCCTCGAGCCGGATCTCGCCGGTATCGGGCGCAATCGCGCCGCTGAGGATCTTGATGCACGTCGACTTGCCCGCGCCGTTCTCGCCGACGAGCGCACGGATCTCGCCGGCCTCGATCGACAGGTCGACGTCCTTCAGCACGCGAACGCCGCCGTACGACTTCGACAGCGCCCGCGCGTCGAGCAGGCTCACGAGTGGCCCGGAGCCTGTGGCGCGGCCGCCGCACCGCTTTCCGCGTCGAGCGACTCCGGCGTGACGACGCCGACCGGCACGGACACGAGCGGCGGCACAGCCTCTCCGGCCAAGTGCGCGGCGATCGTGTCGATGGCCGCGACGCCGATCTTCGCCGGGTACTGGATGACGTCAGCCTTGAGCGCGCTGCCGCGGCGGATGGCTGCCTGCGCTTCGGGCGTCGCGTCGAAGCCGACGATCGTCACGTCCTTCCGCCCGGCCGATTCGAGCACGGACAAGGCGCCGAGCGCCGAGTCGTCGTTGATGCCGAAGATGCCTTTCAGATCGGGCTGCGCCTGCAGCAGATCCTCGGTGACCGCCATGGCACGCGCCCGCTGTCCGCTGGCCGACGGACGGCCGACGATGGTGATGTTCGGGTGCTTCTTGATCTCGTCGTCGAAGCCGCGCGTGCGGTCCTGGACGGACGAGACTTCGGGATGGTCGATGATGATGATCTTGCCGCGATCGCCGATGAGCGCGGCGAGCGTGCGCGCCGCGAGGCGGCCGCCTTCGACGTTGTCGCTACCGATGTGCGAGACGACCTTGCCGCCGTGCGCAGCAATGTCGACCGTGAAGACCGGGATACCGGCGCGTTCCGGGCCCTCGAGGTTGGGCCCGATCGCGTCCGAATCGCACGGCGCCGCGAGAATCGCGTCGACGTGCTGCGCGACGAAGTCCTCGAGCTGCGCGGCCTGCTTGGCCGGATCCATCTCGCAGGCGACGACGACCAGATCGAAATTCTTCCTGGCGGCCTCCTGCCGCATGGCTGACTCGAGCTCCTTGTAGAACTCGTGCGTCTCGGTGAGCAATGTGACGCCGATGAGCGGCCGCGCGCGTTTGCCGGCCGCCGGCTGCGATCCGCGCGTGCAGGCCGCCGTGCCGATGAGCGACACCACGGCCGCTGCGACGCCGAAGCGTCGGATTCCGTTCCTCATGCTTTCCCCCTCTCAACCGCTCGCGGTGCCGGCTGCCGGCGTCGGGGGGTGACGTCGGGCAGGCCGGCGGGCCGCGGGCGTCCGCCGAAGCCGTAGATTATTTCAGAAACGCCGACAGGCGGCCGGATGCGCTGCCGCGTCGAGACGGCCGCCGCGAAATGCTGGTAGATTGCATGCCGCGCGTGGAGGAGGCGCAGACATGGCAGCGGACGATTCGACGCCGGCGCGCGTAGCGCTCGTCACGGGAGCGGCGCGCGGCATCGGCCAGGGCATCGCGCTCGAGCTCGGCCGGCATGGCTGGCGCGTGGCCGTGAACGACTACCGAGCAGGCCGCGTCGCGGAGGAGACCGCGAGTCAGGTGCGCGCGCTCGGCACGGATGCGTGCGCGATCGACGCGAACGTCGGCGTCGCGGCCGACGTCGCGCGCATGGTCGACGAGGTCATCGCGCGCTTCGGGCGGATCGATCTGCTCGTGAACAACGCCGGCGTGCAGACGACGGGCGCGCTCCTCGACGTGACGGAGGCGGACTGGGATCGCGTCATCGATACGAACCTCAAGGGCTGTTTTCTCTGCACGCAGGCCGCCGCGCGGCGCATGAAAGACACGGGTGGCGGCGCCATCGTCAACCTCGGATCCGGATGCTGCAAGGTGCCGTTTCCCGGGCTCGTGGCCTACTCGGCGAGCAAGGCGGGCATCGACATGCTGACCAAGCTCGCGGCCGTCGAGCTCGGGCCGCTCGGCATCCGCGTGAACTGCGTGGCGCCTGGCGCCGTCGAGATCGAGCGCACGCGCCTCGAACGCGAGGATTATGCCGGCGACTGGTCGCGCGTGACGCCGCTTCGCCGCATCGGGACACCGCTCGACATCGCCCGCGCCGTCGTCTTTCTCGCGAGCGAGGAGGCGTCGTTCGTCACCGGCCAGACGATCTGGGTCGACGGCGGGTTGTTCGGGCAGCCGCCGTGGGCGGGGTAGGAGTGAAGAGCGCGCGCCAACTTCGAACTTTGAACTTCGAATTTCGAACTGGGTTCGAGCCCGGAAACAGGAACGCGAACCTGGAACCCGGAACCGATACTGACTGAGCGTACTTATGCCCTTCAATCTCTCCAATTCCATCTCTCTCGTCACCGGAGGCGCGTCCGGTATCGGTGAAGCGACCTGCCACACGCTTGCGGGTGCTGGCGCCTTTGTTTACGTCGCCGACCGTGAGATCAGCGGGGCCGAGCGCGTGGCGGCGGCGATCCGCGCCGGCGGCGGCCAGAGTGCGGCGATGCGCGTGGACGTGACGGTCGAGTCCGACTGCGCCGAGGCCGTCGACACCGTGACCGCCGCGCACGGACGGCTCGACGTGCTCGTCAACAACGCGGGCATCGGCCACGTCGGCACGATCCATCAGACGACGGGCGCCGATCTCGATCGGTTGTACACGGTCAACGTCCGCGGCGTCTTCAACATGACGAAGGCGTTCATCCCCGGCATGATCGCCCGGCACGCCGGCGCCATCGTCAACACGGCGTCGATCGGCGGGATCATCGGGATCAAGGATCGCCTCGCCTACTGCACGACCAAGTTCGCGGTCGTCGGGCTGACGAAATGTCTGGCGCTCGATCACGCGATGGACGGGATCCGCGTGAACTGCGTGTGCCCGGGCCGTGTCGAGACGCCGTTCGTCAAACAGCGGCTGAAGGAATATCCCGATCCGGAAGCCGCCTATCGCGAGATGGCCGCGACGCAGGCGATCGGCCGTATGGGCACGCCGGAAGAGATCGCCGCGTCGATCCTCTATCTCGCGAGCGACGAAGCCGCGTTCATCACCGGCAGCGCCCTCATCATCGACGGCGGCTGGAGCGCGGGAACGTAAGTCATCTTCTTTGCAGTGGCGCGGGGCCCCACCCCCGCGCCTACCCGCTTCGCCGCCCTCGCTACGCTCGGGGGCTCGCGGAGTCGTCTTTCTTTGTCCCTATCGCCTGTCTTACGAAGCGCTCTATTTCCGTCGCGAACATCTCCGGCGCTTCGAAGAACGGTAGATGGGCGCAGTCGTCGATGACGTGCATCGGCGGCGGGCCGGGGATCGTGTCGATGAACGCCTTCACCGCGTCGGGTGGGGCGTAGCTGTCGTCGCGGCCGCTGATCGACAGGCAAGGAATCGTGAGCGTCGGAGCGATGGCTGCGGTGTCGCCGCTGAGGAGTAGGCCGATCGAGCGGACGTAGACGTCTGCGTCCTGCAGTTCGAACAGACGCTCGAACGCGCCGACGATTTCCGGGTGTGTGCGGAGTGTCGACGGTGAGAAGTTGCCCGGCGAGACGCGCGGGCCGAAGCCGTCGAGGCCGTGCGCGGCGATGTCCGTGGCGCGTTCGCTGAGCCGCGTGCGGATCGCGGGACGCACGCGCGGCAGGCCGCCGACGAAGACGCACGCGCGCATCCACTCCGGCGAGGCGCGCCAGGCGAGCAGCGCCAGCATCGTGCCCATCGAGTGGCCGACGAAGATGACCGGCTCGCCGATGTGCGCGAAGAGATCGCCGAGGTCGTCCACCCATCCATTGAGATCGTCGGGGACGGAACCCGGACGGCTCCGTCCCGTGCCCGGCAGGTCGACGAGGAAGGTGCGGCAGCGATCGCGGAGACGACGCGCCATCCCCGTGAAGAAATAAGCGCCGCCGCCCAGGCCGTGAACGGCCACGAGCGGCGGGCCGGATCCGTCTTCGTCGACCACGAGCGGACGGCCGCTTCGTGTGGCGATCTGGAGCGCCATCCGCGGCCGACTACGCGGGGACCGAGCTCGTCAGGCAAGCGAACACCTGGCGGTAGAACGCCGGGTGCTCGCGCCACGTCTGGGCCGACACCATGCGATCGTCGCGCACCGCGTCCTCGGGGACGAACGTGCCGCCGGCGGCCTCGAGCTCGAGCTTGACGTGCTCGTAGCAGGTCGCGCGCTTGCCCTTGACGAGATTGGCCGCGGCGAGCAGTTGGACGCCGTGGCAGATCGCGAAGATCCACTTGCCCTGTCGATCGAACTCGCGAAGGATCTCGAGCACGCGCTTGTTGTTGCGCAGGTACTCCGGCGCGCGGCCGCCGATGCAGAGCACCGCGTCGTAGTCCTTGACGTTGACGTCGTCGAAGGTGATGTCCGACTCCATCACGTAGCCGGGGCGCTCCTTGTAGGTATCCCAGCCGGGCTCGAAGTCGTGGATGACCAGGTGCAGCCGCCGCTTGGCCGGCGCGGCCACGACCGGTTCGACGCCGGCCTCCTGGAAGCGATGGACGGCGTACCACGTCTCGTAGCTTTCGCCGCCGTCGCCAACGATGATCAGCACCTTGCTCGCCATGTCGGGAACTCCTGTCTGAAAGGTGGGCCTAGTTTCGGGCGGAGCCGGACGCGACGTCAACGGCCGCTGCGGCGCGCCAATCCACGTATACTACCGCTCTATCCGTTTCGGAGAGATATGACACCGACCGGCAGACACCGCCGACGCACCACGGTCGGTCTGGCCGTGACCGTCGCCGCGATCGCGCTCGTTGTCTCGGGCGTCCATCCGTCGGCGCAGGAAACGGCCTCGACGCAGGCGCCGTTCCGGGCGCGCACGGATCTCGTGCAGATCGACGTGCAGGTCGTCGATCGCGACGGCCGGCCGGTGTCGGGGCTCGACGCCAGCCAGTTCGACGTCACGATCGCCGGCGATCGACGCCGCGTCGCCTTCGCGCAACTCGTCGACGCGAACGGCACGAGCGTGGCCGTCGCCGGTGCGCCCGTGCCTGCCGCCGTGCCCGACGAGCCCATGGTCTCGATCGATCCGCTCGCGGGCCGGCGCGTGTTCATGGTCGCCGTCGACGCGATGTCATTCGACGTCGCCGTGTCGCGCGGCGTGGCCGAGGCCGCGGCCAACTTCGTGCGCGCGCTGCCGGAAGACGACCTCGTCGGCCTCTACAGCTATCCGCTCGGCCCGAAGGTCGATCCGACGAGCAGTCACGTCGCGGTCGTCCAGGCGCTCGGCCGCGTCAGCGGCCAGCGCGGATCGCCGCTCGCCGGCAGCCACGACGTGCGTCCCTCCGACATCGTCGACTACTTCGCCGCGACGAGCGCGAACCGGCCGCGCGACGTGTCCGCCATCCTGGCGCGGTACTGCGGTGGCGGGGGCGGGGGCATCGAACGGCAGTGTGCCGCCGAAGTCGCGCTCGAGATCGAGAACGAGGGCCGGCTGCTCGAGACGCAGGCGCGGACGAGCCTCAGCATGCTCGAGCCGCTGCTCCTGCGGCTCAGCGACATTCCCGGCCGCAAGGTGCTCGTGCTCGTCAGCGCCGGCATGCCGCTGGCCGATCGTCCCGGCGGGCGGCCCGATGTCGGCGATCTGCCGATCCGGCTCGGCGAGTCGGCCGCGCGGGCCAACGTCGCCATCTACACGCTCTATCTCGATCGCCGGCTGCTCGCGCAGTACTCGGCCGAGACGCGGCGCTCGTCGCGCAACATGGCGAATCTCGGCCGCGACAGCGATCTGTCGATGCGCTGGCTCGATCAGTTCTCGGGCACGGCCGGCGGCGCGCTCTTTCGCGTGCTGGTGGACGACGGCGCGCAAGCGTTCACGCGGATCGTGCAGGAGACGTCCGCGTATTACCTCTTGGGCGTTGAACCCGCCGACGCCGACCGCACCGGCCGCGCGCGCCAGATCAAAGTGAAGGTGCGCACCCGCGGCCTGACCGTCCGCGCCCGCCAGTGGGTCGTGGTGCCGCGGAGCGTGGGGAACTGATCGAGTTAGAAGTGGGAAGCCAGAAGTGGGGGCGAGTGAAGGGCGCCTGTCAACTTCGAACTGCGAACTTCGAACTTCGAAATGGGTTCCGGGTTCGTTGGCTCACAAGAGTGCGACGCCGTCACCCTTTGGATGGAGCCCTGGGCCTTCAGGCCCAGGGAAGACGTAAAGCGATGCGCGCGGCGATCGCATGTCTCGTGGCACTTGCGGCCGGTATCGTGCTCGCCGGGACGGTGCTGCTTGCGCAGTCACCAGGCGATGCCACGCGTGGAACATTCATCGAGCCGGCGCCGCCCGTCGCCTCGCTGCGTGCGTTGTGGGACGAGACGCCCGTCGTGCTCGTTGGCACCTGCGTCGCGTTCACGGCGCCTGATGTCGAAACCTCGTTCGATGAAATCAACGGCAGGGCTCGCGCATCGTACAGCGTGAGTCGACTACAAACGTTTCGCGTCGACGATGTGCTGAAGGACGACCATCGTTTGTTGCGTGGTGCCGCCACCGTCAACGTGCGCGTCCCGGGTGGCGAGGTGGTGCGTGCTGGCGTCCGCTATTTCACGAACACGCCCCACGAGCCGTTCGACGATGGCCAGATCGGGGTGTTGTTCCTGCTCCCACGAACGAACGGAAGCGGCGAATTCAGCTTCGCCAGTTGGAGCGTTGGCGCGCTTCGTCAGAGCCGCGCCGATCCGCACATCGTAGAGATCGACGATCGCACATCGCGCCTGCCCGAGTTCCGTGGCCGACACGCGATCACGTTCGACGATTTCCTCGCGCTGCTGCACGGCTTCGCCGAGGACCGTTCGGGCGGCGCCATGATCCCCGCCCGCTGACGGCGCACAGCCTCGAGCCCGGTGAGGGCGGCGAGCGCCGCAGAACCGCCGTGCCCGCTCGTCATTTCACGTCTCTACTCGCCGCCCGCGATCTTCAATCCGATGACGCCCAGGATGATGAGGGCGATGCAGGCGAGGCGGGCGGGTGTGGCGGGTTCGCCGAAGAGCCAGAGGCCGAGGACGGCCGTCCCGGCCGCACCGATGCCCGTCCATACGGCGTAGGCCGTTCCAATTGGCAGCGTCCGCGCGGCCAAGGCGAGCAGAACGACGCTCATGACGAGGCCGACGACCGTGACGACTGACGGCAACGGCCGTGTGAAGCCGTGGCTGTATTTCAAGCCGATGGCCCACGAGATCTCGAAGAGCGAAGCAAGGAACAGGATGAGCCAAGGCACGGGACTATCGTAGTGCGGTTCGTGGCTCGAGGCGGTTCCGGGTTCTAGGGGCGGACTCCAGGTTCAGCGTTAGACTCTGCATCGTGCAACGAGTACGGTTGCTGCTCGCGTGCATGAGTGCGGCGGTTGTCGCGGGCGCGGTGATGGCGTCTGCGACACCGCAGGCGCCATCGCCCTTGCGGATCTTTCTACGCGGCGGGCCGAAAACACATGGGCCAGCGGGCAACGGGCTGCACGACGGGCCCACGTGGCTGCGGGAGTGGCAGCCGCTGCTCGCCTCGCGCGGGGCCATCGTCGATGGCGCCCTGCGGTTTCCCACGGCGGCCGAATTGGATCGGACCGACGTGCTCGTCATGTTCGCCGCCGACGCCGGCACGATTCTCGGCGACGACCGCGCGAACCTTGAACGTTTTCTCGCGCGAGGCGGAGGCATCGTCTGCTTCCACGACGCCGTCGTCGCGGCCAGCGACTCGGACTGGTTCAAGACCATCGTCGGCGGCGCGTGGGAGAACGGCGTCGCGCGGTACTTCGAAGGCGAAAACACCTACTACTACGTGAACGCCGAACACCCGATCACGAAGGGTGCGTCGACGTTCACGATTGAAGACGAGGTGTACTGGAACCTGCACATGATGCCGGATGCCAATATCCTCGCCATGTCGTTCCAGCCCGAACGACCCGGACGCGGCGCCGCGGCGAACGATGCCGGCAACCGAACGCTCATTCCGCAGATGTGGACCTACGAAGGCCGTGTGGGCGACGGTCAGCCGTACCGCGCGTTCGTGTCGCTCCTCGGCCACCACATCGAGACGTTCGCGTCACCGCACGTTCGCGCCATCCTCCTGCGCGGCATCGCCTGGGCCGGCAAGCGCGACGTCGACAGTCTGACGACGAAAGGGGAGATTGAGGGACTGAGTGGTTCCTGAATAGACAGGCCGATCGTCAACTTCGAACGGCGAACTTCGAACGGACGTGGCGCCTTCGGCGCATCTTTTCTGGCGTTGACGTGCGCGTCGGGACGCGTCGGCAACGCGGAACCATTTTCGAAGTTCAGAGTTCGAAGTTCGCAGTTGCGGCCGTCAGGCCGCGACCCCTGCCATCAGGCGCATGAGCGCGTCCTGGCTGGCCTCGGCGCGTGAGAGCTCGCCAGCGACAGCACCCTCGCGCAGGACGACGATCCGTGACGAGAGATGGAGGACCTCGGGCAGCTCGCTCGAGATGAGCAGCACGCCCGCGCCGCTGGCGGCGAGCTCGGCGATGAGCGCGTGGATCTGCGCCTTGGCGCCGACGTCCACGCCGCGCGTCGGCTCGTCGAGGATGAGGATGCGGCACTTCGCCGCGAGCCATTTCGCCAGTACGATCTTCTGCTGGTTGCCGCCCGAGAGACCGGCCGTCACCGTGTCGACGCCCGGCGCGCGGACACTCAACTTGTCGAAGTACTCCTGCACGAATGCGCGTTCGGCTCGATGCCGGATGAACCCGAAGCGCGCGAGCGACTCCAGCATCGTCATCGTCGTGTTGCCGAGGCCACTCATCGAGAGCACGAGGCCTTGACGCTTCCGATCCTCGGGCACGAGGCCGATGCGGTGCGCCAGCGCGTCCTGCGGCGTGGCAATCGTCACCGCGGAGCCGTTGATGAAAATGCGTCCAGACGTGAGCGGATCGAGACCGAAGATCGCGCGCGCGACTTCCGATCGGCCCGCGCCGACGAGTCCCGCCATGCCGACGACTTCGCCGGCGTGGACCGAGAACGAGATGTCGTGAAAGCCACCCGGCCCGGAGAGGCCTTCGACGCGCAGCAGTTCCTCAGGCGGCCCCGTGCGCTCGTGCTCGGGTGGAAAGTAATCGGCCAGCTTGCGGCCGATCATCATCTGGACGAGCGCGGCGGTGTCGAGGCCCGCAATCGGCTGTGTGGCCACGTGCCGGCCGTCACGGAGCACCGTGACGGCGTCGCACAGACGGAAGATCTCCTCCATGCGGTGCGACACGTAGATGCACGTCACGCCCTGCGCGCGCAGCCGCGCGATGAGCTCGTAGAGTCGCTCGGCTTCGTGCTGCGACAAGCTGCTCGTCGGCTCGTCGAAGACGACGATGCGCGCGCCGTGGCCGACGGCAGCGGCAATCTGCAGCATCTGCTGCTGGCCGACGGTCAGTTCGCCGACGCGCCGCGTGACCTCGAACGGCGCGCCGATCGGCTCGAGCATCGCGCGCGCCTGTCGCCGCATCTCCGCGTGCGAGACGAACGTGGCGCGCGCCGGCAGGGCGCGCAGGCAGAGGTTCTCGGCGACGGTCAGGTTCTCGCAGAAGGCGAGCTCCTGATGGACGATGCCGACACCGGCGGCGAGCGCTTCCTGTGGATTGTGAATCGCAACCGGCTCGCCGAAGAGCCGAATGCGACCGCTGTCGGCCTGGTGAACGCCGGCAAGGATGCGGCCGAGCGTGCTCTTGCCCGCGCCGTTCTCGCCGCAGAGCGCGTGGCACGCGCCCGCGGCGATCTCGAAGCTCACGTCCTCGAGCGCGAGGACGCCCGGGAAGCGCTTGGTGATCCCTTCGAACGCGACTGCGGGCGCGCTCACGCGAAGTGGACCGGGCCTCGCGCGAAGGCGCGAAGACGCGAAGGATGGAGGCACGAAGACAGAAACGAAAAAAACGATGACACCGCGAGCCCCCGAGCGTAGCGAGGGCGGCGAGCGTCGTAGCGTTGGGGGTGGGGCCCCAACGCCCTGCAAAGAAGATGACTCGAGCGGAGCGAGGGCGGCGAAGCGCCATAGCGCTGGGGGTGGGGCCCCAGCGCCCTGCAAAGAAGATGACTCGCGCGAAGACGCGAAGATCGCGAAGGATAGACGGACGGCATCATCACCGTGATCAGGGCAGCTTCAGGTACGCGGCAGGGACGTCGGTGAAGCCCCAGGTCTGGAGCTGGCGCGCCCAGGTGCCGAGGTTGTCTTTCGTCACGCGCACGAGGTCCATCGGGATGACCTGGGGCACGTCCTTGTGATCGATCACCTTGTCGTAGATGCGCTGCACCGAGACGTAGCCCCAGAGATACGTCGGCTGCGCGAGGAGCACCGGCGCGAGGCCCTTCTCGACGTAGGGCAGTTCGGCGGGCAGGCCGTCGACGGCGACGATCTTCACGCGGTTCGGATCGAGATCGGACAGAAGCGTCTGGGTGAAGAGCGGCCAGCCGCCGACCATGGCCCAGCCGCGGACCTGCGGGTAGGCGCCCTGCACGCGGATGACTTCGGCCGCGGCGTCCTGCGGCGTCTCGATGTGGTAGAAGGTGTCGACGATTTTGATATTCGGATAATTCGCGGCGGCCTTCTTCACGCCGTCGACCCGGCGCCGCAGGTTCGGCGCGTTCTGGTTGCCCGCGAGGATGGCGACCGATCCCTTCTCGCCCATCTGCTTGGCGAGCTCGTCCATCACCGCCTCGCCCGTCTTCTCATCGTCGACGCCGTAGTAAGCGAAACGTTTGGACTCGGGCGCGTCGCTGTCGAAGGTCATCACCGCCACGCCGCGATCGACGGCGTCGTTGATGGCGCCGGTCACCTTGCCGGCGTCCGAGCACGAGATGAGGATCGCGTTGGCGCCTTCGTTGACCGCCTGCGCGATGCGCTGCGCCTGCACCTGGCCGTCCTCGGTCGGCGGCGTGAGCCACGCGATTTCGACGGGCACGCCGGTCTTGGCCGTCAGTTCCTTGGCCGCCGCTTCGGCGCCCGTGCGCGCGGAGAGAAAGACCGGGTTGGTCGAGCTCTTCGCGATGAGGGCGACCTTCAACCCCTTGGGCGTGGCGGGCGTCTTCGAGGGCGTGGACGATCCGCAGCCGGCCAGGGCGAAGACGAGCAGCGAACAGCCGAGCGCGAAGGCGGAAGTTCGGACGGTCGAGGTCATGAGTCGCTCCAGGGTATCGGACGTCGAAACCGGTCAGGCGGCCGCCAGGCCGCGCCGTGCTAACGGCGCTGGGCGCCCGCGGCGAGCCGGCGCGTCGTGAAGCGCGCGCTCGCCTGGTCGAGCACGACGGCGATGACCGTCGCGCAGCCGATGATGATCCACTCGTAGTTCTGATCGAAGTGCAGCGTGCGGATGGACTGACGGATGAGCACGATGAGAATGGCGCCGAGCGTCGCGCTCACCGCGCTGCCCTTGCCGCCCATCAGGCTCGCGCCGCCGACGACGGCGGCCGCGATGACGTAGAGCTCGTAGCCGGTGGCGTCCGCGCAGGAGGCGGACCCGTAGAAACTGGCGCCGAGAAACGCCGCGAGCCCCGCCGTGACGCCGGAGATCACGTAGACCCCGATCTGAATCCGCCCCAGCCGTAATCCGGAGAATCGGCTCGCCTCCGGATTGCCGCCGAACGCGAAGACGTGGCGGCCCATCACGGTCTGCGTCAGGTAGATCGATCCGACGGCTGCCGTGACGATCATCACGAGGAGCGGCACCGGATACAGCCCTTCGGCCAGCCCGAGCGGCGCCTTGGCCACGTCGGTGAGCGCGTGCGGCAGGAGGATGCTCTCGGCGTGGCTCGTGACGAACGCCACGCCGCGCACGATCCACATCGTGCCGAGCGTGATGACGAATGGGTGGACGTCGAGGCCGACGACCATCACGCCGTTGATGATGCCGCAGGCCAGTCCGACGCCGAGCGCCACGACGAGGCCGATGAAAAACGTCTCGGCTCCGCCCATCGGGCCGAGCGCCCGCAACACCATGGCCGTGGATACGCCGGCGAGCGCGTAGATTGATCCAACCGACAGATCGATGCCGGCCGTGATGATGACGATCGTCGCGCCCACGGCCATGATGGCGAAAAAGCTGGCGTCGGTGGCCGTCTGCAGCAGTGTGTGCAGATTGTAGAAATTGTTGACGGTGGCGCCCGTCTCCAGGTCGACGTGGCTGCCGGCCGTGAGCGCGAGCACCAGGCCGAGGAGCGCGATGACGAGCACGAGGCCCGTCTGCTGCCGCGTGACCAGGCGCACGAGAGCGGCGCGCATCGTCGCTGAAGCGGATCGCCCGGCGAGCGGCGCGACCTGGGGATCGGCATCCGCAGGGAGCATGCGCGTCATCATAGCCGCGACGACGGCGGTCTGTCACCGAGCCGGCGGCCGGCTGCCGACGCCGCGCGACGCACCCGGCCGGCATGTCCGACGTCAGCCGGCGTCGCGACCGAGGAGCGCGAGGAGCGACAGCGGATCCACGCGCGCGCCGCCAGCGCGGAGCGTCCAGTGCAGGTGCGGACCGGTGACGCGTCCGGTCGATCCGACCGCGCCGAGGACTTGTCCGGTCGCGACCATCTCGCCCGCCTTGACGTCCATCCGCGACAAGTGCGCGAAGAGCGACAGCAAACCGAGCCCGTGATCGACGACGACTGTATTGCCAGTGAAGTAGAGGTTTTCGGCGACGAGGACGCGGCCCGCGTTGGGCGCATGAACGGGCGTCCCGGCGGGACTGAGGAAGTCGGCGCCGCTGTGCGGACTGCGCGGCTCGCCATTGAAGATGCTGCGCGTGCCGAACGCGCTGTTCGCACGCTGCGGCACGGGGCGGACGAACGGGCCGTCCCACAGGCGCGTCGGCGACGTCGCCGCCCACGTTCGTTCCAAGAGCGTTGCGTCGCGCTGGATGCGCGCGAGGATGTCAGGCGGCGGGTTGACGTAGTCGGGTGCGACGCGCAGGCGGCGTGTGGGGAACGTCTTCGCGAGGATACGGCAGTCGCGTGTGGCCTGGACGGAACGGCCGTCGACCGTGGCCGTCACGTCGACGGTCGCCGGGCCGGGCTTCGTATCGAGATCGAGTCCCGCGATCGCACGCCACGTGCCGTCGCCGGTCTCGAACGCCGGCACGTCACGCCCGAATGCGTGGACCGTGACGGCGTCGATCGCGCTCGCGCCTGTCGCCGCGATCGTGACGACGACGAGTTCACCCGGCTGGAGCGCGCGGTCGGCGAGCGTGATCGTGAGCGCAGCCTGGCCGCGAGCAGCCAGGCTGCTGACGGCCAGCGCGACGACGAAGATGAGTGATCGCGTTACCACGCCTTCAGCCGCAGCCGCGTGCCGAGCACGCGTTCGCGGCGGCGTTCGGATTCGAGCGTGTGCGCACGGGCCGTCAGCATGTCGGTGAGCGCGACCATGCCCACGAGCCGCCGATCCTCGCGTCGGACCACGGGCAGTCGCGTGAGCGACGTCTCCGCCATGCGGTAGACGACCGAGCTCAGCGGCTCGTCTTCGTAGGCGACGACCGGTGGCCGTTTGAGCGCCTTCGTCACGTCCTCGTCGGGCGACTGACGTTCGCGCAGCCACGTCTGCAGCTCGTTCCGCGTCACCGCGCCGACCAGCCGTCGTTCGGCGTCGACGATGGGGAAGAGCCTCTGCTGGTTCCGGCCGCCGACTTTGGCGAGCGCGGCCTCCGCATCGGTGAACGGCGCGTCGACCGGCAGCGCCACGATGGCCGATCGCATGACCTCGCGCGCGAAGACGATCTCGAGCGGGTCGATCGAGTACTCGCTCGTCAGGTGGTACCCGCGGCGGCTGATTTTCTCGGTCAGGATCGACCGTCGCATCAGGAGCACGGTGAGCGCGTAGGCCACCATGACCGCGATGAGCAGCGGCAGCAGCACCGACATGTCGTGCGTCAGCTCGATGGCGAACAGCACGCCCGTGAGCGGCACGCGCATCGTGCCGCCGAGCATCGCGCCCATGCTGATGAGCGGCCAGAAGCCGGCGCCCTGATCGGGCAGCCAGTGCGCCTCGAGACCACCGAGCGCCGCGCCCATCATGAGGAGCGGCGCGAGCACGCCGCCCGACGTCCCCGATCCGAGTGAGACCGCCCAGATCGTCGACTTGACGATGAGCACGCCCGCGACGATGTAGAGCGGCTCGGCGCCCTGGAGGAAGTTGCCGATGATGTCGTAACCGACACCGAGCGCCTGCGGGAACAGGTACCCGCCGACGCCGATTGTCAGGCCGCCGAGGGCTGGCCACCACATCCAGTGGATGGGCAGCCGCTCGAAGAAGTTCTCGCACGCGTAGACGGCATTGGTCACCGCCATCGCCAACACGCCCGCGAGCAGACCGACGACCACGCACCAGAGCAGCGAGTGCACCGTAGCCGGTGTGTGCGGCGGGACCGGGAAGACGGGACCGGGACCGATCAGGAACGGCCGTCCCGCGGCCGCGACGACGCTCGCGACGGCGACGGGGATGACGCTGCGCGGCTTCCACTCGAAGAGCAGGAGCTCGACGGCGAGGAGCACCGCGGCCACGGGCGTCGCGAAGGTCGCCGACATGCCGGCCGCGCCGCCCGCGACGAGCAGCGTCTTGCGCTCGGCGCTCGTCAGGTGGAAGAACTGCGCGAGCAGCGAGCCGAGCGCGCCGCCGGTCACGATGATCGGACCCTCGGCGCCGAACGGGCCGCCCGATCCGATCGAGATGGCCGCCGAGAGCGGCTTGAGCAGCGCGACCTTCGGCTCGACGCGGCTTCCGTTCATCAGGATCGCTTCGATCGCTTCCGGGATGCCGTGCCCGCGAATGCGCTCCGACCCGTACCGTGCCATCACACCGACGATGAGCGCGCCGATGACCGGCACGATGATGACGAACAGGCCGAGGTGATGGCCGGCGGGCGACACGTTGGCCATGTCGAACCGCTGGTAAAAGAAGATATTGGTAAAGAGGGCGATGAGTTTCAGCAGCCCAGCCGCGACCACCGACGCCATGGCGCCGATGGCAAGGGCGAGCAGTGAAATGGGTAGGATGCGGATGCTGGCGGTGAAGTCTCCAAGGTGCCGAACGCCATTCTTCTTGTGATGTCTCGCCGGCGATTCGATCGGAGGGGTGGCCGCCATCGGTTGTCCAGATGGCATAAGGACGATCGTAACCTGAGAGGCCGTTCCGGCGCTACTGGGGGGCGGTTTCGCTGGCGTCCTGGCGGCGCGATACAGAGCGGGGAGACGTCGCCGGGATCGACGCCGGCCGCCGCGCGCAGGGACGCGAGCGGCGACCGGACGGTTGAGACCGCGTCGTTCGCCGGCGGCACGGCCGGCGAACGTTAACTGACGCTTTCCATCAGCGTTTCTATGTCAGTGAGTATCCGTGCTGATACTCGCGCGAGAGAAACGCGTTGGCCGCCTCGTCGTTCGTCACGCGCATGGACGCGCCGTCGTAGTGCAGCTTCTTGCCCGCGCGGAGCGAGACGACGCCCAGGAGCATGATCTCGGTCAGGTGCGACGCGTAGGAGAACGGCGCGGAGATCTGGTCGCGGCCGCGAATCGTGTTCACCCAGTTCATCTCGTGCGCTTCGTGCGGGATGCGCGGCAACCGCTCGGGCGGCGGGCCGTACGAGTTGTGCAGTGAGATGGGCAGCAGGCGCGGATTCTGGCCGTAGGTCTCCTGGATCATCTTGCCCTTGCTGCCGATGTAGAGCACGCCGCCGCCGGGATCCAGCGGCACGTCGCCCATCTCCTCCGGCGTCGCCGGCATCAATCCACCGTCGTACCAGGTCAGCTTCAACGCCGGCATGCCGTTGCGCGCGGCGAACTCGTAGTGCGTCATCGTCGCGTGCGGATAGGAGACCTTGTTGAAGGGCGTCGAGATGGTCTCGATCGTCGTCGGATAGCCGAGGTCGAGGCCCCAGACCGGATGATCGATGAGGTGCGCGCCCATGTCGCCGAGCGCGCCCTGGCCCCAGTCCACCCAGCCGCGCCAGTTGAACGGGTGATAGATCGGGTGATACGTGACGTCGGGCGCGCCGCCGATGAAGAGCTTCCAGTCGAGCGTGGCCGGCACCGGGAAGTCGCCGTACATCGCGGCGGCCAGGCGCTTGTCCACGCCGTCATTGTTCCAGGCGAGCGGCGCGAGCGTCTCGGGCAGCGGCGCCGGACGCGGCACGCCCTGTGGCCAGTACCCGAGCGGCCGGTTGGTCCAGACGTGGACCTCGCGGATCTCCCCGATCGCGCCCGCCCGCAGATATTCCTGTCCGCGCCGCGCGTCGTCCTGCGAGTGGCCCTGGTTGCCCATCTGCGTGACGAGCTTCGGGTTCGCCGCGGCTTTGGCAGCCAGGTGCCGCGCTTCGGCGACCGACCAGCACAGCGGCTTCTGCACGTAGACGTGCTTGCCGGCGTCCATCGCCGCTGACGCGATGATGGCGTGCATGTGGTCGGGCGTCGCGACGATGACGCCGTCGATGTCCTTCTGCTGGTCGAGCATCTCGCGGTAATCGCGATAGCGCTTGAGACGCGGGATCTGCTCGTCGACGAAGCGGCGGAGCAGCTCCTGCCGCGGTTCTTCGGTCCACTTGGCGTCGGCGGCCTGCTGCGCTTTCGACGGACCGAAGTCCGTCCACGTGGGCCCCGCGTTCGCGCCGCCGGCTCGTCCCCGTCCGCCCTGGCGTCCGCGCGCGTTCGGCGTGGCCGCGGCGGCCGTTTTCCAGCTCGCCAGCTTCTTGTCCAAAAGTGAGTCGTCGACGTCGCAGATGGCCACGATGTTCTGGCTCATGACGTTCTGCGTGTCGGCGCCGCCCTGGCCGTTGATGCCGACCGTGGCGATGTTCACCCGATCGCTCGGCGGCGTCATGCCCTGGCCGAGCACGTGGCGCGGCACGATCATGAAGCCCGTGCCCGCGACGGCGGCGGCGCCGGCCGTGCGGATGAAGTCGCGCCGGGAGACGGTGCTGGTCGAGTTCGAAGGCTGGTTGTCGGTGGTTTCGGGATCGAGCGGCTGCGGATCGCGGTCGTCCATACGTACACTCCTGTGACGCGAGCGGAGGCTCGGACGGATGGGGTTTGGCGGCTTCAACCTGCCACGGTTGGCCGCCCTCGTCAAGCACGCGATCAGCGCGCGCGCCGCGTGGGGGACGCGTCGACATGGACGCAGCACGCGCAGTCGTCTTTCGCACGCCGCAGTAGGGCGCGGTATCGGCGGCACGATCGACGCGGCGTGTAGTATATTCGGAATATATTCATGCCGACCACGGTGCACATCCCGGGTCCATTGCTCAAGTCGGTGGACCGTCGCGCGAAAGCGCTCGGCATCAGCCGCAATCGTCTCGTCGTCCGGGCCCTGGAGCAGGAGGTTCGGGCGTCCGCCGGCTGGGCGCCGGAATTCCTCGACGAGTTACGACGCGTGGATCCGGAGACGAGCGCGGCCACCGACGAGCTCCTGAAGGCCGTCAGCCGGGCACGGCGTTCGAAGGCGCCGGTCGATCTGTGATCTACCTGTGATCTACGTCCTGGACACGAACGCCGTGTCGGCGCTCATGAAAGGGACCGCGGCCGTCGTCGAGCGACTGGCGGGGACCGTGCCGGCCGACGTCGCCGTTCCGCAGCCCGTGCTCGCCGAGATCGCGTTCGGCATCGAGCGCTTGCCGCCGTCGAAGCGCCGCGCGGCGCTACAGGCGCGCTTCGACCTCGTCGCCGCGGAGCTGCCGCGCGCGCAGTGGACCGACGCGGTCAGCCAGTCGTTCGGCCGCATCAAGGCGACCCTTGAACGCCGTGGCGCGCGGATCGAGGACTTCGATGCCGCCATCGCGGCGCACGCCCTCGCGCTCGACGCGACGCTCGTCACGGCCAACGTCGATCACATGAGCCGAGTCCCTGGACTGCGCGTCGAGGACTGGGGCCAGTCAGTTCCGCCGCGGCGTCGCTCCTGATCTCACCGCATCATCATTGTCGCGGTGCCAGGCTGCGGCCGGAGCGCGCGGTCAGGCGGCCGAGGACACCGACGTGTCCGACACCTGACTTGTGGCCGAGGTCGACGTCGAGATCTCGGTGACGCCGAGCCTCTGCAGCTTGTCGATGAGCGTCGTCCGGCTGAGATTGAGCAGGCGCGCCGCGCGGCGCTTGTTGCCACCGGCCTTCTCCAGGTAGCGCAGGATCAGTTGCCGTTCCACTTGCGTCATCGTGGACACGAAATTGATCCCTTCCTCCGGCATGTGCGGCACCGTCACGCGGGCCGCGCCCGGCGCGGCGTCCGACACGGGCGCGAGCACTTCTTCCGGCAGCGCCTCGACGTCGATTTCACGGCTGTCGCCGCTCATCGCCACGGCGTGCTCGATGGCGTTCTGCAGGTGGCGGATGTTCCCCGGCCAGGCGAACTCCATCAGGCAGCGGATCGTGCTCTGGCTGAGCGTCTTGAGCGGCACGCCGTTCAGCTCGCACGACTGCTGGACGAAGTGGCGAGCGAGCGCCGGGATGTCTTCCTGCCGCTGCCGCAGCGGCGGCAGCTCGACGCGCACGACGTTGAGCCGGTAATAGAGGTCCTCGCGGAACGTCCCTTCCTTCACCATCTCCCGCAGGTCGACGTTGGTCGCCGCGATCACGCGCGCATTGATCTTGATGGGGCGCGACGTGCCGACGCGCTCGACCTCGCGTTCCTGCAGCGCGCGCAGTAGCTTGGCCTGGAGCGACATCGGCATCGACGAGACTTCGTCGATGAAGAGCGTGCCGCGATCGGCGGCCTCGAACCGGCCGACGCGCGACTGGATGGCGCCCGTGAACGCGCCTTTGACGTGGCCGAAGAGCTCGGCTTCGACCAAGCCTTCTGGCAGCGCGGCCGCGTTGAACGCGACGAACGGCTGATCGCGCCGCGGGCTGTTCTCGTGAACCGTTCGCGCGACGAGTTCCTTGCCCGTGCCCGTCTCACCCTGAATGAGGACCGTGCTCTGCATCGGGGAGACGAGCTCGAGCGTCGTCAGCAGCCGGCCCATCGCCGGGCTCGTGCCGACGATCTGGTTCGCCCGAAACGTCCCGCGCGGCGTGGTGGGCCGGCCGGGCACGGCCGGCCGGCTGACCGGCTGTCGCGTCGCGAGCGGCGCGCGGAGTGCGTCGATGATCTGAAGCGTCTGGCAGGGCTTGATGAGGAAGTCGACCGCGCCCCGCTTCAGCGCCCGCACGGCATGATGAATGCTCCCGAAGCTCGCCGTGACGATGCACCGCATGTGCGGATAGCGGGTGAGGGCGTCGTCGAGTACATCGAGTCCGTCGCCGTCGGCCAGGCGCACGTCGACGATGAGCCCGTCGTAGGCGAAGCCTTCGAGGCGGGACCTGGCATCGGCCGCGCTCGCGCACTGCGCGGCACTGAAGCCCGCGCTCTCCAGCGCCTCGGCGGTCGATCGCCTGAAATCGTTGTCGTGGTCAGCGATGAGAACGGTCGAGCGCACACGGTCGGACACAACAGTCTCCCGGAGAGGCGGGATACGAGCCGCCGATCATTCGGCGGGCACACGATCACGAGCCACTGCCGCTAGAGCAATTGGAGTGCCACGTCTGGCGTGGTCGTCGTACCCCATGTTTCCTCGCTCGAGGCTGTAGGACGAGGGATCGCGTCAAGAAATCGTCGAAGGTGCGCGTTCGAATCCGTTCGTGCGGATTTCCGAACAGAATGGCCGGATCGGCGACAGCGTGACGGCGGTTCGCCGACCGCCTCCACCCGTCGCCTCGTCGCGGCTGCGCAGGACTGCACGAGGTCGGGCGGGCGACAGCCGGTGTCGGTTCGCCGACCTACACGTTGTAGGACTGACGGCATTTTGACGTAAGTCAGTGGGGGCCTCCCACCTGTGCACTTACACGCAGACGCGTGTAACTCGCGGCAAATCGTGCATTCGGGCATTCCTCTTGCACAACGCGCAGCGGTAACCGGTGGAGGATCCATGGCAGACATCGTGACCGATGCGGCGATCACCGCAGCGCTCGGACGTCAAATGACGCGGGCCGTCCAGCGTCAGGCCGTCGCCGCTGGAAACCTCGCCAATCTCGACACGCCCGGCTATCGCGCGAAGGAGCTGCAGTTCAGCGACGCGCTCGATTCCCAGTTGGACGGCAACGTCTCGCTCACGGCCACCGACCCGCACCACTTCGGCACGGCGGCCGGCGCGCCGGCGACGGCCGAGACGGTCGACGCCCAGGGCCTGGCGCCGCGGCGCGACGGCAACACCGTGCAGCTCGATCGTGAGCTCCTCAACATGGGCCAGGCCGCGCTCGACTTCAGCGCGGCGCAGACCGTGCTCGCGGCCAAGTTCCAACTGGTCCGCTACGCCATCAACGAGGGTCGCTGACGATGGCCACCTTACTTGGAGCGATCAACGCCAGCGCGAGCGCGCTCGATGCGCAGCGCGCTCGCATGGAAGTGGCCGTCTCGAACATGGCCAACGCCGAGTCGACGCGCGGTCCCGACGGCGAGCCCTACCGCCGCCGCGAAGTCGTGCTGCAGTCGACGTCGACCGGCGGGGCCTTCGACAACAGCGTCCAGGCCAACGGCGTGGAAGTGGCGGCCGTGGTCCAGGACCAGTCGGCGTTCCGTCGCGTGTACGAGCCGTCACATCCCGACGCGGACGCCGATGGCTTCGTCTCGATGCCGAACGTCGACGTGCCCGAGGAAATGGTCGACATGCTCGGCGCCGCGCGCGCCTATCAGGCCAACCTCACGGCGATCGGCCTCATCCGCGACACGCTCCAGAAAGCTCTCGATCTGGCGAAATGACCATGGCTATCGATCCTGTTTCCGCCGCGCTTCCTCTCACGCCGCCGACGCCGGCCACGACCGGTGACGCCCCGGCCGATTCCGGTTTCGCCGACACGCTCCATCAGATCCTCGGGTCGGTGGAGTCGTCGTCGGCCAAGGCCAACGACGCCATCAGCCACATGCTCGACGGCACGGGCGACATCCATGAAGCGATGATCGCGATGCAGCAAGCCGACACGACGCTGCAGCTCACCGTGCAGATTCGCAACAAGCTCGTCCAGGCCTATCAGAGCGTGATGGGCATGACGTCCTGATCCCGCGTAATCCGTCGTGAACATCGAACAGCAGATCGCTCATCTCAAGAAACTGGCCGCCGCGCTGTCTCCGCGACAGATCGCCGGCCTGGTCGCCGTCTTCGTCGGCGTCGTCGGCGTCGTCGTCGGATCCGCGTATTGGTTGTCGCGGCCGACCTACACGCTGCTCGTCGCCGACATGGATGCCGAGACGGCCAGCTCGGTCATCTCCAAGCTCAAGGACCAGAAGGTGCCATATCAGCTCGGCGATGGCGGCCGGACGGTGAGCGTGCCCGTCGAGCGCGCCGACGAACTGCGCCTGTCGCTCGCCTCGGGCGGCCTGCCGTCGGCGGGGCGCATCGGCTTCGAGATCTTCGACCGGCCCGCATTCGGCACGACCGAATTCCTCGAGCACGTCAACTATCGCCGCGCGCTCGAAGGTGAACTGGCGCGCACGATCGGCACGCTGTCGGAAGTCGCGAGCGCGCGCGTCCACATCGCCATGGCGAAGGACTCGCTCTTCGTCGATCAAGAGGAGCCGGCCAAGGCGTCGGTCGTCCTGCGGTTGAAATCGACCCGGCCGCTCGCGCCGTCGACGGTCAAAGGCATCGCGAACCTCGTGGCCGGCAGCGTCGAATCGCTCCGGCCCGAATCGGTCGTCATCCTCGACACCTACGGCCGCTCGCTGACGCCCGAGGACGGTGACGACAACGACGCCGGCGGCACGGCCGACGTCGATCGCCAGCAGCGCATCGAGCACGACCTCAGCTCGCGCGTCGTCGCCCTGCTCGAACCCGTCGTCGGTCCTGGGCGGGTGCGCGTGAACGTGGCCGCGCACATCAACTCGAGCGCCGTCGACGAGACCGAGGAACATTGGGATCCGGAGACGGTGGTCCGCAGCAAGCAGACGTCGACCGAAACCGGCGCGCTGGCGTCGGTCGCCGGCGGCGTCGCAGGTGCCCGCGCCAACCAGCCGCCCGCGTTGTCGACGTCGACGGCGCCGAAGACGGCAAACGCAGGCGCAGCAGCCTCGGGCACGAAAGCCGGCAACGCGTCGACTCCTGCCTCGTCACTGGCCTCGACGCTTCCGTCCGCCCCCAGCCGCACATCGGAGACGACCAACTACGAAGTCGGTCACGTCACGCGGCACACGATCAGCCCGCAGGGTGGCCTGGCGCGCCTCTCGGTCGCCGTCATCCTCGACGATGAGCGCGTGTCGACGAAAGGTACCGACGGCACGGCCCAGGTCGCCACGCGGCCGTGGGACGCGAAGGACGTCCAGCGCATTCACGATCTCGTCGCGGCCGCCGTTGGCCTCGACCCGCAGCGCGGCGATCAACTGACGGTCGAGAACATCGCCTTCGACGTGCCGGCCGCCGAGCCGCCGGCGCCTCGGCCGACCGTCCCGCAGCAGCTCACCGATCTCGTCCGCAATTACGGACTGGGCGCCTTGCGCGGTCTGGCCATCCTGGCGATTGCGCTCTTCGCGCTCTTCGGCGTGCTGCGTCCCCTCGCGCGCCAGGCGACGAAGCTCAACCAGGCGCCCGCGCTGCCCGCGCCCGCCGGCACGGCAGCCGCGCGGCTGCCGACCGTACAAGAGATGGAAGGGCAGATCGAAGCGGAGCTCGACGCCGTCGGTCCCGGCAGCGCGCGCCGGCTGCCGGTGCTCACCAAGCGCGTCGCGAAGCTCGCCAATGACGAGCCCGAGCAGCTCGCGCGCATCGTGCGTGGCTGGATTGCGGAGGACGAACACTGATGGCCACCACGACGCCCGCGCTCAGCGGCGCGCGCAAAGCCGCGATTGCGCTGATGGCGCTCGGGGAAGCCGGCGCGCCGTTCTTCCGACACTTTCAGGAGGACGAGCTCGAACTCGTCGCGCGCGAGATCGCGGCGCTCGGCACGGTGCCGCCGGAGCTCGGCGAGCAGGTGCTCTCCGAGTTGCACGCATCGGTCTCAAGCGCGCAAGTGCCGGCGGGCGGCATCGACCAGGCGCGCCGCGTCCTCTCGAAAGCGCTGGGGCCCGAGCAGTCGCGCCGCGTGCTCGATCGCATCGTCGACTCGCTCCACACGGCGGCGGGTTTCGCCTCGCTCGAGCGTGCGAGCCCCGAGCAGCTCTCCAAGTTCTTCCTCGGCGAGCACCCGCAGACGACGGCGCTCATCCTGGCGCACTTGAATCCGAACAGCGCCGCACAACTCCTGGCGCAGTTGCCCGACGACATGCGCACGGAGGTGCTCCTGCGCATGGCGGGCCTCGGTGAGATTCCGCCCGACGTCATCGTCCGCATCTCGACCGTCATCGAGCAGAAGCTGCGCAGCCTCGGCGGTCACAGTCACGAACAGCGCGGCGGCGTCCGCGCCGTGGCCGAACTCTTCAACCGGCTCGAGCGCGGCGTCAGCCGGCCGGCGCTCGAACGCATCGAGGCCATCGCGCCCGACACGGCCGTGGCCATCCGCAACCTGATGTTCGTCTTCGACGACCTCGCAGGAATCGAAGAGAACGGCATCCGCGAGATCGTCAATCGCGCGGACAAGAAGACGTTGACCGTCGCGCTGAAGGGCGCGAGCGAGGCGATTCGTCAGCGCTTCTTCGCCAACATGTCGAAGCGCGCCGTCGACCTGATGAAAGAAGAAATGGAAATGCTCGGCGCCGTCCGGCTGCGCGAGGTGGAGAAGGCGCAGCACGAGATCGTCGGCATCGCGCGCAAGCTCGAGGAAGAAGGTCTCATCACGACCGGAAGCAGCGCGGGAGATTCGTATGTCACCTAAGAGCGCATCGCAACACGCGTCAGCGGCGCCGCTCGTCCCGCGCCCCATTCACTCGTCGACCGTCGACGTCCACGGCGGGACGCACGCGAAGGCCCGTCGCCTTGCGCCGGGCGTCGCGACCGCGCGGTTCAGTTGGCAGTCGACCGACACGCCGCAGCCAATGCCGCGACCGGTGCCGCTCACCTTCGCGCCGCTCTCGCGCGGCGAGGCGCCGACGATCGAGCCGGCCGTCGACGTCGAGGCCCGTGAGATCCATCTGCCGTCGCTGTCGCTCGAGCGCCAGCAGGCCATCGAACAGGAAGCCTTCGCCGCCGGGTTCGCGCACGGCGAACGCCTCGGCACCGAGGCGGCGACCGCGCGGCTCGACGCGGTCATCGCGCGCTTTCACGAGACGATCGACGAGCTGGCGGCGCTCCGTCCAGAGCTCATGCACCACACCGAGCGCGAGCTCGTGCACCTGGCCGTCGTCATCGCCGAACGCATCCTGCGTCACGAAGTCGAGGTCGACCCCGACCTGATTCTGGTCATCGCGCGCGTGGCCGTCGATCGGCTCGGCGAGCGCGCGGCCGCGAAGATCCATCTGAACCCGGCCGACAGCGAGGCCGTGTCTCCGGGCGCGCGCGAGGCGCTCGGCTCGATCGAGATCGTCGCCGACCCGGCCGTCGAGCGCGGCGGCTGCTTCGTGCGATCCGCGTTCGGCGTCATCGATGCGGGCATTGACGCGCAGATCCGCGCGCTCTCGCGCGAGCTGCTCGGCGGCGCGGACGAGGATCGCGAGGAAGAGACGCATGGGGCCTGGGTCGCTCACTGAATCGGCGCCCGCGCCGGCCGCGCCCGAGAGCGCCACGCCTGGGCTGTCGCTCGGTGCGTACTTCGATCGCGTCGCCCGCGCGGACACGTTGCCCGTCGTCGGCCACGTCATGCGCATCGTCGGACTCGTCGTCGAGTCGGCCGGCCCGGCGGCGAGCGTCGGCGAGATCTGCGAGATCCGGACGGGGCGCGGTCCCGCGCTGCCGGTCGAAGTCGTCGGTTTCCGCGACGGCCGTCTGCTGTCGGTGCCGCTCGGCGACACGGCCGGCGTACGGCCTGGCGATCGGATCGTCTCGAGCGGCATGGCGCCGACCATTCCTGTGGGCGACGCGCTCCTCGGACGCGTCATCGACGGCTTCGGCGTGCCCATCGATGGACTCGGTCCGGTGGCCACATCGGAGCGTGCGCCGCTCCATCCCGCTGCGCTCAATCCACTCGTCCGCGAACCGGTCGCCTCGGCGATCGGCACCGGCGTGCGCGCGATCGACGCGCTCCTCACGTGCGGGCGCGGACAGCGCATCGGCGTCTTCGGCGGCAGCGGCGTCGGCAAAAGCACGCTGCTCGGCATGATGGCGCGCGGCACTGAAGCGGATGTCGTCGTCCTGTGCCTGGTCGGTGAGCGTGGACGCGAAGTCCGCAGCTTCCTCGAACACGATCTCGGCCCGCGCGGTCGCGAACGCTCCGTCGTCGTCGTCTCGACGTCGGACAGCCCCGCGCTCGCACGGCAGCGCGCAGCCTATGCAGCCACGGCCATTGCCGAAGCGTTCCGCGATGCCGGTCGCCACGTGCTCCTGATGATGGACTCGATCACGCGGTTCGCGATGGCGCAGCGTGAGGTCGGCCTCGCGGCAGGGGAGCCGCCAACCGCGAAGGGCTATCCACCGTCCGTCTTCGCGCGGCTGCCGGGCCTGCTCGAACGTGCGGGCGCGGTTTCCGGGAAGGGCAGCATCACGGCGTTCTACACGGTGCTCGTCGAAGGCGACGATCACAACGAGCCGGTCGCCGACGCCGTGCGCGCGATCCTCGACGGCCACATCGTGCTCTCGCGCGATCTCGCGGCGAAGAATCACTATCCGGCCATCGACATCCTGCAGAGCGTCAGCCGGACGATGCCCGACGTCACGACGGCGGCGCATCGCGAGCGCGCGGGCGCGGTCCGCGAATGGCTCGCGACGATTCGTGACAACGACGACCTCGTCAGTGTCGGCGCGTACGTGCCTGGCAGCAACCCGCGCGTCGACGCCGCGTTCGCGCATCGTGACGCCGTTGGACGGTTCCTGTGTCAGCCCGCCGACACGGACGTCCGGCTGGCCGACGCCATCACGCAACTGCACAGCCTCTGATCATGGCGGTCTTCCACTTCCGCGCGGCCGCGGCGCTCGATCTGCGCCGCCGCGAGGAGACGACGGCGGCCGCCGCGCTCTCGCGTGCGGAGGCCCGATTTCACGAGGCCGAAGCCGAGCGCGACCGCGCGGATGCCGAGCGCGCCGCCGCCCAAGCCGACCTCGTCACCATCGCGCGCCGCGGGATCGACCCCGGCGTGCTCGAGTGGCACCGGAATTGGATTGTCCGTCTGGCGGCGAACGCGGGCCGGCGGCGACGTGAGGTCGACGACCGGGCGCGTGACGTGCGAACGGCCACGACGGCCTGGCACATGAGCCGGCGGCGGCGCCTGGCGCTCGAACGGCTGCGCGATCGCGCGTGGCGGCGTTACGCCGAAGCCGAGCGGCGCGAAGAGAACCGCGCCATGGACGAGCTCGCGCGCATCCGCTTCGTGATGACCGAGCCGGAAAGGGAGTGAACCGTCATGGTCGATCCAGTGTCCCAGGACGCCGCCAGTCAGTCGGCGGCTGCGCAGACATCCAGCACCAGCTCGTCGACGACGACCGCGCCGTCGAAGACCTTGGGCCAGGACGCGTTCCTGTCGCTGCTCGTCACGCAGCTCGAGCACCAGGACCCGTTGTCGCCGCAGGACAACAGCGAGTTCATCGCCCAGCTCGCGCAATTCAGTTCGCTCGAGAGCCTGCAGCAGATCGAGGGCGACACGTCCGCGCTCCGCAGCATGTTCGAAACCGGGCTCGGCGCTGTGACCGACACGCCGGCTCCCGATGGAGGTGCCTAAATGTCCGTGGGTTCTTTTTCCGCCGCGCTGTCCGGGCTCGATGCGAATCAGCAGAAGCTGAGCGTCATCGGGAACAACCTGGCCAACCTGAACACGGTCGCCTACAAGGCGTCGACTGTGAACTTCGACGATCTCGTCAGCCAGTCGATCGGCGGCACGAGCGACAACCCGATGCAGATCGGTCTCGGTGTCACCGTCGGATCGATCACGCCCAACTTCACGCAGGGCAACATCGAGAACACGGGCGTGCCGACCGACGTCGCCATCCAGGGGCAGGGCTTCTTCCTCGTGGGTGACGCGGACCAGCGGTCGTACACGCGCGCCGGCAACTTCAGCTTCGATCCGAACGGCGTGCTCGTGACCTCGGACGGACAGCCCGTGCAGGGCTACACGGCCGTGGATCCGGCGACGGGCGGCATCGACACGAGCGGCCAGCCGAGCGCCATCGTCATTCCGCCCGGCGTGCTGCGCCAGCCCGTGCCGACGACCTCGTTCGGCACGTTCACGAATCTCGATGCGTCGGCGCCCACGGGCACGACGCACGCCTCGTCGGTGCAGATCTACGACTCGCTCGGCGTGTCGCACATCGCGACCGTCACCATGAAGAAGACGGCCGACAACGGCAAGTGGGACTACAGCATCACCGTCCCCGGCGAAGACGTGGACGGCGGCACCGCCGGAACGCCCAAGGAGATCGCGAACGGCACGCTCGAGTTCAACGGCGTCGGCACGCTCACCAAGGTCGACGGCGACGACGCGGCCGACGTCAGCATCACGAGCCCGACCTGGGCGAACGGCGCGACGTCGGCGGACATGTCGTGGGATCTGCTCGACGCGAACGGCGTTCCGACGATCACCAACTACGCCGCGCCATCCGCGACGTCGTCGACCGTGCAGAACGGCGCGCCGACCGGATCGGTCTCGAGCGTCATCAGCATCAACGCGTCGGGTGAGCTCGTCGCGTCGTTCGGCATGGGGCGATCGGTGACGGTCGGGCAGCTCGCGACGGCCACGTTCAACAACCCGGCCGGCATGATCAAGCTCGGCACGAACCTGTACAGCCAGAGCGAAGCCTCGGGCATCCCGAGCGTCGGCACGCCCGGCACGGGCGGCCGCGGCCCGCTCATCGGCAGCGCGCTCGAGCAGTCGAACGTGGACATCGCCAACGAGTTCACGCAGATGATCCTCGCGCAGCGCGGCTATCAGGCGAACTCGAAGAGCATCACCGTGGCCGACGAGCTGCTCGTCGACACGCTGAACCTCCTGCGCTGACGGCTGGAGTAGTGCGCCGTGAGCCTCAGTCCCCTCCCAGCCGGCGCGGCGTCGGCATCGGCCTCGCGCGCGATGCCGATGTCCGCCGTCCGGCCGTCGCGCTCCGCCGGTGCGCCGGCGAACACGTTCGACGCGCTCGTCGACGATTTGTCGGACGATGCAGTCGACGGATCGTCGTCCGCGCCCGCATCGGGCCATCCGGCTGCAGCGAATCGCAGCGGAAAGCCGGCAACGGGCGCGACCGTGGCTGGTCGCGGCGCGACGTCTGCGTCTTCGTCCGAATCTGACGCGAAGCCGAAGACTGATGCGGCAGCGGATCCGACGTCCTGGTTGGCGGACGTTCTGGCAGGTGCGTTCTCGGGCGAGTCATCGAGCGCGACCGATCGTTCGACGACAGGGACCATGACGCGATCGCGCGGAAAGTCCGGATCGAAGGATGCCGGGGCGCGCGATCATGACGACACCCCCGCGAACCACGCGGCCACGGCCGCGTGGCCCGCGGCACTTCCGCCCGCGCTGGCGGCCATCCTGATGGCCGCCGCCGCGGCGACCGCGCCCACGAATGGCGAACCGGCCGCGAACGCGGCCGGCTCGGCCGATCCGAAAGCCGTTGCAGGCGACGCGCCGCACGGCGGCACATCGTCCGCAGCGGCAACAGGCACGCCCGCAGCGGCTCTCGCCGCCGCGTCCGTGCCCGCAGCTCCTGGCGCTGACGCGTCCACGAAGACTGCGACATCGTCACAGCCGGCGGCCGCGCGTGGCGCGGCCGCCGGTGTGGCGATGCCTGACGTCGCGCGCGCCGCGCTCGACGCGGCGATTGCCGCGACGAGCGCCGCAACCGACGCCGCACCTGGCGGCACGACGACGAAGACTGCCGCGGCGACCACGCCCGCGCGTAACGCGTCCGTCGGAAGCGGCGTGACGACGACCGCTCTGTCCGCGGGCAACGCGACCGGAACGGACATCAGTCCGGCGCTGGCGACCGTGCTGGCCGCGGCCCGCGCGGCGAATGCCGCGCAGGCCGCCACTGGCCAGACGTCACAGTCCTCCGGCACCGCGCCGGCCAATGCGGCATCGGCTTCCAATAAAGGTGTCGCGCAGAATAGCGCCGCGGCGCCGCAGACTCCTCCGCCGGCAACTGGCGCCGGACTGCAATCCGTCGCGGCGCGTGTCGCTGCCGCGACGACGACATCGACGGGCGGCGCGCCCGCGGCGGAAGCCGCGGGCACGTCGTCGCACGCGACGTCCGAGCGCGCCGACGCGCCGGCCGCCGGTGTGACGACGGCCGGTGCGTCGACGCTCGCGGCTGCGGCCGCGCAGGCCGGCCTGTTGGCCGGCCCGGCGGCGGGCGCGGGTGCGAGCGTCGTGGTCGACGCCGCGCCGCTCGATCGTGCGTTGTCATCGCCGGCCGACGGCACGGCCGATCAAATAGTTCAGACCATGCGGCTGCAGACGCTCGACGGCGGCGGCATCGCCGAGATCCGGCTGCAGCCGGAGCAGTTCGGCAACCTCACGATTTCGCTGCACGTCAGCGATGGCCAGGTCAGTGCGCGCCTTCAAGCGGATTCGCCCGCGGCGCGCGATTGGCTGCAGGCCAACGCGGACACGCTGCGCCACGGCCTCTCGACGCACAACCTCACGCTCGATCGGCTCGAGATCGCGGAGCCACCGTCCAACTCGTCGCCTTCGGATCGCCGCGGCACGGGCGATCGCGCGTTCCGCGATCAACCGCCGCCGCGCCGGCAGCCACGTCGCGCGCCATCGGGCGCCGGCGAGACGTTCGAACTCATCGCCTAGCCTCAGGAGCCTGTCTCATGATCAACCCGCTTGATTCGACCAGCACGACGACCGGCGTGTCGCCGCTCATCGAGCAAATCGCCCGGCGCGTCGACGCCAACGGCGACGGCAGCATCTCGACCTCGGAGTTCTCGTCGTTCCTGACGAACCTGCTCCAGTCGATCTCGCAGGCGGCGCAGGGCACCGCTTCGACGTCGACGACGTCCTCGTTCACGTCATCGACCGGCAGCTCGACGGACCCACTGCCGCCGTGCCCGCCCGGATGGGACTCGCAGAAGTGGGTCGACCCGACGCACACGACGCCGAAGTACGTCGTCGGCCGCATCCTCGCGAAGTACCCGCCGACGCCGGCCGGTCTGCAGGCGGCCATGCCGGAAATCCAGTCCGCCATGCCGGGCACGACGCTCGACGGCGACGACACGCTGAACATCCCGAACGTCGGCTACATCGACGTCGGCGTCGCCTTCGGCGCCGGCGGCGGCGTCGGCTGGGACTGGCAGGTCACGGGATAGACCCCTGGGCCTGAAGGCCCAGGGCTCCACAGAAAAAAAGAACATCATGGACGACACCACACAGTCAGCGCCACCGAAGAAAGGCCGCGGCCTCGTCATGACGCTCATCGTCGTGATCGTGCTGCTCCTCTGCGCGGGCGGCGGCGGGGCGTGGTGGCTGCTCGAGGCGCGGAGCGGCGCGACGGCGGCCGAGCCCGATCCGGAGACGCGGGGCCTGCTGACGTTCGATCCGTTCCTCGTCAATCTGACCGACGCGGGCGGCAACCGGTTCCTCAAAGTCACGGTGCAGCTCGTCGTCGGCACGGCGGCCGAGGCGAAGCACATCGAGGACACGCCGGTCATCCTCATGCGCGCGCGGTCGAGCATCCTCGAGCTCCTCGCGCAGCAATCGGCGTCCACGCTCGTGACGCCCGAAGGCAAGCAGGCGCTGAAGCTCGGCATCAAGGAACGCGTGACGCCCTTGCTCGAGCACGAACAGGTGATCGATGTCCTCTTCTCCGAGTTCGTCGTCCAGTTCTGAGGCGCCTCCGGCCGTCGCCGACCCGCTCGAATGGGTGATGGACGTGCCGTGCGCGGTCGACTTCGTGCTCGGCACGACGACCGTGAAGGTGCGCGACTGCGCGGCGTTCACGCTCCAGTCGGTCGTGCGCCTGAAACAGGCCGCGGGCGCGGATCTCGAAGTACGCGTGGGCGGCGTGCCGCTCGCGACCGGTGAGGTCGTCATCGTCGAAGAGAACGTGGGCCTGCGGCTCAGCCGCGTGCTGCCGCCGGCCGGACAGGAGACGCGGTGATCGCGCTCCTCGTCGTCGCGCAGACCGACGTCGTCGGATCGGGCACGCCCGATCTCGTGCCGTCGATGTGGCGCATGTTCGTCGCGCTCGCCGTCGTGCTGGCGCTGCTCGGCGGCCTCGCGTGGCTCCTGCGGCGGGGCGTGATCGCGCGCCGCCAGTCGGGTGCGCTCGGCGTCGAGACGGCGCTCGCGCTCGGCGACCGCCGCTCGCTCGTCATCGTCGCCGTCGAAGGCCGGCGGCTGCTCCTGGGGCTGGCTCCTGGCGGCGTGTCGCTCGTCACCGAGCTCGGTCCGTCCACGTCGTTCGACGCGGCGCTCGCGCGCGCGGGGCAGGAGAGCCCGCGGACATGATCCGCCGGTTCGCGCTCATCGTCGCGCTCGTCGTCTGTCTCGCGCCCGTCAGCACGGCCGCCGCCGCGCCGCGTCAGACCCGCCGCGCGACGCCCGCCGCGCAGTCGTCGGCTGCCACGACGACGCCGCAGAATCTTTCATTTCGCATCGATGGACTCGGCGCCGTGTCCGCGCCGCTTCAGATCGTCGTCCTGCTCACGCTGCTCACGTTCGTGCCCGCGGCGCTGATCATGATGACGTCGTTCACGCGCATCTCGATCGTCTTCCATTTCTTGCGACAGGCGCTCGGCACGCCCGACATGCCGTCGAACCAGATGCTCATCGGCCTGACGCTGTTCCTGACGGCGTTCATCATGGCGCCCACGGCCGCGCGCATCAACGAGGTCGCCGTGCAACCTGCCCTCGCCGGCTCGATCGACGTCACGACGGCGATGGACCGCGGCGCGCCGCCCTTGCGCGACTTCATGTTGAAGCAGACGCGCGAGGCCGACCTCGCGCTCTTCGTCGAGCTCGCCCATCTGCCGCGCCCGGCGAGCGCCGCCGATCTCCCGATGCGCGTCGTCGTGCCCGCGTTCGCGATCTCGGAGCTCAAGACCGGCTTCCAGATGGGCTTTTTCCTGTTCGTGCCGTTCCTGCTCGTCGACCTCGTCGTCTCCACGACGCTGCTCTCGATGGGCATGATGCAGTTGCCGCCGATGATGATCTCGCTCCCGTTCAAGGTGCTGCTCTTCGTGATGATCGACGGCTGGAACCTGCTCGTCGGCTCGCTCGTGAAGAGCTTCATGTGACATGCACGGCACCCATCGAACGTGGAACCGGAGTTCGAAGTTCGCACTTCGAAGTTCGAAGTTGACAGAGGTGTTCTGATGTCCGAAGCCCTCGTCCTCGGTATCGTGCGACAGGCCATCGAGACGGCGATCATCATCTCGCTGCCGATGCTGGCGGTGGGGCTCGTCGTCGGCGTGCTCATCAGCATCCTGCAGACGGTGACGTCCATCCAGGACAACATCCTGTCGTTCATCCCGCGCGCGGCCGCGATCTTCGTCGTCTTCGCCTTCACGTTCCCGTGGATGCTGCGCGTCGTCACGGGATTCGCCGCCGCGCTCATCCGGCGGCTGCCGGATCTCGTGCGATGAACTTCGCCGCCGTCGCCGCGCTCGCGCTGCTCCTCGTGCGGCCCAGCATGCTGGTCGTCGCCACGCCGTTCCTCGGCGCGGTGAACGCGCCCGTGCAGGCGCGCGTCGGCGTCACGCTCATCCTCGCGGTGATCCTCGCGCCGTTCGTCACCGTGCCCGCGAACCTGGCGTTCACGGGCCTCGCGGTCGTCATTCTGCGCGAGGCGGCGATCGGACTCGCCATCGCGCTCGCCATCCAGGTGCTCATCGCCGGCGCGGACTTCGCGGGCCAGTTCATCGGCTTTCAAATCGGCCTCTCGCTCGGCGCCTTGATTGACCCGCAGAGCGGCGTGCGCAACAACGTCCTCGCGCTGCTGTACGCG
>DASZOV010000005.1:0-10847 GCA_035550595.1 Vicinamibacterales bacterium
CACGCACGGCATGGAGATCGGCGCGATCTCCGTGATGATGTATTGCTTCCGCGAGCGCGAGCAGCTCCTGAACTTCAACGAGATGCTCGCCGGCTTCCGGATGTTCCCGAGCTACCTGCGCATCGGCGGCCTGCGCGAGGATCTCCCGCGCGGCTTCCACGAGGCGGTCGGCGACTTCCTCGCGAAGTTCCCGGGCAAGCTCGACGAATACGAGAAGCTGCTCACGAAGAACCAGGTCTGGATGAAGCGGACCCAGGGCGTCGGCTGTCTGTCGCGAGAAGACACGATCGCCATGGGCCTGGTCGGCCCGGTCGCGCGCGCCGTGGGCATTCCGTACGACGTGCGCAAGACGTTTCCGTATCTCAAGTACGACACGTTCGACTTCGAGGTGCCGACGGCGACCGAGGGCGACGTCTTCGCGCGCTACTCGGTCAAGATCGAGGAGATGCGGCAGAGCACGCGCATCTGCCTGCAGGCGCTCGAGCGCATCACACCCCGCGGCGTCTATGATTGCGGCGACTATCGCATCGTGCCGCCGCCCAAGGATCGCGTCTACACGGAGATGGAAGCGCTCATCCAGCACTTCCTGCTGTATTCGCAGGGGTTCAACATCCCGGCTGGCGAGTGCTACGTCCCGGTCGAGGGCCCGCGCGGCGAGCACGGGTTCTACATCGTGTCGGACGGCACGAACCGCCCGATCCGCGTCAAGGCCCGCGCCCCGTCACTCATGGCCGTGCAGGGGCTCGAGAAGATGATCGTCGGCGGCCTGGTCGCTGATCTGATCGCCGTCATCGGATCGACCGACGTCGTGATGGGAGACGTGGATAGATAAGTGAGAAGTTGGAAGCCAGAAGCCAGAAGTTAGGTGGCGCCTGCGGCGCAACTAAAAGAAAGTCCGCGAAACCCGCGACGTAGGAGCGGCGTTGAGCGGGCGAGCGGGGGTGGGGCCCCGCGAGCGAGTAAAAGAAGATGACACCGCGAGGCCCCGAGCGGAGCGAGGGCGCCGAAGCGCCGTAGCGCTGGGGGTGGGGCCCCAGCGCACTGCAAAGAAGATGACAGCCGAGCCGCGAGAACCCCAGTAGAGAAGTGTGAAGCCAGAAGCCAGAAGTTCGAGACACTGACATGTCCTTTCACCCAGCGATGGATTACGGGCGCGGCCGGCACCAGTCGGCGCGCGCGCTCCCCGAGGAGGGCGAGCCGTTCGTCTACACGGCCGAGAACCGTGCGACGCTCGACGGCATCCTCGCGCACTATCCGCCCGACCGCCGCAAGTCGGCCGTCATCGCGGCGCTCTACCTCGTGCAGCGCCAGCAGGGGCACGTCACGCGGCAGGCGATGCGTCACGTCGCCGAGGTCATCGGCTGCACGCCGGAGGAGGTCGAAGAGGTCGTCTCCTTCTACACGATGTTCTACACGCGCCCGGTCGGCCGGCGCGTGATTCAGGTGTGCCGGACGCTCTCGTGCGCACTCATGGGCGCCGAGCGCGTGACCGAGGCGCTCGCCGAGACATTGAGTATCCGGCCGGGCGAGACCGACGCGACCGGCGAGTTCACGCTGCTCGAAGTCGAGTGTCTCGGCGCGTGCGATCGCGCGCCGGTCATTGGCGTCGACGATCTCTGGCACGAGTGCCAGCGCCCCGAGGACGTGCGCGCGCTCATCGACGGTCTCAAGACGAAGGGCGCGGCTGCGCTCACCGGTTGCCACCTGCACGTGGCGGGGGACACCGAATGAGGCGGCCGCCCGTGCGGCCGCGGGCGCGCTGACGCGCGACGATCACGATGGAACCACTGCTCACCAAATACGTCCGCGAACCGAACAGCGCCACGCTGGACTTCTACACGGCGCACGGCGGTTACGGCGCGCTGAAGAAGGCGCTCGGCATGACGCCCGAGGCCGTCATCGAGCTCGTCAAGACGTCGGGCTTGCGCGGCCGCGGCGGCGCGGGCTTTCCGACCGGCCTCAAGTGGCAGTTCGTCGACAAGAAATCGCCGAAGCCGAAGTACATCTGCTGCAACGCCGACGAGAGCGAACCAGGGACGTTCAAAGATCACGTCCTCATGGAGCGCAACCCGCACCTGCTCTTCGAGGGCTGCCTCATCGGCTGCTACGCGATCGGTGCGAAGGTCGCCTACATCTACATCCGCGGCGAGTTCTACCACGTGCAAGAAGTGCTCGAGCGCGAGCTGGCCAAGGCACGCGCGGCCGGGTACATCGGCACGAACATCCAGGGGACGGGTTTCGACTGCGAGATCTACATCCACCGTGGCGCGGGCGCCTACGAAGCGGGGGAGGAGACGGCGCTCATCGAGTCGCTCGAAGGCAAGCGCGCGCAGCCGCGCCTCAAGCCGCCGTTTCCCGCGGTCGAGGGCCTCTACAACTGTCCGACGGCGGTCAACAACGTCGAGACGCTCTGCAACGTGCCGTTCATCGTCGACCGCGGCGCCGAGTGGTTCGCGAGTCTCGGGCCCGAGAAGAACGGCGGCCCGAAGCTCTACTGCATCAGCGGCCACGTGAAGCGCCCCGGCGTCTACGAGGCGTCGATGTCGACGACGCTCCGCGAGCTCGTCTACGGCGACGCGTTCGGCGGCGGCATTCGCGACGGCCGCGCGCTCAAGTGCGTGATTCCCGGCGGATCGTCGGTCCCCGTGCTCCTGCCCGATCAGCTCGACATTCCCGCGAGCTTCGACGGCGTGCAGGCGGCCGGCTCGCTTCTCGGCTCGGCCGGCATCATCGTCATGGACGAGACGACGTGCATGGTGTGGGCGGCGGAGAACCTGCTGCACTTCTACCGCCACGAGTCGTGCGGCAAGTGCACGCCGTGCCGCGAGGGCGGTGCGTGGCTGCACCAGATTCTCGGCAAGATCGAGCGCGGCGACGGGCAGATGCGCGACCTCGACTACCTGCTCTCGATTGCCGGCAACATCACCGGCAAGACGCTCTGCGCGTTCGGCGACGCGGCGGCGACGCCCGTCCTCACGACCGTCAAGACGTTCCGTGCCGAGTACGAGGCGCACATCCGTGAAGGCCGCTGCACGGTGCCCGCGCCGTGGCGGGTCGAGGCCGGGCGCGCGGTGGTGCACGCATGATGGCCGTCTTCACGCCCGCCGTCATCGGCGAGCTCATCGTCATCGGTTTCACGTTCTTCATGCTGCTGAACTCGGCGGCGGTGCTCGTCTATCTCGAGCGCAAGGTCGCGGCGTTCGTCCAGCAGCGGTACGGGCCGTATCTGGTGGGGCCCTACGGACTCCTCCAGCCGATGGCGGACATCGTCAAGCTGATGTTCAAGGAGGAGCTGCGACCGAAGGCAGCCGACACGATCCTGTTCTACGCGGCGCCGATTCTCTCGGCCGCAGCCGCGTTCTCGGCGTTCGCGGTCGTGCCGTTCGGCGCGGACACAGACTTTTTCGGTGTGCTCGACCGGCCCATTCATCTCGCCGCGGCGGACGTGAACGTCGGGCTGCTCGTGATCTTCGCGATCTCGTCGATGGGCGTCTACGGGATCGTGCTCGCCGGCTGGAGCTCGAACAGCAAGTACTCGCTGCTCGGCGCGCTGCGGTCGTCGGCGCAGATGATCAGCTACGAGATCTCGTACGGCTTGTCGTTCGCGGCCGTCATCATGCTGGCGGGATCGCTCTCGCTGCACACGATCGTCGACCATCAGGCGGGCTACTGGTTCAGCGTGATCCCGAAGTGGTTCATCTTCGTCCAGCCGCTCGGATTCTTCATCTTCCTCACGGCGGGCGTGGCCGAAACGAACCGCGCGCCGTTCGACTTCCCGGAAGCGGAGCAGGAGCTGGTCGCCGGCTACCACACCGAGTACAGCTCGATGAGCTTCGCGCTGTTCTTCCTGGCCGAGTACGTGAACATGGTCACCGTTTCGGCCGTGGCGACCGATCTCTTCCTCGGCGGTTGGCACGGGCCGTTCCTGCCGGAATGGCTGGGCTGGATCTGGTTCCTCGTCAAGGTGTTCGCGCTCCTGTTCTTCTACATCTGGATGCGCTGGACGCTGCCGCGGTACCGCTACGACCAGCTCATGTCGTTCGGATGGAAGTGGCTGCTGCCGGCCGCGGTCATCAACCTGGTCGCAACGGCGTTCGTCGTCGCGTATTTCGGCTGGTAGGTGGCGGCACCGATTATGGACGCGCTCCTGTTCTGGATCCTGGCGGCCGTGGCGGTCGTCGCCTCGCTGCTCGTCGTCGGGCAGCGCAACCCGATGTACAGCGTGCTGCTGCTCATCGTCTCGTTCTGCGCGCTGTCGGGGCTGTACGTGCTGCTCGGCGCGCCGTTCGTGGCCGCCATTCAGATCATCATCTACGCGGGCGCCATCATGGTGCTCTTCCTGTTCGTCGTCATGCTGCTGAACGTGCCGACCGAGGATCCGCCAACCGGGTATCATGCGCGGCTGTTCGGCGGTGCAGGACCGCGGCGGTTCGGCGCGGTGCTCGCCCTGGCGCTCGTCGTCGAGCTGGCCTGGGCGCTGCGCGAGATGGCGGGCACGACGATCGGCGCGGGCGCGCCGTCGTCGGTCTATGACATCGGCGTGCGGCTCTTCCGCGACTACGGCTTCGCGTTCGAGGCGACCTCGCTCTTGATTCTCGTCGCGATGGTCGGCGCCATCGTCCTCGCCCGGAAGGAGCCGTCCTGATGCTGCCCGAGCCGACGTTCAATTCGTACCTGATGCTCTCGGCAGTGCTCTTCGCCATCGGCACGGCCGGTGTGTTCCTCCGGCGCAACATCATCACGCTGCTGCTGTCGGTCGAGGTCATGCTGAACGCGGTCAACCTGACGTTCGTGGCCGCCGACCGCTATTACCACAGCGTGGACGGGCAGATCGTCGTGTTCTTCGTCATGGCCGTGGCTGCCGCCGAAGCCGCCGTCGGGCTCGCGATCGTCATCGCGCTCTTCCGGCATCGCGAGACGCTCAGTCCCGACGCCTTCACGACGCTCAAGTGGTGACCGCGTGCTGATCCTGATTCCGCTCTTCCCGTTCCTGGGCTTTCTCGTCAACGCGTCGGTCGGCCGCCGGCTGCCCAAGCGCGTGTCGGGCGTCCTGGCCACGGCGGCCCTCGCGCTGTCGTTCGGCGTCGCCGTGTCGGCCGTCGCGCGGATGCTCGCGGCGACGCCGGTCGACGGCGTGCGCGCCGTCCAGGAGACCGTCTACACGTGGATCGCCTCGGGTTCGCTGCACGTGCCGTTCACGCTGCGCGTCGACCCGCTCGCGGCCGTGATGATTCTCGTCATCACCGGCATCGGCACGTTGATCCATCTCTATTCGACCGCGTACATGCACGACGAGACGGATGGCGAGTTCGCCCGCTACTTCTCGTACCTGAACCTGTTCGCGGCGTTCATGCTCGTGCTCGTTCTCGGGACGAGCTTCCCGGTGATGTTCATCGGCTGGGAGGGTGTGGGCCTCTGCTCGTACCTGCTCATCGGCTTCTGGTTCGTGAAGCAGACGGCCTCCGATGCAGGCAAGAAAGCGTTCATCGTCAACCGCATCGGCGACGTCGGCTTCATCCTCGGGATGGCGGCGATCTTCACGACGTTCGGCACGCTCGATTTCCAGGAAGTCGCCGCGCACGTCGCGGGCATGCCGGTCGAGGCCTCGTTCGGCATCCTCACGCTGACGACGCTGCTCTTGTTCCTCGGCGCGACGGGCAAGTCCGCGCAGATTCCGCTCTACATCTGGCTGCCGGACGCGATGGAAGGTCCGACGCCGGTCTCCGCCCTCATCCACGCCGCGACGATGGTGACGGCGGGTGTGTATCTCATCGGGCGCAACGCCGTGCTCTTCAGCCACGCGCCGATCACGCTCGAGGTCGTTGCCGTCATCGGCTGTCTCACGGCGCTCATGGCCGGCACGATCGGCCTCGTGCAGAACGACATCAAGCGCGTGCTGGCGTACTCGACGGTGTCGCAGCTCGGCTACATGTTCCTCGCGATGGGCGTCGGCGCGTTCGGCGCGGGCATCTTCCATCTCTACACGCACGCCTTCTTCAAGGCGCTGTTGTTCCTCGGATCGGGCGCGGTGATTCACGCGCTGAACGGCGAGCAGGACATGCGTCACATGGGCGGCCTGCGGCGGGAACTGCCGGTCACCTACTGGACGTTCCTCATGGGCACGCTCGCGATTTCGGGCGTGCCGCTGTTCTCGGGGTTCTTCTCGAAGGACGAGATCCTCGCCGAGACGTTCGCGCACGGCCACGTCGTGCTGTGGGCCGTCGGTCTTTTCACCGCGTTCTTGACCGCGATCTACATGTTCCGCCTCGTCTACATGACCTTCTTCGGCGAGCGGCGGACCCCGGCGACGGCTGATGCCGGCGCGCACGGGCACGCGACGTCCGGCCACGGGCATGGCGCCGGGCACCTGCACGACGCGCCGCCGGCCATGGCGATTGCGCTCGTCATCCTCGCGGTGGGCGCCGTGGTGGCCGGCTACGTCGGTCTGCCGAACGCGGTCGTGTCGGGCGGCAACCGGATCGACGCGTTCCTCGAGCCGAGCTTCCACGCGCCCGTCGCGGCCGGCGTCGAAGTGGCGGCCGAGCCCGCGCAGGAAGAGGGCGGCACGTCGACCGGCGTCGAGCTGGGGCTGATGGGGCTGTCGACGCTCGTCGCGCTCGGCGGCATCGGCGTGGCGACGATCTTCTTCCTGCAGCGGCCCGATCGCGCCGACGCCATGGCCGCGCGTTTCAGCGGGCTGCACCGGCTGCTCGAGCACAAGTACTACGTCGACGAGCTGTACGGCGCGGTGATCGTCCGGCCGATCACGCGATTGTCGACCACGCTGCTCTGGCGCGGCGTCGACGCTGGTCTGGTCGACGGGACCGTCAATGCCACCGGACTCGTCGTGCGCGGCTGGAGCGCGGTGCTCCGGCGGCTGCAGACCGGTTCGGTGCGCGCCTACGCGATGTCCTTCTTCGTCGGCGTCGTGGTCATCGTGGGGTATTACCTCTGGCAATGAGCTTCCCAATCCTGACGTCGCTCGTCCTGCTGCCGATCCTCGGATCGGTCGTCGTGCTCATGGTGGGCAAGGGGCGGGACCGCCTCGTGCGGCCGCTCGCGCTCGGCGTGTCGCTCGTGGTCTTCCTCGTGAGCCTGCTGCTCTGGGCGCGCTTCGACGCCTCGGCATCGGCCTACCAGTTCGTCGAGCGCCACACGTGGCTGCCGGACTTCGGCATCTCGTACCACGTGGGCATCGACGGCATCAGCCTCTGGCTCGTCATCCTGACGACGTTCCTCACGCCGATTGCGCTCCTGTGCTCGTGGCAATCGGTCGAGTCGCGCGTGCGCGAGTTCTCGTTCTTCATGCTCGCGCTCGAAGCCGCGATGATCGGCGTCTTCGTCTCGCTCGACCTGTTCCTCTTCTACCTGTTCTGGGACGCGATGCTCGTCCCAATGTACTTCCTCATCGGGATCTGGGGCTACGACCGCCGCATCTACGCCGCGGTGAAGTTCATCCTGTACACGATGGCCGGCAGCGTGCTGATGCTCGTCGCCATCATCTGGCTGGCCTACTATCACCAGTCGGTCACCGGCGTGCCGAGCTTCGACATCGTCGACCTGTACGCGCTCGACGTTCCCGCGGGCGTGCAGACGTGGCTGTTCCTCGCGTTCGCCGTCGCCTTCGCCATCAAAGTCCCGCTCTTCCCGTTCCACACCTGGCTGCCCGACGCGCACGTGCAGGCGCCGACGGCTGGCTCGGTCATCCTGGCCGGCGTGCTGCTGAAGATGGGCACCTACGGCCTCTTGCGCTTCGCGTTCCCGCTCTTCCCGCAGGCCGCGCTGCAGTTCGCGCCGTGGATCGCGGTGCTCGCCGTCATCGGCATCGTCTACGGCGCGCTCGTGGCGATGGTGCAGCCGGACATGAAGAAGCTCGTGGCGTACTCGTCGGTGAGCCATCTGGGTTTCGTCGTCCTCGGCATCTGCGCGCTCGACGTCAACGGCGTGCAGGGATCGGTCTACCAGATGCTGGCGCACGGCGTCTCGACCGGCGGGCTCTTCCTGATGGTCGGCATGCTCTCGGACCGGCGGCACACGCGGCAGATCGCGGAGTTCGGCGGGCTCAAGGCCGTGATGCCGCGCCTGGTCGCGGCGTTCCTGCTCGTCACGCTCGCGTCGATCGCGCTGCCGGGCCTGAACGGCTTCGTGGGCGAGTTCCTGATCCTCATCGGCGCGTTCGGCAGCAACGCGTTCGGCGGACCGCGGATCTACACGGCCGTGGCCGCGACGGGCGTCATCCTGTCAGCGGTGTACATGCTCTGGATGTTCCAGCGCGTCAACTACGGACCGGTGACGCACGACAAGAACCGCGGCTTGCGCGATCTGAGCGTGCGCGAGTGGTGCGTGATTGCGCCCATCTGCGCCGTCGCACTCTTCATGGGCATCGTGCCGGGCGTGTTCCTCAAGCCGATCGAACCGGCCGTGCGCCGCACGCTCTCCGAGATCGTCGTTTCCGCGTCGCCGTTGAACGCCGCGCGCCTGCCCGCCGGCGCGCCGCATGCCGCGACCGCGGCGGCCCCGGCGGCGTCGACATCCGGCGTCACGCCCGCTCTGTCGGCTGCACCGGCCGCGCTCGAGATCGCCCGCTGACACCATGTTGAGAGACATCATCCCCGTCATCCCGGTCCTCATCGTCTCGCTGTCGGCGTGCGCGGTGCTGCTCGCCGAGGCGTTCCGCCAGCGCGGCGAGTGGATGCCCGTCGGCTGGCTCGCGCTCATCGGCGTCATGGGCGGCCTCGTGACGTCGGCCGCGCTCTGGAACCGCAACGCCGTCGGCTTCGGCGTGCTCGTCCTCGACAACTTCGCCATCTTCTTCAACGTGCTCATCTGCGGCATCGGCTTGCTGACGATCCTGATGTCGTCGGGCACGGCCGAGCGTGATCAACTGCCGCTCGGCGAGTACTACGCGCTCGTGCTGTTCGCGCTGGCCGGCATGATGCTGATGGCGTCGACGCGCGACCTGCTCATCGTCTTCATCGGCCTCGAGGTGATGTCGCTCTCGGTCTACGTCCTGACGAGCCTCAAGCGGACGAGCGAGATGAGCGCGGAGGGCGGCTTCAAGTACTTCATCCTCGGCGCGTTTTCGAGCGCGTTCTTCCTCTACGGGATCGCCTTCGCCTATGCCGTGACCGGGACGACGCGTCTCGACGACCTGGGGATGCGCGTGGCGGGAGCGGCGCTCGAGCCGAGCGTGCTCGTCATCCTCGCGATGGTGTTCCTGCTCGTCGGCTTCGCGTTCAAGGTGTCGGCCGTGCCGTTCCACATGTGGACGCCCGATGCCTACCAGGGCGCGCCGACGCTCGTGACCGGTTTCATGTCGACTGGCGTCAAGGCGGCGGCGTTCGCGGCGTTCATCCGCGTCTTCCTGTCCGCGCTCGAACCGCTGCGCGTCGACTGGCTGCCCATCCTGTCAGCCATCGCCGGCCTGACGATGATCCTCGGCACCGTCGTCGGCGTGGCGCAGACGAGCGTCAAGCGCATGCTGGCGTATTCGAGCATCGCGCACGCCGGCTATCTGCTCGTGGGGCTCGTGGCCGCGAACGCGGCGGGGAAGGCGTCAATCCTCTTCTACCTGGTCGCCTACGCCGTGACGAACCTCGGCGCGTTCGGCGTGCTCTCCGCGCTCTGCACGGCCGACCGCCCGCACGACGACCTGCGTGACTTCGCCGGGCTCGCCTACGAGCGTCCCGGTCTGGCCGCGCTCCTGACCGTGTTCCTGCTGTCGCTCGGCGGCTTCCCGCCGACGGTCGGATTCGTCGCGAAGTGGTACATCTTCAGCGCGGCCATCCAGGAGCATCTCATCGCCCTGGCCGTGCTCGGCGTGCTCACGAGCGTCGTTTCGGTGTTCTTCTACCTGCGAATTGTCGTGCAGATGTACATGGTCGAGGAGCGCGCGCCCGGCCAGCGTCCGCACGTGCCGGCCGTGGCGCTGACGGGCCTGGTCCTCGCGCTCGCGGCGGTGTTCTATCTGGGCGTGCTGCCGGGCCGGCTGCTGTCGATCGCGGCTAGCTCGGTCTCGGCGATTTTCTGAAGTCGGGTGGCTGCCGATGGCGCTCCACTGGCGCGCCACCCGCAGCTCCGGCATGAGCCCCGTGCGATGAGCGATATCGATCCTTCCGACCGCGGGCCGTCCTCGCCGCCGCAGTACCGGCCGGCCGAGCGCTTCTGGCCGTACGCGGATCTTTCAGACGATCTGTCGGAAGAGGAACTCGTGCGGCTGCGGCCGGAGCTGCGCGAGGTGCTCTTCGGGACGTCGGAGGAGCGGCCGTTTTCGATCTCGCTGACGTTCCCGGCGTTCAGTGGAGAGAACTACGCGCGCGCGTTGGAGATGGCGCGTCGCTCGGACGAGTACGTCGAGGGGACGTGGGACGGCGTGCTGACGCACCGCGCGCGGTTCTTTCCCGCGACGCGGCCCGCGGACTTGCGCGATCTCTGGGATCTGATTTGCGACGTGCCGGGGACGGACGTGCTCGTGGACGATCGGCCGGTGCCCTACGCGCGCACCCTGTGGCTGCCGCTCGTGTGGTTCCTGATTCGGTGAGGCGACGCGGGAGGTGGAGGACCGGAGTTGAGTACCCCGGTCCCCCAAGGTGGTTTAGCTCGGCTTGGTGACGTTGCCCGCCTGCGGCCCCTTCGGGCCGTCGACGATCTCGAATTCGACCTGCTGGCCTTCTTCGAGTGTCCGGAAACCGGAGCCCTGAATCGCGGAGAAGTGAACGAAGACGTCGTTGCCTCCCTCGCGTTCGATGAATCCGTAGCCCTTGGCGTTGTTAAACCACTTGACCTTACCAGTGATACGCATACAACTTGCCTGCCTTACGAGACACGCGGCTCAGCACCGCGTTGAC
>DASZOV010000006.1:0-43037 GCA_035550595.1 Vicinamibacterales bacterium
CGTCTCGCGGCGCCGTGCGAGCTAACCCCGTGGACCATCCACAACTGCTGCAGGAATCGAGAGGGAACGAGAAAGACGCAAGCTCGGTCGGCTCTTGAAGATGCGAGCGGCAGGCCAGATCGACTAGTTCAGCATACAGCCTTAGGGCACTTGAGGCAACTCGGACCGTCGGAGCGGCCGTAGACGCGACAGCAGTCCGGATCGCGCGTGCTAAGATGCGCTCACCTGAGCGCAATCGAGCGTCCGCGCGCGGCCCGGCGTCACGTGGGCGTCCTGTTGGCGCTCGTTCGTGGAACGGCGGTCCATCCATGCAGATCATCCGCTCACCCAAGGTTTACGACGTGTGCATCGTGGGATCCGGCGCCGGCGGCGGCACGGTCGCCAAAGTCCTCACCGAGGCCGGCGCCGACGTGGTCATGGTCGAGAGCGGCCCGATGTGGAACGAGGCCACCGACAGCGCGATGCTCACGTGGAATTACGAGTCGCCCACGCGTGGCTGGAGCGATGAAAAGCCGTTCGGCGCCTTCGACGGCTGCCTCGGCGGATGGGACATCGGCGGCGAACCGTATACGGTCGGCAGCGGGTCATGGCGATGGTTCCGTGCCCGGATGCTCGGCGGCCGCACGCACCACTGGGGCCGCATCTCGCTGCGTTTCGGTCCCGACGACTTCCGCCGCAAGTCGATCGACGGCCTCGGCGAGGACTGGCCGATCACCTACGACGACATCAAGCCGTACTACGACAAGCTCGACCAGTTCGTCGGCGTGTTCGGCACCAATCACGCCAGCCAGACGGGCCTGCACAACGAGCCGGACGGCATCTTCCTGCCGCCGCCCAAGCCGCGCGCGCACGAGCTGCTCATCAAGAAGGCGTGCGACGGCCTGCACATTCCCGTCGTGCCGTCGCGGCTGTCGATCCTCACGCGTTCGCTCAACGGTCGCGCCGCGTGTCACTACTGCGGGCAGTGCGGCCGCGGGTGCGCGACGCACTCGAACTTCTCGAGCGTGTCGGTCATGCTGCCGCCGGCGCTCGCGACCGGCAAGCTCACGATCATTCCCAACGCCATGGCGCGCGAGGTGACGACGGGTGCCGATGGACTCGCGACGGGTGTGTCCTACGTCAACAAAGCCGATCGGACCGAACACCAGGTTCGCGCGCGCATCGTCGTGCTGGCGGCGAGTTGCTGCGAGTCGGCGCGGCTGCTCTTGAACTCGAAGTCGACGCGTTTTCCCGACGGCCTCGCCAACTCGAGCGGCGTCGTCGGCCATTACCTCACCGACTCGACCGGCCTCAGCGTGAGCGGCGTCATCCCGGCGCTGATGGACACGCCGCGCTACAACGCGGACGGGGTCGGCGGCATGCACCTGTACGTGCCGTGGTGGGGCGACAACAAGGCGCTCGGATTTCCGCGCGGGTATCACATCGAGCTCGGCGGTGGATTCGGCATGCCCGGCTACGGCTTCGGCGGCGGCATCCAGAACTATCCGTACAGCCGCGGCGGCGGGTACGGCGCCGATCTCAAGGCCGAATACCGGCGCTACTACGGCGCGTCAGTGAGCTTCTCGGGGCGCGGCGAGCAGGTCGCGCGTGAGGACTGCTACTGCGAGATCGATCCGAACGTCGTCGACGAGTGGGGCATTCCGGTGCTGCGCTTCCATCACACGTGGAGCGATCACGAGCGCCTGCAGGCCAAGCACATGCAGGAGACCTTCCGGAGCATCATCGAGGCGATGGGCGGTACGCCCACGTCCACGATGCCGGGTCCGGAGGCCGATTACGGGCTCGCGGCAGGCGGCGTCATCATCCACGAGGCTGGTGCCGTGCGCATGGGCAGCGATCCGAAGACGTCCGTGCTCAACGCGCACAGCCAGGCCCATGACGTGAAGAACGTCTTCGTCGCCGACGGCGGACCGTTCGCGTCGCAGGCAGACAAGAACATCACGTGGACGATCATGGCCCTCGCCTGGCGCGCGTCGGAGTACATGACGGACGAGCGCCGCAAAGGCAATTTGTAGGGGCGGGCCCCCGCGCCCGCCCGGACGACGACAAGTTAGAAGTTAGAAGTTCGAAGTTAGAAGCCAGAGGCGCGTATGACGGACATCAAGCGGCGACAGATGTTGCAGATGCTGGGGACCGTGCCCGCGGTAGCGGCCTTCACGTGGACACGCGAAGAGGCACTTGCCGCGGCTGAGCAGGCGGGCGAGGCGCGTCGTCAGGCGGCCGCGTCGAATCAGCCGTACACGCCGCGGTTCTTCACCGCGCACGAGATGGCCACGATCACCACGCTCGCCGATCTAATCCTGCCGAAAGACGATCGATCGGTCGGCGCGTCCGAGACGGGCACGACCGAGTTCATCGACTACCTCATCTCGGAGCAGGCCGATCGCCAGACGGCGATTCGCGGCGGTCTCGCCTGGCTCGACGCCGAGTGCCTGCGGCGCTTCAACAAGACGTTCGTCGATTGCAGTGACGCCGAGCGCCGCGCGGTCGCCGACGACATCGCGTGGCCGAAGCGCGCGCGTCCCGAGATGAGTCAGGGCGTCCGCTTCTTCAGCACGATGCGCGACCTGGTCGCCACCGGGTTCTGGTCGAGCCGCGAAGGCGTCGCCGATCTCGGCTACATGGGCAACCGCATGACGGTGTGGAACGGCGCGCCCGAGAACGTGCTGCAGAAGCTCGGCGTCAGCTACGACTGACGCCACGCCGACAACAGACGTCCCGTTTTTCCCGCCACGCACAAGCCGTCGGTCCGTCCGCGGAAGTAGCGGTCGTTGACGACGTCCATTCCCACGTCTTCGATCGTCGTGAAGCCGGCATCGCGCAGGAGGCGCTCGATCGCGTCCGGCGTGAACGACGACCGGAACGGCTCGCCGGCCGCCGCCACGCGGCGGGCCAGGACCGACAACGCGATGCGTTCGGTGAACGGCGCCGATTCGGCTGGCTGGCCGTAGTCGAGCGCGAGGCCGGTGCCCATCGCGCCGGCGCCCACGAACTTCAGCGTTGCCGTGATCGCTTCGACGGTGAGATACGGCACGACCCCGAGCCACGAGAAGAATGCGGGCCGCGCGCGATCGAACGACGACGCGGCGAGCGCGTCCTCGAGCGATTGCCGCTCGAAGTCGACGGGCACGAATGTCGCCGATGCCGGCAGCGTGAGGCCGGACGCGGCGATCCGCTCACGCTTCCACGCCTGCGTCGCCGGGTGATCGATTTCGAAGACGCGCAGTGTGGGAAACGGGTTGCGGCAGGCGAACGTGTCGAGGCCCGCGCCGAGCACGACGTACTGATCGACGCCATGCGCAACGGCCGCCGCGAGCTTGTCCTCCGCGTACCGGCTCCGCGCCACGAAATACGCACGCAGCCGCGTCGAGTACCCGCCCTCGCCGGGGCGCATCGCCGCCGCGACGATCAGCTCCTCGTCCATGCCGAGGATCGGCACGGCGATCGGATCGTCGAGCACACGCGGATCGTCGAGGATCTGATGCGCCGCGCGCCGCAACGCCACGCGGAACGCCGTGCGGCTCGCGGCCTGTTCCTGCATCAGTCCGCGTTCGCCCGCGGCCGTGTTGGCATCGGCCGCGCGATCGGACAACGGCAACCGACGACGCCCACGTTCAGTCCTGTGACTCGTCGTCCGTCCGCGTGGCGGGCAGGAGCGGCAGCGCGGCGCCTGGCGCGTCGGCGAGCAGATGGGTCTTGCTGTAGACGAGCAGCTTCTCGCGAGTGTCGCTGATGTCCAGATTGCGCATCGTCAACTGGCCGATACGATCCTCGGGCGAGAAGGCCGACGCGCCCTTCTCCATCGTCAGCCGCTCGGGGTGATAGGTCAGGTTCGGGCTCGTCGTGTCGAGGATCGAGTAGTCATTGCCGCGCCGCAGTTCGAGTGTCACCTCGCCCGTCACCGCACGCGCGATCCATCGCGCGGTCTCGCGCAGCATCAGCGCCTGCGGATCGAACCAGCGACCCTGATAGAGCAGCCGTCCGAGCCGCCGGCCGTTGTCGCGATACTGCTCGATCGTGTCCTCGTTGTGAATGCCGGTCACCAGCCGTTCATAGCCGATGTAGAGCAGCGCCATGCCGGGCGCTTCGTAGATGCCGCGGCTCTTGGCTTCGATGATGCGGTTCTCGATCTGGTCGCTCATGCCGAGCCCGTGCCGGCCGCCGATGGCGTTCGCGTCGAGCAGGAGCTGGACGGGATCGGCGTAGGTCATGCCGTTCAGCGCGACGGGCCGTCCCTCTTCGAATCGCACCGTCACGGTTTCCCGCTTGATCGCGACGTCGTCGCGCCAGAACGCCACGCCCATGATCGGCTCGACGATGGTCATGCCGGCATTGAGATGCTCGAGGTCTTTGGCCTCGTGCGTCGCGCCGAGCAGATTCGAATCGGTCGAGTACGCCTTCTCGGCGCTCATCTTGTAGTCGAAGCCGGCCTTCTCCATGTAGGCCGACATCTCGCGGCGTCCGCCGAGGTCGGCGATGAACGCGGGATCCAGCCACGGCTTGTAGATGCGCAGGCTCGGATTGGCGAGCAGACCGTAGCGATAGAAGCGCTCGATGTCGTTGCCCTTGAACGTGCTGCCGTCGCCCCAGACGTGCACGTCGTCTTCTTTCATGGCGACGACGAGGAGCGTGCCCGTGACGGCGCGGCCGAGCGGCGTCGTGTTGAAGTAGGGCAGCCCGGCAGTCGTGATGTGGAACGCGCCGCACTGCAGCGCGTTCAGCCCTTCGGACACGAGCTCGCGGCGGCAGTCGATGAGCCGCGCCCGCTCGGCGCCGTACTGCAGCGCGCGGCGCGGGATGTCGTCGTAGTCCGGCTCGTCGGGCTGGCCGAGGTTGGCGGTGTAGGCGTACGGGATCGCGCCGCGTTCCCGCATCCAGTGAATGGCGGCGCTCGTGTCGAGGCCGCCGGAAAATGCGATGCCGACCCGTTCGCCGGACGGCAGACTCTGAAGTATCGTGCCCACGTCGTTGATGTCCCGGGATGTCGTCGTCTGCGCCGCCGGCTGGTGCCGGGGCGAACGATAACGATGGATCGGAAGCCGCGCCCGCGGCAAGCGCCTCTCGCCAAGACGAAAACAGGCCATGGGCCGAAGCCCATGGCCTGCGGTCTTGCTCCGATCGAACGCGCCTAGGACTGCTTGGCGATGATCTTCGAGGCGATCTTGTTGTAGGTCGCCGACGGGATCACGTTCTTCGCCTTCAGATCGGCCTTCGTCTTGTACGGACGGCCCGCGATGATCTTCGTCGCGAGCGCGTCGCCGATACCCGGCAGCTCCATCAACTGGTCCTTGGTGGCCGAATTGATGTCGAGCTTCGGCACGGCGGCCGTGGCGGCCTTGGCCGTCTTGGACGCCGCCTTGTGGGCCGTCTTCGTCGCGGTCTTGGCGGTCTTGGCCGTCTTCGACTGCGTCGTGGCGGTGGTCGCCGGCGCCGCCGGCTGGGCGGATGCCGGCTGGCTCTGCGCCAGCGCGGTGCCGGTCGAGAGCAGCGCGGCGGCCGCGACTGCAACGAGGTACTTCGTGAAACGCATCATGAGGAACGCCTCCAAATAAACACCCGGACGAGAACGCCCGGGAGGGGAAACCCCCGGCGAGTAGACTAGCACTGGCGTGCGCGCGACGCTCGTCGACGGTGGCGCGCAGGGAGGCGGTGTGCTGGATCTCGGTCGCAAGCGAATCGTCGTCACCGGTGGTCACGGGTTTCTCGGGTCGGCCGTCGTCCGCCGGCTCGTGGCGCAGGGCTGTCAACCGGACGCCGTGGTCGCCGTCCGGCACGCCGAGTTCGATCTGGTCCACGAGGATGCGGTCCGGCGTCTGTACGACGAGTACCGCCCGGACGTCGTCATCCACCTGGCGGCCGTTGTCGGCGGCATTGGCGCGAACCGCGCGAATCCCGGGACGTTCTATTACGAGAACCTGATGATGGGCGCGCTGCTCATGGAATACGCGCGGCGTGCCGGCGTCGAGAAGTTCGTGTCGATCGGCACCATCTGCGCGTATCCGAAGCACACGCCCGTGCCGTTTCGCGAGGACGCGCTCTGGTCGGGGTATCCCGAAGAAACGAACGCGCCGTACGGCATCGCCAAGAAAGCGCTGCTCGTGCAGGGACAGGCCTACCGCGCGCAGTACGGTTTCAACTCGATCTACTTACTGCCGGTCAATCTCTACGGGCCGGGTGACAACTTCGATCCGGGCAGCTCGCACGTCATTCCCGCGTTGATCAAGAAATGCGTCGACGCCGTCGATCGCGGCGATCGCCGCATCGAAGTCTGGGGTACGGGCCGCGCGACGCGCGAGTTCCTCTACGTCGACGACGCGGCCGAGGGCGTCGTGTTGGCGACCCAGCGGATGGAGAGCGACGAGCCGGTCAATCTCGGCGCGGGGTTCGAGATCTCCATCAAGGATCTTGCGGAGCTCATCGCGCGGCTGACGGGGTTCGACGGCGAACTGGTCTGGAACGCCTCGCAGCCGGACGGTCAGCCGCGACGATCGCTGGACACATCGCGTGCGGCGGCGTTGTTCGGCTTCCGAGCGACCACGTCCTTCGAGGCCGGCCTGCGGCGGACGATCGACTGGTACCGCACGGCACGCGCGGCCGGGCGCGTAGCCTGAATCCTGCGGCTGCCGTCGATCCGCTCCTGCTATCGCTATAATCCGCATCCAGCAATTCCCTTCCATTGCGCGGACCGGGACGGCCGGACGCGTGGCCGGCGGCCGTTGCGCGCCTGCGCTCGGGTCCGCCCTGGCCGCAGGAGGCGACGATGAGGCGATTGGCAGGTGAGTCGTTGGTGGAGCGCATGATGCGCGGCAGCCTGGCGCGCATCGGGATCGTGGCTGTCGCGCTCGTGGTATTGGTCGTCGCGGCAGCGTGGCCCATTCGCGGCGACGTCCACGCTCAGCAGCCATCGCCATCGTCCGCGGCAGCCGACGCGGGACGTCCGCTTCACGTGCTGTTCCTAGGTCAGGACGAAACGCGTCCGCACGCGCCGGCGAACATGTTCGGCGTCGTCGACGCGCGACTCGCGCGACGCGGTATCCAGCTCATCTACGCGGCGACGCCGGCCGACGCGCTCGCGCCCGAGACGCTGCGCTATTACGACGCGCTCGTCATCTACGGCGACGAACGGACGCTGACCGCCGATGAGGAACGCACGCTCGTGGACTTCGTGCAGAGCGGCCATGGCCTCATCGCCATCCATTCGGCCGCGACCATGTTTCCCGAGTCGACGGTCTATACGTCGCTCCTCGGCGGCCGCTTCCAGCCGGGCAGCGTCGGCGCGATCGCGGTCGACATCGCCGATGCGTCGCATCCGGTCGTGCAAGGCGTGCAGCCGTTCACCACTGAAGACGAAGCCGAGACGCTCACTGACGTCAACGCGACGAATCGGACCGTGCTGATGACGCGGGACGGCCAGCCGTGGACGTGGGTACGGACCGAAGGGCAGGGCCGTGTCTTCGTCACCGCGTACGGTCACGACGAGCGGACGTGGCAGCAGCCCGCGTTCCAGCAGCTCATCCAGCAGGCCATCGTCTGGACGGTCAACGACGACGCGCGGCAGGCGTTTGCAAAACTGCAGATGCCCGACGTGACGTACGTCGACGGCTTCGACGTCCCGAATTACGAACGGCGCGATCCGGCGCCCAAGTATCAGATGCCGTTCTCGCCGGCCGACGAGCAGAAGTTCCTCATCACGCGCGCCGACATGCGCATCGAGCTCTTCGCGAGCGAGCCGGACGTCATCAAGCCCATTGCGATGGCCTTCGACGAACGCGGACGCCTCTGGGTGATCGAGGCGATGGACTATCCGAACGACGTCTTCAACGGGCAACCGGGCGACGACCGCATCAAGATTCTGGAAGATACGAACGGCGACGGCCGCGCCGACAAGTTCACCGTCTTCGCCGATCACCTCAACCTCGCGACGAGCCTCGTCTTCGCCAACGGCGGCGTCATTGTCTCCGCGGCGCCGAACTTCCTGTTCCTGCAGGACACGAACGGCGACGACAAGGCCGACGTGCGCCGCGTGCTCTACACGGGCTGGGGCCTGCGCGACACGCACGCGGGTCCGTCCAACCTGCAGTACGGGCCGGACAATCACATCTGGGGCGTGGTCGGCTACTCGGGTTTCCAGGGCGAGATCGACGGCAAGCCGATGCAGTTCGCGCAGGCCGCGTATCGCTTCAAGCCGGACGGCAGCGACTTCGACGTGGTCACTGGCACGACGAACAACACGTGGGGCCTCGGGTTCAACGAGACGTTCGACGTGTTCGGATCGACGGCGAATGGCGACCCGAGCTGGTACGCGGGTATTCCCAATCGCTATTTCGACGGCATAGAAGGTTTGCCGCCGGCTGCGGGTCGCGGCGTGGGGTTGGGGTACCAGAGCCTCGCCGACTTCACGACCGTCCATCCGACGACGCCGTACATCCGGCAGGTGGACAACCAGGGCTTCTACACGGCGGGCGCGGGACACATGTTCTACACGGCGCGCGCGTTTCCGAAGGCGTACTGGAATCGCATCGCGTTCATCAACGAGCCGACCGCGCACATCATCGGTCAGGGCATCGTCGAACCAAAAGGCGCCGGCTACGTGACGCGCGACGGCTGGAATCTCGTGTCGAGCGCGGAGGAGTGGTTCGCGCCGGTCGTCGCCACGGTTGGGCCGGACGGCGCCGTGTGGGTGGCTGACTGGTACAACTTCATCGTCCAGCACAATCCCACGCCCGAAGGCTTCAGCGCTGGCCGTGGCGCGGCGTACGAGACGTCGATGCGCGATCATCTGCGCGGCCGCATCTACCGCGTCGTCTACAAGGACGCGCCGGCGCAGCCGAAGCGATCGCTGTCGAAGTCGGATCCAGCCGGCCTCGTCGACGCGCTCGGATCCGACAACATGTTCTGGCGATTGCAGGCCCAGCGGCTGCTCGTCGAGCGCGCCAATCTCGACGTCGTGCCGCAGCTCGTCGCGATCGTGCAGAACCGCGCCGTTGATGCGATTGGGACGAACGGCGGCGCGTTGCATGCGTTGTGGACGTTGAAGGGCTTGGGTGCGATCGATGCCGCGTCGGGCGACGGCTATCGCGCAGCGGTTGGCGCGCTGCGGCATCCGGCGGCGGGTGTGCGCAAGGCGGCGGCCATCGTCCTGCCGCACACGGCTGACGCAGCGAACGCGATGTTGTCGGCGAACCTGCTGCAGGATCCCGATCTCCACACGCGTCTCGCCGCCGTCCTCGTCATGGCCGACATGCCGGACGCACCGAACGTGGCCGACGCGCTGTATCGCGCGAGCCACGTCGCGGAAAACTATACGGATCCCTGGCTGGGCCGCGCGTTGTACATCGCGGCGACGCGGCATCGCGACACGTTCCTCGCACGCTACCGTGCGGATCGGACGGCGCTGCCGTTTGCGGCGCTGTCCGTGCCGCTGCGGCTCGGCGATCTGCGGCCCGACTGGCGCACGCCCGCCGCGCGCGATCTCGCGGCCGATTGGAAGGACATGCCCGTCCCCGGCGCGTGGGAAACGCACGGGCTCGCCGATTTCGACGGCGCCGTCTGGTTCACGCGCACGTTCGATGTCGCGCCGGGCGCGACCGTCGACAGCCTGTCACTTGGTCCCGTGCGCAACACGGCCGACGTGTGGTTGAACGGCCTCGAGCTCATGCCGACGCGCGGGCCTTCGATTGGAGCAAACGGCCGTCCGCAGCCGCCGGCGATTCCCGGCCTGCCGCCGAGCCCGACGAGCACGGCACGCTATACGACGGTGCGCTATCCCGTCCCGGCCGGCGCCGCGCACGCGGGATCCAACACGTTGACCGTACGCATCACCAACACGAGAGGCGATGGCGGATTCGTGGGCACCGACGACGACTTGTACGTCGAGGCCGGATCGACGCGGATGCCGCTCGCGGGCACCTGGAAGTACCGCATCGAGCGATCGAGCAACACCGGCGCGCTCTACACGAGCGCCGGTGAACTGGCCGCGCACGTCGCGTTCACCGCGGCCGGTGGCATTGGCAGTGCCGCTGCGGCCGCGTTGCCCTCGGTCGCCGCCGCGCCAGACGTCGTGCTGCAGCTCGGCGTCGTGCCGAACGAGATGAAGTTCTCGACGACGGCGCTCACCGTACAGGCGGGACAACTCGTTGAAATCGCGTACACGAATGCCGATCAGGTGCAGCACAACTTCGTGCTGGGTGTGCCGGGATCGCTGCAGCAGATTGGCGCTGCCGCCGACGCGTACGCGCGTGATCCCGGTGCCGCGGGGCAGGCCTACGTACCCGATGCGCCGCAGATCATCTTCAAGACGAATCTCGTCAGCGCCGGCGATACCGTCCGGTTCCAGTTCCGCGCGCCGAGCGACCCGGGCGACTACCCATTTCTGTGCACGTTCCCCGGTCACTGGCGGATGATGAACGGCGTACTGACGGTCACGCCCGCGTTCGGCCGCGGTCGCGGCGCCGTGCGCGGCGCCCGCGCTGGTGGTCGCGGCGCGCAGGGACGGTGATCAGGTCTTCTGCCGTTCCGCAGCCGGCGCGGGGCCCTTGGAGGTGAGGTTGAACGCTGTGTTGATGAGCGACACGTGCGAAAACGCCTGCGGGAAGTTGCCGAGCTGGCGTCGCGCAACTGGATCGTACTGCTCGGCGAGCAGACCGACGTCGTTGCGCAGTGAGAGCAGACGTTCGAAGAGCGTCCGCGCTTCGTCCGTGCGTCCCATCATCGCGTAGTTGTCGGCGAGCCAGAACGTACACGCGAGGAACACGCCTTCGCCGGGCGACAGCCCGTCGTCGACGTCTTCGGTGCGATAGCGATGGACGAACCCATCGTGCAGGAGCTCGCGCTCGATCGCGGCGACCGTGCCCATCACGCGCGGATCGGTCACCGGCAGGAAACCCACGTGCGCCATCATCAGCAGGCTCGCGTCCAGATGTGGTGATCCGTACGCCTGCGTGAAGCAGTTGCGCCGCGTGTCGAATGCCTTCTCGCAGACTTCGGCGTGGATCTGCTCGCGCAGCGCGCGCCAGCGATCGGCCGGCCCGTCGAGCCCGAACCGTTCGACGGCCTTGACGGCGCGGTCGAACGCCACCCACGCCATCATCCGCGAGTGCGTGAAGTACTGCCGCGGTCCGCGCACTTCCCAGATGCCTTCGTCGGGCTGTTGCCAGTTCGATTCGAGGAAGTCGAGCAGGTGCTGCTGCAGACCCCAGCTCCACTCGTCGGGCGGCATGCCCGCGCGCCGCGTCTGGTGCATCACGTCCATCACTTCGCCGTAGATGTCGAGCTGGAGCTGTTCGACGGCGGCATTGCCGGCGCGCACGGGCCGTGATCCCTCGTAGCCGGGCAGCCAGCCGAGCGTCGTCTCGGTCAGACGCCGCTCGCCGAGCGGTCCGTACATGACCTGCAGCTTGGCCGGATCGCCCGCCGCCGATCGCAGCAGCCAGTCACGCCATGCGCGCGCCTCTTCCTGGTAGCCGCTGATGAGCAGCGCGTACAGCGTGAAGGTCGCATCGCGCAGCCAGCAGAAGCGATAGTCCCAGTTGCGTTCGCCGCCGATGCGCTCGGGCAGCGACGTCGTCGCGGCCGCGACGATGCCGCCGCTCGGCGCGTAGGTGAGCGCCTTGAGCGCGAGCAACGAGCTCATCACGGCTTCGCGCCAAGGGCCCTCGTAGGTGCACTGACTCGACCACTCGCGCCACCGCGCCGTCGCCGCCTCGACGACCGCAAAAGCATCGACGGGATCGGGCGGTGGTTCGTACGACGGGTGCCAGCTCAGCACGAACGGAATCCGGTCGCCGGGCGTCACGGTGAAGTTGGACGCCGTCGACAGATCTTCGCCGTGCGTTTCGACCGGCGTGCGGAGGACCAGACCGTCCGGGCCGCCCACCATGCGGATCATGGAGTCCTCGCGCCGCACCCATGGGACGATCGTCCCGTAGTCGAACCGCACGAGCAGGTCCATGTGCATCGGCACGCGGCCCTCGACGCCTTCGACGATGCGGACGATCTCGGGCGCCTGGTCGCGTGGCGGCATGCAGTCGACCACGCGCACGACGCCCGCATCGGTGGTGAACGTGGTTTCGAGGACGAGCGTGCCCTTGCGATATTGGCGGTGGACGCTGCGGGGCGCGGCGGCGGGTGCGAGCTTCCATCGTCCGTGATCGCGCACGCCGAGCAGGCGCGCGAAACAGGCGGCCGAATCGAAGCGGGGCAGGCAGAGCCAGTCGATCGAGCCGGTGCGGGAGACGAGAGCCGCGCTCTCGGTGTCGCCGATGATGGCGTAGTCTTCGATCCTCGCCAGCACGGCCTCCGAACGCTAGAGGAAGCGGCTCAGGACGACGTCCACCGTGCGGCGGCCTTCGAGGGTCGGCCGCCACTGCACGAGGATCGGCGCCTGGAACGTGCCTTCGACGACCGCGCCGCGGCCGGGCGTTTTCACGTCGGAGACGAGCAGATTGACGGCGCGCTTGCGCCGCAGGAGACGAGAGGCCGGCACTTCCACGGCGCGCGCGAGCAGCCGCTCGAGGCGCGACGCGCTGAGCCCGAGCGTGTCCATCAGCCGATTGGCGGCGCGCACGAGATCGTACTTCGCGTACTCGACGGCTTTCACCGGCACCGCGCGCGGATCGTGCCACGCGTGGCGCGCCTTCTCGGCCGCGAAGCGGAGCGGGTTGCGCAGCACGTCGGCGAGATCGTGCTGCATGAGCAGCGTCTCGTATTCGTTGACCGTGAGGCTCGCGTTGCGTTCGGCCGGCGCGAGCTCGAGCCGCACGCGGCCCTTCGTCACGCCGTGCGTGTCGATCAACTCGGCCAGGCGCGAGGCGAGGCCGAACCGCGCGTCGCGCAGGTTGACCGCTTCGATCGGATGTGGCGAGACGGGGATCTCGATGGTCGTGCGCACGACCTCGACTTCGTCGTTGTAGCCGACGAGCGTGCTGATGCGGCGGCGCGGCGTGGCGCCGTTCAGGCCGTCCAGGTCGACGAAGAACACGGGCCCCGGCTGCTGCATTTCGTACGAGACGCACGCCTCGAGGCCCGACGCCATGAAGGCGAGGTGCGAGTCGCCGTTGGTCGGCTCGACGTCACGCTGCGCGGGCGGCAGTTCGGTCCGCAGCTCGAGCTTGTCGTGCTGATAACCGGCACCTTCCGGGAACATCGCACGGAACAGGCCCAGGTACCGCTCGAGCGCCGCGCCGCGCGCCGTCAGCCGACGAGCGAGGTTCTGCGGGAAATATCCTGCCGTCGTGTGTGGCGAGACGTAGAGGCAGCGGGCGTAGCCCTCGAAGGCGTCGCCGTAGGCGGCCGACGCCAGCGCCCTCGCGTCGAGGACGTCGACGCGCGCGCGCGGCTGGATTTCCACGACGGCTTCGAGGGGTGCCACGGTCACTCGGACTCGATGGTACTACTGTGCCGCGCGAATTGAAAAGCGCCGGATTTCATCGCACGTAAGCCTTCCAGGAACACGAAAGCCGCCCCGCGCGTGGGCCGGACCGCCACGGCCTCGCGCATGCGCGTTCGACTGGCAGGGCTCTTGCCCTTTCGACTCCGCGAAAGTGGAGGGACTCATGAAATTCGCGACCATCATGCTCGTCTGTGCGTGTCTCGCCGGGGCGACCGCCTGCGGCTCGAACGACTATGACACGCCGACGCCGACCGGGCCCGGACAGACGCCCATTGCGACGGGCCCGAACGTCGTGCTCGTGCCGGCTGGGACTGCCGGCAACGGCAGCACGCCGGGCTACTCGCCGACGCCGCTGACCGTCGCGGTCGGCACGACGGTGACCTGGGGCAACAACGACGGCGCGCAGCACACGGCGACGTCGGATTCGAACCTGTGGAACGTGTCGCTCGCGCCGGGCGCGACCGGCTCGTTCAAGTTCGACACGCCCGGCACCTACACCTATCACTGCACCATCCACAGCTTCATGAAGGGCACGATCATCGTCCAGTAGACCGTCCAGCCTCGCTTCGTCCGTCCCCGCGCCTTGCGTCGCGGCCGCGAGCGAACGTCGCACTTCGACGTTCGATGCGTCCGGTGGCACTTTATGCTGTCGGAGAGGTGCGTCCATGCAGCGATCGATGTATGCGCTCGTTGGGGCGATAGTGGCGGTGGCCGTCGTGGCCGTGGTCGTGGCGGCGCAGGTGCCCACACAGGTGCCGGCACCACCCGAACGGCCGGGCCTTCCCAGTGCCGCGCGGATGTACGTCCTGAATCACGATCGGACGGAAGCCATTCCAGTCGTCGTCGAAGGCGCCGGCGACCCCGTGCCGGTCGTCGTCACCAACATTCCGCCGGTGACGCTGATGCCGACGACGATCGTGAGCACGAAGACGATTCGTCAGCGATGGGAATATCGACGGTTGACGGTTCCAGCGGGATCGAATCTCGAGGCCGCGCTGAACGGCGCGGGCGACGAGGGATGGGAAGTCGTCGGGTCGGTCGGCGCCGGCGCCAATCAGGCGTGGGTGTTGAAGCGACCGAGGTGAAGGGCCCGGGCCGCCGTTCGGCGGCCGGGCCCTCGGTTTGTCGTTTCGCGCGAGCTACCAGCGCGGCTCGCGGCGCCGGCCGCCGCCGTCACCGCCCGAGCCGCGACCGCCGCCGAAGCCGCCGCCTCCGCCGAAGCCGCGGCCACCGCCGCCGGCCGGGGGACGCGCTTCGTTCACGGCGAGCCGCCGGCCTTCGAACTCCTTGTCATTGAACTGATCGATGGCGGCGCGCGCTCCGTCTTCGGTCGTCATCTCGACGAAGGCGAAGCCGCGCGAGCGGCCCGTGGCCTGATCGCGCATCACGCGCACGGACTCGACGGGTCCGGCCTGCGCGAACAGGTCCTGGAGCGTGTTCTCCTCGGTGGAAAACGACAGGTTGCCGACGTACAGTCTCCGATTCATGCGTCCTCTTCTCGTTCGCGGTTGCGAACGTACCGCCGAAAGCGGCGCTCCGCAAATCCAGCCGTGGGGACCACATGTGACGCAGGAACGAAAGAAGGGCCGAGCGCGGCTCGGTCACATCCGAACGATGCCGGCGGTGGCGGCGTGATTTGACTCCCACGGCAAGCATAGCGGCTCCCGGGGGCGCGCGCAACGCGCGGCGCCGACTGCGGTTCCGCCGCTTTGCCGGTGCCCCGAGATGTGGTCCTCTATGACGATGATCCTGCCCGAGGCGGTCGCCGTCATCGGCCGCGGGCGCGTCGGCGGCGCGCTCGCCGCACGCCTCCGCGAACGCGGCCGGCTCGCCGAGGACGCCGCGAGCGACCTCATCGTCCTCTGCGTGCCCGACGCCGCGATCGCCGAGGTCGCCCGCGCGCAACGGGTCGGGCCGTGGGTCGCGCACGTGAGTGGTGCCACGCCGCTCGCCGCGCTCGCGCCGCACATCCGACGCTTCAGCGTGCACCCGCTCCAGACGTTCACGCGCGATCGCGGTGCCGAGCAGATCGATGGCGCGTGGGCCGCCGTTACCGGCGAGACCGACGAGGCGCGCGCCGTGGGGCGATGGTTCGCGGAGCTCGTGGGACTGCGACCGTTCGACCTGGCCGACGATCGTCGCGCGGTCTACCATGCGGGCGCGGTCTTCGCGTCGAACTTTCTCGTCACGCTCCATCGCGCAGCCGTTCGCGCGCTGACCGCGGCCGATACGCCTCCCGAGGCCCTGCTGCCGCTCATGCAGCGCACGATGGACAATCACTTCGACCTGACCGGGCCCATCGCGCGCGGCGACTGGTCGACGGTCGATCGGCACCTCACTGCGCTCGCGCACGACGCCCCGGATCTCGTGCCGCTCTATCGCGCGCTGGCCGAGGCGACGCGGCCATGATCGTCGTTCGAACCGCCGCCGATCTGCGCCGCGCCCTGGGGCCTCGTCAGCCTGACGCCCGCCGCGGATTCGTGCCGACGATGGGCGCGCTGCACGACGGCCACACGGCGCTCATGGCCCGCGCCCGTCGGGACTCGGCCGTCGTCGTCGCCAGCATCTTCGTCAATCCGCGGCAATTCAACGACCCGCGCGACCTCGCGGCGTATCCACGCCAGGAAGCGCGCGATGCATCGATGGCCGAAGCCGCGGGCGTCGACGTGTTGTTCGTCCCTGAGGTCGACGAGATGTATCCACCCGGTATGGCGACGACGATCGAGATGGGCGGGCCCGCGATCGGCTTCGAGGGCGCGCATCGTCCTGGACATTTCAACGGCGTCGCGCTCGTCTGCTTGAAGCTCTTCAACATGGTCGACGCAGACGCGGTGTATCTGGGACAGAAGGACGCGCAGCAGGTGGCCGTGCTGCGACAACTCGTCCGCGACACGAACCTCGACGTCGATCTCGTCGTCGTCCCGACCGTGCGCGAGCCGGACGGGCTGGCACGATCGTCGCGGAACGTGCGGCTCTCCGCCGATGAACGCGCGCGCGCGGCTGCCATTCCCAAGGCGCTCGTTGCGGGACTTGACGCGCACGCGTCGGGTCGCGATCCGATTCCGGCGACGCGCTCGGTGCTCGAAGCCGCCGGGTTGGCCGTCGACTACGTCAGCGTCGCCGCGTTCGACGAGCCGACGCTCGTCGTCGCCGTGCACGCCGGATCCACGCGGCTGATTGATAATGTGCCGCTCGCCCATCCCGATCGCGCCGGCCTGCCGGGCGGGGCCGGCGGGGGAGGACTTCCATGACGGCCCAACCTGCCGTTTCCAAGATGACGCTGCCCGCGCTGGCCGCCATGCGCGCACGTGGCGATCGCATCGTGATGGTGACCGCCTACGACGCGCCGAGCGGTCGGCTCGCCGATGACGCGGGCGTCGACATCGTGCTCGTCGGCGACTCGGCGGGCACGACCGTGCTCGGCGGCACGTCCACCGTTCCCGTCACGCTCGACGAGATGCTCGTGTTCACGCGCGGCGTCGTGCGTGGCGTCTCGCGCGCGCTCGTGATCGCCGACATGCCATTCGGGTCGTATCAAGTGTCGGACGCCGCGGCGCTCGAGCACGCGATTCGGCTGGTCAAGGAAGGCGGCGCCGACGGCGTCAAGCTCGAAGGCGCGGGCGCGACGCTCACGCGCATCGCCGCGATTGTCGACGCCGGCATCCCGGTGATGGGCCACGTCGGCCTCACGCCGCAATCGGCGACGCTCCTCGGCGGCTACCGCGCGCAGGGCCGTACGGCTGATGCCGCCCGTCGTCTCATCGACGACGCGCGGGCGCTCCAGCGCGCGGGCGCTTTCGCGATCGTGCTCGAAGCGATCCCGGCCATCGTCGCCGAACGCGTGACCGCCGAGATCGACGTGCCGACGATCGGCATTGGCGCCGGCGCGAGTTGTTCAGGCCAGGTACTCGTCTGGCACGACCTGCTCGGCCTCACGCGCGGATCGACGCCGCGATTCGTCAAGAAGTATGCGGACCTCAACGGCGTGATTACCGGTGCGCTCGACGCGTTCGTGCAGGACGTGCGCGGCGGCACGTTTCCCGGTCCCGATCACACCTACGGCATGCCGGAGGCCGAACGCGAGAAGCTGGACGACGCGAAGATCGAACGATGACGAGCACGGCCCGACGCGCGTAGGCGCGCCGGGCCGTGCTCGTGCGTGACGAAGTGCCCGGGCGACGGGGCGTTACCGCGTCGCGTTGTCGAGCGATTTCGTGAGGTGCGTGGCGAGATCGGTCACGGCCTTCTCGGTCGCCTCGCCGATGATCGTCTCGCGGAAGTCCGCGCTGGTCATATCGACGCCGCCCGACGTGCCACCGACGATGCCGTTGAGGAGCAGGCCTTTGCGGTTGGACTTGCCCGCGCCCTTCGCGCTCGCGAGAATTTCGCTCGTCGACGCGTCGATCACGCGAGCGGTCAGCGCGACGCTGGCCGTTGTCTTCTTCGCACCCGCTCCACCGAAGAAGCGGCCCGCCATGACGCCGGCCGAGCCGCCCAGGTCGTGTTCCTCGCTGCCGAACGTCGTGATCGTGCCCACGATGAGGAGCTTCGCGCCGAGCACTTTGCCGAGCGTTGCCGCTTGCTTGGCCGTCACGTCCGCGCGGTTGCTGTTCGCCAGATCCTGTTCGCCGAGCACCGACTCGATCTGCTTGCGTTCGAGCAGGCGAATCTCGCCGGTCTGCAGGAGTTCGTCGACGAGCATGTCGGCGATGCCCTTGCCGATGTCCATGCTATTGCCCCACCAGTTGTCGATCGTGCCGTAATCGAAGTCGAGCACGGCCGCGGTGGGGCGCGTCGTGCGTGGCTCGGAGGTCGCGGCCGCCGTGGCTGCCGGCCGTGCCGCCGATCCGCTGGCCGGCATCGACATCGCCTTCACCTTGGACGCCGGGATGTAACCCACGCGGTCGAAACCGGACCCGTCCTTCGGGAGGCGGACCTCGTACCACGTGTCCGTCTTGTTGACGATTTCCAGCATCGCGCCCACGGGTACGGCCGTGACGACCGCGCTCGATGCATCGGCCGAGAGAAACACTTTCGCGTCAGATGCCGTGACCTGCACGGCTCCCGATTGCGCGTGCGTGGAGATGCCCGACGCGAGCACGATGCACGCGGCCACCGCCATGATCACCATTCGAGTCCATCGCTCCATAGCTTCGCCGCCTCCTGTGCGGGTCACGTGCGTGAGAGGCCCATAGCGTATCCATCCGGCAGCCGCTTGACCAGCCGGATGCGCGCATTCGACGCCCCGCCGGCATCTGGCGCGTGCCAGCGTGTGCAGTATCATGTGAACAGCCGACGACCTCATAGCGAGGAACCTTCCATGCGGCGTCTGGGACCACTCGGCGTTCTGGTGGGTGCGGCCATTCTCGTCTGGATGTCCGCCCGGACCGACGCGCAGACGAACGCGTCCGGCACGACGCCGACAATCGCCGCCGGAGTGATCGCACAGCGCGCCGCCATCGCCGGGGTCTGGGATTACAACGCTCTCGAAAGCGTCAACGCGGCCAACGGCCGTCCTGAACAAAGTCCGAAAAGCGCGACCACTCGCACACCCGGCACACGGCCGCCGCGCACGCGCGTAGCGGGTGCTCCCGATGGCATGTTCCGGCCGCCGTCGATGGGCAGCGCGTCCGGCGACGGCGCGGACGGCGCAGCGCCCGAGGGCAGCGGCGGCGGCTACGGCTCGCCCGACGGCTACGGCGGGTCGTCGCCGTATTCGTCGGGTTACGTCGACAGTGGCCTGCCGATCGGACTGACGGCTGCGATGGTGCGCGAGAACCACGACCTCAGCCGCGACCTGCTCGAAGTCCCTGAATCGCTGACGATCAAAGTGTCGAAGGACGCCGTGACGTTCGTCGACGATCTCGACCGCGCGCGCACGTATCCCACCAACGGCGACAAGGCGAAGTTCCAGCTCGGCGCCGCGCGATTCGATGCCGAGACGTCGTGGAACGGAGCGCAGCTCGCCAAGCGGATCCAGGGCCGCTACGGGTTCAAGATGACCGAGACGTATTTCCTCAGCGCCAACGCCCGGCGCCTGTTCGTGATCATCCGCATCGGCGAGCCGAAGAAGGGCGACCCCGTCGTTGGCGTCAATCGGGTCTACGATCGCGTCGAATGAGTGTGCCGTCCAATCGGTCGCGTCCGCGGCCGGCCATCTCGCGCGTCCTCGTCATTGTCCTGGCATTCATCGTCGCGGGCGTCCAGGCGCGGGCCGGGGCCTGGGTGGAGGCCTCCGGCCTCGTCGCGCTCGGCGCAGGGCTCATCATCCTGCACCTCGCGCAAACGCGGCCGCGTGTGAAGCCGCTCGCCTGGCTCGCGTTCGCCGTCACGGCCGCGGCCATGGTTGTCGTCGCCCTGCGAAGCTGGCCGCGATCGTAGGACGCGCCGTTCGGGCGCCGCCGGTGTCCAATCCGTCATGCGTCGCTTGTGGCTGGCCGGGGTCTGCCTGGCGGCGGCCTGCGCGTCGGCGCCGATCAAACCGGCCGACCGGCAGGACCTCGCCGGCGCGGACGCGCTCGTGCGGCAGGGATGCTACGACTGCCTCCGGCAGGCCAACGACGTCTACACCCGCGTGGCGGTGGGGAAGGCGCGGCGGCTGGTCGCCCTGCGGCTCTTCGAGACGAACCTGCTGCTCGCGCTGCGTGAAAAGGAGATCGGCCTGGATCCCGCGGCGTCGATGGCTCGAGCGCGTGCGGCGACCGACGCACTGCCGCCGGTCATGGATCCCGATCGCTACCTCGCGGACGTCGAAGCCGTGCCCGACCGGTCCGAGGGCATGCCGCGCGCCGACCAGAGTGCCTTCGCGCGTGCACACCGGGACTTCGGCCGATCGGTCGACGCCGAGATCGCCTGGATCGCCGCCGGGCCGCTCACGCCGGTCGTCGCCACGTACCTCGAACTGTCGCTCGACTGCACGTATCGGCCTCGTCGCGGGATGACGGATGAGCGGTCTGCGCTCGAGACGTCGATCACGGCAGACGCCGCGCCGCTCCTCCAATACCGGGTGGCCATCTGCACCGAAACCCACGGAGACGCACTGGAGCGCGTCCGTGCCGAGGTGCCGGCGTTCATCGAGACCTCGTATTTCCTCGGCGAAGTGGCCGTAGCGCGACTGCCGTTGGGCGGTGGCACGACGGCACGGACGCTCGTCGACGAGATCGTCGCGCACTTCGCCGACTCGCCGGCCGTGGCGTATCTGGCCGGGGCGTTCCAGCAGACGGTGGGCAACTGCGCCGCGGCCCTGAAGGAGTACGACGCCGTGCTCGCCGTGCGTCCGCAGCACGAGGACGCCTGGCTCGGCCGCACCATCTGCCTGACGTATCTCAATCGGACGAGCGAGGCCATCGACGCGGCGACGCGCATGATCGATCTGCAGCTCGACAATCGCGGCCAGGCGTACTACTGGCGCGCCACGAATCACCACGCCGATCACGCGCTGGATCCCGCGCGGGCCGATATCGAGACCGCGCGGAAGATGGGCACGTCGGTGACCGTGCTGACGCTCGCCGGAATCATCGAGCACGACCAGGACGACCTCGACGCCGCCGAGCGCGATCTGAAGGCCGCCGCGCGCCAGTCGTCGGCGCTCTGCGTCGCCTCGTGGTATCTGGGCTCCGTCTACGCCAAACGCGAGCATTGGCGCGACGCGGGGCAGAACTTCGAGGACGCCTCGGGGTGCTACGGCCGTGAAGCCGCCGTGCGCGCGGCTGCCGTCACCCGGCTCGAGGCCGACAACTCGCTCGACGCCGAGTACCGGCGCACGCAGTCAGCGAGCTTTCGGAGTCAGATCGCGACGGATCGATCGCAGGAATCGGTCGCCGCGTTCAACGCGGCCAACTTCCTCAGCGCGGCCGGCGAGTTCACGCGTGTCGACGCGCTCCTCGACGTCGCCGCGCGAGACGCCGACATCGCCCCAGACCTGGTGACGCTGCGGCGTCAGATCGAAGATCGCCGGCACGCTGCGGCCGGGCGAGCCGCCATGACACAATGAGCAATATGGCGGCACGCGCACACTTCGATACGACACTGGGTCAGTTCACGGTCGAGCTGTTCGAGCAGCAGGCCCCGAAAACCGTAGCCAACTTCGTCGGCCTCGCCGAAGGGTCGAAGGAGTGGAAGCACCCGGGCACCGGGCAGAAACACACCAAGCCCTTTTATGACGGCATCGTCTTTCACCGCGTCATCAGCGGCTTCGTGATCCAGGGCGGCGATCCGCTCGGGAAGGGATACGGCGGGCCCGGCTATCAGTTCGAAGACGAGTTCCATCGCGATCTGCGGCACGATCGCGCGGGCATTCTCTCGATGGCCAATGCCGGGCCGAACACCAACGGCAGCCAGTTCTTCATCACGCTGGGCCCGACACCGCACCTCGACGGACGCCACTCGATCTTCGGCGCCGTGACGAGTGGGATGGACGTCGTCGAGAAGATCGGTCAGGTCAAGACCGATCGCGACGATCGGCCCACGACACCCGTCGTGATCAACAAGATCACCATCGAGCGGGACGGAAACGGCGCGGCCTGAACGGCCGCGCCGCATGCGCGCGGGCTACTTGCCGGTCTTGTCCTTGAAGCCGTCAGGAATCGCGAGGTCCGCCGCGTCGACGCTCGTCGCAATCGACAGCACGTCGTGCGTCGTCGTGAGCGCCGTCGTGCGCTGCTGCGGTTCGCCTTTGTGCGTCATCCGGCGCGCCAGCCGTCCACCGAAGCCGCCGAGCCCGCCACCGCTACCGGAGTCGTCGTCGCTGGCTTCCTTCATCTGTTCCGGACTCTTGACCCCGTCGACGACGACCGTGGTCGAGAGGGGCGTGCCCTGGAGCTTGTCGCCCTGCGCGGACATCTCGCCGCTGAGCCGCTGCAAGCCCGGCAGGAGCGCGGCGAGCGTCGTCGCCTGCTGAGGATCGATCCCCGCGAGCGTGCTGCCGTACACGGCGTCGAAGAACTTCCGCTGGAAGGCCGTCTTCTCGTCGAGTGACGCGATGCGCGGCGCGAGCCACATCGTGCTCGTCATGATCAGGCCGCCGCTCTCCTCGATCTTCTTGCCCTTCTCGTGCATCGTCAGCGTCACCACGACTTCGCGCGTGTCGTAGCCGATGATCGTCTTGCGCTGGCCGGTTTCCTTGACGTCGACGTCGACGGCGAGCTGCTTCTCCGGCTGTTCCGGCTGCGGCGCGGCCTCGGGCTGGGTCTTCTCGGCCTGTTTCTCGGCGTCGGCTTGCGCCTTCTCGAGCTCCGCGCGCATCTCGGCGAACGTGCGGACGCGGTACTCCTTCTTGCGCATGTCGAGCTGATAGACCTTCTCTTCGCCGAGATCGACGATGCGGCCCGTATTGCCGGTGATCTCCGACATGCGGTTGCCTTTGACGGCGACCGTCGTCGTGATGCCGTTCGCACCGCCCGCCATGCGGTTGACGATGCTGCCCATCATGCCCGCGAACTTCACCGTGGTCTTTTCGCTGGTCTTGACGTCGGCGCGAATGACGGGGACGGCGAGCGCCACACACGCCGCGGCCGCCGACCAGGTAATCCAACGCTTCATGGAGTGCCTCCGGAGGAAAGAAGATGACGGCCGCGCGCAGCTTCATGCACGGCGCCGCGACCGCGCAGCTCATCGAGCGTGCGCGGCCGACACACGGGGCACGGCCACGCCGGCCCCGGACGGCTCGAGTATTCTAGCGGCGATTCCGGCGAAAGGAGAGAGGACGCGCGCGGGCGCGTCAGGAAGAAAGCGCGGCGGTCTCCGGCGTCGGATAGCGCCGGGCGACGTAATCGTCGACGAGCGACTGGAAGGCACGCGCCAGTTCTTCGTACGTGCCGCGCAGCGTCGTGACGTGTTCGCCGTCGACGTAGACCGGACAGTTGGGTGATTCACCCGTGCCCGGCAGCGAGATGCCGATGTTGGCGGCCTTCGACTCGCCCGGGCCGTTGACGACGCATCCCATGACGGCGACGGTCATCGTCTCCACGCCGGGATGGTGGACCTTCCATTCGGGCATCTTCGCGCGCACGTAGCCCTGGATCCGCTCCGACAGTTCCTGGAAGGTCGACGACGTCGTCCGGCCGCAGCCGGGACACGCGGTAATCGACGGAGAGAAAGACCGCAGGCCCAGCGCCTGGAGGATCTCGCACGCGGCGTACACTTCCTCGCGCCGATCACCACCTGGGCGCGGCGTGAGCGAGACGCGGATTGTGTCGCCAATACCCTCGTTCAGCAGGATCGCGAGCGCGCTCGCCGACCAGGCCACGCCTTTGATCCCCATGCCGGCTTCGGTCAGGCCGAGGTGCAGCGGCTGATCGGTCTTGCGCGCGAGGTCGCGATAGACCGCGATGAGATCGCGCGGCCGCGAGACCTTGCACGAGATGATGATCTGGTGCTTCGTCAGGCCGCACTCGAGCGCGAGCTCGGTCGACTGCAGCGCCGACAGCACCATGCACTCGTTCACGATCTCCTCGGACGTGCGTCCGAGATTGCGGTCCGTGTTCTCCTGCATCTTCGCGACGACGAGCTCCTGATTGAGCGAGCCGCCGTTGACCCCGATACGGACGGGCTTCTGGTGATCGACGGCGACCTTGCAGATGGTCGCGAACTGCTCGTCGCGCCGGCGGCCCGTGCCGACGTTGCCTGGATTGATGCGGTACTTGTCGAGTGCGCGCGCGGCGTCCGGATACCTGGTGAGCAGCAGATGGCCGTTGTAGTGGAAGTCGCCGATGAGCGGCGCCGTGCAGCCGGCGTCGAGCATCCGCTGTTTGATCTCCGGCACGGCCGCCGCCGCTTCCGGCGTGTTGACGGTGACGCGGACCATCTCCGAGCCAGCCTCGGCCAGTTCCACGCACTGGCGCGCCGTGGCCACCGCGTCGGCCGTCTCGGTCATCGTCATGCTCTGGACGACGACAGGCGCGCCGCCACCAACCTGGACGTGGCCCACCTTGACGGCGACAGTGCGCGAGAACCGCAGCGGTGCGGACATTCCCAAGATCATGCCACGCCCGCGGCACGGGCCCAAGTCTCCGAGGCCCGGCCGGTCGTGCGCGTCGACGATTCGGGCCCACGGGGGCCCGGCCGCGAAAACATCGCGTGATGACGGTAAAATCGGGCTGGACGGAAACCGCTCGTTCCCTTCACACGCGGGAGACTCTATGCGCATGCGACGGTATCTCACCGGGGTCGTTTTCGCGATCGTCACGCTGGCGGCCTCAACGGCTGCTTTCGCCCAGGCCGCCGTCACCGAGACGGACATCGCAAGGCTCGACACCACGGCCGGCGAGATCCGCCAGCAGGTGACGACGCTCCAGACCAGCGATCCCACGCTGGCCGCCGACGTCGAGAAGTCGCTCGGGGATCTGTCCGACGAGATCACGTACCTGCGCGTCAAACTGAAGCGCGAAGGCAGCGTCTCGCGCGACGAGTACTCGTCCTTGCGCGATCGGCTCGAGACGTTGCGCGTGCGTGCGCAAGGCGACAAGGTGGCGGCGCAGCCCGCGCTGAACGAGTCTGCCTCGACACCCGCGGCCGCGCCAGCGGCGGCGCCGGCGAGCGGCACGGTGCCCGTTGGCGCGGAGCTGGACGTCCGGCTGCAGGCATCGCTCAGCTCGGCGACCGCCAAGGTCGAGCAGCGTTTCGACGCCACGACGATGGCCGACTATGCGACGTCGACGGGCGCGGTGCTGATTCCGGCCGGATCGATCGTGCGCGGCTTCGTCAGCTCGGTCAGCCCCGCCGGCCACCTCGATCGGCGCGGCAGCCTGACGCTGTCGTTCGACGAGCTGCGCATCGGCGATCGATCGCAGCCATTGCGCGCGTCGGTGCTGCAGGCGCTCGACGGCAAGGGCACGCAGGACAACGCGCGGCTCGGCGCGGGCGCCGCGGTCGGCGCGATCATCGGCGGCATTCTCGGCGGCGGCAAGGGCGCGCTGCTCGGAGTACTCGTCGGGGGCGGCGGCACGATGGCGGCGACGGCCGGGGCGGACGTCGAGCTGCCGGCGGGAACGATCCTGCGGATTCGCGTCGACCAGCCCGTCGACATCGCGGCCGGTGCGGCGACGCCAGCGTCAGCGACACCGTCGGCGACGCCCCAGCAATAGCGCGCGGACGCGCGGCTAGGACCGTCGGGCGGCGGCGGCTTGCTGTCGGCGGCGCTTCAGGAACAGGCCCTTCCGCGACACGCCGAGGAGCTTCGCGGCTTCGGTGAAGCGGCCACCCGAGGCGATCATCGCGCGTTCGATGAACTCCTGTTCGAGCTGGCTGATGGCATCGCCGAGCGTCTGACCAAGGCGGATCTGCACGACGGGTGCCTGCGGCGCGGGTGCGGCGCCCGCCGACGTGCGGGCGTTCCATCGCTGCGCGATCTCCGGCAGCAGGTCGGCGCTCGACAGCGTGGACCCATTGGCGGCCATCGCGACGACGCGCCGGATCTCGTTCGACAACTCGCGGATGTTGCCGGGCCAGTCGTAGAGCAGGAGCGCGGCGATGAAGTCGTCGCCCAGGCGCAGGCCGGTGCGCTCGCACTCGATCGCGTGCCGGGTGAGGAAGAGTGACGCGAACGCCGGAATCTCGTCCTTGCGTTCGCGCAGCGGCGGCAGGTGCAGGCGCGCGCCGCCGACGCGGTAGACCAGGTCGCGGCGGAAGCGTCCCTGTTCGACCATCGTGTCCACGTCGGCGTTGGTCGCCGATACGAGACGCACGTGGACGCGATAGGTCTGCGTATCGCCGAGCGGCTGAATCTCGCCGCTCTCGAGGAACCGCAGCAGCTTGGGCTGCGCCGCGAAGCCGAGGTCGCCGATCTCGTCGAGGAAGAGCGTGCCGCGCTCGGCGGTGCGAATCAGCCCCAGGAACGAATCGGACGCGCCGGTGAACGCGCCTCGCCGATGGCCGAAGAGCTGGCTTTCGACCAGCTCGTGCGGCACGGTCGACGAATTGAAGGGGACGAACGGTCCGCGTTTCACGCGGCTGTTGTCGTGGATGAGCCGCGCGATGACTTCCTTGCCGGTCCCGGTTTCGCCGGTCAGCAGGATGGGCAACTCGGTCGAGGCGAGCCGCGTGGCGATCTTGACGATCTCGATCATCCGTGGCGAGCGGAACACGGCGTCGTCTCCGCCCGGCGTGATGGTACGTGGCCACAGGTTCTGGTCGTCGTCTTCGTTCTCGGCTTCAGCCGTGCGGTTCACGGCGGCCTGGACGAGATCCGCGACGCTCTTGAGCAGCGAGATCTCGTCGATCGAGCGCACGGCTGTGACGCGGATCGTGATCTTGCGGTCCGATCCGCGCAGTCGAATGCTGAACGTGCCGTCGCCGTCGAGGTCGGAGCTGGTCGACGGCTCCGGGCGAAACGCACAGTTCGAGACGCGCTGGACGTCGAGACGCGCGCCGACGGCCGTGGCGTCGAGGATCGACACCACGCGATGGGCGAGCAGGTCGATCGAGTGTCCGGCGCCGAGGATGGCGGCGACGTCGGTGAGGACGAGCGCGGTGCGGGTCACGTCGAGCGTCGGGTGCGGAGGGGCGACGGCGAGCGTCGTACGCGACAGTTCGCCGCGCTGCCGCTCGATCCACGTCTCGTGGTACCTGTGGCCGATGGCACGGCACGCCGCGAGCGACCGATCGAAGTGCAGCGCGGCGGCCGATCGATCGCCGTTGAGCCCGGCGCAGATGGCCTTGGACGCTTCGAGGACGATGAGCGAATCGACGGCGCCCCGCGGACAGGTCTTGACCGCGTGCGCGAGGACGCGATCGGCCTGCGGCCGTCGTCCGAGCCGGGTGAGCGCGCGCGCCTTGGCGCAGAGCAGCGCCGTGCGGACGGCCTTGTACTGACGCCTGGACACCTCCGTGTCGGCGTCGTCGCAGATCTCGATGATGCGGTCCCAGTCCTCGAGCCGTTCATGATACGCACAGCGCGTGATCTGGTGCGCCAAGTCGTACCAGGACCGCGCGGGGAGACGATGCGGAGTGGAGGTGCGTGCGCACTCGTCAATTAATTGCGCACACTTATCGAGACGGTCTTCATGCAACTCAAGTTGGGCCAAACTGTCTAATGACCCAACCTTGATATAAGTGATCTCTTTAGTAAAAGGTAAAATTCGCTCAAAACTCTTCCGTGCACGGACGACATTGCCAAGATAGAGATCCGCGACACCGATGTTCGATGTCGCGGCAAGAATGTATCGCGCAAATGCTCCCGTTCGCGCTCGCCGCAGACATTTGAGCGCTGATGACTTACATTCGCGGAGATTGCCGGCAATTGCCTCAATGGATGCGTTAACGAGGTCCACCGAACAACGCAGCGCCTCATTGGTATGGCGTTCCGCGAGCACTCTGGCCAACTGCAGGTGATGTCGCGCAGAGAAGAACCGCCCCCTAATCCCCTCAACTCGCGCGACGGCAAGATGAAGCCCACACAGAGACCTCGCATCACCGACTCGTGCCGCCAGTTCTCTCAGTTGAGTCAATCCTGCCAGCGCCTCTTCCGGCGTCTGGAAGTCGGTCGCACGAACAAAGTGTGCAAATGCCGCGTTGTATTGGGCCTCTGAAGAAACGCGCCCACCCACGTCAATAGCCTTCCCAAGGAGCTCAAGTGCCGCTACGATGTCTCCGGAGTCAAAGAGGGCCATTCCTTGTAGCACGAGGCACTCTGCCGTCGCACGCTCATCGAGCGTTGCAAGCAGGTCAGACGAGACCATCTGGGCTGCGGCCGCCGTTTGTCCACTCTGATAGAGAGCTGCTACGGTTTGGACCTGATCGCGACCGACGACGTACCGAGTGTCCTTGTGCATTGGCCCAAGTCCTCGAATGCCCTGGCAAGGCAACGCCTACGCCGGGTCTGACGCCTGAAGTTGAGTGGCGGCGTACCCTATCATTACGCGGTTCTTGATTGCAAGATCGCGCAGATCGCCGGTTGCCAGAAGTCGCGATAGTGCCTATTTCTCGCGTTTTGGACAGATCGGAAGCAAGCGAGAGGGATTCGTTGATTCTGCCGCGCGCTTAAATTTTAGTGAATTGTCGAATCGGCACCCTGCAGATGGCTGGCGGGCGGCTTGGCGCCGTCTTGCGACAGCGCAATCGATGCATCAGCAAACAGCGTTGCAGCACTCTCAACGATGCGCACGTGATCTCGATCGAAAGGCGTGCTGCTGTAACATGTGACGACGCCGACTGGACGCCCTTGTCCTGCGATAATTGGCACGGCCAGCGCGTATCTGAGGGCGGTGGAAAATGTCCTAGCAACCGGTCCCAACTCTAATGCGGCCGTTGAATTTACTACCGGCTGGCGATGAGCGAAAGACCAGCCCGATATTCTCTCTCCCAGCGGGATACGCAAGGCACCGATCGCAGCGGCGCCAACGCCCGAGCTGGCAACAGCATGCAACTCATTGGTTTCAGCAATAGGCATGAAGAGCCCGATGCCAGCAGCCGGTATTACTTTATGAATATGCCGAAGCAAGACGTCAGATGCAGCTTGATCTGTACGCGCAAGCGGAAGCTCGCGACGAAGCTCGTTGAGTTCTCGCTCTTCGGCAGTAGTCGCCGAGATGACGTCAAGTTGTTTAGAAGTGGCTTTTGAACTAAATGGGCCAGGTTCGTCGGCCTCCATTTCCTCGGCGTCAATTCGTTCCAGAACATCGACAATTTTGAGAAAGCCATCAACAACCCAGGGATCGTACCAAGATCCGCGGCGTTCTCGGAGAACCTGTTCGGCGTGCTCTCGGCTGTACCGAGGACGGTACGGCCTGTCAGATGTCAACGCATCGTAACAGTCGACCACGGACAGAATGCGAGCCCCCAATGGAATGGACTGCCCAGCGAGACCGTCTGGATAGCCGCTGCCGTCCCAGTTCTCGTGGTGGTGACGGACGATTGGCTCGACGGGGTACGGGAAGTCGATTGACTTGAGGATGTCGGCGCCAACAGCGGCGTGGACCTTCATACGGTCGAATTCTGAAGGTGTGAGAGGACCTGGCTTGTTCAAAATGTATTCAGGGACAGCGAGTTTTCCCGTGTCATGTAAAAGAGCAGCAGCACGGATGGCATCGAGCTCACGATCGTCAGTGATGCCAAGGGACTGAGCCAGAGCGATAGTGTACCGCTGCACACGCCGAATGTGGCCATGCGTCACCTGATCTTTGGCGTCAATAGCGAGTGCCAGGGCTTCGACCGTCGAAAGAAAGACATGATTGAGTTGCGTATTCTTGTCCCGCTCCGCCTCAACGCGCTTATTTGACCATTGGTACGTAAGAAACAACACGACGAGTAGAGGAAGGATAGCGAGAACGAACTCAGGTTTGACTTCTCGCGTGTTGTAGACGAGCAGCGCCGCAATCGAGCCGCCAGCGGCGTAGTTGACGAGCAACTCCCGGAAATGTGTCCACCAGATTCCAACCGGACGCGCGCGCTTTTGGAGTGCGAGCGCGAAGGTGATTAACCAGCTATTGAAAATGAAATAGAGAGTAGTGAAAAGCGTGAGCTGAAGAATGAATTTCGGTCCAAATGAAGGGTCGGTTCTAAAGAGCGGTTGGATGCCGGCGACGGCAGCAGCCGCCCAAATTGAGAGCGGCGGAGCAGCCATGTTAAAGAGGATCTGCTGCCAACGTAGCCCGCGCCACCAAAATAGGTATGCGGAAATGAAGACTGCGTCGAGAAGAACGAGAACGGTTCCCCCGGAGCGTCCGAAAAGCAGCGTGCCGGCGATTACAAATGTTTCGGAAATTGAAATGCTGACGTTAACAGTCGGGAGCGTAACCGGAAGCAGGCCACTGACGACAGTCAGCGCGACAAGCGAGAGCCACTGATTGCGATATTCAGGGGCCTGCTGCAGCATCTCAAGAACGCTGACAGCAACGGCCGCAGTCCCGCACGCGGCCACCGACAAGACGTAGAAATAAATCGTCCCAGAAAATTGGCGCTTGCTGTCTGGCGTTGCCACAACCGACGGGCCTCAGTCCTTCATCTATCGGCAGCGGGTGAAAGTCCCACTATACCTCGAAGGGCTGATTCGTCTTTTATTCGCAGCGGCCACCAAGACATGGCCGGCCTGAACTGGGCCGAGTCCGCTAGCTCCAAACGATGATGCGCATGTTCATTCTCCGTAAATAGCTATGAATCAAAAGGTTAGAGTGTTGCCGCCAACGCCGCCATTGCCGTCGCGGCTGCCCCAGACGATGGTGTTGCCGCCGACGCCACCATTGCCGTCGCGGCTGCCCCAGACGATGGTGTTGCCGCCGACGCCACCATTGCCGTCGCGGCTGCCCCAGACGATGGTGTTGCCGCCGACGCCGCCATTGCCGTCACGGCTGCCCCAGACGATGGTGTTGCCCACCACCATCGTGGCGCCGGACGTCGAGCCGGCCCAGGTGGCTTTGTTGAAGAAGGCGATGTCGCCGCCTTCGATCATCTTTCCGCCGATCTGGACGGAGTTGGGAATGCTCGAAAGGTTGCCTCCGCTGGCGAGTGCAGTCGCAGCGGCCAGCGCCAGGGGAACATCGAGACTGCCGGCGCCCTGGTCGATGAGTCCGAAGTCCGGAAGTGGCTCCGCGGTGTACTGCAGCGCGAACTTCACCTGCGCAGGCGTAAGGCCAGGATTGGCCTGAAGCAACTGCGCGACGGCGCCGGATACCACTGCGGCCGCCATGCTCGACCCGGAGAGGGTGAGATAGCTGCCGCCGTTCGTCCCGACGACGCGCCGCTCCGGATAGTTGTTCCAAAGATAGCTGTCGGTCGCGCCGGCTGACACGATCGCATTGCCAGGCGCGACCAGGTCCGGCTTGATCTGCCATGACTCGGGATGGTCCTCGTCACCGACGGGACCACGCGAGCTGTAGCTGGCGATCGTGTCGTCGGACCGATCGACGGTGCCCATCGTGTTCAACGCGCCAACCGTGAGTGCGCCCGGCGTGTCTCCGGGCGAGACGACGGCACCGACCACCGGCGCGCCGTCGACCGTCGTGCCCACGTTGCCAGCCGACGCCACCACGACCAGGCCCGCCTGAACCGCGCGCTCGACCGCCTGCGCGAGCGGGTCGTCGCTCGGATCCGTCGTGGGTTCGCGTCCAAGCGACACGTTCAGCACGCGCAGCTTGTACCGATCCTTGTTCTTGATGGACCACTCGAGCGCCGCGATGACGTCCGAGACGTACCCCGTCCCGTCCGCGCCGAGCACGCGCAGGCTGATGAGCTCCGCGCCTGGCGCCATGCCGACATAGGCGTTGCCCGCGTCGCTATGGCTGCCGCCACCGCTCCCCGCGATGATGCCCGCAATGTGCGTCCCGTGCCCGTACCCGTCGGCGTTGCCGGACGTGTCGCTCGTGAAATCCACTGACAACTTCAAACGCTTGGCGACGTCCGGGTGCAGCGAGATGCCCGAGTCGATGACGCCGACGACGACGCCATTGCCCGTCAGGCCGCCGAAGTCACCAGACGGCCCTGCCCAGAGCTGATTGGCACCGGTCGCCTGCGTGACGACCGCCATCGTGCTCTTGACGACCGCGTCCTCGCTCAGTGCCGCGACGTTCGCGTCGTCGGCGAGCGCGTTGAGCGCGGCGGTCGTGCCCGTCAGCACGGCGCCCATCTGCAGGCGCTTGACGACCTCGACGCCGTAGGCGGACACGACGCGATCGACCTCGCTCTGCGGAGCCTCGAGCACGACGTGCACGCCGGTCGCCCCGGGCTGGGCCAGCGCAGTCGCCAGATCACTCGACAACCGGGCGCGATGCTGGGCAGACGCCGCTGCCGGCGTCATAACGACCGCGAGGCAGGAGCCGATAAACAGAGACGACCAGAGGTGGATGGAACGGCGCCGGACTGATGCGATCATGAGCAGGACCCAAACACGGCTCTTGAGTGAACGAACCAACCTCGACGTGTAGGGCACGTCGGATGCCAAGTGCTGCAACGCGCAGATCTCTGCAGAACTGGCCGAACGTCACCTACAGCCCCGACCGAGCCTGCCGCCGGGGGCGAAAAATGTCTTCCGATTACGGAACCGTTGCTGCGGTGGCTCCGCTTTGTCCTCGATGAGCCACGCTGGTCGTGCTGTCTCGCCTAGAGGGGTCCGATTAGTACACGAGTCGAGCCAAAATTGAAAGTACTTTTCGAAATTGTCATCAGCGCCTGACTGGCGATGACAATATTGGGCCTTGGCCATCAAGACCGTTAGCCGAGACGGAAGGCAAGGCGTTGCGCCGCCGGCCCAACGACCAGCCGCAGCAGATTAAGATCCGACGCATTCGGCCGGCCGATACCCGAGGGCCGTTCATCGCGCGTCCGCCCAGCGGCTCGCCGACGCATCTGCCGCCCGCGCCTCAAGTGCGATAGGGTTGGCCTCCAGGAGAACCTGATGCCCCTGCCCAGTACGGAACGCCTGCTGCTCGGTCCCGGACCGTCGCCCGTCTCGCCGCGCGTGATGCGCGCGCTCAGCGCGCCGTCGCGTTCGCACCTCGATCCCGAGATGGTGCCTCTCCTGGACGACATCCGCAATCGGCTCTCACGCGTGTTCCGCGCCGGCGAGGGCGCCGTCACCCTGGCCGTCTCCGGCACCGGCACGGCCGCCATGGAGACCGCCATCGCCAACATCACCGAACCCGGCCGGCGCGCGCTCGTCGTCGTGACGGGCTACTTCGGCGAACGTCTCGTGACGATGCTGGGACGCTACGGCGCAATCGTCGAGCGCGTGGACGGGGAATGGGGGCGCGCGATCGATCCCGCGCGTGTGTCCGAAGCGTTGTCCCGCGGCCATTTCGACCTGGTGGCCGTGGTCCACGCCGAGACGTCGACCGGCGTCTGCAATCCGCTCGAAACGATCTCCCGCCTCGCGCGCGAGCACGACGCGCTCACGCTCGTCGACGCGGTGACGTCCTTCGGCGCCATGCCGCTCGAGATCGGGGCGTGGGGCGTCGATGTCTGCTATTCCTGCTCACAGAAAGGGCTTGGCGCGCCGTCAGGACTGTCGCCTGTCACCTTCTCGGCCCGCGCGCTCGACCGTCTCGTCGCCTGTCGCAGCTTCTACTTCGATCTGAATCTCCTCGTCGATTTCTGGGTACGTCGCAAGTATCACCACACGATTTCCGCCCCGCTCGTCTACGCGCTCGACGCGGCGTTGGAAGAAGTCGAAGCGGAAGGTCTCGACGCGCGGTGGCAACGGCATGCCTCGGTCCATGAGGCGTTCGTCCGGGCGCTCGACGGCCTGGGACTGTCGCTGCTGCCACCGCTAGGCGAGCGGCTGTGGAGCCTGAACGCCGTGCGCGTGCCCGATGGCGTCGAGGAAGCGGCGGTCCGCAAGCGCCTGCTCGATCGACAGAACATCGAGATCGGCGCCGGCCTCGGTCCACTCGCGGGCCGGATCTGGCGCATCGGTCTCATGGGATCGGGCGCGACGCTCGAGAACGTGTCCCGGCTGTCGGACGCGCTGGCTGAAGCGCTCGCGGGCGCGGGTCAGCCCGCCCGATAGGTCGGCCGGCGCGAGAGCGTAGAGGTGACCGGAGAATCAGGAGGCCCCATGAAGGCGCTGTGGATGCTGCTCGCGGCCGTCATCGTGTGGGGATGTGCCACGAACCCGGCGACGGGACAACGGCAGATCATCCTCATGTCCGAGCAGGAGGAAATTCAGCTCGGACGGCAGTCGGACGCCGAAGTGCGCCAGCAGATGGGGCTGTACCAGGACCCCGCGCTGCAACAGTACATCCGCGGCATCGGCGCACGTCTCGCGCGCCAGGCCCATCGTCCCAATCTGCCCTGGACGTTCGCGGTCGTCGATGAGCCGGCGGTGAACGCGTTCGCGCTGCCCGGCGGATTCGTCTACATCACGCGCGGCATCCTGCCGTTCCTGCGCAACGAGGCGGAGCTCGCCGCCGTGATGGGCCACGAAGTCGGCCACGTCGACGCACGACATTCCGCTCAGCAATATTCGACGCAGACGTTGGCCGGCGGCGGACTCGCCGTGCTCGGCATCTTCGTGCCGCAGACCCGTCCCGCGCAGGGATTGGCGAGCGCCGGCCTGAACGCGATGTTCCTCAAGTTCAGCCGTGAAGACGAACTGCAGGCCGATCAGCTCGGCGTGGGCTACGCCTCGAAGGCCGGCTGGGATCCGCAAGGCATGCCGGGCCTGCTCGGCACGCTTGCACGGCTGGACTCGGCGACTGGCTCGAGTCGCGGCGTGCCGAACTGGGCGCTCACGCATCCGCCCGCGGCCGATCGCGTCGCGAAGGTCCAGGCGGCTGTCGCCGCGGTACCCGCTGGCGGGACGACGAATCCCACTACGCTCGAGCAGCACATCGACGGCCTCGTCTTCGGTGACAGCCGCGAGAAGGGCATCGTGCGCGGGACCGAGTTCCTTCATCCGATCCTGCGTTTCGCCGTGCGGTTCCCCGACGGGTGGGACGTGCAGAACGGCGAGGAGCAGGTCGTCGCGCAACCGGCGGGGCAGACCAACCGCGTCATGCTCCTGCAGGTGACCGACGCGTCCGGGTCGCTGTCCCAACTCGCCTCCCAACAGATGACGCAGGCTGGTTGGCGGCCTGCCGCGGGCGACGTGGCGCGCATCAACGGACTCGACGCGTATGTCGGCACCTATGACGGCGTCGTCGATCAAACGGCCGTGCGGCTGCGCGCGGCGCACGTGCGATCGGGATCGCACGTCTTCGTCATCGCCGGGCTGGCTCCCACGGCGGAATTCGCCGCGGCCGAGCCGGTGTTCGCCGCGGCCATCCGGACGTTCCGATCGCTCAGCGCGGAGGAGGCCAACCGGATTCAACCGGATCGCGTCGATTTCCACGTGGTGCGGAACGGCGAGACGTGGGACTCGCTCGCGCGCGAGGCGGGCGGCGCCGTGAAGGCGTCGACGCTCGCGATCATGAACGGCCGCGATCCCGGCAGTGCCCCGCGCGCGGGGGAACGCGTCCGCGTCGTCGTCGCTGAGTGACACGCGTGGCGACACGGCGGCGCGTGTGGCCGATCGTCGGCCGCGCCCTGGTCGGGGCCGCAGCGGCAGGTTTCGCCTGTCTGTCGTACTCGTGGTTCTGCCTGCCCGACGTCCGGCCGCTCATCCGTCAGAATCCGACGAGCACGTCGTTCATGCGTCTGCGCGCGGCCGAAGCGGTGCGCGCGCACCGGCCCGTACGTCCCGCGCAGCGGTGGGTCTCTTACAGCCGCATCTCTCCGCTGCTCTCGCGTGCGGTGCTCGTCGCCGAGGACGCACGCTTCTGGTCGCACGACGGCGTGGATCTCGACGAGATCCAGGAGTCGATCGAGATCGACTGGACGCGAGGACGATTCACGCGCGGCGGCTCGACGATCACGCAGCAGCTCGCGAAGAACCTCTACCTGACGCCGTCGCGCAATCCGTACCGCAAACTCGTGGAGCTGATGATCGCGCGCCGGCTCGAGGCAGAACTGTCCAAGGCGCGAATCCTCGAGCTCTACTTGAACGTCATCGAGTGGGGAGACAACGTCTGGGGCGCCGAGGCGGCCGCGCGCGCGTACTTTCACGTCTCGTCGGCCGATGTGACGGCGCCCGAGGCCGCGCTGCTCGCCGCAGCGATCATCAATCCGCGCCGCTACAGCCCCGCGCATCCCAACGCGCGGCTGCGACGCCGGCAACAGATGATCCTCGGACGTATGGGCGCCGTGACGCCGCCCGCGCCCATCGCGCCCGCGACGGATACGCCAGCGATCATCGATCCGCCCATCGCGCCCGTGCCCTTGCCACTCCCTCCCGCGCGGCCGTGACTCGGCTGCGCGTTACGGTGAGGATGGCAGCGAGGCCACGCGGCGCGCGCCCTTGAAGCGTTGACGCCAATACCGCGTGTCGAAGCGCTCCACGCGCACGACGCTGCCTGAATCGGGCGCGTGGACGAACGTCGTCGCGTCGATGGCGAGGCCGACATGTGACGCGCCGCGCGTCACCGTCGAGAAGAACACGAGATCGCCCGGCTGAATGTCGTCGCGATCCACGTGCTCGCCGACGTCGTATTGCTCCGCGACGGTGCGGGGCAGTTCGATGCCCTGCTGCTCGTACGCGTAGCGCACGAGTCCGCTGCAGTCGAAGCCCGACGCCGGGCTGTCGCCGCCGAGTTGATAGGGCACGCCGCGCTCGGTCAGCGCAATCGCCAGCGCCGCCGATGCGATCGCCGCGTGCTCGGCCGCGTGGACGGACCATTCGGCCACGGGCGCGCCTGGAAACGGCGTGGGACCGGCAACGGTCGCCCCGGATGCGCAGGCGCCCGACCACACCGTAGCGGCCAGACATCCACAGAGCGCGGCGAGCCGAACATCCCTCACGGCTTCACCTATCGGTCGCGGCGCCGGCCTGCGCCAGCCGCTAGGGAGTCGGCCGGCAAGGCCGTCACGGTCCGACAGGATCCGCGCGTCATCGATCTCTCTAAGTCCATGATGCGATTGATCTTATGCCTGCAAATCCTTGACACGTTCGCGCATTCCAGCGACAATGACGCGCGGGCCATGGAACAGACTCTGCTGCTCAACGCCACGTATGAGCCTCTGCGGGTCGTGCACTGGCAGAAGGCGATCACGCTCTGGGCTCAGGGCAAGGTCGAGATCGTCGCCTCGTACGAGCGCGAGATCCGCTCGGTGTCGTTCAACATCCGCCTGCCCTCGGTGATTCGCCTCCTGCGGCGCATCAGAATCCGCCGCGCCGTCGAGTACGTGCCGTTCTCCCGGGCCAACATCTACGCGCGTGACGATCATCGCTGCCAGTATTGCGGCGGATCGTTCCCGACCGCCGATCTCACCTTCGATCACGTGAGACCAGTCGCGCAGGGCGGCCGCAAGGACTGGGAGAACATCGTCACCTGCTGCGTGGCGTGCAATCGCCGGAAGGGCGGACGCACGCCCGAACAGGCCGGCATGCACCTCATTCGCCATCCGCGACGGCCCGATCGCGCACCGGCGATTCGTATCACGTTCGGGCTCCGCAACGCGCCGGAAAGCTGGCGCGACTACGTCTACTGGAACGTCGAGCTCGACGACGTGTAGAGGTTTCGTGGCCGAGGCGACCGCCGCCATTTCTCCCCGCTGGGCGGCGCCCGGTGGCAGGCTCACGCTCGACGGCGGGCCGTTTCCTCCTGGCGTAGATGGACCGCCGCACGTCTCGATCGGTGGACATCCGGCGCACGTGCTCACGGCGTCGGCCCATCGCCTTCGCGTGATCGTGCCGCACGGACCGTCCGGCGACGCCGACGTCCTCGTCGAGGGGAGCGATCGCGTCGTCGGCACGGTTCGCGTGGCGGCGCCGCTCGCGACGGGCATCCATCAGGTCGACAGCCCGGCCTTCGATGGTCTCGGCCGGCTGTACGCGACGCAAAGCGGCGGCCGCGGCGTCAACGTACCGGTGCCGCTCTACCGGATCGATCGGCAGGGTGCGCGCGAGCCCGTGGCCGTCGCCATCCACAACCCGACGTCGATCGCGCTCGGGCCCGATGGCGCGATGTACATCTCGAGCCGATTCGAGCACGCCGTCTATCGACTCACGCCCGACGATCGGGCCGAGATGTACGCCTCTGAGCTGGGCGTGCCGACGGGCGTCGCGTTCGGTCCCGACGGGGCGCTGTTCGTCGGCGACCGATCCGGTTCGATCTTCCGCGTCTCGCCTCGTCGCGAGGTCGAGACCTTCGCCACGCTGCCGGCGAGCGTCGCGGCCTTTCACCTGGCGTTCGGTCCGCGTGGGGATTTGTATGTCTCGGCGCCGACGCTCGCCTCGCACGATCCCATCTATCGCATCGCGCCCGATCGCACGGTCGACGTGTTCCGTGATGGATTCGGCCGCCCGCAGGGGCTGGCCTTCGACCAGACGGGCGATCTCTATGTCGTCGATGCCTTGGCCGGCGCGGCGGGCCTGTACCGCGTTCGCGCCGACGATCCGACGGCACCGCCCGAATTGGTTCTCAGCGCGCCCGCGCTCGTCGGCGTCGCCATCGATCCGCACGGCGGTCTGGTCATGGCTTCGAACGACGTGATCTGGCGTCTCGATGTTCCGCTTCAGCCTCTCGCACGGACCTGACGGCCACCGCGGGATCCGCGCGTGAATCTCTTCCGCATCAAGCGCGTGGACGCCGTCGCCGGCATGGCGGATGGCGAGACGCTCGCGCGCGTGCTCGGCGCAGGCGATTTGATTCTATTGGGCATTGGCGCCGTCATCGGCGCCGGTATTTTCGGCGCCATCGGCACGGCCGCGGCGGGGCAGACGCTCGCCGACGGCACGGTCGTGCGACTGGGCGCGGGACCGGCGCTCGTCTGGTCGTTTCTGCTGCTCGGCGGCGCGTGCGCGCTGGCCGGCCTCTGCTACGCCGAGCTCGCCGCGATGATTCCGCAAGCCGGCAGCGCGTATGCCTACACGTACGCCACGCTCGGCGAGATCGTGGCGTGGATTGTCGGCTGGGACCTCGTGCTCGAGTACGCGGTCGGCAACGTCGCCGTCGCGATCTCGTGGGCCGACTACGTGAAAACGCTGTTGGCCGGCCTCGGCTGGACGCTGCCTGCCTGGCTCTCGACCGGCTATCGAACCGCGCTCCTCAGCGCGGACCCGAGCGTCCACGGCGTCATTGCAACCGCGCCGCGGTTCGCCGGCGTGCCCATCGTGCTGAATCTGCCGGCCGTCGTTATCGTGGCGGTCATCACGTGGTTGCTGCTGCGAGGCGCGAAGGAGAGCGCGCGCGTCAACGCGTGGCTCGTCGCGGTCAAGCTCGCCGCGCTCGCGATCTTCGTCGGCGTCGGCCTCTTCAACCTGCACCGCGAGAACTACACGCCCTTCGCGCCGAACGGCTTCGCGGGTATTCATCAAGGCGCGGCGATCGTGTTCTTCGCTTACATCGGCTTCGACGCGATTTCGACCGCGGGCGAGGAGACGATCAATCCACAGCGCAATCTGCCGATCGGGATCCTCGGCGGACTGGCGATCTGCACGGCCATCTACATGATCGTCGGCGCCGTGCTGACCGGCATGGTGCCCTGGCGCACGCTTGGCGTCGCCGATCCGTTGGCGCAGGCGCTCGCGACCGCGGGCTACACGGGCGTGGGATGGGTCGTTGCGCTCGGCGCGGCCGTCTCGATGTCGGCCGTGCTGCTCGTGTTCCAGTACGGTCAGCCGCGCATTCTCTTCGCCATGGCGCGCGACGGCTTGCTGCCGGGATGGGCGGCTCGCGTCGATCCCGTGACGCGCATTCCGCGCACGACGACGTGGCTCACCGGTGTGGTCGTCGCGGTCGCGGCGGCCGTGGGAGATGCCGCTGAGACGTACGATCTCACCAACATCGGGACGCTGTTCGCGTTCGCGCTCGTCTGCGTCGGCGTGCTCGCGCTGCGTCTCCGTGACCCGGACCGCCCACGTCCGTTCCGCGCGCCGCTGGTCTGGATCGTGGCGCCAGCCGGCGCGGCGGCCTGCCTGTTCGTGATGGCCGGTCTGCCGCGGGTCGCCTGGGAGCGCTTCTTCTGGTGGTTCATCGCGGGGCTCGTCGTCTATGCCGGATATGGCCGGCGGCGGTCGCGGCTGGCCTCGCCTGGCCACCGAACGGTCCATGTACAATGACTGGAGCAGGTCGGCGCCTCGGCGTTGACGTGCGCTCAGGCCCATGGCGCATGACTGGATCGCCGTTCGCGGCGCCCGCGTCCACAACCTTCGCAACATCGACGTCGATCTCCCGCGCGATCAGATCGTCGTGATCACCGGCCTGTCAGGGTCGGGCAAGTCGTCGCTCGCCTTCGACACGGTGTACGCGGAAGGGCAGCGGCGGTACGTCGAGTCGCTGTCGGCCTACGCGCGTCAGTTCCTCGAGCAGATGGAGAAGCCCGACGTCGATCTCATCGACGGGCTGTCGCCGGCCATTTCCATCGAGCAGAAGACGACGGCCGCGAACCCGCGATCGACGGTCGGCACGGTCACCGAGATCTACGACTACCTGCGCCTGCTCTTCGCGAACATCGGCGTGCCGCACTGCCCGAACTGCGACCGCGAGATCGCGTCGCAGTCGCTCGAGCGCATCATGGACATGGTGCTGCTCTACCCGGACGAGGAGCGCGTCAACGTGCTCGCGCCGATCGTCCGTGGTCGCAAGGGCGAGTTCAAGCGCGATCTGGCCGCGCTGCGCGGCCGCGGCTTCACCCGCGCGCGCATCGACGGCACGTTCGTCTCGCTCGACGACGAGATCGCGCTCGACCGGCGGCGCAACCACACGGTCGAAGTGCTCGTCGATCGACTGGTGATCAAGGCGGGCATCGAGCGTCGATTGATGGCGTCGATCGACCTCGCCCTCTCGCTGGCCGACGACATCGTCGTCATCAACACGCTCGACGGCGGCGATCGGTTGTTCTCGCGGCGGCTGGCTTGTCCGTCGTGCGATCTGAGCGTGCCGGAGATGACGCCGCGGGCGTTCTCGTTCAACTCGCCGCACGGCGCGTGTCCGACGTGCCAGGGGCTTGGCGAGATCTACGACTTCGACGCACGGCGCGTCGTGCCCGACGACACGCGGTCGCTCGCCGACGGCGCGATTGCGCCGTGGGCCGCGGGCGATCGAAAGTCGCTCGCTGAGATGTTGGACGGCCTGCAGCGTACGTTCGGCATCGACGCATCGACGCCCTTCGGGAAGCTGTCGAAGAAGCATCGCGATGTCGTGCTCTATGGCGCGCCCGGCCGCACGCACACGGCGAAGCGCCGCGGCGGGAAGCGCGATCCGTTCGGTGCGGACTTCGAGGGTGTCATCCCCAGCCTGCGGCGACGTTTCGATACCGGGTCGTGGAGCGATCAGGAAGCGCTCGAGCCGTACCGGGCGCTGTTGCGCTGCCCGGCGTGTGGCGGCGACCGGCTGAAGCCCGAGAGCCGCGCCGTGCGCGTGAAGGGACGCCGGATCACCGAGTACGTGCATCTGCCGCTCTCGGATGCCGTGCGCGTCTTCGAGTCGCTCGATCTGACTGAGCGCGAGCAGCTCGTGGCGGGCCGCGTCTTACGCGAGATCCAGGATCGGCTGCGGTTCCTTGTCGACGTCGGCGTCGGCTACCTGACGCTCGCGCGCAGCGCCGTCACGTTGTCGGGCGGGGAAGGGCAGCGCATCCGCCTCGCGACGCAGATCGGATCGCAGCTCACCGGCGTGCTCTACGTGCTCGACGAGCCGTCGATCGGCCTGCACCAGCGGGACAATCGCCGGTTGCTCGCGACGTTGGGCCGGCTGCGCAATCTCGGCAACACCGTGCTCGTGGTCGAGCACGACGAAGAGACGATTCGGACGGCCGACTATCTCGTCGATCTCGGTCCCGGAGCCGGTGAGCACGGCGGCCTCGTGCTCTTCCAGGGCCGGCCGCAGCAGCTCCTCGCCGCGCCCGGCGAGTCGATGACGGGTCAGTATCTCAGCGGCCAGCGGCGCGTCGAGGTACCGGCGGCGCGCCGGCCGACGACGCGCGGCGAAGTCGTCGTGCGCGGCGCACGCGCGAACAACCTGAAGGGGATTGACGTCGCGTTCCCGCTCGGCACGTTCATCGCGGTGACGGGTGTGAGCGGATCGGGCAAGTCGACGCTCGTGAACGACATCCTCTACCGGTCGCTCGCCCGCACGCTGTATCGCGCGACGGATCCGCCGGGTGAGCACGCCGGCATCGACGGCATCGATCTGGTCGACAAGGTCATCCAGATCGATCAGTCGCCGATCGGCCGGACGCCGCGATCCAATCCGGCGACCTACACCGGCGTGTTCACGTTCATGCGCGAGCTGTTCGCGATGCTGCCCGATGCGCGCGCGCGCGGCTACAAGCCGGGCCGCTTCTCGTTCAACGTGAAGGGCGGCCGCTGCGAGGCGTGCCAGGGCGACGGCGTCATCGCGATCGAGATGCACTTCCTCCCGAACGTGTACGTGACGTGTGAGGAGTGCAAGGGCCGGCGGTACAACCGCGAGACGCTCGACATCAAGTACCGCGGCAAGTCGATTGCCGAGATGCTCGATCTCACCGTCGATCAAGCGTTGCCACTCGTCGAGAACTTCCCGGCGATGGCGTGGAAGCTTCGGACGCTGCAGGACGTCGGACTGGGTTACATCAAGCTGGGCCAGGCGGCGACGACGCTCTCGGGCGGGGAGGCGCAGCGTGTGAAGCTCGGGCGAGAACTCGCACGCCGAAGCACCGGCCGGACGCTGTACATTCTGGATGAGCCGACGACGGGCCTGCATTTCGAGGACGTGCGGCGGCTGCTCGACGTGCTCGGCAAGCTGGTCGATCAGGGCAACACGATTGTCGTCATCGAGCACAATCTGGACGTCATCAAGGCCGCCGACTGGGTCATCGACCTTGGCCCTGAGGGCGGCGACGCGGGCGGACGGGTGATTGCCGCAGGGACGCCCGAAGCCGTGGCCGCGACCGTTGGTTCCGAGACCGGCCGTTTTTTGGCGGCGACATTGGGCGGCGAATCCGCAAGGGTGGCGGCTTCTTGACAGGTGTGTCCTTCATGACACGCCAACGGCCCGGATATTGTGGTCGATATGACACGGTTCCCTCTCGAACGCCGGCATCATGGTCCGAGGGGGCGTATGAATAAGTTGACTCAGATGAATGATTTACGAGAGTATCTGCCGGGCCGAAATGCTTTGGCAGCGTGATTGCTTAGAAAGAGTCGGCCGGAAGCGGCTCTATTGATGGCAGCTCAACGCACCCTTCGCCGAATGGTCAACTG
>DASZOV010000007.1:0-56905 GCA_035550595.1 Vicinamibacterales bacterium
GCCGAAGCCGTAGACCGTCTCGCTGAACTTCAGGTCGCTCAGCATCTCGAGCTTCGCGAAGCCGACGTTGACGCGATCGAGGTACGCGACGCCGTAGCAGAGCATGAGAAACGGCACCAGGCGCCGCGTGATCGTTCGAAAGGCTCGATCCTCGTCCATAATGACCCGTGCCCGCCGGCTCCCCGTCGCGGGCGCCGACAGTCTACGGGAAAACCGCACGCCGCATGACCGCCATCCTGGGATGTATTGCAGATGATCTGACCGGCGCGACCGATCTCGCGGGCCGCCTCGTGGCGCACGGCATGCGCACCGTGCAGGCGATCGGCGCGCCGTACGACGCCGATCCCTGGCCCGACGACACCGAGGCCGTCGTCGTCGCGCTGAAATCGCGAACCTTGCCGGCTGACGAAGCCGTCCGCCAGTCGCTCGCCGCATTTCAGTGGCTCGAACGCGCGGGCTGCCGGCAGTTCTACTTCAAGTACTGTTCGACGTTCGATTCGACGCCGCGCGGCAACATCGGTCCAGTCGCCGACGCACTGCTCGACGCCACGGGCGCATCGTTCACCATCGCCTGTCCCGCGTTTCCCGCGACGGGCCGCACGATCTATCAAGGGCATCTGTTCGTCGGCGCGACGCCTCTCAACGAAAGCGGCATGCAGCATCACCCGCTGACGCCGATGACCGACGCGAATCTCGTCCGCGTGCTCCAGCCGCAGACGAGGCGCACGGTCGGGCTCATCGCGCACGCGACGGTCGCGGCCGGCGCCGCGGCGATCGCCCGCGAGTGCCGGGCGCTCCAGGAGGTGGGCGTCGGCATCGCGGTCGTCGACGCGATCGACGATCGCGACTTGTCGGCCATCGCGGTCGCCTGCGCGGACATGCAGCTCATGACGGGCGCGTCCGGACTGGCGCACGGCGTCGCCGACGTGTGGCGCGCGCGCGGGCTCGCGGCCGGGGCTGACGTCTCGGCACGGCTGCCGCCGGTTGGCGGCCGTCGCGCGGTGATTGCCGGCAGTTGCTCGCTGGCGACGCGACGTCAGGTCGCGGTGATGCGCGAGCGTCATCCGTCGCTGCAACTCGATCCAATGGCGCTCGCCGCCGATGAATCGGGCGCGGTCGCCGCCGCGGTGGCGTGGGCCGAGCCGCATCTCGCCGACGAACCCGTCCTCATTTACTCGACGGCCGAACCGGACGTCGTCCGCGCGGTGCAGGACGCATTGGGCGCCGAGCGTGCGGCCGCGCTCGTCGAACGCGTGCTCGCCGCGATCGCGCGCGGGCTCGTCGACGCGGGCGTCCGCCAGTTGATCGTCGCCGGCGGCGAGACGGCCGGCGCCGTGACCGCGGCGCTCGGCGTGCGGCTCTTGCGCATCGGACGTGAGATCGAGCCGGGCGTGCCGTGGACGGTGTCGATTCCCACGGAGCCCGCCGGCCCGTCCATCGACTTCGCGTTGAAGTCGGGCAACTTCGGCGCACCGGCCTTCTTCCTCGATGCCTGGAGCCGCGTCCAATGAGCGCGATGGCCGACGTCCACCGCGACGAGCACCGGCTGCGCGATCGCATCGTCGAGGTGGGACGCTCGCTGTTCGAGCGAGGGCTCTCGGCTGGCAGCAGCGGCAATATCAGCGTGCGGCTCGACGACGGTTGCCTCGTCACGCCGACCGACTCGTGTCTCGGCCGGCTGGATCCGGCGCGTCTGTCGAAGCTCGACGCCACGGGCGTGCTCGTCAGTGGCGATCCGCCGTCGAAGGAAGCGTTTTTCCATCGCGCCATGTACGCCGCGCGCCCGGCGGCCGGTGCCGTCGTGCATCTGCACGCGACCTATTCGGCAGCCGTGTCGTGTCTCGAAGGACTCGACCCGGCTGACTGTTTGCCGCCGCTCACCGCGTACTACGTGATGAAGATCGGCCGGCTGCCGCTCGTGCCGTACTTCCGTCCCGGCGATCCGGCGCTCGGCGACGCTGTTGGCCGGTTGGCGAAGACGCATGCCGCCGTACTCTTGGCCAATCACGGCCCCGTCGTGTCGGGTCGAACGCTCGAGGCGGCGACCTACGCGGCGGAAGAACTCGAGGAGACCGCGAAGCTGTTCCTGCTGTTGCGCGGCTCGCCCACGCGGCCGCTCGACGCGGACCAGATCGCCGATCTCGTGACGACGTTCAAGCTCGATCGCTAAAGGGCAACTTCGAACTTCGAATGCACGAGGCGCCTTCGGCGCGTCATTTCGAGGACAGTGAACGGAGGAGACGGGTCGACATGCCGCGATTGGCCGCGAATCTGACGATGATGTTCAACGAGGTGCCGTTTCCGGAGCGGTTCGCCGCGGCCGCGCGAGAGGGCTTCACGGCCGTCGAGTATCTGTTTCCGTACGACTATCCGGCGCGCGACGTCGCCGCGTGGCAGCGCGCGGCCGGCGTCGAGACCGTCCTGATCAATCTGCCGCCGGGCCGCTGGGCGGATGGCGAGCGCGGCCTGACGTCGCTGCCCGGCCGCGAGGCCGAGTTCCGCGCGAGCGTGGCGACCGCCTTGGAGTACGCGGACGCGCTCGGCGTGCCGCGGCTCCACGCGATGGCCGGCATCCTGCCCGCCGGCGCCGATGCCGCGCGTCATCGCGGCGTGTTCGTCGAGAACCTCCGGTACGCGGCGCGCGAGCTCGCGGTGAGCGGCCGCACGTTGCTCATCGAGCCCATCAGCCAGCGCACGATGCCCGGCTATTTCCTGTCGACGCAGGCCGACGCGCACGCGCTTCGCCGCGACGTGGGTGCCGACAACCTGAAGGTGCAGGTCGACGTGTTCCACGTCCAGGTGACCGAGGGCGACATCACCGGCGCGCTTCGCGATCATCACGACGTCGTCGGACACGTCCAGATTGCCGGCGTGCCCGACCGGCACGAGCCCGACGAGGGCGAAGTCAACTACGCGTACGTGCTCGATCTGCTCGACGCGATCGGATACGACGGCTGGGTCGGCTGCGAGTATCGTCCGCGCGCGCGCACCGAAGACGGATTGGGCTGGATGAAGACGATCGGAAAGCGTGGGGCGCGATGAAGGTCTTGATCACGGGCGGCGCAGGATTCCTCGGCCGGCGGCTGGCCGAGGCGGTGTTGATGCGCGGCGCGCTGGCGGGCGCTGACGGGGCGCAGTCGGCGATCGACGAAGTCGTGCTGCTCGACCAGACCGCGGCACCGGCGACCGGCGATCCCCGCGTGCGCGTCGTCGCGGCCGATCTCATGGCGGACGGGGTGCTCGAGTCGGCAATCGACGCGGACACGCACGCGATCTTCCATCTGGCGGCGGTCGTGAGCGGCGGCGCGGAGGCGGACTTCGATCTCGGGATGCGCGTCAACCTCGACGCCACACGCCGGCTGCTGGACCTCTGCCGCGCGCGCGGCCACGAGCCGCGCGTCGTCTTCGCGAGTTCCGTGGCCGTCTTCGGTGGCGCGTTGCCCGACGTCGTGCCGGCCGCGCAGGCGCTCAATCCGCAGTCGTCGTACGGCACACAGAAGGCGATTGGCGAACTGCTCGTCGACGATTACAGCCGGCGCGGTTTCGTCGACGGCCGGTCCGTCCGCCTGCCGACGATCGTCGTGCGGCCCGGACGGCCGAATGCCGCGATGTCGTCGTTCGCGAGCGGCATCATCCGCGAGCCGCTGAACGGCGAGTCGTCGGTCTGTCCCGTCTCGCGTGGGACGCGGCTGTGGCTGCTCTCGACGGCCAAGGCCATCGAGTGCTTCATTGCCGTGCACGATGCACCGGCTTCCGCCTTCGGCACGACGCGCGTCGTCAATCTGCCCGGCATCTCGGTCAGCGTCGATGAGATGGTCGCGGCGCTCGTGCGCGCCGGCGGTCAGGAGGCGGCCGATCGTATTCGCTGGGAGCTCGATCCGCGGATCGAACAGGTCGCCGGCGGTTGGCCCGCGGCGCTCGAGACGTCCAAGGCTCGCGCGCTCGGCCTGCCGGGCAACGAGAACTTCGACGAGATCATCCGCGAATATCTCGCGACGCGGTAGTCGTCAGAGACCGAGCTCGCCGAGGTATCGCAACACGCCAGGATGGATCATGTCGCGGCGCGGGGCCGCAGCCAGTGTGTTGGCCGAGGTCGTCTCGCGGGCTTGTGGCAAACGCGCAGCGAACGTGGACTCGGCCTCGTGCAGCGCGCGCGCGAGGCGATAGGCGACCTCGTCGCTCAACCCGGGCCGCGCGAGCACGAAGCTCCACGATCCCACCGACCGCAGCGGCGTGTCCTGGTGCGGGTAGCTCCCGGGCGGCAACACGAGCGGTTTCAGGAAATCATGGGCCGCAGTGATGCGCTGGATCTCGTCGGCTGACGGCGCGACGAGGCGTCCGCCGCCCGGACCGTTCATCACGCTCGTGAATCCAGGCCAGCCCACGCCGCCGCCCCACAGCGCCGCGACGCGGCCGTCGGCGACCATCCCCGGACCATCGCCCGCGTGATCGAGCAGGACCGCGTGGAAGTCGCGGTTCATGTCGAGGCCCAGGCCGTCGAGCACGTACCGCGCGAGGATGACGAGTCCCGATCCGCGCGCGCCGAAGGCGATGGGCTTCCCGTGCAGATCGGCAATCGTGCGGTACGGACTGTCGGCGCGGACGACGAAGAAGCCCGGCGTCGAGTACATCGCCGCGATGATCTTCAGGTTCGCGCGCGGCTGGCCGATGCCGGCAAACGCGTCGTGCGCCGCTTCGCCCTGGACGAGCCCGAGATCGACGGCGCCGCGTTCGAGCAGCGGGATGTTCTCGGTGCTGCCCTTGGTGTTCTCGGTCCGGATGACGAGCGTCGGGTCCGTGTCGTGGACGACGGCCGCGAGCGCATCGCCGTAGAGCGGGAAGCCGCCGCCCGGCGTCGCAGTGGCGAGGGTGAGCGTGGTCGGCGCGGGTGACGGCGACTGCACGCCTGGCGCGGCCGCAAGCAGAAGACTCGCCGAGGCGACGACCACGGAGAAAACGCCGGCGCGAACGCCGGTGCGCGCGTGAGGCACGGCTAGATCATCCGCGTGCGAATCTCGGGTGGCGGAATTTCGCACGCGTTCGACGTGCCGGCCAGGTGATGACGGACGACGGCGACGCCGCGATAGACGAGGTCGCGCAGCGGGCGCGGCACGACGAGCAAGATGGCCAGCATCGACCATGGCCAGGTGAGCCCTCGCGCGATGCGCAGCGAGGCCGTGGATCGGAGGTAAACGCGGTCACCCTCGACGAGCACCAAACTGCGCGTCGCCTCACGCGTCAGCCCGTGCGCGGCGAGCACGGCGCGGCCCGCGTCGGTCTGTGACGCGCCAAAGCGGAAGTAGCCGCGTGGATCGCGCGCAGCGATGAACTTCACCGCGCCTTCGCAGAAGGCACAGGTGCCGTCGAACAGCACGACGGCCGTGTCACTGGGCGCGGCAGGATCCGCCATGGCTTCATCTTACGGCCTCACGGCGGCCTTCCGGTCCTCGACGTCGCCGTGATACCCTCCACCCATCAGACAGGTCATGGCCATCGGTCGCGTGTTCGTCACGCTCGGAGCAGTGATCCTCATGTCGGCGTGCGGCGGCCGCGCGCGGTCGCTGCCGATTGGCGCGGCTGCGCCGGCCTTCGATCTGCCCGGCACCGACGGTCAGCACCATGCGCTCGCCGACTTCGCCGGCAGCCGCGTCCTGGCCGTCGTCTTCACGTGCGACCGGTGCCCGGACACGCAGCGCTACGAGGCGCGGCTCGCGGCGATCCGAGCGGCCTACACGCCGCAGGATCTCGCGCTCGTCGCGATCAATCCCGACGATCCGGCGTCCCTGCGGCTGGCCGATCTCGATCACACCGACGCGGGTGAGTCGATCGAGGACATGAAGGTCCGCGCCGACTGGCGGCACTTCACGTTTCCGTACCTGTCAGCCGCGGCATCGCCTGAGCTCGTGACGGCGTTCGGCGTCACGGCCCTACCGCAGATTTTCGTCTTTGATCAGGCGCGCACGCTGCGCTACGAAGGTCGAATCGACGACAGTCCGCGTGGCGATCACGTGACGTCGCCCGACGCGCGGAACGCGATCGACGCCATTCTCGCGGGCCGATCCGTGCCTGTCGCCGAGACGCGCGCGGTCGGCTGCCAGCCGGCCCGTCGATCGTCGCCATCGGTGGCCGAAACTGAAGCGGCCGCGATCGCCGCCGCACCCGTCCCGCTCGATCTCGTCGGCGCCGACGGGCTGAAGGCGCTCCGGCAGAACGGTACCGACGGCTTGCTCCTCGTCAACTTCTGGGCGACGTGGTGCGCGCCGTGCATCATCGAGTTCCCGAATCTCGAGACGACGTACCAGATGTATCGGAGCCGGCATCTGTCGTTCGTCGCCGTGTCGGTGAACGACCCCGAGGAGCGTCCCGCGGTCCTCGAGTTCCTTCAGCAGCATCACGCGTCGCACCGCAACCTGCTCTTCAATTCGCCGGACGTCTACGGGCTGCAGGCCGCGTTCGATCCCGCGATGCCCGCGCCCGTGCCGTTCACGCTGCTCCTCGCGCCCAACGGCGACGTGCTCTATCAGGAACTGGGCGGCGCGGACATTCCGAAGCTGCGGCGCGCGATTCTCGCCAACCTGCCCGACGACGCGGCATCCACCGGGCAGCAGACGTACTGGTCGCAATCCTGACGCGGCGCGTCGCGCCGCACGACAAGGGGAGGCTCGTCATGAGCGCAACGGCACGACGGAACGGCCGCAATGGACGAAGAGTCGGGATCGACGCTGCGAGACGGGTGGCTGGCCGAATGGCCATCGGCGTCGCGCTCGTCGCCGTGACGGCAATTGGCGTTGCTGCGCAGGGACGCGGCATCCGTCCCGTCGAGCATCCGGTGCTGCCCATCGGCTCGGACCTGCCGTCGTTCACGCTCCCGGGCGTCGATGGCCGCACGCACTCGAGCGACGAATTCACCCATACGAAGCTTCTCGCCATCGTCTTCGAGAGCAACCACTGTCCGGTCTCGCAGTTGTACGAGGGCCGCATCGAGCAGCTCTACAAGGACTATCGCAGCAAGGGCGTGACGCTCGTCGCCATCAACCCGAACAACGCGAAGGCCGTGCGGCTCGACGAGCTCGGGTACACGGACGTCACCGACTCGCTGCCCGAGATGAAGATCCGCGCGGCCTTCCGCGGCATCACGTGGCCGTACCTGTACGACGGCGAGACGCAGGAGCTCTCGATGAAATTCGGCGCCGTGGCGACGCCGCACATCTTCATCTTCGACGAGCACCACAAGCTGGCCTATCAAGGGCGGATCGACGACAACCAGCGAGAGGATCTCGTCAAGTCGCACGACGCGCGCAACGCGCTCGACGCGCTGCTCGCCGGCCGGCCCGTCCCGGTGGCCAACACGCACGCGTTCGGCTGCACGACGAAGTGGCTGTACAAGTCGCAGGACGTCGCCCAGGAGTGGGCGCGCATCCAGGCCGAGCCGGTGACTGTGGACATGGTCAACGCCGACGACCTGAAGACGATTCGCAGCAACCCCACCGACAAGGTGACCGTCGTCGACTTCTGGTCGACCGCGTGCAAGGCCTGCCAGGATCAGCTCGTCGACTTCGAGACGACGTACCGCATGTATCGCCTGCGCGCGTTCAATCTCGTGACGGTCTCGGCCGACGGGCCGGCGCAGCAGGCCGCCGTGCTCGCCTTCCTGAAACAGCAGCATGCCTCGAGCCCCAACAAGCAATTCGCGTCGGACGACCGCGCGGCGCTGCAGTCGGCGTGGGGCGCGAAATGGAATCCCGCCGAGCCGTACGTCATGGTCCTCGCTCCCGGCGGCGAAGTGCTCTATCAGAAAGCGGGTAAGATCGACGTCCTCTCGGTGCGTCGCATCGTGCTGGCGAACATGCCGGACATGCGCGCGTACATCGGCCAGAAGGCTTACTGGATGGCGGCCGTCGCCGCCGATCGCGCGAAGCACCGATAGAGCGGTGGCCGGCCGGATCCGGCGCAACGGAGCAGAGGCATGATCGGATCGGGATGGAGACGGGGAGTCGTGTCGACGGCGGTCGTCGCCGTCGTGGGCGGAGTCGTGTGGGCGCAGGACGTGCCCGCGAGGCTGCACATGACGGCCGCCGAGGCAGGAGCGTTGTTCACGCGCACGGTCGTCGAAGGCGGTTTCCAGTACTCGCGCGTCGCCGCGCAGACGTTCATCGCGCTGCCGCCGGAGGCTCGCGCGACGCTCGTGCGCGACGGGTTCGCCTGGGCGCGGACCTACGCGGCGTCGCCGGCTTTCAAGGCGGCCTACGAGAAGATGCGTGAAGACGGCAAACCCATCGAGAGACCCTTCGACAACACCGTCGACGAGGAACTGGCGGCTCGGCAGGCGAAGCAGAAGAAGGACCTCGACGACGCGCGCGCCGCGTTCGTCAACCTGCCCGCGGCCGATCGCGCGCAGATGGACGAAGTCGTGAAGCAGAGCGAAGCGCAGATGAAGGATCCCAAGATGATCGCGCTCGAGCGCCAGAGCATCGTCGCCGAACGTGAAGACGTGAAGCAGAGCTACGAGCGGGCGGTCGCGCAGTGGCAGAAAGACAATCCCGTCGATCCGCAGGTGCTCATCGCGCAGCGTCTGAAGATGCTCCTGGACGCGAGCGCTGGCGTCGACTTCACGGCCAAGACGCGTACGGTCCCGGACGGCGGCACGGAGTTCGTCGACGGCGCGTTCGAGTCGAAGCCGAACGGCTGGAAAATGGCGTTCCGCGCCGGCGAGCCGGCGGTCACGGCCGCCCGCGCGGCGGCGACCGACTGGCTGAAGGCGCTGCCGAAACCCTGACCCGTTGTTCGACCCGCGTCAGTGGTGGCAGGTCTCGGGGCCTGCCGCGCTGACGGGGCGGAACGCGCGGGTCTTGCGCGCGATCCATGACAGCGGCGTGTACCGCGGATCGTCGCGGACGTGCGCGAAGGTGTGGATGATTCCATGCTGCACGTAGGTGATCGACGCGTCGGGATGGCGGCGCAACTCGAAGTAGGGGATCAGGTCGCCGCGCTGTCCGACTTGCGCGAGCCCGCGATCGGATGAGGCGACGATCGCGACGAGGTCGTCTTCGTCACCGTTCATCCGCCAGGCCGCGGGCACGACGAAGTGATTCGATCGCGCCGCGTCGGTGCGCAGGTTCGAGAACATCGCCCACGACAGCTCCGTCTTGAAGCCGACGTACGGGCTGACGCCGTTCAGCGCGACGACGATCGGCAGCACGATGAGCGCCGGCGCCGGCAGCGCGAACACGTCAGTCCTCGGCGCTGACTCCGTCCATCGGCCCCGCACGATCCACGCGAAGGCCGCCATCAGCCCAAGGCCGTACACCGCCCACAGGAGCAGAAACGGATCGACGCTGCCGCTCGCGTGGCGCGTCCAGGCCTGCACGATGGCGCATGCCGCGACGATCAGCAGGAACGCCCGCGATGTGCGCGTCATGCGACGTGTGTCGACGCGCGCGAGCCACGCGCTCACCGGACCGGCGGCGGCGAACAGGAAGAAAACTGCGAAGAGCATCGACGAGAAGTTGTAGAACGCGTCCCGCGGATTCACGGCCAGCATCCAGTGGAAGGCCGCGGCGACGAGCACGCCCACGTTGCGCGTGCGGCGAACGCTCAGGAGCACGGGAATCGCCGCCTCGGTGACGATCGCAGCGTAGAGCGACAGGACGCCGGCCCACGCCGTATGTGGCAGGAACGCGAACCGCTCGATCTGCGCGCCGTAGAACGCGGTCCCGCAGCTCACCGCCGGGTTGAAGAAGTCCGCGTTCAGCTTGTGGAAGACGACGAACACGTAGAGGACGATGACCGCCGCGCGCACGGCCGGCGCCCAGGTGTCGAAGATCTCGCCCGCATCCACGCGAAGCCGCCGGTGGCGCGTCATCGAGATTGCGATCGCCGCGAGCAGGGCCGCGTCGACCATGACGGCGAAGAGCGTGTGGTTGGACACGAACGGCGCGGCGCGGACGAACGTCAGGACGTGTCCGGCGGCCAGAGCGCCCAGTGGAAGCACGCCGGCCGGCTGCAGCAGCGTCCATGCGGCCAGCACGGCGAGCAGCGCGTTGCCGGACCAGGCGTGATTCGAGGCCAGGTCGAACAGAATGGAGGCCGCCCAGAGCGCGGCAAATATGGCGAGACGTTGACGCGATGCGCCAGCGGTCCACGAGGACGAGGCGATCGCGCGCGCGGCCAAAACGGCTCATCCTAGCGCGGACGTGACGGCCGCCGCCAGGTGGTCGGACAGGCGTCGTCGCTGGCATTCAGGCGGCAGTTCCGGTAGACTCCGCGCGTCCACCCAGGAAACTGCCTTTTTCCGGTGGCAAGGAGTCATCGCGAATGAGTGACGCGACTACCCCAAGCGCTCCGTCGAGCAACAGAAACGTCATGATCGTGCTCGCCTATCTCTGGCTGCTGGCCCTCGTGCCGCTGCTGGTGGAGAAGGAGGACAAGGAGGTTCAGTGGCATGCCAAGCACGGTATCGTGCTGCTTGTCGCGGAAATCGTCCTGTGGATCGTGCTGTCGATCCTCTCCATGGTCGTGGGGATGGCGTTGCCGATGGTCGGCTGTGCGTTCAGCCTGCTCTTTCTCGTGCTCTGGGTGGGCATCCTCATCGTGCACATCATGTGCATCGTGAAGGGCATCAACGGCGGCCGGTTCCTGATCCCGGGCTTGAGCAACTACGCCGATCGCTTCTAATCGTCCGTCGTCGTCTGATTCCGCCGGCAGCGCGTTCAGCCGTCAGTCGCTGGCCGCGCCTGCCGGCGACGTGTCACGGACGATGACGCCGGCGGTCGTCCGTCCGCGCCGATGGCGTGCGCTCGCCGTCGCGGCGGCGGTGCTCGTTCTCCTCGGACTCGACGTGTCTCGGGCTCCAGCACAGCAGATCACCGCGCGCGTCTTGCGCGCGAGCATTCACGTGTACCAGCACACCGCCTCGCCGGTGCTCGCGGCCATGGGGGCGCGCTGCCGATTCGAGCCGTCGTGCAGTCATTACGCGGATGCCGTGATCGCGCGCCACGGCGCGCTCGAAGGATCGTGGCTGACGATCCGCCGCATCGCGCGCTGCGGGCCGTGGACGCCGGCCGGGACGATCGATCCGCCGGAGTGAAGGGCGCTCGGCGGAACTTTGAAGTTCGAACTTCGAACTTCGAACTCGGGTTCTCCCGGGGGGCGCGGACGTCTGGCTTCTGGCTTCGAACTTCTGACTTCGACGCGGCGTCAGATGTGCAGCACGCGCCCGAGGGAATCGAGCGCGGCTTCGCCGATGGCTTCCGACAGCGTCGGGTGCGCGTGGATGGCGAAGTCGACTTCGTCGACCGTGAGCTCGTTCGTGCGCGCCATCACCAGTTCGCCAATCATCTCGGATGCGTGGCCGCTCACGATGTGCGCGCCGAGGATCTCGCCGTACTTCGCGTCGCGGATGATCTTCACGAACCCATCGGTGTCCATCGTCGCGCGCGCACGGCCGTTGGCGGAGAAGGGGAACCGGCCGACCGTGTATTTCGTGCCGGCGGCTTTGACCTGTTCCTCGGTCAAGCCGACGCTTGCGACTTCCGGCTGGCAGTAGGTGACGCTCGGCACGTTCGTGTAGTCGATGGCGTGCGGCGACTGTCCGGCGATGACTTCCGCGACGTGGACGCCCTCGCGCGTGCCCTTGTGCGCGAGCATCGGAGGCCCGGCGACGTCGCCAATCGCGTAGATGCCCGGCACGCTCGTCGCGAGCGTCGTCGGATCGATGCGGATGAATCCGCGGTCGGTGAGTTTCACGCCGACAGCCTCGAGGCCGATGCCGTCCGTGTTCACCGCGCGGCCCGCGGCCATCAGCACCTTGTCGGCCATGACGGTCTTCGTCGCGCCGCCGACTTCGAGCGTCAGCGTCACGCCGCGATCCGAGACGTCGGCCTTGACGACCTTCACGCCTGCGAGCACGTCGATGCCGCGCTTGCGAAAGCTCTTCGTGACGGCATCCGAGGACTCGGCGTCCTCGAGCGGCAAGATGCGCGGCAGCGCTTCGATGAGCGTGACCTTCGTCCCGAACGCGTGGAAGATGTCCGCGAACTCCGTCCCGACCGCGCCCGCGCCGACGATGGCGAGTGAGGCGGGCGCCTGTTCGAGAAACAGCGCTTCGTCCGAGGTGATGACCGTCGTGCGGTTGATGCCGAGTCCGATCGCCGGGATGCCTTTTGATCGCGAACCCGTCGCGAGGACGATGGCTTTCTTCGCCGTGATGGTGTCGCCACCGACCTTCACGGTCTTCGACGAAGCGAGCGTGGCGGTGCCGCTGATGACGGCGATCTTGTGCTTCTTCATCAGGAAGCCGACGCCCTTCGAGTTCTGGTCGGCGACCTGCCGAGACCGCCGCATCGCGACGCCGTAGTCGACGGTGACGTCGCCGGTCGTGATGCCGAGCGCCTTGGCCTCGTCGCGCACGACGCGTGCCATCGACGCGCTGTAGAGCAGGGCCTTGGTCGGGATGCACCCGATGTTCACGCACACGCCGCCGAGCTTCTCTTTCTCGACGACGGCGACCGACAGGCCGAGTTGCGCGGCGCGGATCGCGCCGGGATAGCCGGCGGGCCCGCCGCCGACGAACACGACATCAAAGGACTGCTGGGCCACACGAACTCCTCGGCGCGCGGATGACGCCGGCGCCATTCCTGCGGATCGACGATCCGGCTACCAGACCAGGGCCAGCGGGTTCTCGAGCATGCCCGCGAGCGTCTTGAGGAACGCCGCGCCCGTTGCGCCGTCGACGACGCGATGATCGCAACTGAGCGTGAGGCGCAGCCGGCGCCGCACGACAACCACGCCATCGACGACGACCGGCTTCGGCTCGATGCGTCCGACGGCGAGAATCGCGGCCTCGGGCGGATTGATCACGGCCGTGAACTCGTCGATGCCGAACATGCCGAGATTCGACACGGAGAACGTCGCGCCCGTGTATTCCTCGGGCGCGAGGCGTTTCTCGCGCGCGCGGCCGGCGAGCTCGCGTACTTCGGCGCCGATCTCGCGCAGCGTCTTGCGGTCCGCGTGACGCACGACCGGCGTGATCAGGCCGTCCTCGACGGCCACGGCCACGCCAACGTGGATGTCGCGCCATTGCCGGACGCGATCGTCCATCCACCACGCGTTGACCCACGGGTGCTGCCGAAGCGCTGAGGCCGCGGCGCGGACGATGAGGTCATTGAAGGAGAACTTGCCGTCGCCGGTCGCGAGGAGCGCCTCGCGCGCTTCGTGCGCGCGCTCCATGTCGACTTCGGTCGTGAGATAGAACGTCGGGATCGGCCCGATCGACTGCACGAGCCGTTTCGCGATCGTCTTGCGCATCGGCGAGAGCGGGACGTCGGTGAACGCGGGACCGGTCTCGGTGGCCGCTGCCGCGGCGCCGCTCGTGACGCCAGCCGGCGCACCCGCGACCGCCTCTTCGACGTCACGCTTCACGATGCGTCCGTCCGGACCCGATCCTGCGATGGCGGCGAGATCGACGCCGCGATCGGCGGCCATGCGGCGCGCGAGCGGCGAGGCCTTCACGCGTTCACCCGGCGCGCGCGTCGCGGCCGGTGCCTGTGTCTGCACCGGAGTGGACTCGGTCCCTGTCGATGCCGACTCCTTTGCTTGTACTTGCACCGCCGTCGATTCCTTCTCGGTAGGGGCCGGCCCCCGTGCCGGCCCGGACGCGGGTCCCGTAGAAGCCGGTCCCTGCGCCGGCACGGGCGCTGCCCCCGCATCGCCGACCGACTCGCCGGGATTGCCGATCCACGCGAGCAACGCGGCCACGGGCACCGTCGAGCCTTCGGGCACGACCTGCTTCAGGAGCGTGCCGCCCGTGCGCGCGACGATCTCCATCACTGCCTTGTCGGTTTCGACTTCGGCCAGGACGTCGCCCGAGGCGACCGCGTCGCCTTCGTGCTTCTTCCAGGCGACCAGCCGCCCTTCTTCCATCGTGGGCGACAGCGCTTCCATCACGACTTTGGTGGCCATCTCGTCAGTCCCGGTAGCAGACGCGGCGCACGGCCGCGACGATCTTCGGCGCATCGGCCTTGGCCGCGCGCTCGAGATGCTTGTTGTAGGGCATGGGCACGTCGGCTTGATGGACGCGGATGATGGGCGCGTCCAGCTCGTCGAACGCCTCGCGCTGAATCACGTCCACGACTTCGGCACCGACGCCCGCGAAGCCCCATCCCTCTTCGGCGACGACGACGCGGTGCGTCTTGGCGACCGAGGCGAGGATGGCTTCGGTATCGAGTGGGCGGATCGTGCGTAGATCGATCACCTCGGCCTGGATGCCGTCGGCCGCGAGCGTCTCGGCGGCGCGGAGCGCGGGCGTCACCGTCTTCGAGTGACAGATGATCGTCGCGTCGCCGCCTTCGCGCTTGACGTCGGCCTTGCCGATCGGGATGAGGTACTCCTCGTCGGGCACCTCGCCCTTCACGTTGTAGAGCATCTCGCCTTCGATGAAGATGACGGGATCGTCGCTGCGGATGGACGACTTCAGGAGCCCCTTCGCGTCAGCCGGCGTCGCGGGCATGACGACCGTGAGCCCGGGGATGTGCGCGTACCAGCTCTCGAATGCCTGCGAATGCTGCGCCGCGAGCTGCAGCGCCGCGCCGCCCGGACCACGAATGACGATGGGACAGCCGATCTGCCCGCCGCTCATGTAGCGGATCTTCGCCGCGCCGTTGACGATCTGGTCGAGCGCGAGCAGCGCGAAGTTGAACGTCATCACCTCGACGATCGGTCGCAGCCCGACCATCGCCGCGCCAACGCCGATGCCCGTGAATCCCAGCTCGGAGATCGGCGTGTCGACGACACGCTTCGGGCCGAATTCCGCGAGTAGCCCGCGGCTCACCTTGTAGGCGCCGTCGTACTCGGCCACTTCCTCGCCCATGAGGAACACGTCCTCGTCGCGCTGCATCTCCTCGCGCAGCGCCGCGTTGAGCGCGTCGCGATAGGTCATCGTCGCCACTAGCGGCCTCCTTCCGGCGCGTAGACGTCGGTCGTGAGCTCCGACGGATCGGGATCCGGCGAGGCGTCCGCGAACTGGACGGCGTCGGCGACCGCGGCCGCGACCTCGTCTTCGATCGCCTTGATGTCGCCGTCGGTGATGAGTCCGAGGCCGCGCAGCTTCTCTTCGAAGAGCACGATCGGATCGCGTTGGCGAGAGGCGTCGAGCTCTTCCTTGCTGCGATAGGTGCCGCTCGCCGCATCCGACATCGAGTGGCCCACGTAACGGAACGTCCGGGCCTCGATGAGCGTCGGTCCGTCGCCCGCGCGCGCTCGCGCGACGGCCTCCTCGGTGACCTGGCGCACGGCGACGACGTCCTGGCCGTCGACCTCGGCGCCCGGCATGCCGTAACTCGCCGCGCGCTGCCACAGATCGCCGATGGCCGCGGCGCGCGCGATGGCCGTGCCCATGCCGTAGCCGTTGTTCTCGATGACGAACACGCAGGGCAGCTTCCACAGGCCCGCCATGTTCAACGTCTCGTGGAACGATCCGATGTTCGCCGCCGCGTCGCCGAAGAAAGTGAGCGAGACCTGCGACGTGCCCCGGTACTTCGCAGCGAACGCGAAGCCGGCGCCGAGCGGGATCTGGCCGCCGACGATGCCGTGGCCGCCCATGAAGTTGATCGACGTGTCGAACAGGTGCATCGACCCGCCCTTGCCCTTCGAGCAGCCCGTTGCCTTGCCGAAGAGCTCGGCCATCACCGCGCGCGGCGTCATCCCGCGCGCCAGAGCCAGCCCGTGTTCGCGGTACGCGCTGACGACGTAGTCGTCGGGAGCGAGGGCCGAGAGCGAGCCGACGCCGAGCGCTTCCTGGCCGATGTACAGGTGGCAGAAGCCGCCGATCTGGCCGAGTGAATAGGCTTCACCGGCCTTCTCCTCGAAGCGCCGGATGAGCACCATCATGCGCAGCCAGTCGCGGTACTCGCTCGCGAAGGGCGGGCTCGAAGCGCTGCGTTTGGGCGTGGACTTGGACGGTGAGGACGTGGGCATGAGGCGATGGTCCTTACGAGAACGCGGTCGGTTCAGCGTATCAAGAATGACGGGTTCCGGCGCCTCGTGACACGGCTCTGACACTGCCCTGGCGTATTGCACTCGACCCGTGCCGGGCGCAGACTGAGGCGTCCGGGCCGCAGCCGCCGCATTCGGCGTCACGCCGTCCGGCCGATCTTTTCTGCTGTATGGCCAGACCAGCGAAGACCGTTGCGGGGCAGACGCCCCGCGAGACAAGCGGAGTGCACCTCGTCGCGATTCCGAGGCTGTGGCTTGGCGTGCTCATCGCGCTCTTCGTCGCGCCATGGGTGGCCGTGGCGATGGTCTATCTGCGCGATCAACCGCAGCCGGATGCCGTTCGCGCGCGCAGCGTGCCCGTGGCCGCTGCGCACGCGGCCGAGGCAGCGCGGAGCGCGGGCCCGTGGGGCCGGCTCGAGGTGACGCCCATCACGATCTCGCCGCCGGCCGAGTACATCCCGCGCACGTGGGGACCGGTCACCGCGCCCGAATGGCACTTCCCGGGCATGACGGCCGACGCCGTTGCTGGCTTCCTCGCCTCGGCGGGCGTCTCGCCCGATGACATCCAGCGCCTGCGCGCGACGGCCCGGCCCGAGCCGCTCAACCACGGCGTCGTCATCCGGCCCGACGAGCGATGGCTCATCGGGATGCCGCCCGAGGTGCGCGCGCGCATCTATCTGAAGCTCGGCCGGTCGTCGCTCAACTTCGAGCAGATCACCGCGTATCGCTACTTCGGCGCGACGTCGGAGGCCTGGCTCGGCTCGGTGCCGATCGATCCGGCCACGCGACGGCTCGTCGACCCGCTCATCTATCGCATCGGCGACTTCGAGTACTTCGCCGACGTCGATCGCATCCGTTCGCAGATCGACGATCCCGAGGAGTTGCAGCGGCTCGTCAAGGGCCTGCTCCGCGTGGCGACCGTCGTCGTCAATCTGCACGTCGACAATCCGTCGGACGTCGCCGCGATTACGGCGTACTGGGGCCTCGGGGGCCATCAGACGGACATCCGGCCGCTGCTCGAATCGATCGCCGGCACGGGCCATACGATCGACATCAGCCATCTGCTGCCGATCTTCGTCCGTCAGCATCTTTATCGCTATCCGAAGCTCGGCGTCGAGGATCTCGAGAAGCCGGTGCTCGCGAACTGTTTCTGGACGGCGCTCAATTTCTTCAACGACGTCCCGGACGACAAGTACCTGAACGTGAACGTGGCGGTCGAAACGCTCAAGCGCGACTACTACGTCGTCAACGACGACTATCAGCTCGGCGACATCGTCGCGTTCTCGGATGGCGGCGGCAACCTGTTCCACGTCGCGGTGTACATCGCCGACGGGCTCGTCTTCGGGAAGAACGGCCTGTCGCCACTCGCGCCGTGGACGATTCTTCCGCTCGATCAGATCAAGGGCCATTACATCGAGGAAGCCGACGGCTGGCAGGTGACCTACCATCGGCGGAAGGGATTGTAAGAGTGCATTTCAAACTTCGAACTTCGAAGTTCGAACTTCGAAGTTGACGTGGCGCCTTCCGGCGCATCTGACGGGCGCTCCACGCGTTCCCGCGCTCATTTCCCGTGATCGGCGGGCGTCGGCGGGGTGAGCTTGAACTTCTCGATCCGGTAGTGGATCTGATCGCGATTCAAACCTAGGAGCTTGGCCGCGCGCGTCTGGTTCCAGCCGGTCCGCTCGAGCGCCTGGCGGACCAGGCTTTTTTCCGCGTCTTCCAGATCCAGCCCGTCGGTCGGCAGCGCGATTGCGTACGTGTCGCGTGCGACGCGTGCCGCGGCGATCGGAAAATCGTCCAGCTCGAGCATGTCGCCCGTGGCGAGGAGCATGGCACGCTCGACGGCGTTGCGCAGCTCGCGGACGTTGCCCGGCCAGGTGTGATCGGACAAGGCGCGGAGCGCGGCCGGTGAGGCGCCGCGCACGTTCTTCTTGAATTCGCGGTTGAACGCGTCGATGTAGAAGGCGACGAGCGCCGGCACGTCCTCCAGGTGCGCGCGGAGCGGTGGCAGCACGAGCGGCAGCACGTTCAGGCGGTAGAAGAGATCCTCGCGGAACCGGCCTGCGCGCACTTCGTCGTCGAGATGGCGGTTGGTCGCGGCGATGACGCGCACGTCGACGTGTACGTCCGCCGTCCCACCGACGCGGCGGAACGCCTTCTCCTCGAGGAAGCGCAGGAGCTTGGCCTGGAGCGGTGGCGTCATCTCGCCGATCTCGTCGAGGAATACCGTGCCGCCGTCGGCCTGTTCGAGCAGGCCTTTTTTCTGTTGGCGCGCATCGGTGAACGCGCCGCGCTCGTAGCCGAAGAGCTCGCTTTCGAGTAGCGTCTCGGGCAGCGCGGAGCAGGTGATGTTGACGAACGACCGTCCGGCGCGCGCGCTCGAGTAGTGCAGGATCTTCGCCGTGAGATCTTTGCCCGTGCCGCTCTCGCCGGTCAGCAGCACCGTTGAGGCCGGACTTGCCGCGACGCGTGTGACGAGCGCCTTGAAACCACGGAGCGCGGGCGAGTCGCCGATCATCCGATCAAGGCTGTACGGCTCGGCCTGCGTCGCGCGCAGTTGCCGGACTTCGCGCCGCAGCCGCGTCGTCTCGAGCGCCTGTTCGACCATGGCGGCGAGCGCCTCGAGATCGAACGGCTTGTTCATGAAGTGGTACGCGCCGAGCTTCATGGCCTCGACCGCCGTCTCGACGCTCGCGTACGCCGTGAGCAGGATCACGAGCACGTCCGGATCGATCTCGCGGAAGCGCTTCAGGATGGTCAGGCCGTCGAGGTCGGGCAGCCGGTAATCGAGGATGGCCAGGTCCACGCCCGTGCTGGCGCGCTCGATGGCGGTCCGGCCGTCCTCGGCTTCGAGGACGCGATAGCCGGCCACGCCGAGCCGTTTGGCGATCGATCGCCGGATGAGCTGCTCGTCGTCGATGACGAGGACGGTTTCATGTGCCATGGCGGCGGTGTCCCTCGAAAACGGCGGCCGGGACCGGCACCGGCTGCCGGGACGGCGACAGGCGGCCGTCCAGGCGTATCATCAGGAATCGCGCGTCGTCATGTCGAGCGAGACGTTCGTCCCCCCGTCGCCGCCGTCGATTCTGCCGTCGACGAACGAGCTCGAGCAGATTCGATACGCGCTCGATCAGGCGGCCATCGTCGCGACGACCGACGTGTCGGGGCGCATCAAGTACGTCAACGACAAGTTCTGCGAGATCTCGAAGTATCCGCGCGAGGCGCTGCTCGGGCAGGATCATCGCATCCTCAATTCCGGCTACCACAGCAAGGCGTTCATCCGCGAGCTCTGGCACACGATCGCGCACGGGCGCATCTGGCGCGGCGAGATCCGTAACCGCGCGAGCGACGGTTCGTTCTACTGGGTGGACACGACCATCGTGCCCTTCCTCGACGCGCGCGGCAAGCCGTGGCAGTACCTCGCGATCCGCTACGACATCACCGCGCGCAAGTTGCAGGAAGTCCGGCTGCGCGAGCAGGCGGCGCTCACGAGCCTGGGCGAGCTGGCCGCGGTCGTGGCGCACGAAGTGCGCAATCCGCTCGCCGGCATTCGCGGCGGCGTGCAGTTGCTCGGGTCGCTCCTGCCCGAGGACGCCGACGGCCGTGATCTCATCGGCGACATCGTCGCGCGCATCGACTCGCTCAACGCGGTGCTCAGCGACCTCCTCATGTTCGCGCGCATGCGCGCGCCGCGCCGGTCGGAGGTCGACGTCGCCGCCTTTCTGTCCGACCTCGGCGCCTGGATGGCGCTCGACCCGGCCATGCGCGGCGTCCGGCTGCGCGTGTCCGGCCACGCCGATCGCACGATCGACGCCGACGCGGATCAGTTGCGGCTCGTCTTCAGCAACCTTCTCCTGAACGCCGCGCAGGCGATGAACAACGACGGTACGATCGACGTGGTCGTCGATGACGACGACGCCGGCGGGGTGGTGTTGACGGTGACCGATCGCGGGCCGGGCATTCCTGAAGAGCTGCGCGAGCGCGTCTTCGAGCCGTTCTTCACGACGCGGCATCGCGGCACGGGGCTCGGGCTGCCGACGGCGAAACGGGTCGTCGAGGCGCATGGCGGCGACATCTCCCTGCTCGACGCGCCGAACGGCGGCGCGGCCGTGCGAATCCACCTGCCGCAACGTCCGGCTTAGTGCCGAAAGGGTCGGTCGCCCGCGCGTCACGCGTTTTTCGCGCGTGGCGCGGTCGTCGGACGCGCTTCGGCGGCCGGTGCGGCAATCGCAGCGGCATCGGGCGGTGCCTGCCGGACGGTCAGCACGGGGCATGGTGCGCGGCGTACGACCGCCTCGGCCACACTGCCGAGGATCACGTGCGCCAATCCGCGCCGGCCGTGCGTGCCGACGATCAGCAGATCGATCTGTTCGCGCATCGCGTAGTCGATGATTGCCTGCACGGGCGTTTCGAAGCCGGCGATGGGCGTCGAGACGTGCAGCACGGCCTCCTCGGCACCGACGAGCGCCTCGAGGTCATGGCGTGCGCTCGCCTCCGCCTCCTGCTGCAGGTCGGGCGCGAGCGCGACGTATCCTTCGATGCCCGCGGTCGCCGCGATGGGCATCTGCACGACGTGCAACAGGTGCAGCGTCGCGCTGCACTGGCGCGCGAGCGCGCGGCCGTACTGAAGCGCCGCGGCCGAGCAGTCGCTGAAATCCGTGGCGACGAGAATTCGATGGAACACGGTCATGGCGCGTCTCCCTGAACGACGCGGCGCGGGTGCGCGCGTGTCGTGAGGCAAGATTGCAAGCGACGTGCCCACGAACCGGCGCGCGATCCGCCACTGGGCTGTGCATTCGACCCCGACATTTTCCGGGGCGCCATGGAAAATCACGTGCGACTTGGACGCGGCCAGGTCTGGAGCGTTAGAGGGCGAGCCGATCGATGGCGCGGACGTAGGCCTCGCGCAGGTAGGTTTCGATCGGGTCGGCGGTCGGGCACGACAGCTCGAGCATGAGCCAGCCATCGAAATGCGCCGCGCGCAGGCTCGAGGCGATCTCGGACCAATCGATCGTGCCGAGGCCTGGAGGTAGGTGGTCGTCGCGGCGGCCGTGATTGTCGCTCGCGTGTACGTGCCGCAGCCGCGCGCCGGCGACCTCGACGAGCGCGTGCCAATGATGGCCGAGCGCCGCATGGCCGGTGTCGAGGCAGACGCCGACCGAGGCGGGCAAGCCATGAACCACGAACGCGAATTCGTCGGGCGCGCCGCCGATGAGATGCGGCAGCGGTGACTCGACGACGAGCGTCGTGCCCTGACGCGCGCAGTGGTCCGCCAGCACCGTGAGGCTGTGTACCGCATCGTCGAGCCTCGCCTGCACGTCGTGCGCGTGGCGCGGCAGGTCGCTCGGGTGCGCGACGACGATCCATCCACCCAGCCGCGCGATCGCATCGGCCGACGCCATGGCGGCCGAAAGCGCGGCACGGCGCTGGCGTGGATCCGGATGGGCGAGATCGAGCGATCCGCCGAACGGCGCGTGGATCGACACGGCCTCGAGGGACGCCTCGTCGATGGCACGCGCGAGATCGACCACCGCGTCCGGCTGCTCCGGATCGAAATGCCGCGCGGGCGTGTCGACTTCGATGCCGTCCGCACCGGCCGCGCGGATGGCGGGCAGGATGGCCGCGATCGGCTGATCGATGCACACGCCCGTCGCGATGCCGAGCCGCCAGCTCATGGACGGGCCCGCCACGTGGCGACGCGCGTGACGAGCGCGCGCCGGTCGTCGTCCAGGTCGTGCCCGCAGCCGCTCTCGGGACAGATGCCCTTCTCGCGCGACGAGACGCAGTTGAAGTCGATGAGCCGGTCGTGGCCCGTGAGCACGAGGCCGGCGAAGACGCGCACGTCGAAGTCCGCGCGCGTGCGCGCGTCGAGCCGCGTCCAGCGATCGCCCCATTGATGATCGGCGCGATATTCGCGCTCGACGAGTGCCGCGATGCGCGCCGCGCTCCAGCCGCGCGCGAGCAGGCCACGGACGAGGTTCTGCAGATATTCGGGTTTGAGCAGCAGATCGTTGGGCTCGACGAGCGGCCGCGCGAGGCACGGCGGCAGGTCGGGCACGCCGCACACGGCGGCGCAATCGATCGTCCGACGTTCGGCAGCGAACGCTTGGTGGAAGCGCGCGAGCGGCGACGCGCGATAGTGCCGGATGAGGCGATCGATGCCGCGCGAGACGTTCGGCAACGCCAGCGCGCCAGTCCTTGCGGCAGCCCGCGCGGCCTTGAGGTCGCGCCCGCCGAGGAGAAACGCCTCGAGCGATCGGCCGCGACGTGGCAGGGCCGCGAGTGGCGGCAGCGCCGCCACGGCTGATCCGAAGATGTCCGGCCGCGCGCGATGCCACTGATATGCGCTGAAGGCCATGCGCACGTGCCGCGTGTCGAGTGGATCGCCAACGTGCGAGAAGTCGATCGACACGCACTCGCGTCCGATCTCGCCGCTGCCGACGACGACGCCGTTGACGACGAGCGGGATGAGATTGTTCGGTGTGGCCTCGGTGATGGCCAGGTGCGCGACGTGCTCGATGAGGAGGCCGAGCCCCTCGGCGGCCTGCGCCTGGCGGGGCGTCATCGGCGCGACGAACGGCGGCCGGCGTCGCTCGTGTGTCGCGTACCAGGCCGGCACCGCCGACAGCGCGCAAAGCCGATCGATGGCGTCGCTCTCGAGCGGCACGCGTCCGACGAAGTGATAACCACGGCCCGTCGCTATTGCCGCAATCGGCAGACCGAAGCGACGAAAAATCCGGCGCAGTGCGGCGTAGCTGTTCTCCAGCTTGAAGAACACGCTGCTCGCGTGGAGGAACGGCTCACCGGGATAGTCCAGATTCTGGTAGTCGAGGTCGATCGCGAAGATGAGCGCGTGGGTGTCCCAGAGCGCGCGCGACAGATCGCAGCCGCGCTCGCACGCCTCGGGCAGCGCGGACCACGGCACGTGCGAGGTCGACGACCACGTGGGAAAGGGCTGCGCGGCCGGATCGAGCGCGGAGAGGAATGCGGCCGTGGGACCGTGCGTCGCCGTTGCGCCGGCATACGTGAGGAGCGCGCGGCGGACCGCGGCATCGGCGTAGTAATCGGCCGCGAGCGCACGGTCCGCGTCAGCCATGATCGCTACTCCGACGCAGCGCTCGCGAGCAAACGTGGCTCGAAGTCGACCGTTACCCGCGCGCCGCTGACCTCGTCCGCACGTGCCACGCGCCGGCGATCGCCGTTCGACGACTGCCACTCCGCGAGCCGGCCCGGTGTGCCGAGATCCGACCATCCCATCGCATTCGGCCAGACGACGAGCGACAAGCCATCGACCGCGGCGAGGAGATCGCGCGAGAAGTCGTAGCGTGGCAGCGAGGCATACGCGCGATCGAGGAAGGCGTCGCGCTCGGCGGCGGGAAGCTGCGAAGCGATGTCGAAGACGTTCGACAGATCAGGCAGGTGCCGACGGAATCGATCCGCCAGCGTGCCCGCGCGCGTGACGAGGACCATCGTGTTCCAGAGCGCGCCAGAAGCGAACAGGCGCGCGGCCGTGGCCGCTTCCGGCTTTTCCACGAAGGCTGCGACCGACGCGAGCCGTCGTCCGTCCTCGGAGCGGGCGGGCGTGATCCAGCCGTAGTCGCGCTCCGGCCGGTCGGCCTCGACGCCGAACGCGACCATCTCGCTCCTCTCGCGTCGAACGTCGTCGATGGCCAGCGCCAGGCCGGCATGGAAGAGGGCTGGACGCGCAATGCCGTGATCGGACGGTGTCATGACGATCGTCGCGTCCGGATCCGCGCCGGCATGGAGCAGCCCGAGCCGCACGCCCGCCGCCGTACCTTGGTCGGATGGTTGATAGACGACGTGCCCGAGCCGCGCCGGCCGGGCGACCGCCTCCACGTACGGACGATGCGAACGGTCGACGACCGTCACCGTCCTCGCCGCCGGCGTCAGACGCGCGAGCCGTGCAAGAGTGTCGTCGAGCAGGGACGCCCGCCCGTCGGGGCGCCAGAACTGCTTGGGCACACGGCCGGTAATCGGCGCCAGCCGGCGTCCGGCGCCGGCGGCGAGGACGAGAGTCCAGAGAGGCGATCGCATAGTCGTCACCTGCACTCGCTATGGCGCGACGACGATGTGATTTTCGACGACCGACACGCCGGGCGCCGCCCACGCGGCGCGCGCGGCTTCGGCACGTTCCGCGTGCGAATGCACGTAGCCGGCGAGCGTGACGGTGCCACCAGACGCGGTGACGGCGATACGTCGCGCGTCGATCTCCGCGTTGCGCTTGAGCGCTGCCTCGATGCCGTCCTTGACGACGCGCGGCGAGATGCGCGGAACGATGGTGATCGCGTTGGTCACGCCCTTGACACCGGGTAGGTATCGCACCGTTTGTTCGGCCGCGTTGCGTTGGAACCACCATTCGCACGTGCCCTCGAGCGTGAGATAGCCGTCGCGAACGGTGACTTTTACGCTGGCCGGTACGCTGAGGTTGTGGCGCAGCGCGTTGGCAGCCGCCATCGCGATGTCGGGATCGATCCGTTGCGTCGACAGCTTCACGGCCAGATCGTTGGCAACGGCGCGCGTGCCCTGGACGCGCAGGGCGGCGCGTTCGGCCGCCATCCGCTCGGCATAGGTCGGCACGAAGCCGTTCAGGCCGACCACGCCGTCCTTGACGGTGACGCCGACGTGGTCCGCCGTCACTTCCGGATCCCACGCGAGCTCCCGTTCGATGCGTTCCTGCAGTTCGTTGTCCGCGGTGGTCATGACGTCCTCCTTCGAAGTGCGCGGCGAGCCGCGTGAGGAAACTGCAAGCGGTGTGCCGTGGCTGCAGGAATGTGCGCGTCACGATCCGTCAGAGCCGGTTCGTGCCCGCGCGAAAACTTCCGGAGCTGCCCGGGAATCGTTCAGGGCAGGGTGAGTACGAGCGCGCCTGGCCGGCCGCCACTGGCCACCAGGCGGATGGCGTCGTTGGCGCGATCGAGCGGGAGCGTGTCGACGGTTGGATGCAGCGACATGGCCGCCGCCGCGTCGAGAAATCCGCGGACGTCGGCGCGTGTGACGTTGGCGACACTCGCGAGCTCGCGTTCGAGCCAGAGATCGCGCGCGTAATCGAGGGCCAGGAGCTCGTCCTTGTCCCGGTCGTCTTTGCGGATGGCGTTCACGACGAGCCGGCCGCCGCGATCGAGATGCCGAAGCGCATAGACGATGGGCCGCCAGGCCGGTGTCGTGTCGATGATGGCCGCGAGCGGCGCTGGGGGCGTGTCCGTCGTGTCGCCGGCCCAGGCGGCGCCGAGCGTGCGCGCGAACTGTTGGTCCGCCTTGTCGCGGGCGAAGACGAAGACGGGCGAGCGTGGATAGCGGTGCCGCGCGAGCGAGAGCACGAGGTGCGCCGACGCGCCAAAACCCGTGAGGCCGAGGGCATCGCCGTCCGACAGGCGCGTGAGCGCCAGCGCGCGGAAGCCAATTGCTCCGGCGCACAGAAGCGGCGCGGCTTCGATGTCAGAAAACACGGCGGGTAGCGGATGAATCGCGTCGGCTGCGGCCACGGCGTATTCCGCGTAGCCGCCGTCGACGTCACGTCCCGTGCCGGCGAAATCCGGGCAAAGGTTCTCACGTCCGGATCGGCAGAACCGGCAGCGGCCGCACGTCCGCGCGAGCCAGGCGACGCCCACGCGCGTGCCTCGCTGGACGCCCGTGACCTCGGCGCCGCACGCTTCGACGGTGCCGACGATCTGATGGCCGGGAATGCGGGGAAGGACCGCCGGCGGAAGCCGGCCTTCGATCTCGTCGAGGTCCGTGTGGCAGACGCCGCACGCGTGCACGCGAATCAACACTTCATCGCGAGTGGGAACGGGCGTCGGAACGTCGACGGCGGTCAGCGGCTCGGCATCAGGCGTGAGCGGACCGACGTGGGTGATGGCCATCGCGCGCATGTCGACCTCCTGTCGCCGCGGGGCGCCGGGCGCGTGGCTGGCCGGCACGCAGGCGTGCGGAGGCCGCCGAGCCGTGAACGGTCAGGACCGGCACGGGCGATCGCTGCACGATGCGCTGCGCCACGCTGCCGAGCACGACCTGTCCCACGATACCGCGGCCGTGCGTGCCCATGACGACGAGATCGATGTGCCGCGCCGTGATGGCGTCCAGGATGCTGTCGACCACGACGCCGACCGTCGTCGTGACCGTCGTCCGGCGGGCGAGTGGACCCGTCGTCGGGACGAGCCGTTGCGCGCGCTGGCGCGCGTTCTGCTCGATCTGGGCCAGCAGGTCGGCTGGCGGCGTGGCTGCGGTCGCCGTGTCCCACGCCTCGAAGAGATAAGGCGCGACGACGTGCAGCAGATGGACGCGGCTCTTGAAACGGGTCGCGATGAGTTGGGCGTCGCGAAGGGCCGCGCGGGACGCCGGGCCGAAATCGATCGGAACGAGGATGTTCTGGATGCGGGTCATGTCGCGCCTCGTGCGACGACTTGTGCAATCCACACGCCACGTCTGGCCGCGTTCACGCTTCATGCGTCCATCGTCGTGTCGCATGGGCCGGCGCATGACGCGCGAAGGACTTCGGGGCACCCCGAGAAAATCCGCACCCGCGCGGCGGAGCGCGTGTGGCATTGACGTGGACGTGACGGCAGACGGCTTGCAGTGTCCGAGCCGCGACCGACCGCGCTCGCACTGGACGTCCATGACTTTTCTGACGTTCGGCGTCCGTCTGGGCGTGGCGTCTTCATACATGGCGCAGTCTCAGTCATTCACACGCTGGTGGGGGCCGCGACGCACTAGAACTGGAAGTGCGCGTCCGGTCCCGTCCGTCTATTGGTCGCGGCCCGTGGCCGACCTGATGCACGAACTCGAGTCGGCGCCTTCGGGCCTCTCGGCGAGCGAGGCCGAACGGCGACGCGAGACGTTAGAGGTTGGCGTCACGCCGCATCGCGTCCGCGCGCGCCTGCGCGTGTTCGGACACCAGGTGCAGAGCCCGCTCTTGTGGCTCCTGCTCTTCGCGGCAACCGTGTCGATGCTGACCGGCGAATGGCGCGACGCGACGATCGTCGTCATCATCGTCGCGGCCACGGTTGTCGTCGGCTACGTCCGCGAGAGTGGCGCTGAACGAGCTGCCGACGCGCTGGCCGCGCGCATGCAGACGTCGGCGACCGTCGTGCGCGACAACGTGCAGGTCGCCGTTCCGCTTGAGGCGGTCGTACCCGGTGACGTGATGTTGCTCGCCGCCGGTAGTCTCGTGCCGGCCGACGCTGTCGTCCTCGAGGCGACCGACTGCTTCGTCAGCGAAGCCGTGCTCACCGGCGAAAGTTTTCCCGTCGAGAAGCGACCGGGCGTCGTGCCGGCCGCGGCGGCGCTCGCCGAACGCGTCAACTGCGTTTTTCTCGGCACCAACGTGCGCAGTGGCACGGCGCGATGTCTCGCCGTGGCGACCGGGTCGTCCAGCGAGCTCGCGCACATCGCCGCGCACCTCGTCCGTCATCGGCCGGAGACGGCGTTCGACCGCGGCGTTCGCCGGTTCGGATATGCGCTGACGAGCGCGATGCTGCTCCTGACCGTCGTCGTCTTCGTCGCGCACGTCTTGCGAGGCCGGCCACCCGTCGACACGCTGCTTTTCTCGGTGGCGCTCGCCGTCGGTCTGAGCCCGGAGCTCTTGCCGGCCATCCTCAGCCTCAGCTTGGCGCGCGGCGCGCAGCAGATGGCCGCACGCGGCGTACTCGTCCGACGCCTGACGGCGATCGAGAACCTCGGCAGCATGGACGTGCTCTGCACGGACAAGACCGGCACGCTCACCGAAGGCACCATCCGGCTGGACGGCGCGTACGATTCAAGCGGCCGCGCGGCAGCCGCGGTCCTCGACACGGCAGCGATCAATGCGCAGCTACAGACGGGCCTCGACAATCCACTCGATGCCGCGCTGCTCGACGCTCACACGCCCGACCTCACCGGCGTGCGCAAGCTCGGCGAGATTCCGTTCGACTTCCTGCGGCGGCGCCTCAGCGTCATCCTCGAAACGCCGGCTGGTATCTCACTCATCGCGAAGGGAGCGTTCGACGGACTCATCGCGCTGTGCGCCAAGACCGACGCCGGCACGCCGATCGACGCAGCGGCGATCGCGCGCCTCAGAGCGCGTCATGACGCCTGGAGCCGCGACGGTGTCCGCGTCGTCGCGGTGGCGACGCGGCCTCTCGAACGCCGTTCGGCCTACACGCACGAGGACGAAACCGGCCTGACGTTCCTCGGCTTCCTGACGTTTCTCGATCGGCCAAAGGCGGATGCGGCGGCCGCGGTCGCGGACCTCGGACGGCTGGGCGTCGCGGTGAAGATCGTCACGGGCGACAATCGCTTCGTTGCCGGTCATCTCGCGGCGCTCGTCGGGATGCGCGCGGACCGATTGTTGACGGGCGGAGATCTCTCGCAGCTCGCGGGCGCGGCGTTGTGGCGGGCAGTGGAGCAGGCCGAGATCTTCGCCGAGGTCGATCCCAATCAAAAGGAGCAGATCGTTCTCGCCCTCAAGCGCGCCGGGCACGTCGTCGGGTTCCTCGGCGACGGCGTGAACGACGCGCCAGCGATGCACGCGGCCGACACGAGCGTCTCGGTCGAACGCGCCGTCGACGTAGCGCGCGAGGCCGCGGACTTCGTCCTGCTCGAACGCGATCTCGACGTGCTCCGCGGCGGCATCGAAGAGGGCCGCCGGACGTTCGCCAACACGCTCAAGTACTTGTTGACGACGATGAGCGCCAACCTCGGGAACATGATCAGCATGGCCGCGGCCTCGTTCGTGCTGCCGTTCCTGCCGCTCCTGGCCGGCCAGATTCTCTTGAACAATCTCTTGTCCGACGTGCCGGCCGTGGGACTCGCCGACGACCGGGTCGATCCCGAGCTCGTCGTCCGGCCCTCGACGTGGGACATCGCGTTCATCGTCCGCTTCATGATGATCTTCGGCGTGCTCAGCTCGGCGTTCGATGCCATCACGTTCGTGGTCCTGATGCGCGTGTTCCGCGTCGATGTACCGGCATTTCGCACAGGATGGTTCGTCGAGTCGCTGCTCACTGAGCTCGTCATCGCGCTCGTCGTGCGGACGCGCCGTCCGTGGCTCCAGAGCCGGCCCGGCCGGCTGCTGCTGATCTCGTCGACGGTGCTGATGGCCGTCACGCTCCTCGTGCCCTACGTCCCGAGGGCCGCCGCGCTCGGCTTCGTTCCTCTGCCGGCCGCCGTGCTTGCCGCCGTGGTGGCGATCACCGTGCTCTATGTGGAAGCCACTGAGCTCGTCAAGCGGTGGTTCTATCGCCAGCGCATGGCGGTCTAGCGGTGCCGGTTGTCATCCATGGGTCGACACACCAAGGCGCCTCGCCACGCCGGCCGTCCGGGCTCGGACGCGGCGTGACGAGGCGCCTCTCGCGTCGCCTCTCCGGACCATTTCGTCAGTGCGCCATCATCGCGGAAGCGTGCGTGATCGCGCCCGACGGCGACCGCACTTCGATGTAGCCCACCGCGCCGCGCTGCGCGTCGGCGAACTCGTGATCGACGAGCGTGTACATCCCTTCCTCGGGCGCGATGAACTCCAGCACGCCGCCGCCGCTCGCGCCGAACTGCACCGTCTGCATGCCGACCATCGAGTTGGCCGGGTTGCCCTCGTAGTAGACACGGTCGAAGATCGCTCCGACGATGTGCAGGCTCGTGCCGTCCGACGGCCCGACGTCGTTGAAATACAGCCGCACGCGTTCGCCGGCGTTTGCCACGAGCGGCGTGGTTTTCAGCGCCTGCATGTTGCCGTTGAAGACGACCTGCGACGGCCGCTTCGCCATGGCGGCGTCGAAGTCGAGGTCCGACAGGCCGTCGTCGGCCTCGTCCGGCTTCAGGTAGAACTCGGACTGCACGACGACATAGCTGCGCGCGACCTCCGCGTCCGTCGGATACCCGTTGCGCGGACTCACGACGACGACGCCGTACTGGCCCATGGCCAGGTGCTGCAGCACGGGCGCCATGCCGCAGTGATAGAGGAACACACCAGGATAATTCGCCTGCCACGTGAACTCGATGCTCTGTCCGGGCATTATGATGCGCCACTTGTCGTTGGGCGCGACCGTGCCGGCGTGGAAGTCCATCGAGTGCGGCATCGGCATCACGGCCGAGGCCGGACCGTGGTGCGTGTCCTGCACGAGGTCGGCGAGGAATGGCGACGCGCTGGCCCACGGCTGCGCGATCGTCACGGTCGACGCGGACCGGTTCTTCATCGTGAAGTCGACGACGTCTCCTTCGCGCACGTGCAGCACGGGACCGGGCACCGATCCGCCGAACGTCCACGCCGTGTACCGCACGCCCGGGGCGATCTCGATGTCCTGCGGAACGATGTCGATGCGGACGTGATGTGTCCGATTGCCCGGTTGCAGCGGTGCGAGCGCGGGCACGCGCGTCAGCTCGTCGCCGACGACGGGCGGGCCGTCGTAGTCCTCGGTGAAGACGCGCGCGGTGGCCGATCCGAACACCTTGCCGTCGCCGCGTACGCCGGTCGTCCGATCGTGAGCGTCCAGGACGATGTGCAAGCCGGTCGCGAGCCCCGCGCCGGCGAGAAGAAGCGTGACGAGCCAGAGAACCCGAGGGGAGCGGCGCATCGGCGGCCTTCCTTCAATCGAGAGCGCCGCACGATGGAGAACGCCCGCGACACGCGGGTGGGCAGCGTTCTGCAGTCGGATTGAGCAAGGCGTGTGCCGTCGATGGCTGAGACACGATCGCGTTCTGCCGGGCGTCGTCTCGTCGTGCCCGGAAGAAGCTCACACCCACCCCGAAAAATTCCAGAGGTGTGCGTCGTCGCGTCGCACCGCGCGGCTACGATAAGGGCGTGCTCGTCTTTGCGCTTCGGCTCGTCCGCCCCTACTGGCCGCGGCTCGTCATTGTCGTGACCGCGATGCTCGTCGGGACCGCGATGAGCCTGGCGTCACCGTGGCCGCTGAAGATCGTCCTCGACTCCGTGTTCGACGCACGGCCGATGCCATCGGCGCTTGCGTGGGCGCTCGGGCCGGACACGAGTCGGATGGCGTTGCTCAACGTCGCCGCCGGCGCGACGGTCGTCATCGCGCTCGTGCAGGCGCTCGCGAGCTACGTGTCGGCTTACTTCACGGTGAGCGTCGGCCAGTGGATTGCGCACGATCTGCGGCAGAGCGTCTACGGCCACTTGCAGCGGCTGTCGCTCTCGTACCACGACCGACAGCAGACCGGACCGCTCATCAGCACGATCACCGACGACATCAACGCCGTGCAGGACTTCGCGTCGACGGCAGTGCTCGACATCGTCATCGACAGCCTGACGGTCGTCGGCATGCTGGCGGTGATGTTCACGCTCAACTGGCGGTTCACGCTCGTGGCACTCGCCGTGACGCCGCTACTCGGCGTCTTCGCGTACCGGCTGCGCGCGGTCATCCGACAGGCGACGCGCGATGTCCGCAAGCGGCAGAGCGAGATCGTTTCGATCGTGCAGGAAGGACTCGGCGCCATTCGCGTCGTCAAGGCGTTCGCTCAAGGCGCGTTCGAACGGCAGCGGCTCGAGGCCAAGAGCCGCGAGAGCGTTGATGCCGCACTCTACGCGCGTCGTGTGCGGTCGCTGCTCGGACCGGTCGTGACCTCGCTCGTCGCGATCGGCACGGCCGCGGTGTTGTGGTTCGGCGCGCGGCAGGTGCTCGCCGGCACGATGACGGCCGGCGCGCTCGTCGTCTTTCTGACCTATCTCGGCCGGCTGTTCGGGCCCGTGCAGTCGCTCGCGCGCACGAGCACGAACGTCGCGCAGGCCGCGATCGGCCTCGAACGTGTCCGCGCCGTGCTCGACGCCGACGCGCGGCTGCCGCGCGTGGCGCAGCCGCATCGACTGGAGCACGTCGACGGCCGCGTCGAGTTCGAGCACGTGACGTTCGGCTACGATCCCGGCCGGCCCGTGCTGCACGACGTCTCGTTCGCCGCGGCGCCGGGCGAGATGATCGGCGTTGTCGGTCCGAGCGGCAGCGGCAAGTCCACGGTCGCCGCGCTCATCGCACGCTTCTACGATCCAGGCGAAGGCGTGGTGCGCGTCGACGACTGGGACGTGCGCCAGGTCACGATCCGATCGCTTCGCGGACACATCGCGTTCGTCCTCCAGGAAACCCAACTGTTCCACGCGCCCGTGTGGCAGAACATCGCGTACGGCAAGCCCGATGCGACGCGCGACGAGATCGTCGCCGCGGCCGAGCTGGCGCAGGCGCACGAGTTCATCGAGTCACTGGCCGACGGCTACGACACGATCGTGGGGCAGGGCGGCGTGCCGCTCTCGGGCGGCCAACGTCAACGGCTCGGCATCGCGCGCGCCATGATTCGCGAGGCGCCGATCCTGATCATGGACGAGCCGACGTCCGGCCTGGACGCGGAGTCCGAGCGGTTGGTCTTCGAAGGCCTTGCACGTTTGAGCGAAGGTAGGACGACGTTCGTGATCGCACATCACCTCGCGACCGTGCGCGATGCGGACTGCATCCTCGTCCTCGACGCCGGGCGCATCGTCGAACGCGGGACGCACGACGAGCTGGCCGCGCGCGGCGGACTGTATGCCGATCTGCTGGCCACGCAGACGCGCACCGAACCGGCCGAAGCGCGCGTCCTGACGCGCGGTGGACGCGGCGGCGATCAGAACCAGCGCCGCGTGCGCTGACAGTAATCGACGTACGTCTGGCCGAAGCGTTCGGTCAGCCGTGATTCCTCGAGCGGAATGACGACGCCGTTCACGTAGAGCAGGACGAGGACGAGCGGCGCGATCGGCGCGTACTGGAGCTGGAGGCCCATCTCGCCGAGGTAGGCGAGCGTCAGTCCGACGTACATCGGGTTCCGCGTGATTCGATACGGTCCGCGCGCGACGAAGGCTTTCGAGATTTCACCCGGCGTGGTCGTCGTGCCGGCCTTGTGAAACATCACGAGCGGCCATCCGGCGACAATGGCCCCGCAGGCGAAGAGCAGGGCGCCGGTGAGACGCCAGCGCAGCGCGGCGGCCGGCGTCAGTCGCACCGCGGGCAGCAGCAACAGTTGGAGCCCGACGCCGACGAGATACGCCAGCACGTAAACCCACGGGACGGGAATCCGGAGCAGCGCGCGCGAGAGCGCGGACGGGCGGGTGGCCATGAGACGCGGTCGCGTCCATGTTACCGCTAGCCGCGCTTGACCATCCACCGACGACGTTTGAAGACGACGCGATCGAGCCACGAGATCGGCCAGCGCGGCTCGGGTGTCAGTCGCCGCGCGGACGCCTTGGTCGCCGGCGCGCCGTCGATGAGCAGGGGATCGGGCCGGCGATAGGTCCCGAACACCAGGTCCGCCAACGGAATCCCGAAGAAGCCCGCCACGTTCAGATTGCACTTGTAGTTCGCGTGATGCGCCTGGTGGAAGCCGTACAACTGTCCCCAGAGCGGACCGAAGCGTCCTTCAATCTTCGGTTTCCACCACGTCTCGTACGGTTGGTGATGGACGACGTGCAGGACTTCGTACAGGAAGTGGGCGATGGCGATCGCGGCGTAGCCGCTGATGAGGATCGGTACGCGCGGAAACGAGAACGCCATCGGCGCGAAGAACGGCGTGAACGACGCGAAGAACGGCACGAGCGCCCAGGGCGGAAACGTCGACTGATCGTCGTGCTCGACGTCGTCGATCGGATAGTGACTGCGGACGGCTTTGGTCGCTTCGTCGAAGTGGATCGAGGTCAGCTTGTGATGCGCGAGATGGCTGCTGCAGAGCGCGCGAAGGAACCGGACCGTCTCGATGTGCAGCAGGTAGCGGTGGAAGAAGTACTCGCCGAAGCACAGCACGACGTTGCAGATCAAGCACGTGACAATGATGGTCCCGGCGCCAGACGAGAGTTGCTGTTCCCACGTCCAGGGAAAGAGATAGCGGATCGCCGCGTAGAGCACGGCGAGTTGTGCGGCGATGAAAAGCGCGAACAGCAGGGGCGCCGCGCGGCGGCCGGTGCGGTTTTCGAACGACAGAAAATTCAGGCGCGCGACGAACGCGTTGATGCCGGACCGCGCGAGACGGTGGCCGACGATCGGTGGCGCCTCGATGGTGGAAGCCGCCACGGGCGCCGTGGGAACGTGCGTGAGGGACTCGGACGTTGGCGTTGCTGGGGATGTCATCGTGCCGCCGCCTCCTGACGTCGATCGGCGCGCGAGGCATTCGCGCGCGGATCGTGCGGAGGCGTGGCGGCCGATCGTGCGCGACCGCACGTGTGCGGTGGCGCCGGCGGACGGACCTTTCACCCCCGCGGGTGCGTGGACGATTGGCGTGAAGCGGAGTCGGCGGGCAGGCCTGAGGCGGCCTGCCGTTCGGAGCCGCCCTCCCGCGAGGCGTCCAAGGTCGTACCGCCGATTGGTTGGTCGGCGGGTGCGGGCAGGTCTTCGGGCTCTCGAGCGTGCCGGCGAGGCCGGCGCCTAGTGGCCGTCGCTTCCCGGTCCTGAGGACCAGTGCGTGTGACGGCGTTCGTTCTCGATGACCGCTGCGGGGCAGCCCCAGATTCTCACTGGGTTCCCTATTGAGTCCGGTCGGAGACCGGACACCAGCACGCGGCTACTATGGCGGTCCAGGTGAGGTTTGTCAAAGCGCGTGACGCTTGGCATCAACTTCTGGCTTCCGGCTCCGCACTCCTGACTTCTTTCAATACACGTCCTTGTGGTACCGGCCGGCGTCAGTCAGGTCCTGCAGATAGTCGGTCGCGGCCGCTGTCGACAAGCCGCCGTCCTCTTCGGCGATCGTCTGCAGCGCGCGGTGGACGTCCTTCGCCATGCGCTTCGCGTTGCCGCAGACGTACACGTGCGCGCCGTCCTCGATCCAGGTCCACAGCTCGCGTCCTTGTTCGAGTAGACGATGCTGGACGTAGACGCGCTCGTCCTGGTCGCGCGAGAACGCGAGCGACAAGCGCGTGAGCGAGCCGTCGCGCGCGAGCGCCTCGATCTCGTCGCGGTAGTAGAAATCCGTCTCGGCGTGCTGCTCGCCGAAGAACAGCCAGTTGCGGCCCGCATCCCCGCGGACGCGCCGCTCGTGCAGGAATGCGCGAAACGGCGCGACGCCGGTGCCCGGGCCGATCATCACGATGGGCGCGTTGGGATCGGCCGGCAGATGGAAGTGCGGCGAGCGCTGAACGAAGACTGGCAGGTCCACGTCCGCCGCGCGATCGGCGAGGAACGTCGACGCGACGCCCTTGCGGACCGCGCGCGGGCTTCGATAGCGCAGCGTGCCGACCGTCAGGTGGATCTCGCCGGGATGCGCCGTCGGGCTCGAAGCAATCGAGTAGAGCCGCGGCTGCAGCCGCTTGAGCGTGGACACGAACGCCGCGGCGTCGAGCGCGACGGGCACCTCGTGCAGCACGTCGGCGAGCTGCCGGTTCCAGAGCCAGTCGCGGAGCGCGGCTTTGCGATCGGCGGCGAGCAGGTGGTCGAGCGTCGCGTCGCCGGACTGATCCGCGATGAGACGCAGGACGTCGCGCGTCGGCTGCGTGATCTCGAATTGGCGCAGGAGCGCGTCGCCCAGCGGCATCTCGCCGGCGCCCGGCACGGTGACCAGGGTGGCTGCGTCGAGATGCGCGAGCCGGAGAATTTCGGCGACGAGATCCGGACAGTTCGTCGGCCACACGCCGAGCGCATCGCCGACGTCGTACTCCAACGTCGATCCGCTGACGTCGATGGCGATGAAGCGCGTGTCCTTCGCGGATTCCTCCGCGTTCAATCGCCGGTTGCCGATGAGCCCGGCGGCATAGGGCGTGTCCTTGCCGTGGCCATCAGCGGTCCGCGCGGGTGCATCGTCTTCGACATCTTCCGCGTCGAGAGCCGCTAGACGCAGGCGGACCTGATCGAGCCACGCATCGGCCATGTCTTGATAGTCGGGATCGCAGTCGAGCCGCGGCAGCAGCCGCCGTGCGCCGAGCGCGGCCAGGCGCGCGTCGAGATTCTTCCCGTGTCCGCAGAACCGGTCGTAAGCCGGATCGCCGAGCGCGAGGACCGCGTAGCGCACGCCGTCGAGCGACGGCGCCGTGTGCGCCTTCAGGGCATCCCAGAATCGCCGGCCGTTGTCGGGCGGATCGCCGTCACCGTACGTGCTCGAGACGACGAGCACGACGCGCTCGTGCGGCAACGCGTCGACGACGTAGTCGGTCATCGCCGAGACGCGCGCGGCCAGACCGGACACGGCAAGACCGTCGGCGAGTCGCTTGGCCAGCGCCTCTGCATTGCCGGTCTGCGACGCCCAGAGGATCGTCGCGACAGGACCGGCCGTCGTGTCGACGGCGACGCGCGGCGTTGAGTCCGGCGCGTCAGCGAAGAGGCCAGCTAGCAGACCGTTGATCCAGGCGCGCGTGTCCTCGTGGATCGGGGCGTTCATAGGTAGCGTGGGCGCGCCGACGTGGTCGCGTGCACGAATGCCGGCAGTGAAACCCGCGAGATACCGCTGTTCGATTGGACTGAGCGTGGGCGCGGGCATGTCGGCGAGCCGCAAGACCGTTGCGAAACGATCCGCGGCGGTCATCGCGCCTGTCGCGGCACGCGATGGCTCGTGCGCTGTTGCGGCTGTCGATGCGACGATCGCTGGTACACGTGTCGGTTCGTCACGTGCGCGATCGGCGGATGCCTCGGCCGCCACAGGCGCCAGCGCGACCGCACAGAACTTGAACTCGGGTTGCAACGATTGAGGATCGCAGGCGTCGTTGGTCACGGCATTGATGGCGAGCGACTCGCCGAAGACGTCGTTCCAGTGAAAGGGCGCGAAGCAGCTTCCAGGCAGCACGCGCGGCGAGACGACCGCGGGCAGAACGGCATGTCCGCGACGAGACCGAACGTCCACGCGATCGCCATCGGTAATCACCAACGCGCGCGCATCGTCTGGATGGATCTCGACGAACGGTCCGGGATTCAGCTTGTTGAGCGTCGCAATTCGCCCGGTCTTCGTCAGCGTGTGCCACTGGTGCGGCAACCGGCCCGTGTTGAGCACGAGCGGATAGTCCGCGTCTGGCAACTCGGCTGGCGCGAGGTGCGGCCGCGGAATGAATCGCGCACGACCCGACGTCGTCGGAAACACGAGTCGCGGCGTCAACCCGTCGTCACGGCGGCGGAACGTCTGACTCGACCCATCATTGAGATATCGGATCGGATGTCGTGTCGTGCCGGCATCCGGCGGACATGGCCATTGCACGGGACCGTCGCGCAGACGGTCGTGACTGATGCCGCGGATGTCGTAGCCGGTATCCGGATTCCACGTCCGGCGGATTTCGTCGAAGACATTGGCTGCGGAGGCGTACGTGAACGCGCGCGCAAAGCCCATGGCGCGAGCCACGCGCGCGATGATGTCCCAGTCGGCATGCGCGTCCCCTGGCGGATCGACGGCCGCGCGCATCAGCGTTGCCGTGCGCTCCGAGTTGATCATCACGCCATCGGCTTCGGCCCATAGAGCGCCCGGCAACAGGATGTCCGCGTAGCGTGTCGTCTCCGTGTCGGCGAAGACGTCTTGCGCGATGACGAGATTCGCGCGCTCGAGTCCCGCGATCGCGCCTCGCCGGTTCGGCATCGACGCCACCGGATTCGTGCCGATGATCCAGCACGCGCGAATGGATCCGTCGGCCAGGCGCGCGAACATCGACACGGCATCCGGGCCGGGCTCGGACCGAATCGTGCCGGCCGGCACGTCCCACAGCGATTCGATGAAGCGGCGATCCGCTTCGCTCGTCACCGATCGCTGGCCAGGCAACCCGGCGCTGAGATATCCGACTTCGCGTCCGCCCATCGCGTTCGGCTGACCCGTGAGCGAGAACGGTCCCGCGCCACGCCGGCAGATTGCGCCGGTCGCCAGGTGCAGGTTGCAAAGCGCGTTCGTGCTCCACGTGCCGTGCGTGCTCTGGTTCAGGCCCATCGTCCAGCAGCTCGTCCACGCACCGGCTTCGCCGATCCACCGCGCGGCTGTTCGCACGTCGGCCTCGGCAAGGCCCGTGAGCTCCGCGACACGAGTGGGCGTGTACGGCGCGAGGAACGCGGGCATCGCGTCCCACCCTTCCGTGTGTTCGCGGATGAACGTCTCGTCGAGGTGTCCGGCCTCGACGATGAGGTGCAGCAGGCCGTTGAGGAGCACGAGGTCGGTGCCGGGACGGATTTGCAGAAAGAGATCGGCCTTCTCGGCCGTTGCGGTCCGGCGCGGATCGACGGCGATCAGCTTGGCGCCGGCTTTGACGCGATCGAGCAGGCGCAGGAAGAGGATCGGATGGCAGTCCGCCATGTTCGCGCCGATGACGAGACAGACGTCCGCGTGATCGAGATCCTCGTAGGACCCGGGCGGGCCGTCGGCGCCGAGCGACAGCTTGTAACCGCTCGCCGCACTCGACATGCAGAGCCGCGAGTTCGAGTCGATGTTGTTCGTGCCGAGAAAGCCCTTGGCGAGCTTGTTCGCGAGGTACTGCGCTTCGAGCGAGATCTGGCCGGACACGTAGAAGGCGACGGCGTCCGGTCCGTGCGCATCGACGATCGCACGCAGCCGGCGTGCCGTCTCGGCGATCGCGTCATCGAAGGCGACGCGTGTCCGTTCGCTCTGCCGATCGGCGCGGATGTACGTGGCGTCCAGCCGCCCGTCGGCGCGGATCGCTTCCGCACTCGTCACACCTTTCGTACACAGTCGTCCCGCGTTGGACGGATGCTCTCGGTCGCCCGTCACCTTGACGACGCGGTTGGCGTCGACGTGCAAGGTCATGCCGCAGCCCACGCCGCAGTACGGACACACGGTCCTCACCGCGCTCACGCGTACGTCCTCCCGGGACACCTGATCAGCCGTGTTGGAGCGCGACGCGAACTTCGAACTGCGAACTTCGAACGCATGAAGCGCCTCTGGCGCATCGCGTGCGTTGACGCGCGCTCTCAACTTCTGGCTTCAAACTTCTGACTTGAGCAGCGCGGCGACGGCTCAGCAGGGAGCGTCATGACGCGCGAATGCCGACAGGGGCGGCGGCGTCGAGGCCGGAGTGACGTGTCGGAGCGATGCAAGCGCCGTTCCGCGTCGAGGACGCTTCACGCGGCATCCGTTAGATCATTGCAGCGCTTGAAGTTGAAACGCGCAACGCTCTGGCGCGACGACGTTCGTATCCTGAACAAACATGTTCGACGTGGCTGAATGTTCAACGACTTTGTCGAAGGCGCCGCTCACCGATGGCCTGAGGCCGACGTCGCGTGGGTGGCGGGACAGTGGGGAAGACGCGACGCTTCGCGGCTCCTCGATACGCGTAAACGTTCCCGATAGGACAGAAATGTCCGGCTGACAGGCCCACGCCGCAATTTCGTCGTCATCGTCTCGCGGATCCCCGGTCCAGCGTGCGCGCGGTCGACGGCCCGCACATTCTGCTAGACTCAAGGCTCGTTGGCGTTGGGGTCCGCCTGAACCGTCCCACCTGATCTCTCGATGGGGCAGATGACTCCTACCGAGCGCGCGCTCGGAGGAGTCTGCCTTATCGCACCACCTCCAGCGATCGCTGCAGACCGAATCCGAAGTCTGGAATCGCGCGACCGGCGCGTCTGGCGGAGGCATGGGGCAGCGCATCCTCTTCAACGTCATTCAGGTGGCGACGGTGCTCGTCTTCGCGCCGCTCGTCGCCGGCGTGTTGAGCCGGCTCGAGGAGATCGTCCAATCCCGGCGCGGGCCGAGCGTCTTCCAGCCCTACCGCGACATCTGGAAGTTCTTCCACAAGGACGAGGTCGTCTCCGACCAGGCGTCGTGGATCTTCCGCGCCACGCCGTACCTCGTCTTCGTCACGCCGATCGTCGTCACGCTTCTGATTCCCGTGCTCACCGACTATCCGCTGGCCTTCGCGTTCATGGGCGACATGATCGGCGGCGGGTTCGTGCTCTCGCTGGGTGGGTTCTTCGCGGTGCTCGCCGCCGTGGACACGGCCAATCCCTACGGCCCGGTCGGCGCCAGCCGCACGCGCATGGTCGGCTTCCTCGCCGAACCGGTGTTCATGATCGTGTTCTTCACGGTGTCGTTCGTCGCCGGCTCGACCATTCCCTACATCGTGCAGCAGCGCTGGGTGACGCCGCTCGCGAACTTCTTCGAGCCCTCGCACGTGCTGCTCCTCCTCGCCTTCCTCATGCTGATTTTGGCCGAGGGCGGACGCATTCCGGTCGACAACCCACGGGGGCATTTCGAGCTCGCGATGATCGACGAGTCGAAGGCGCTCGAGTACTCCGGCCGCGGCATGGCGCTCGTCAAATGGGGCGGCGCGATGAAGTTCTTCGTGCTCCTGTGCATCTTCCTGAACGTGCTCGTCGCGCCGTGGGGACTGGCGCACGAGCAGACGCTCGCGGCCGTGCTCACCGCGGTGCCGTTCGTGCTCCTCAAGATTTTCGTGTTCGTCCTGATCCTCGTCGTCATCGAGTCGTCGCTCGCCAAGCTGCGGCTCTTCCGTATCGCCGAGTTTCTCGGCGCCGCGTTCATCACGGCGGTGGCATCGATGGTCATCCGGCTGTTCGCCTTCTGAGGACCACACACCATGACCTCGAACGCGATCGTGTGGCTGGAAAATCTGAATGCGCTCACCGGCGGCCTCTTCCTGCTGGCCGCTTTCGGCTTGGTCGCCACCCGCCAGGTCCAGGGCTGCGTGCGGCTGTTCGTCGCGCTGTCGATCCTCCTCGGCAGTTCGGCGTTGCTGCTGAGCGCGCTGTATCACGAGTGGCATCTGGTCGTCATCGGCGTCGTGGACATCGTGACCAAGGCGTTCGTCATTCCGTGGTTGCTGCGCCGGGCGCTCCACGACGAGGTCTACACGCGACGAGAAGTGACGCAAGTGCTCAACATCCCCACGGCGTTGCTTTTGGCGCTGGCCCTGGCGATCGCCGGGTACCTCTTCGCCGCGCAGTTGCTCACACCGGACGCGAGCGCGGCGGCACGCGTCAACCTGCCGATCGGGTTCGCGAGCCTGTTGGTCGGCGCGCTCACCGCCTCGGTGCGACGTGAGGCGGTGCCCTTGTTCCTCGGGTTACTGACGATGGAAAACGCGGCGTTCTTCGCGGGCATCAGCATCGCGCCGGAGATGCCGCTCATCGCCGAGATCGCGATCGCCTTCGACGTGCTGATTTTCGTGCTCGTCGTCTCCGTGCTGACGCGCACCGTGCAGGTACACATCGGGACCACCGAGGTCGGCGCGCTCACGGTCTTGCGGGAGGAGACGCGGCGATGATCGTGATCGTCATTCCGCTCTTGCCGCTCGCGGCGGTGCTCTTGTCCTGGATTCCCGTCGGGAAGCGCCTCGCGCCAACGGTCACGGCCGTGGCCGCGCTCGCCTCGCTCGCGCTCACCGTCATGGCCGCACGGCGCGTCGTCGAGATGCAGCAGATCGTGGCCGTGCCCGGCTGGATCGTGCTCGACGGGTTCGGCGCGACGATTCTGCTCCTCGTGACGTTTCTGAGCACCACGGCCGCGCTGTTCTCGCTCGGGTACATCCACGTCCACGAGCAGGAGCCGGCGCGCATCCGCTCCTATTTCGTGCACTTCAATCTCTTCACGTTCTCGCTGGCGCTCGTCCCGGTGCTGTTCCAGCCCGCGCTCGTCTGGATCGCGATCGAGTTCACGTCGATCTTCTCCGTGTTGCTGGTGGCGTTCGACAACACCCGCGAGGCGCTCGAGGCGGCCTGGAAATACATCGCGTTGATGTTCATGGGCGCGGCCATTGCGCTCCTCGGCTTCTTCATCCTCTTCTGGGCGCAACAGCAGGCCGGTGGCGGACACTACAGTTGGGACGGGCTCCGGGCGGTGGCGCCGCAGATGCCGCCCGGTCCGGTCCTGGCCGCCTTCCTCCTGATTCTCGTTGGCCTCGGCGTCAAGGTTGGATTCGTGCCGCTGCACACGTGGCTGCCCGACGCGCACAGCCAGGCGCCGTCCCCGGTGTGCGCCCTCCTGTCGGGGATCAAGACGACGAACTCGCTGTACGCGATCCTGCGCCTGGTGCCGCTGCTGCCCGCGGCCCGTTTGTTCGGCTGGATGCAGTTCATCGGTCTGCTCTCGCTCGGCGTCGCCGCGTTTCTCCTGCTGCAGGTCCGCGACTACAAGCGCATGTTCGCCTACTCGACCGTCGAGCACATGGGCATCATCTTCGCGGGCGCCGGACTCGGAGGCGGAGGCACGTACGCGGCGATGCTGCAGATCGTCAGTCACAGCCTGACGAAGTCGTTTTGCTTTCTCGCGGCTGGCGCCACGCTCTTGACGCTGGGCACGCGCGAGATCGCCTCGGTTCGCGGGTTGATTCGGACGTCGCCGGCCGTCGGGGCGGCGTTGTTGTTCGGCGCGCTCGCGATCGGCGGCGCGCCGCCGTTCACGCTGTTCCAGAGCGAGTTCCTGATTTTTCGAGCCGGCCTCGACGCGCGTCAGTACGTGGTGACGGCGCTGCTCCTCAGCTTCGTCACCGTCGCGTTCTTCGGCATCCTGCGGCACGCCAATCGGATGGTCTTCGGACTGCCGGCCGATCGCGCCGGATCGTCTCATGCCCATACGGCGTTGCCGCTCTCGTGTGTGCTGACGCTGGCGATTGCCGCCGTTCCGGTTGTCGTGCTCGGTCTCTATCAGCCGGCGTCGCTGCACACGCTCATCACGCTCGCCGCGGCCAATCTGACGCCGCCGCTCCCATGACCACCGCCAAACGCCTCGTCGATCTGACGGCACGCTGGCCGGAGACGGTCGAATGTGACCGTGACGCCCGCGACGGCATGGTCGAGGTGACCTGCCGCCGCGCGGGACTGGTCGACGTCGTTCGCTACCTGTTCGTCGAGTGTCACTTCAGCTTCGCCGGCCTCGTCGTGGAGGAAATCGACGGCACGTTCGAGCTCCGGTATCTCTTCTACGGTTCACACGATGAGCCGTGGGTACACGTCATCGTCGTCGTGCCCATGAACGATCCGGTCGTGCCAACCATCGTGCAGCCGGTCCACGCCGCCGACTGGCACGAGCGGGAAGCCGAGGATCTCTTCGGCGTGACGTTCGAGGGCCATCCGCGGCTCGGCGACTTCGTGCTGCACGACGACGCCTGGCAGGAAGGCGTCGCGCCGATGCGACATCGATTCGACGCGAGCGCGCCGGTCGCCGATCGTCGTCCGAATGCCGATTGGCGGCCGCATCGCGTCGTCGAGACGCCAGGCGCGTTCGTCATGCCGATCGGTCCGGTCTTCGCCGGCCAGGCCGAATCGGCGCACTTCGATCTCGAGACCGTGGGCGAAGACGTCATTCGCGCGATGCCGCGGCTCTTCTACAAGTACCGCGGCATCGAGAAGATCGCCGAAGGACAGCCGGTCGATCGCGTGCTGCTCCTCGCCGAGCGGTTTGCGGCGACCACGGCGTTCGCGCACGGATGGGCGTACAGCCGGGCGATCGAACAGATCGCCGGGACGGTCGTTCCGGCGCGCGCCGACGCGCTGCGGGTGTTTCTCGCCGAACTCGAGCGCTTCCGTCACCACGTCGGCGCCATCCACGCCATCTGCGAATCGACGGGGCTGGTCGTTGCGGCCAGTCAGACGGCGATGCTCGAAGAGGATCTGTTGCGCGTGAGCGGCGCGCTGACCGGACATCGGTATCTGTTCGGCCTCGTCGTGCCCGGCGGCCTCACGATCGACATGGCGGACGAGGCGTGCCGCGCGGCCGTGGCGCGCTGTGACGTCGTGCTCGCCGCCTTGAACGACATCGAGCGTCTGCTGCAGTTCTCGAGCAGCTTCCTCGATCGGCTCGAAGAAGTCGGCATCATCAGGGAAGCCGACGCTCGCGAGGCGGGCCTCGTGGGACCCATGGCGCGCGCGTCCGGCATCGCGCGCGATCTGCGAAAGGTCCGGCCCTACGCCGGCTACGACGGCATGACGTTCGTAGTGCCGACCGAAAGCGAGGGCGATGGCTACGCGCGGCTGCGCGTGCTCTTCGCCGAAGCGCGACAGTCGGTCGCGCTCATGGCACAGATCGCGACGCTGCCGGCGGGTCCACACTACGTGCCGGTGTCGCTACGTGCCGGTGCGGCACTCGGCGTCGTCGAAGCACCGCGCGGCGCCACGTGCCACTGGGTTCGAGTGGACGCCGACGGCCGCGTTCGCCGCTATCGCGTCATCTCGCCGTCGTTCGTCAACTGGCTGGGCTTTCACGTGGCCGTGGAGCGGTTCGCGTTCCAGGACTTTCCGATCATCCTGTCGACGCTGGATCTGTCGGCTGCGGAGACCGACCGATGATCGCGCCGATGGAAGGCGAGGGATCACGATGACGCCATGGGTGCTCCGCGGACTGCGAACGGGCGTTCGGACGACCGCGTATCCGAACCGGCCGGAAACGGCGCCGGGTGTCACGCCGGGTCTGCCCGATGGCGGCATCTATCCCCCCGAAGCTCTCACGGCGATGGCGGCGCGATGTCCGAGCGGCGCGCTCGCCGCGCAGGACGGCCGTCTGGTCGTCGACGATCGCCGGTGCATTCACGCCTATCGCTGCGTCCGGCAGACCGCCGAGCCCGTGCCGTGGCGCAACGGGTACGAATGGGCGAAGGCGACCGGCGATGGCGAGCCCGGCTCGTCGTTCCGTCGATCGATCCATCTCCTCGTCGTCGACGCCGGCGACTGCGGCGCGTGTCTGCACGAGGTGCGGCAGTTGAACAACCCGTACTACAACATGCACCGCCTCGGGTTCTTCGTCACGCCCACGCCCCGGCACGCCGACGTCCTGCTCGTGGTCGGGCCGGTCACCGACCACATGCGCGTGGCGTTGCAGAAGACGTATGACGCGATGCCCACGCCGAAGCGCGTCGTGGCCGTCGGCACGTGCGCGCTCTCGGGCGGCGTGTTTGGTCCCAGCTTCGTCAGCGGGAGCGGCGTGGCGAGCGTGCTGCCAGTCGACGTCGAAGTGCCAGGACAACCACCGCCGCCGTTGGCGATCCTCCACGGATTGCTCGTCGCCGTGGGACGCGCGGCGCCCGCCGCGGTCCAAGGAGCGAGGCGATGAGCGCGTTCGGCGCGCTCCTGACGGCTTTCGTCGCGCTGTGCGGCGTGGGCGCGGTGCTCGCGGTCGTGCTGCCGTCGAGGCACGCCGCCCGTATCGTCGCGTGGATCGGCGCGATCGCGGCCGTCGTGCTCATCGCGGTTGGCGCGACGACGCTGGCAGGCGCGCCCGCGTCGTCGCGACTCTGGACGCTGCCCTCCGTCGGCGCGATCCTCATCGGACACGACGCGCTCAGCGGCGTGTTCGTGCTCGTGACGGGCCTCGTGCTGTTGCCGGCGTCCATCTTCACGGCCACCAGCCTGCCGCCGCTCGCCGCACGCTACAGCGTCCGCACGTACGCCGTGCTGTTCTTCGCGCTCGCCGTGGCCGTCGTCTGGATCCTCGTCGCCGCCGACGTGTTCTCGTTCCTGGTCGCCTGGGAGCTGATGTCGGTGCTCTCGTACCTGCTGGTCGTCTTCGAGGACGAAGTCGAGGCGCATCGGCGCGCCGCGTACCTGATGCTCGCCATGAGCGAAGCGGGATTTCTCGCGGCGCTCGCCGGGTTGTTGCTCCTCTCGGCCGGGACCGGTTCGCTCGCGTTCGACGTGATGCGGGGAACGCAGGGCCTGGGCACCGGTGTGCGATCGATGATCTTCCTCCTCACGTTTTTCGGCTTCGGCGTCAAGGCCGGGCTGGTGCCGGTGAACGTCTGGCTGCCGCGCGCGTACGCGGCGGCGCCGTCGGCGTTCGTGCCCGTGCTCGCGGGCATCACGTTGAATCTGGGGCTCTACGGCATCTTCCGCGTCAACGCGGATCTCTTGCCCGTCTCGTCGATCACGATCGGGCTCGTCGCGCTCGTCGTCGGGACGTTGTCGGCGCTCGTCGGGATCCTCTACGCCACGTCGGCGAACGACCTGAAAGTCGTGCTCGCGCACAGCTCGATCGAGAACGCGGGCATCATCACGGCGGCGATGGGCGCGGGCTTCGTCTTCACGGCGTCGGCGCGGCCGATGCTGGCGGCCGTCGCGTTCCTGGTCGCGCTCTATCACCTCGTGAACCACTCGTTCTACAAGACGCTCTTGTTCGTCGGCGCCGGCGTCGTCGCGGACCGCGCGGGCACGCGCGATCTCGATCGGCTCGGCGGGCTCATCCGCCGGATGCCATGGACCGCGGCAGCGATGCTGGCCGGTGTGCTCTCGATCGCGGCGCTGCCGCCGTTCAACGGCTTCGTGAGCGAATGGCTCACGTTGCAGACGATGCTGCGCGCGGCGGAGTTGTCGTCGACGGGCGTCAAGATCATCTTCGCCTTGTGCGGCGCGGGGCTCGCGTTGACGGCGGCGCTCGCCGTCACCTGCTTCGCCAAGGTGTTCGCGATGGGCTTTCTCGGGATGACGCGTTCGCCCGAGGCCGAGGCGGCTTCCGAACCACGGGCGAGCGCGCTCGCGCCAATGGCCGTGCTGGCCGTGCTCTGCCTGCTCTGCGGCGTGCTGCCGACCTACGTCATCGGCGCGATCGATCGCGCCGTTCAGCCCATCGCCCACGCCAGCGCTGCCGAGGCGCTCGTGCCGCCGTTCTTCGTGGGGCAACCGGGACACGACGCGCTGCCGGCGGCGTTCGCTTCTGAATTCCACGATCTCGGCGCGAACGTCGGACAGGGCGTGGCGCCCGGACCGGGACTCGTGATCCTGCACCGCGGCGGCACGGAGAATCCCGTCGTCTTCGCGGCTTCGCCGACCGATCTCGCGGTCATGCTCGCGCTCCTGCTGCTCGTGCTGTGGATCGTTGTCCGCTACGCCGTCGCGCGGCAACGCGCCGTCGTTCGACGAGTCTGCTGGGACGGTGGGATCCGGCGGCTGTTGCCCGAGATGACGTACACGGCCACGGGGTTCTCGAATCCCGTCCGCGTGATTTTCCAGGCCGTCTATCGGCCCACGAGCGTCGAGGACACGCGCGAGACCGTCGCGCGGCACTTCCGGACGGCGATTCGGCGTCCGGGCGAAACCGTCCACATCCTCGATCGGCTCGTGCTGCAGCCCGTGCGCGCGGTGATGTTCGGCATCGCGGGCCAACTCGCGCGGATTCACCACGGCCGCCTCAACGCGTACATGGCGTACGCGCTGCTGCTGTTGCTCGTGCTCTTCGGCGTGTTCGCGAGCCTCTAAGAGTGCGTTTCAAAACTGCGAACTTCGAACTGCGAACTTCGAACGAATGGAGCGCCTTCGGCGCGTCTTTTCAGTTTGGAAACACGCTCTAAGTCACCTGCGATGCCGCGTTGCATCGCGCGCGGAGGTGCGTCGTGACGCGTGCCGTCAGTCGCGGTATTGATAGCGCCGCGTCAGATAGCGCACTTGAGCCAGCGAGCGCTTCGCGAGCAGCACCTGATACACGTCGCTCAACCCGCGCGTGAAGTTGACCGCGGATCCGGCGAGATAGAGCAGCCAGGTTCGATAGGTCGCCTCGTCCACCGTCTCGAGGCAGGCCGCGCGATTGGCCTGTAGCCGCGCGACCCACGCGCGACACGTGAGGGCATAGTGCGGCCGCAGGTTTTCGACGTCGAGGACCTCGAAGCCCGCCGCCGCGGCCATGTCGAGCATGTGGCTGAGATAGGGCAGTTCACTGCCGGGGAACACGCGACGCTGCAAGAAGTACGTCGCCGCGTCCTCGCGAACGCCCGCGGGCCGCACGATGCCGTGATTCAGGAACAACCCGGCGTCGTCGAGCCGCGCCGCGACCGTCCGGAAGTATTCTCCCAGCCGTGCGCGGCCGACGTGCTCGATCATGCCGACCGACGCGATTTTGTCGAACCGGCCGGTGAGATCGCGGTAGTCGCGCGGCTCGATGTGCGCGCGCGCGTCGAGGTGCCGCTCGGCCAGTCGTTCGGTCGCCCCCTTGTATTGCGCCATGCTCAGCGTGCAGCCCGTGGCCTCGACGCCGTAGCACTCGGCCGCCTGCACGACCAGCGCGCCCCACCCGCAGCCGATGTCGAGGAACGAGTCGCCCGGCCTGAGATCGAGCTTGCGGCAGATGTGATCCAGCTTCGCCGCCTGGGCTTCGTCGATCGTCACGTCCGGCGTGTCGAAGTACGCGCACGAGTACACGAGGCGCGCGTCGAGGAACAGGCGATAGAAGTCGTTCGATCGGTCGTAGTGGAATTCGATGTTCCGTCGCGCCGTGCGACGCGACTGGATCCAGCGTTCCACGCGCAGCCGCGGGAGGAGCGATCGCAGCAGATAGGGAAGGGTCGCCGCGCGGCCGAGGCCGACCCACGTCTCGATCGCCGCGGGCAGGTCGCCCTCGACGTCGAACGATCCGCGGATGAACTCGATCCCGGCACGATACGCGTCGAACCGCACGAGCTGTTGCCAGTACGCCCTGTTCGGGACGCGAACGACGAACGCGGGCTCGCCGTCGCCGACCGTGAAGGATCCTTCCGCGCGCGTCTCGACGAGGTACCCGGGCTCTCGTGTCAACGAGCGGTACGCGAACGGCTGTGGGACGACGACGGGGGACTCAGTGAACATCGCACGATACTCCCAACTCGGTGGCCGATCAGCGGCCGTTCCGAAACGCGTCGATCAACACCTCCACGACCGTGTCGGGCAGATCGAGTCGCGCCAGGCGCCCGATGAGGCGATCGACGTCATAGGTCACGCGACGAAATTCCACCGACGCGCCATCGACGATGGCGTAGCTGCCCGAGGGATGACGGTCCTTCGGCATGCCGAGGCTGCCGGGATTGACGACGAGGCCGCCATGGTCGAGCAGGTGCACGAACGGCAGATGCGTGTGGCCGACGAGCACGTACGGCGCCAACCGGCGCTCGAAGGCCGCCCGCCACTCGACCGGCGCGTCGTTGGGCCGCAGGTACTCGAGCAACGGATCGCGCGGCGTGGCGTGGACGAGCTGCCACACGCGGTCGTCGTCGGTGATCGTCGCCGTGCGCGGCAGGGCGCCGAGATAGGCCAACTCGTCGGCCGTGAGCGTCGGTCGCAGACGCTCGCGCGTGGCAATCGACGCGGCGAGGAAGCGCGCCGAGCTTCCGCACCGGCCGCCGGTCGCCATGGCCTCGTCGTGATTCCCCGCCACGACATCGGTGGCGTGCGCCTGGACCCAGGCAATCGTCTCGCGTGGGCATGGACCGTAGTCGACCAAATCGCCGAGCGCGATCACGCGATCGAACGTGTCGTATCGGCCGCGCCAGACGCGATCGAGTGCGTCAAGGGCGTCGAGGTTGGCGTGGATGTCGGAGAGCACGAGCGCGCGCATGGCGGGAGCCTCGAGATGAACGGACGTCAGGGCCTGACGGCGCCGGCCGGCGCCGGCGCGTCCATATTGCTGAAGACTTCGTCGTAGACGTCGGCGCCGAAGCTCGTCTGCAGCGGCTCGCCCTGGACGACCTTGAACGTCCGCTGCCGATCCGCGCGGCGTTCGGCGCGCAGGAAGAGCACGTCGTCTGGAGACCGTTCGAAGACGGTGTGCGCGAAGTCGTAGAGATGCGTGACGAAGATCACACGCACCTGCGCTTCGACGAGCGCCTGCGTCACCTGACGTGCGATTTCCGATCCTTCACGCGCGCTCGTCGCGGCGAACGACTCGTTGAGCAGCAGCAGAGCATGCGGCTGGATCGACCGGGTGACGTCCGCCATTCGGCTCAACTCTTCGTCGAACTTGCCGCTCACGAGCGACGCGTCCTCGGCCCGTTTGTAATGCGTGAAGACGCCGGAACAGAGATCGGCGGTGAACGTCTCGGCCGTGACGAAGAGCCCGCACTGCATGAGGAGTTGCGCCACGCCGACGCTTCGCAGAAACGTCGACTTGCCGCCCTGGTTCGCGCCCGTGATGACAATCAGCCCGCGGCCGTCCGCATGGCAGTCGTTGGCAACGGGATCGTGCTGCAGGTGCAGCGCGAGCACGGGGTCGCGAAGGCCGGTGAACGATCGGCGGCCGGTGCCCGGCAGCGCGGGGGCCGGCACGCACGTCGGCACGCCTACATTCGTGAGCGCGCGATGGAGCGCCACGCCGCCGACGTAGAAGGCGAGCTCGGTCCGCAACATCGTGAAGAAGGACAGGACGTGTTCCGCGGAATCGGCCAGCGCGTCGGCCACGAGGCTGACGCCGCGATCGCGCAGTTCGCCGAGCGCCCGCGCGCCGGCTTCGTCGCGGCTGTCGAGCCGAAGCGTGTAGGACGGCCGCTGACGCGTGAACAGCCGCTGCCAGGCCGGGCCCTCCGGCGTCTGTTGCTGCCGTAGGACGAAGTCGGTGAGCTCGTTGCCGGGTCCGAGCCCGACACTGACGGGCACACCCGAGCGGAACCGCAACGCGTCGAGGTGCGCGACGATGCCCGCGAGATATTCGGGCGACAGCTCGGAGGCGAGCATGGCGAAGAGCGTGCGGAACGCCTCGGATTCGACTTCGCCCGCGTTGGCCCGCGCGAGACGGGCGATCTCGGACAACGGGTCGAGACACAGACGCAGCAACTCGACGGCGCCGTGGAGCACGCTGCTCGCATAGCGGCTCGCCGCGCCCCACCATTGCCGGCGGCGGCTGTCGAGCGCGCGGACCGCCGTGTTGTAGAGCTCGGTCATGAGGTCCGCATGACCGAGCGCGTCGGCCATCGCGGCCTGCCGATAGCGGATCACGTCCGCGTCGTTCCGCGGTCCGGCCATCAGTGCCGCCGTCGTCACGCGGCGGATGACCTCGTCGTCGCCCGCCATGGCCGCGACGATCGTCTCGAGCTCGAGATCTTCGATCAGGATGGCCGCATGACTTGGGAGCTCGGCGTCGGCGTCGAAATCCCGGTCGGGGAACATGAGATGGGCCTTCATCGCGGCAGTCGCTCCTTCAACTGGTCGTAGGTGAGGCCATGTCGACGCGCGACCGCCAGCGCGTACGACACGCCGTCGGCGGGACGCCGCTCGACGTGGAAGGTCCGCCGATCGGGATCGTCGGCGTCCATCAACGCGACCATGCTCACGGTCTTGGCGTCGAAGTTCGCGAGCTCGTCGAGGAACGTCACCGACACGGTCAGCGCATCGAGCTCCGACAAACGCGTCATGATCCGGCGGCTCGCGACGAGCGCATCCCGCACCGTCGTCGACGCGAACGTCTCGTTCAGGATGATGAGACTCGCCGGCGTCGCCGCGTCGAGAACCGCGCGTATGCGGACGAGGTCGTCGCGCAGCTTGCCGCTCGCCGTCTCCACGTCTTCCGCGCGCTCGAAGTGCGTGAAGATGCGATCGCAGAGCAGCAGGCGCGCCTCCTCACCGGGCACCGGGCATCCGAGGCTCGCCAGGTAGTGCAACTGTCCGACCGTGCGCGCGAACGTCGTCTTGCCGCCTTGATTGGGGCCGGTGACGACGATGAGCCGTTCCGGTCCGTCCAGGTGGTAGTCGTTGCCGACGACGGGGACGTGGCGGCCGACGAGCTGCCGGGCCAGCGCGAGGTCGAAACCCTGGCGGCTGGACTCGTGCTTCGACGTCGTCGAAACCGTCGGATAGCAGAACGGCAGGCCTGCCGCGCGCAGCGGCGCGATGTACTCGCGATAGGCGAGATAGAACTGGACCTCGCGCTCGAACGTCACGAGCGTTTCGTCGAACGCGTTCGCGTGACGCGCGGCGAAATCCTCGAGCACCGCGAACACGGTCGGGTGCAACCGCGCGACGCGATGGAGGATCCCGGCCTCGACATGGGTCATGCCCGACGATGGACGCGGGTTGGTGCGCCGGCCGCCGCCCGCGCGCTGACGGAACTTCGCGAAGAAGTCGGCGACGACCGCGCTGTAGTCGGGCTCGCCCTCGTACCCACGGACCGTGACGCTGCCGTCGTGCAGCACCAGGCCGACCTGGATGGCCGACAGCGACTGGCACAGGTCACGGACGTCGCTCGCGAGCGTCGTGAACGGATCCGACGCGCAGTAGTCGTTCACGTAGTTCGACAGCGCGCGCAGGCCGGATGAACGCGGCGTCGTGTCGTGCAGTCCCTGGCGCAGGCGCCGCACGGCCTCGCAATACGTGTCCATCGCGTCGAGCAGCCAGCGTCGGCCCGACAGCGGGTAGTACGCCTGCGTCGACAGCGTGAGCCGCCGGCGCGCCGTTCCGAGGGCGTCGCAAAAGGACGCGATCGTCTCGGCAATGGCCGGCGTGTCGAGGTCGCGCATGATCGCCTGTCGGTAGACGACCGTGGCTTCGCGTGTCGGTCGCGATCGGAACAACGGCGTCAGGTCGTCGTCGCGCCGGCTCGCTGCGATGGCGTCGATGATGGCGTCCAGCCCCAGATCGTGCAGAACCTCGGGTGGCTCCTGCGGATCGCCCACGCCGCCGACGTCTTCGAAGAGGATGCTGCGGAAGATCATGATCGCGACTCCGGTTCCGCGTCGCGATCGATCGCGATCATTTGACTGCGCGTGAGCGCGTCGACGATCGTCCACTCGATCGTCGGAAGGACGCCGAGCCGCCGCCAGTAGCTGAGACCGGACGCGGCGAACGCCAGTCCAATGCCCGGCAATCCGTTGGCGTGGCTGGCGAGCGTCGCAATCCACGCATCGGCGCCGGCCATCTCGACGACGGCGGCCGGCAGCGCACGCCGGATGACGAGCGTCATCGCCGCGCGCGGCAGCGGTGGCACGCGCACGACCTGGAAGCGCCAGAGGATGCGGCCGACGGTACCGAGCCGCCGCCGGTCCAGCGTCTCGGCGGCCGCGACGATCGTCGCGCCGTGATCGAGATGCACGCGCAACCGCGACGCATGGGCACGGCTGATGCGCTCGAACGGATCGAGGCGCTCGACCGGCAACGCCGCCGGCAGCACGTCGATAATCGCGCTCTTGCCCACGCCGCGCGGGCCGACGAGCAGCACGTTCGTGCCGCGCGTCAGACGCGCGCCGACGTCGTCGACGAGCGTGTCTCGCGCGACGAGCGACGAGACAGCTCCCGCCTGACGGAGCGGAGCGGCGAGCGACGAGGGGACACCTCGGGCCATCGCATCCTTTCGGCAGGAGTCATCAGCCGCAGTGCGGCGGTTGAGCGGGCGAACCCCTTCGCCCGTGACGGCCGGACGTCAGTGCGGCGCCGGACCGTCGGTGGCGGGCGGCGCCGATCCGGCACCGACCGCGTCGGCCAGGCGCGCGCGGTAGATCTGCGCCTGGACGTCGAACTGCTGGCGCAGCCGCGCGAGCGCGCCGAGCCCCCAGCTTCGAAGGAGCTTCCCGTGGCCGTCAAGGGCGGCCGCGACTCCCTCGGCAATCTGCGTGCGAAGTGCGCGGTAGACGCGGACGCGCGCGACGTCGTGGCCGAGCGCGCCGATCATCGGCAGACGCAGATCGACGGTGAACGTACCGACGTCGATTTGCGGCAGTCCACGAAGGAGCGACTGCCATTCGTCGTCGGTCGACGGCTCGGGCAAGCCGAGGGCGCTCGCCGTCGTGGCGAGCACGCGCTGTGCGTCGGCGGCGAGCGTTTGAAGGAGTCGCGCGATACGCTCGGCCTTGGCCGCGCCGATGCGTGTGAGCGTGTCGCGCACGATCGTGTCGGGCGGCGTGGCGCCGTTGAGTCCCGCCTCGACGACGGCGGCTGCGATCTCGTGCAGCGCCGCGTCCGGTGCGTCGCGCCGAACGTCGCCCGCCTCGTCGATCGCGTGTCGCGCGTCGTCGAACCCGGCCGAGGCCGTGCGGAGATCGCGTTCGACGAGGGCCGGATCGAGGCTCGGCGTCGAGCCTCGTGTGCGTCGGACTCGATCTCTCGCTTCGAGCGCCGCGTCGACGCCGGCGCGCAGTGCACCGATCTTGCGCAGCACCGAGGCGTGCGCCAGCTCGCGATGCCGCGCGAGCAACGGCCGCAGATCCTCCTCGATCCACGCGTCGAGCAGCGATTCCGAACCCGGCGCCGTGCTGATGGCGCGAACCGCGACGGGTGTCCCGAGCTCGGCGGACAACTGCCGGCTCGTGTAGGCGACGGCGCGCTCGCGATCCTCGGGGCTGACGAGATCGGCCTTGCTCAACACGACCATCGCCGGGATTGCGGCTTGCTGCAGGCGGTGCAGCGTCGCGATGTCGTCCTCGGTGAGCGTGGACGCGGCATCGATCAGCACCACCGCGAGGTCGCAGCGCGGCAGATAGGCCAGCGTTTCGGCCGCCCCCGACGTCGCGAGCGACCCCAGTCCCGGCGTGTCGACGAAGACGATGCCTTCCTGCAGCCGCGGCGCCGGCACATGGACGACGAGCCGCGTGACGTGTTTGGTGTTGGCGGGATTCTGCTGCTCGGTGACGAAGTCGCCGAGCCGATCCAGATCGACGCGCTCCGCGCGGCGATCGGCGAACTCGACGTCGACCGAGGCCGGCGTGCCGTAGGTCACGCGCGTGGGGACGGCCGTGATCGGCGTGACGCCGACCGGCAGTACGGTCTGGCCCATCAGATGATTCAGGAGCGACGACTTGCCTGCGCTCACGCGGCCGAAGACCGCGACTTCGAAGCGCTGATCCTCGAGCCGCGCCAGCGCCGTGTCGAGCGCGGGGCGGAACTCGACGAGTCCCTGCTCGTCGATCGTGCGTTCGAGTGAGGCGAGGATCGACACGTCCTCGCCGGCCCGTTCGAGCCGCTTCAGGCGTTCGTCGATGTCGCCCGCCTGTCCGGCGGCCAGCGCGCGATCCAGCGCGCGCACGACGCTCTGCAGTTCCTCGACGAAGCCGTTGATCTCCGGCACGAGCGACGGCGGCACCTCGCCGTAGCCCCGGATGTATTCCGGCTTCAGCTCCACGAGCGCGATGTCGACGAAACTCAGCGCCGTTCGAATCGCGTGGACCGCCGAGATGCGCGGCGACTCGGGCATCGCGTGGTGCCGCTCGAGCACTCGCAGCATATCCGTCCGAAGACGCGTGAGATAGTCGCGCACGACGCGTGCGAGCGCCGGGGAGAGATCGTTGACGTAGCGCGCGAACGGTGACGCGGAATCCGCCGTTGCGACGACAGTGTCGATGTCGGCCAGCAGACGGTCGACGTAGACGCAGCTCGCGAGGAGATGGCGCCGATGGTTCTCGTTGAGCACCGGCGCGTCGGCCTCGGTGGGCGTCGGCGTGCTACGACTGCGGCTCGCCATGAGCGTCACCGTCGGACGGCGTGTAGTGGAACGTCTCGACGTCGGACACCGCGATGAGCCCCTCGGCGACCATGCGCTCGAGCGCGGGCAGGAACCCCTCGATCTTCGCGCGCTCGTCGATGAGACAGATGACGATGGGCAGATCATCCGACGTCAGCAGGTGCTTGCGATGGATGCGGCTGCTCGCGCCATAGCTCTCGATGCCGCGATAGACGATCGCGCCCGCCATCTGCTGCCGGCGCGCCTCGTCGACGATCGCGTCGTGCAGCGGCCGGCCCTCCCATCGGTCGTCCTCGCCGATGTGGATCCGGATCATCCGCGCGGTCCCGTGGCTCGTCACGGCGTGTCCTTCTTCGCATCGTCAGCGGGCGTGACGCGGTGCGTGTATTTGATGACGTCCACGTCCGACAGCGCGACGAGGCCTTCCTGCACCATCTGTTCGAGCGTCGGCAGATACGCGCGAATGCGCGCGTCCTCGTCGACGACGCTGAGCATGATGGGCGCGTCGGTCGAGAGGCTGAGGCGGCGCTCCTTGCGGAAACGGCCGTGCGCGCCGTACCCCGCGATACCGCGATAGACGGTGACGCCCGCGATGTCGTTCGCGCGCAGGCTCTCGACGATCGCCTCATGGAGCGGTTTGCCGTGCCAGCGGTCGTCGGCGCCGATATAGACGCGCATGAGCGTCGCCTTGCCGTGGAGCGTCGACCGCGGGAGATCCGGCGCCGCTGCATTCGGCGCGGCGGCCTTGAGGATCGTCGTGTCCTGCACGTCCACGACGCCTTCGCCGACCATCTGCAGCAGCTTCGGCAGGATCGCCTCGATCTTCTCGGCCGTCTCGACGAACGCGATCGTGATCGGCAGGTTCTCGGTGATCTCGAGGATGCGCGTCGTGTGCAAGTGGTGATCGGGGCCGAAGCCCGCGACGCCCTTCGAGACCGTCGCGCCCGAGACGCCGTGGTAGAAGAGGTAATTGAGCAGCGCGAGATAGAGCGGCTCGCCGTGGCGATGCACGTCTTCGCCGATCGAGACCGTGACGCGCTTGGCCGGACCTTCGGTCAACATCGTCGTCCCCCTCACATCAGATCGCGCGCGCCACGATCACGCCGAGCCACAACGACAAGTAGCCCAGCACGAGACTGCTGACGACGTAGACGCCGCCCACGAGCCAGGCGCCTTCGGTCGCGGCCCGAAAGAAATCGAGCTCGAGCGTCGAGAACGTCGAGTACGCCCCGATGAACCCGACGGGAATGAGGAAGATCCAGTTGGGATGGCCGACGACGCGCTCGGCGAGCAGCGTCGAGGCGAGGCCCATGATGACGCACGCCGTGATGTTCACGACGAACGTGCCCCAGGGAAATCCCGCCGGAACGCGCGCCTGGACGAAGATGCCCACCTGGTAGCGCGCGATGGCGCCCAGGGCGCCGCCGACTGCAATCATCACGTAGCGCATCAGCTCGTGTGCCTCCTCTGGCCGATCCGTTCGTTCGTGGCGGCATCCGCACGCGCGGCGTCCCGCCAACGGCATAGTGCGGGCCGTCGGCCGGCAAGAGCACCGGTCGTGTGCGACGGCTGGTAGAAGCGGGAAAATCGAGAGACAGAAACAATGCTCCTCCGAGCCGGTGGCCCGTAGGAGTCATCTTCCCTCGGTCGAGCAAGGAGGGCGGTTCGGGTGGAACTCCAACACCCCTGAATTCAAGTCCTGCTTATCATACGACGCACGCCGCGTGCTCGCTACTCGTGGCGACGCGTCGCGTCCGGCGCACACCTGATCTATACTCGACCGGACGGCGGTGGAGTTCGCCGGAATCGTCTCGCCCGACGCGGGACCAATGACTCCTACTCGAGGCAACGCCTCGGTAGGGGTCTTTTTTTATGTGCGGGCGTGACCGAAGACGCGACGTCGTGCCGCGTGTGGCCGCGCCCG
>DASZOV010000008.1:0-16238 GCA_035550595.1 Vicinamibacterales bacterium
ATGCAGTCGCAGTTCGGGCAGACGCCGCAGGTGAACGTCAACAACGACATGATCCGGCCGCTCCTGCAGAACGCGAGCGTGCTCGTCCTGTTCCTGCTGCCGATGATCACGATGAAGACGTACTCGGAGGAAAAGCGGTCCGGCACGATCGAGCTGCTCCTCACCTCGCCGGTCACGGACACCGAGATCATCATCGGCAAGTTCATCGGCGCCATGGGCCTTTACCTGGGCCTGCTCGTGGTCACGGCGATCTACGTCGCGATGCTGTTCGGGCTCGGGTCGCCGGAGTGGCGGCCGATCCTGTCGGGCTATCTCGGCCTGCTCTTGCTCGGCGGCTGCTTCGTGGGCCTGGGGCTCTTCATCTCGAGCACGACGAAGAACCAGATGATGGCCGGCGCCGCGACGTTCGTCGTCGCGCTGATGTTCTGGATCATCAGTTGGTTCGCCGACAGCGCCGGGACGACGGCGGGCGCCATCCTCAATTACCTGTCGATCACGCAGCACTTCGACGACTTCGGCAAGGGCGTCATCGACACGAAGCACATCATTTATTACCTGAGCTTCATCGGCTTCACCTTGTTCCTCACGCTGAAGTCCGTTGACACGGAACGGTGGAGGGGCTGACCGTGAAACGCGTCATTGGACTCATCGGTTGGCTGGCCGTCCTGCTCATCGTGGCGGCCGTGTTCCTGCGCTTCGCGCGGCCGGATCTGCAGCCCTGGTCGCAGCGGCTCGCCATCGGCGGCCTCATCGTGATGGCGCTCTATGCGGCGACGCAGTGGCGCGACATCCTGCGCGCGTTCCAGGGCCGCAACGTGAAGTACGGCTCGATGGCCGTGTCGAGCGTCGTGCTCGTGCTGGCGATCCTCGTCGCGATCAACTGGATCAGCTCGCGCGAGAACAAACGCTGGGACGTGACCGCCGCCGGCCAGTTCTCACTGTCGGATCAGACGAAGAAGATCCTGTCTGGTCTCAAACAGCCGCTCGCCATCCACGTCTTCTACCAGGGCAGCCCGCAGGACTATCGCGACCGGCTCGCCGAGTACAGCTACCAGTCGAAAGAGGTCACGGCCAACTACGTCGACGTCGATCGCAATCCGGTCGAGGCGCAGAAGTACGGCATCACGACGGTGCCGAGCTTCGTGCTGGAGTACGCGGGCCGCACCGAAAAAGCGAACGCGCCCGACGAGCAGACGATCACGAACGCGTTGAAGAAGGTCGTCGAGGGCCAGGCGAAAAAGGTGTACTTCACGCAAGGCCACGGCGAGCGCGACCTGACGGCGTCGACGCCGCAGGGCTTCAGCGGGATTGCCGACGCGCTGAAGACCGACAACTTCGAGACCGCGCCGTTACAGCTCGTCCAGGCCGGTAAGGTGCCTGACGACGCGACGGTCGTTGTCATCGCTGGGCCGAAGACGGACCTGCTTCAGCCGGAAGTCGACGCGCTGAAGGCCTATCTCGCGCGCGGCGGCAAGCTGGCGATTCTGCTCGATCCGCCCGACAAGGCGACCGATCCGGAGCCGACCAATCTCATCGCGCTCGCGCACGACTGGGGCTTCGACATCGGCCGCAACATCGTCATCGACGCGAGCGGGCTCGGACAACTGCTCGGCACGGACGCGTCGGTGCCGGTTGCGATGCCCGTGCAGCATCCGATCACGGACAACTTCCGCGTGATGACCGCGTTCCCGCTCGCGCGATCAGTGACGCCGATTGACGGCGGCACGAACGGACACGTCGCCGAAAAAGTGCTGCAGACGCGGCCCGAGAGCTGGGCGGAAGCGGACATCAAGGATCTCTACGCGACCGGCCGGCCCGAACGGAACCTCGACAAGGGCGACAAGGCCGGGCCGATCACGATCGCCGCGGCCGTGACCGCGCCAGCGACCGTGACGCCGCCTGCGCCGAAAGCCGCCGATGGCTCGACGCCCGCGCCGGCTGCCGATGCGCCGAAGCCAGAAACGCGCGTCGTCGTCGTGGGCGACAGCGACTTCGTGTCGAACAGCGCGCTCGGCATCCAGGGCAACCGCGAGATCTTCCTGAACATGGCGAACTGGCTCGCGCAACAGGAAGACCTCATCGCCATCCGCCCGAAAGATCCGCAGTCGCGCCCGCTCACGATGACCGACGACCAGGGCCGGATGATCTTCTGGCTGACGATGGTCATCATCCCCGCGTTCCTGTTCGGCGCTGGCGTGCGGATGTGGTGGAAGGGGCGGTAGGGCAAGTTGGAAGTTCGAAGACAGAAGCCAGAAGCAGGGTCGTGAGTCAACTTCGAACTTTGAACTTCGAAATGGTTCCCGGTTCATGGGCGACTGAGCGTCGGAACGGATAGAGAAGGACATCATGCGAGGCGGGAAGTCACTGCTCGTGCTCCTGATCGTCGCGCTCGGGCTGGGCGCGTACATCTACTTCGTCGAATCGAAGCGGGACGTCGATGACACGGCGAAGAAGGACAAGGTGTTCGCCGTCCAGGCCGGATCGATCGACGAGATCACCATCCGATCCGCCAGCGGCGACGAGACGACGCTGAAGAAGACGGGCACCGACTGGGCGGTGACCGCGCCCGTGCAGGCGCCGGCCGATCAGTCGACCGCGAGCTCCATTGCGTCCACGATCGAAACGCTCGACATCCAGAACTCGCTCGAGGACAACCCGCCGTCCGTCACGCAGTACGGACTCGACCCGGCACGCTTCAGCGTGACGTTCAAGGCCAAGGGCGACCAGACGTCACACCGCCTCGACGTCGGCAACAAGACGCCCACCGGCTCCGATCTCTACGCGCGCGTCGGCGGCCAGCCTAAGCTGTTCCTCATCTCCGGATACCTCGAAGACACGTTGAACCGCACGACGTTCGACCTGCGCAACAAGACGGCGCTGACGTTCGATCGCGATCAGGTGACGACGATCACGCTCGATCACGCCGGCTCGCCCGCGGTCACGCTGACGAAGTCGGGCGCCGACTGGCGCCTGAGCGCGCCGGTTCAGACGGCCGCGGATCTCGACTCGGTCAACACGCTCCTCAGCCGACTCTCGGGCGAGCAGATGAAGGCCATCGTCGCCGGCGACACCGCCGCGCCGACGCCGGCCGACCTGAAGAAATACGGCCTCGACAAGCCGCAGGCGACCGTCACGCTCGGCGCCGGCTCGACGCGCGCGGCGCTCGCGATCGGCGCGAAGAAAGATGACGGCACGCTGTACGCGCGCGACCTGTCGCGGCCGCTCGTCTTCACCGTCGACGCGACGCTCGCCGCCGACCTCGAGAAGAAGCCGCAGGACTTTCGTGTGAAGGACGTCTTCGCGTTCCGCTCGTACTCGGCGCTCGGCGTGGACGTCACGCGCGCCGGTACGACGTATTCGTTCGCGAAGTCGACCGGCGCGCCGGCAAAGGGCGAGACGACACCAACCGATGTCTGGAAGGAAACCAAGCCGGAAGCCAAGGACGTGAACACGACCGGCTTCACGGACTTCCTCAACTCGATCTCGTCGCTCCGCGCGTCGTCGTTCGTCGATCATCCGCTCGCCAAGGGCGACGACGTCGTCATCGCCGCGCGGTCGGGCGATGCGGCCAAGCCAGTGAGCGAACGCGTGACGCTGCGCAAGTCTGGCGACGTCGTGCAGGCCATCGTCGACGGACAGCCGGGCGCGGCCGTCGTGTCGACGCCGGATTTCGACAAGGCGATGGGGCAGTTCAAGGAGCTGACGGGCACCAAGTGACGGTGACGGCCCGCGTCGCCGTCGCGGCGATTGCCTGCGCGGCCTCCGCGTGCCTGGCGGCGCCTGCGGCGCGGCCGCCCGCGTCCGTCCCGATTGGATCCGCGGCCGCGGGTGTCTCGACGTCCGCGGCAGTTCCCGGCGAGACGGCTAGTCGCGTCACGCCGCTGGGGCTCACACCCGGCGCGACGCCTTCACGCACACAATTTGAATCGGACCTCGACGCCATCTTCCGTGCGCCTATCCTCGCGCGCGCCGTCGTCGGCGCGCGCATCGCATCGCTCGATTCGGGCCGCGTGCTCTACTCGCTCAATCCCGACACGCTGGTCATGCCGGCGTCGAACCTCAAGATCCTGACCGTGGCCGTCGCGGCCGAGCGACTGGGCTGGGACTACCGCTACGAGACGCGCCTCGAAGCTGCTGGCACGATCGACGCGGACGGCACGCTCCACGGCGATCTCATCGTCACCGGCACCGGCGATCCGTCGATCGGATCGCAGGACGCGGGACCGGCGGCGCTGTTCTTCGAGTGGGCGGACGACCTGCGACGCGCGGGCATTCGACGCGTCGACGGGCGCTTGATCGGCGACGACAACGCGTTCAGCGACGAGACGCTGGGCGCGGGATGGGCGTGGGACTATCTCGCCGCGGGCTACGCGGCTCCGGCGGGCGCACTCAACTACAACGAGAACGTCGCGGTCGTACACATCGCGCACGGCCCGACAGCCGGCGCGCCAGCGACCGTGTCACTGACGCCGCCCGGCCACGGACTGACGGTCGTCAACCGCGTCGTCACCGCCGCGGCGCGCGCGGGAGCCGTGATCGAGTTGTCGCGAGCGCCTGGGAGCGCGAATCTGATCGTGACCGGATCGGTGCCGCTCGATGGTCCGCCGCTCGTGCGCACGGCCGCCGTCGACAACCCGACGCACTACTTCGTCGAGGCGTTGCGGCTCGCGCTCGCCAGCCGTGGCATCGTCGTCGCCAATGGCGCGTGGGACATCGACGATGTGACAGCGCCCGTCGCCGCGGGTGCGCGGCAACTCATCGCGCGACGCGAGTCCGCGCCGCTCTCGTCGCTCGCCGGCTACGCGATGAAAGTGAGCCAGAACTTCTATGGCGAGACGTTCTTCCGCACGCTCGGACGGACGTCGTCCACGCCTGCATCAGCGGAGGGCGGACGCGCAGCCGTACGCGACACGCTCAGCGCCTGGGGTGTGCCCGACGATGCGTACGTGATGAACGACGGATCGGGACTCTCGCGCTACGACTACGCGAGCGCGGCGGCCATCGTGCAGGTGCTCGCGCACGTCTGGCACGACGAGCGACTGCGCGGCCCCTTCGCCGCGGCGCTGCCTGTCGCCGGCCACGACGGCACGCTCGCCGCTCGCATGAAGGGTGGCACGCTCGACCGGCGTGTGCAGGGCAAGACCGGAACGATCTCCAACGCCCGCGCGCTGTCCGGCTACCTCACGCGCGCGAATGGCGAGCACGTCGCGTTCTCGATCATCGTGAACAACTACACGGCGTCCAATGCACAGGTGGACGCCGTGGTCGAACGCGCGCTCGCGAAGGTCGAACAAAGCCACCCGTAGGGGCGGCCCCCCGTGGCCGCCCGCGAAGCTTCGACAAGGTAGAAGTTCGAAGCCAGAAGTGGGTTCCAGGTTCTACACCTGACTCGCGCGAAGACGCGAAGACGCGAAGGATCTATTTGGAGCCCTGGGCCTGAAGGTTCAGGGCTCCGCAAGAACAAGTCAAGACAAGTTGTCTTCTTCGCGATCTTCGCGCCTTCGCGCGAGACCCGTTGTTTCGCACGCCTTACTTCCCCGCCCCCTTCGCGCGCACGGCTTTCACCTGATCGGCGGTGACGAGCTTGCCCTGGTTGTCCCAGGACGTACGTTCGTGGTTGACGATATCCGCGACGTCGGCGTCGCTGAGCGCCGAGCCGAACGGAGGCATCACGGTGGGATACGTCACGCCGTCGATCACCTCGCCGGACAGGCCGTTCAACACGACGCTGATGTGCTTGGTCGGATCGGGATCCAGCACGACAGCGTTGCCTTTCAACGCCGGGAAGGTGGCGGTCAGGCCCATGCCCGTGGTCTGGTGGCACGCGACGCACGTGTTCGCGTACAGCGTGGCGCCGTGAGCGGGATCGAATTTGTACGGACCAGACGATGCCGCGGCATTCGCTGGCGCGGCAGCCGGCGCAGTCACTGGGGCCGCGGGCCCGGGAGCGGCGGAGGTCACGGGCGGCTTGGCTGTCTGCTGACCGACGGCCAGGATGCCTTGCGCGCCGATCATCGCGTGCGCCATGTCGTGGTCCACGAAGGGATACTGCCCCGGCTCGTCCATCACCAGATCGAAGACGGCTCCGGCACCCGGCCCGACCGTGTAGGTGGACACGCCACTCAACGCATGCGCCGGATCGCCATCGGGATAGACCTTGTCGAAGATCGCGCCGATCACGTGGAACGAGCTCCACAGGCTCGGACCGGCGTTCACGAGATAGAGGCGCACGCGGCCGCCAGGCGTCGCGGACAGCGGGTGATCCTTGTACTGAAACGCCGCGCCGTTGAAGACCACCTCGTCCGGCTTCTCGTCGAGCATCTTCTGGTAGTCGCCTCCCATCGTCGTGCCCGACACCTGCTGCGTGTACCACTCGCCCTGCACCAGCACGTAGCTTTCTGACGCCGGCGGCAGCGGCGTCGCGGGATCGACGACGATCGCGCCGTACATGCCGTTGCCGATGTGCAGCAGCACCGGCGGCGTGCCGCAGTGATACAGGAACGCACCCGGCACCTTCGCGACGAACGAGTAGGTGATCGACTCGTTCGGCATCAGCTCCACGTAGTGCAGGCTCGGCGGCGTCATCGCCGAGTGGAAGTCCAGCGAGTGCTGCATCGTGCCGTGATTGGTGAAGGTGACGTCCACCGTCTGACCCTGGCGCACGTGGATGACCGGTCCGGGCACGGTGTCGTCGAACGTCCACGCCTGATACTCGACGCCGCTGGCGATTTCCACCGCGTGATCGGTCGCCGCGATCGTGACCTTGACGACGGGGCCGGGCTCGAGCGGCGGCAGGCTCGCGTCGTGAGCGTTTCCAATCGGCTTGGTGGACGCGAGCGACAGCGGCGACACGGCGGCAGCCGCGGCCGCTGGCGTCGGCGGGCGCACGTGCAGGCTGCTGTGCAGGCTCGCGATGAGGAAGAACACCAGCACGGCAATGCCGACGAGCGCCGGTCCCTGCACGCGCCACGAGACCGGATGCACCGTCTCGGGCAGCGCGTCTCGCCGCCATTCGGACACCCACCGCCAACCTGGCCAGCGCTTCTCGACGTAGTAGTCGAGGCTGTAGAGACTCGGCCCCGATCCGCTGTTGATCACCGCGAGCGCGATGAACACCAGTACGTAGACGATGCCGGCGCCCATGTTGGTGGCGCCGACCGTGTACGGACCGCCGAAGCCCTCGGCCGTGCTCCAGATCAACAGGCTGAACAGCGCGCCGACGACGTAGGTGGTCTTGCGCGCGAAGCCCAGCACCAGCGCCGCGGCCAGCACGGTCTCGATGATTCGCGTGCTCCACACGAACAGGTCGGCGTGCGGCGTGACGACCGCAATCCAGGCGTTGAACCACCACGCCAGCCAGCCGGGCTGCCCGTCGGCGGCGTTGTGCAGATAGCCGACGTAGTGGACCGCGAAATCGGACGTCCAGGTGAAGGCGGCGTCGGCCACCCAGATCAGGCCGAAGGCGACCCGCAGCGCGGTCCTCGCCATGGCCGGCCACGCCTCGGCAAGAGGTTCAGGGACCCGCTCTCGTGACATGCAGTGTGCTCCGCGTCGGGAGGTGACGGCGAGACATCCGAGAAGGCGCGTTCGATCGCCTCAGGACGGCGCCAATGTTTTCGGGACATGGTAGCGCGGGACGGTCGCGCGAGGACGCGAAGGACGTAGGGGCGGCCCCCTGTGGCCGCCCTGGGCCCTCTCGCTGTGGAGCCCTGGGCCTTCAGGTCCAGCGCTCCACGGAAGGATTCGAGGCTTGCTAGTTTCCTGACGGGCGGCCGGCTCTGGCTTCGTCCTGGCCCTTCGACAACGCGCGGTAGTACTCGTCGATGAGCGAGCGGTACTGCGGCGGGGCGTCGTCACTGCCAGAAAGATAAAGCTCGTCGCTGGTCGTGTCCGTGCGCTTGCGCAACTCGAACTCGAGCTTGCGCAGCTTGTCGAGCGCAGCGGTCGAGAGATCGGCGAGCTCGCGCGGATCGGTCTTCATGCCCTGGCTGTCGAGCGCGCGCAGCGCGCGAATCACGTCGTCCATCGTCGCCAAATCCTGACGCTGGCTGCCGGAAGCCTGCAGTTGACGACGCAGGGCCTCGGCGTCAGCCGAGAGCTGGCCCGCACGGTCGCGAAGCTGACGCAGATCGCCGAGCGGAGCATTGATCGCCGGGTTGTTGCCGATGTTGCCGAGCGGATTTCCGCCGCCGTTCGCCATCTCGCCGAGCCGGCCGCCATTGCCACCGGCCTGCCCGGGCTGTCCCTGGCCGCGCCCCTGCTGACCTTGCTGGCCGCCTTGGCCCTGCTGTCCTTGCTGACCAGCCTGCGCCTGCTGCCCCTCGCCTTGTCCCTGCTGGCCCTGCCCTTGTTGGCCCTGGCCCTGTTGCCCTTGCTGACCGCCCTGCGCCTGCTGTCCCTGACCCTGCTGCCCTTGGCCTTGTTGCCCTTGCCCCTGTTGGCCTTGCTGGCCCTGGCCCTGCTGTCCAGCCTGCGCCTGCTGTCCTTGCCCTTGCTGCCCCTGCTGCCCTTGGCCCTGCTGATCGCCGAGCCGCTGGCTCATCTGCTCCTGAAGCGAGGACATGCCGCGCAGCAAATCGGCGGCCTGGCGCGCGGCCTGGGCCTCGCCTTTGTCGCGATCGGCCTGATCGGCGGCGCCCATCGCGTCGCCGATGCGCTGCTGCAACTGCGCAAGGTCCGACGAGATGCGATTCTCGACCGGTCCGGCCATGTCCGGACCGCCGCGCATCGCCTGCTTCGAGTAGTCGATGATCTCCTTCAACTGGCGATCGCGGATCGCGCTCGCGGCTTCCTGGAACTTGCGCGCCGCGTCGCGCTGGCCTGCCGACAGCGCCTGCTGGCCGAGCGTGTCGAGCTGCTGCTCGAGCTGACCGACGCCGGCACCGAGCGCATCCTTCTGCTGGCCGAGCTGGCTCATGGCCTGATCCTGCGCGGCGCCCGGCGCCTCGCGCGTGGCCTGCTGCACGCCCGACGCGATCTGCTGCTGCTGGCGGACGAGCTGGTCGGCGCGCGCGGCCGCGTCACGCGCGTTCTGTCCGGTCGCCTGCTGCTGATTCTGCTGGAGCAGACGCTGCGCATCCTGCAGCCGCTCGGCCGCCTGCCGCGCCTGCGCGCCGCCGTCGTTCGTTCCGTTGGCCGCGGCCTGACGCATGGCGTTCGCCGATTCCTGCAGACGCCGCTCCGCATCCGCCAGATCCTGCCGCGTCTGCCCCTGCCGCTCGGCCTCACGGCGGAGCTGCTCGAGTTGTCGCGCGGCCTGCTCGACCTGATCGGCGAGCGCACGCTGCCCCGCACCGCTCCCAGACGACGCCGTCTGCTGCCCACGCGCGCGAGCCATCTCATCGGCCTGCTGCAACTGGCGACGCGCGAGCTCGTTCAGCCGATCGGCGATCTCGTCGACGCGCTGATTCATGCTCTGCTGGTCGGCGCGCTGCTCGGTCTCGTACTGATTCGCCATGCGATCGAGCTGCAACTGGAAGAGATCGGCGAGCTCGGACGCCATCTGGTCGCCGCCGCCTCCTCCACCACCGCCGCCACCGCCCTGCTGCACCTGCAACTCGTAGAGCTGCTCCGCTTCCTGCAGGAACTTCAACGCGCGCTGCTCGGGCGCGAGTGCGTCCTTCGGCTTCTGGTCGGCGAGCGGACTCTCGGCCCCCTTCATCTCCGCTGAGGCCTTCGGCAGGAGCGCCGCGATCTGCTGCAGGTCGTCCGACCCGCCGCCGCCGAGCCGTTCGCGCATCTGGCCGACGAGCTCGTCCACCTCTTCACGCAGCTTGCGCTGCGAGAGGCCGACGAACACCGCATCTTCCTTGAACTTGTCGGGCGCCGTTTTCGGACGATCGCGCTCGAGGTTGAACGTCGCCGCGATGATCTGCCGCTGGCGCTCGGACATCGCGCCGGCCTGCGATCCCATGCCGCCGTTCATCCCACCGCCGCCGTTCTGGCCCTGCGACATGCTCGCGTGGAACTCGCGATCGAACGGCCGCACTTCGATGAAGTAGATGTCGCTCGTCGCCGTCTTCGGCCCCTTGACCGTGTCGGTGTCGGTCGCCTTCGCGTAGTACGAGACGAAGTCGCCCGGCTTGACGCCCATCTCCTCCAGATACATCGTCTGGCCGCCGCTCACCTGCGTCATGGGCTTCGCGCCCTTGCCGTAGAGCGACACGGTCTTCTCCGGACCGCCGTTGACCGAGTAGATGAGATCCAGCGACTTCACGCCGAAGTCGTCGTCGGCGCGCGCCTGCAGCGGGACTTCCTCGACGGGACTCGCCTTGACGTCGCGCTTGGGTTTGTCGAACGAGACGGTCGGCGGTTGATCGTCGATCGCGTCGATCGTGAACTTCGGCGACGCGGGCACGTGCTCGCCGTGCGGGCCGATGAGCTCGACCTGATAGAACCCGTCGTCGGCGATCGTGAACGTGCCCGACAACGTGCCGTCGGCCGCGGACGTGAGCGGCGACGGCGATCCCGGATCCAGCGTGAGCGATCCGCCGGGCGTCGTCATCGTCGATTTGACGTGGACACGGACCTGCGTGCCGCGGAGCGCGGCGACGTCACCCGCGGACTCGACTTTCTCCGGCGCGCGGCCCGTATAAGCAGGATAGATGTATTCGAGCTCGAGACCCGCCACGGCCGGCAGCTCGACGACGTTCATCGTGTAGGTCGGCGAGCGGACGCCGTCAGCCTCCACGTAGTAGCTCGTCGATGCGCCGACGTTGAAGAGCATGCCCTCGAACGACGCCGCGTCGGCCGACGAGGCGACGAGCGGCAGCCGCTTGTAGTCGGATTCGCCGGACGCCCGCGCCATGACGGCGACGTTGTTCGATTGGAACCCGGTGAGCGTGGCTTTGACGATCTGATCGGATCCGCGCGGCACCGTCACGTCGCCGGGCGCGACCTTGATCGCGTAGGGACTCGCGGCTTCCGCGTTGCGCGACAGGATGAGCAACGCCGACGCGCCTTGCCGCAGGAACTGCGGCCCGACGACGAGCAGGAGCGCCGCACCGGCGGCAATCGCACCGAGCACGACCGCGTGCCGCTTGACCGCCGCGCGCGCGACCTCGCGGCCGCCCGAAATCGATCGGCACCGGTCGACGGCCTGTTCGATCAACCGCTCGAGGATCGCCGGCGGCACGCCGGCCATTGTCGAGGCAGCCGTCCCGGTCGCGCCCGCATCAACCGCGCTGAGGATCGCGGCCTGGAGCGACGGTTCCTGCTCTTCGACGTAGAGCGCGACCTGCAGATCCGTGACGCGGCGGCGCAGCGGCTTGAACACCCACCACGCGACGAGCGCGCCGACGACCGCGAACAGCGCGATGCGGAACGTCGTGATCGACCAGGGGCTGAACTTGTACGCGGCAAGAGCCCAGGACGCCAGCACGAGCGCGGCGAACGCGCCGCCCACGACGACAATCGCGCCGCGAACGAGCAGCTTCGACCGCCAGCGCCGGCGCACCTTGCGGATGACGTCGACGACTTCCTGACGCGCGGACCGACCGTCTAGAGCTTCGGCCATGTGGGCTCCTGCGACTGATCCGAGATTAGCACTCCGGCATTGGGGACGCGCTGGTTTCAAAGGCGCGTTTCAAACTTCGAACTTCAAACTATGAACTTCGAACGGACGAGGCGCCTTCGGCGCGTCTTTTCAGTCTGAAACGCATTCTCAGTCCTCTAGGACTGAGGGCCCGGGGAGCCAAATGCCTTCCTCCCCCTTCGCGAACTTCGCGTCTTCGCGCGAGGCCTTCTGGCTTCGACCTTCTAACTTGCCCTTTTCGCGTGCCGCGACAGCCGGTTCGACCAGGCCGTCTCGATGAGGAGCGCGGCCAGTCCGGCGACGAGCAGATACCACCAGATCGACTGCCTCTTCTCTACGTCCTCGGGCGTGCTCGCGTTGCGGTCGTAGCTCTCGCCAGCCGCCACGGTCGCCGTCTGGCCGGTCGCCGACGCGATGAACTCGGCAGGTGCGAGCGCCACGAGATCCGACTCGTTGCGATCCATGTTCACGGCCACGATGTACGGCCGCGCAGCCGCCATGCCGGGAAGCCGCACGGCGTAGAAGCCGGCTTCGTCGAGCGCGATCGACGTGGATCCGCCGCCGCCGATCGTCACCTGCTGCCCGCCGGGCGTGACGACGACGGCCGCCGTGTCGCGCGCGGCGCCGGAGGCGCCCGACACCTGCCCCTGCTGCACCATGGCGGCAATGGGCGTCGCGATGTCGAACATCCGGCCGACCGTGTACCACGCCTGCGGCTCGGTGTACTGCGCGAGGTACTTCATCGTCTCGTGGATGACCGGCACGAACATGCCGTGCTTCGGGTAGTCGTTCCAGTCGCCGTCAATCGTCGACGTGAACGCGATCACGCGGCCGCTGCCGACCTTCCGCTCCACCATCGCCGCGGCGCCGTCGTCATAGCGCGCGAGCACGTGGTCGGTCGGCGCGGGCGCGAGCGTGCGGTAGCGGAGGAAGCGAATGTCGGCGAAGCTGCCGTTGCGCGGATCCTTGAACGCCTCGAAGATCGGATGGCTGTAATCGAGATAGCCGAGCGTGCCGCCGCGCGTGCTGAGTCGATCGACTGGGCCGCTGAGCGTGCCCGGCAGGAGCGGCGATCCGTTGCCCATCGACGTGTTGTTGGCGACGACGAGGAACAGTCCGCCGCCCTGCGTAACGAACCGTTGGAGCGCGGACGCCATCGGCGACGACAACGCGGTCGCGTCGTTCACGACGACCAGGGCACGGCCGTTGAGCGACGCGGGCGTGGCGCGCGACTCGGCCATTGTCTCGACCGTGAACGGCGGCGCCTGGCTGAGGCGCAGTCCGGTCGCCAGATACAGACTCGCGTCGGCGGACGCGTCGTTCGGCTGCAGCACGAGCACCGACAACGGCCGGCTCGGCGAGAGGACGAAGTAGAAGTCGTTGTCGGCCGGCAACGCGTCCTTGCCCGCGTGGATGACGCCGCGCGCGTTGGCTTCGGCCAGCGTGAACGTGTCGAACGTCACCGCGCTCGATCCGCGCGGCGGCACGGTCGCTTCTTTCGTGCCGACCGCGCGGCCATCGATCTCGAGCACGACCGGCACGTGTACGGGCTCGCCGCCACGATTGACGAGGCTTGCCGTGAGCGTCACGCGCTCTTCGCCGGAGAACGACGCGCGGGCCACGCCGACGCCGGTGACGGCCAGGTCAGCCGTCTCGAGATCGGCGACCGAGACGGGCGTGATCGTCGCGCCCGGCGGCAGCCGCACCTGTTCCTGCTCCGCCCAGCCCGACTTCTGGAAGTCGCTGATGAAAAACGCTTCCTTGCGCGCGCGATCCGATCGGCCGAAGAGGCTTTCGACTTCTCGCAGCGCCGGCGCATAGCGCGTGGCGTGGGCCGTGACCGCCGCGGCGTTGATCCCGGCCGTGAGCGCTCCTCGATCCGGCGTCGCCCGCACGGCCTCTTCCACGCGGTCGTCGAACAGCACGAGCGTGGCGCGGTCGTTCGCGTCGAGCGTGCCGACGATGCGCCGGGCTTCTTCCTGGGCGCGCGTCCAGTGGTTGCCGTAGGCCATGCTCGCCGAGTGATCGAGCAGGATGACGACGTCGCGCGCGCCGGTGGCCGCGGCCGCGGCCTTGACTGGATCCTCGTGGAAGAACGGACGCGCGAACGCCGCAACGATGAGGGCGAGCGCGGCCGCGCGCACGAGCAGCAGCGGCCAGTTGTGGATGCGCCGCCGCTCGACCGACTGGTACGGGATGCGGCGGATGAACATGAGCGACGGGAACGGCACGACCGTCCGGCGCTCGCGCTGGATGAGATGGACGAAGACCGGAATGGCCAGCGCGGCCAGTCCGACGAAGAACAGCGGCGCGAGGAACGACACGTCAGCGCACCCGCATCAGGCGCTCGCGGTTGCCGAGGTACTGGAACAGCGCCTCGTCGAGCGGCTTGGACGTATCGATCAGCACGTAGTCGATGCGCGACTCCGAGCACTTCGATCGCAGGGCCTCGATGTGCTCGCGGATCATCGCGCGGTACTGCTCGGCGAACACCTCGGGCACGACCGGCGCGTCTTCGCCGGTCTCGAGGTCCTGGAAGCGCGACGCGTCCGTGTAGGGAAACGTGATCTCGGCCGGGTCGAGCACGTGAAAAACGACCAGGTCGTTGCCGAGGAAGCTGTACGGCTTGAGCGCGTCGAGAATGTCGTCGGGCGTCTCGTAGAGATCCGAGATGAGCGCCACGATGCTGCGGCGCTTGAAGTGCTCGGCGGCCAGACGCAACATCGGCAGCAGCCGCCCTGGCCGTTCGGCCGTCGCGCGGTCGAGCGTGTGCAGCAGCACGTTGAAGTGCTTCGCCGATGGCGGCACGTAGGCGACGATGTCCTCGTCGAACGTCGTGATGCCGACTCGGTCGCGCTGCCGGTACGACAGATAGCCGAGGCACGCGGCGAGGTACTTCGCGTACTCGAGCTTCGAGACTCCACTGCTCGCAAAGCCCATCGACTTCGACACGTCCAGAAGGACGGCGAAGTTGGCGTTCGTGTCCGCCTCGTACTGCTTGACGAAGTAGCGGTCCGTGCGCGCGTAGATGCGCCAGTCGACGCGCCGGATGTCGTCGCCCGCGACGTAGCCGCGGTGCTCGGCGAAGTCGACCGACGCGCCGAAGTACGGCGCGCGGTGCAGGCCGTTGATGAAGCCATCGACGACCGTCCGCGCGAGCAGCTCGAGATCCTGAATTCGCGCGAGGACGTGCGGATCGACGAACCGGGCGCCGGCCATGGCCTGAGTGTCCACGCGATCGTCCTTTCGATCGGAGGTCCCGCCGCGAGCTACATGCCCGAGCGTGGCACCGGCACCGTCTTCAGCAGCTCGTCGACGAGCGCGTCGCTCGTCACGCCCTCCGACTCGGCGCGGAAGTTCGTGAGCACGCGATGCCGCAGCACCGGATGCGCCAGCGCCTTGATGTCGTCGAAGCTCACGTGGTACCGCCCCTCGGTGAGCGCCTTTGCCTTCGCGCCGAGGATGAGGAACTGCGCCGCGCGCACGCTCGCGCCGAACGCGACGTACTTCTTCACCAGCTCCGGCGCGCCGTCGGCCTTCGGCCGGCTGGTGCGCACGAGCCGCAGCGCGTAGCGCATGACCGGCTCGGCCACGGGCACACGACGGACGAGTCGCTGAAATCCCACCAGGTCCTCTCCCGTCACCGGCCGTTCGAACTTCGGATCGAGAATCGCCGTCGTCGTGCGGACGACGTTGAACTCCTCGTCCTCGGGCGGATGCTCGATGACGATGTGGAACATGAAGCGATCGAGCTGGGCCTCGGGCAGCGGATAGGTGCCCTCGAGCTCGATCGGGTTCTGCGTGGCGAAGACGTAGAACGGCTCGTCGAGGTTGTAGGTGCGGCCCTGGATCGTGACGCGATGTTCCTGCATCGCTTCGAGGAGCGCGGCCTGCGTCTTCGGCGGCGTGCGGTTGATTTCATCGGCCAGGATGACGTTGGCGAAGATCGGCCCGGCGACGAACTTCATCGCCCGCCCGCCGTCGTCGGCGTCTTGCAGGATTTCGGTCCCCGTGATGTCGGCGGGCATCAGGTCGGGCGTGAACTGAATGCGCGAGAACTTCAAATGAAACGCCTGCGCGATGCTTTTGACGAGCAGCGTCTTGGCCAGGCCCGGGGCGCCGGTCAGCAGGCAGTGTCCGCCGGAGAACAAGGCGATGAGCAATTGCTCGACCGCCTCCTTCTGGCCGACGATGACCTTGGAGAGTTCGGCGTCGACGCGAGTGCGGCCGCTGCGCAGCATCTCGACGGCGGCGCGTTCTTCTTCGAAACTCAAAGTGGATTGCGTCATGGAGTTGATCTCGCGGAAAGCCCAGGGAAGGCCGGTAGTAATCTTGTTTTGCAGATGAAGTCTGCTACCGGCCTTCTCTGGGCTTGGGTGTCGTTAATGCGTCAGTTGATAGAACAGAATGTTGATCCCCAGCGGATAGCTGCGTTTCTCGGAGAACTCGTGGAAGTACCAGGGGTCTTCCCCTTCGCGTTCCCAGCCGTCCCCCAGGTCGGTGTTGTGGCAAACGATCATCATCATCCGGCCCTTGTCGTCGAAGCAGGCTTTGTAGTGCGGCTCACGGGCGTCGGCCCGCTCGGTGGTGATGCCGCTGTAGCGGCCCGCATGGGCGGCGCCGATCGAAGGAATCTGCGGCTTCTCCTTCAGGTCGTACACACAATGAAACACCGGATGCTCGAGCGGGAGTTCCTGCAATTCAC
>DASZOV010000009.1:0-7470 GCA_035550595.1 Vicinamibacterales bacterium
TCAGCGCCGAGTACGTGCGCATCAACGCGGAGTATCGGACATGAGCCAACCGGCCCTCGTCGCGCCTCTCCTCAGCAAGGACTATCTGTCGGTCCTCGATCTCAGCCGTACCGAGCTCGAACACGTGATCGCGCTCGCGGCGGCGATGAAACGTGACCGCGCCGCGGGCCGCATGGGCAATCAGCCCCTCGCCGGACGGCACGTCGCGCTCCTCTTCGAGAAGCCGTCGCTGCGCACGCGCACGACGTTCATGATCGCGGTGCGCGAGCTCGGCGGCGACACGGTAGAACTCCCCGCGGGCGACGCGTTCGGCGGCCGCGAAGCGCTTGTCGACGTCGCGCGCAACCTCGAACGCTGGGTCTCCGGCGTCGTCGTGCGGACGTTCGGCCACGCGCGACTCGCCGAGTTCGCGGCAGCCGCGGAACGCCTGCACGTGATCAACGCGCTGACCGATGAAGAGCATCCTTGTCAGGCGCTCGCCGACATGCTGACGCTGAGTGAACGCTGGGGCTCGCTCTCCGGCCGCACGCTCACCTACGTCGGCGACGGCAACAACGTCGCGTTGTCATTGGCGCAGGCGGGCGTGATGCTCGGCCTGCACGTGCGCGTGGCGTCGCCGCCCGGCTTCGCGCTGCCCGCATCGGTCGTCGACACCTGTCGGCGCGTTGCCGCGCCGGGCGCGTCACTCGAGTTGGTGGCAGATCCGGCCGAGGCCGTCGACGGTGCTGACGCCGTGTACACCGACGTATGGACGTCGATGGGCCAGGAGCAGGAAGCGTCGGCGCGCAATGCCGCGTTCGGGACTTATCAAGTCAACGAAGCGCTCATGGCCAGAGCGCGGCCGGGCGCGCTCTTCATGCACTGCCTGCCGGCGCACCGCGGACAGGAAGTCACCGACGCGGTCATCGATGCGCCCACGTCGGTCGTCTTCGATCAGGCGGAGAACCGGCTGCACACGCAGAAGGCGCTCGTCGCGCTCCTCATGGGATGACGCCCGCTCACCAACCGATCTCCACCGTCGTCTTCGACTTCGACGGCGTCATCGCCGATACCGAGCGCCTGCACCTCGGCGCGTTCCAGGACGCGTTCGCCGATCGCGGATGGACGCTCGATGAACACGCGTACTTCGATCGGTATCTCGGCTGGGACGACCACGGGCTGGTCGACGCGTACGCGCGCGATCACGGATTGACGATCGACGCCGCCGACGCGCAGACGCTCGTCGACGCCAAGACGCGCGCGTTTAGCCGTCACTTGTCCTCGGCCGCGGTCGTCTTCCCCGACGCACGCGCGTGCATCGAAGCGATGGCCGGCGCGTTCACGCTCGGCATCGCGTCGGGCGCGCAGGGACACGAGATCGTCGCCATCCTCCGCGCGGCGGGACTCTTGTCCTTCTTTCAGACGATCGTCGCGGCCGAAGACGTCTCGGCGTGCAAGCCGTCACCGATGCCGTATCTCACGGCGACCGCCCGCCTCGGCGCCGATCCGGCCGCGTGTGTGGCGATCGAAGACTCCGCTGCGGGGTTGCAGGCCGCGCGCACGGCCGGATTGCGCACGATTGCCCTCACGACGACCTCGCCGCGGCACGCACTCGCGGGCGCGGACCTCGTCGTCGACTCGCTCGCCGCGCTGACACCCGACGTCGTGGCCGCGTTGGGCGGCCGGCCGGCGCTGTGATAGGATTCGGCGCATGTTCCGGTTCCGCCACGCTCATCTCCACCACGTCCACGGCCACGCGGCCGTTCGGCGGAGCTGCGCGTAGCGGGATTCTCGCTCGCCCCGATATCCAGCAGCCCCGCCGGTCCTGGCGGGCGCTCGATGTTCCCCCGCCAATGACCGCCGGGCACGATCAGGAAAGGTCCGGCAATGGATTTCAGTAAGCTCGATGGTCTCGTGCCAGCCGTCATCCAGGACGCTGACACGAACGAAGTGCTGATGGTGGGATTCATGAACGACGAAGCGCTCGCGCGTACGCGCGAGACCGGCTTCGCCACGTTCTATTCGCGCTCGCGTCAGAAGCTGTGGATGAAGGGCGAGACGTCCGGCAACAAGCTGGCCGTCGTCGCGGCCTTCACCGATTGCGACGACGACACGGTGCTGTTGAAGGTGAAGCGGCTCGGCGACGGCGTGGTCTGCCACACCGGTGAGCGAAGCTGTTTCTTCACGACGATCGACGGCGTGAGGTCCGGCGATGGTGCTTAAGCTCGGATTACCCAAAGGATCGTTGCAAGACGCAACGGTCCAGCTCTTCGCGCGCGCCGGTTTCAATATCTACGTCAGCTCGCGGTCGTACTACCCGGGCATCGACGATCCCGAAATTCAGTGCCTGCTCATCCGCGCGCAGGAGATGGCGCGGTACGTCGCCGACGGCGTGATCGACGCGGGCCTCACCGGGCTCGACTGGGTCGCCGAGCACGCGGCGGCCACGGGACGCGATGGCGTGGTGCCGGTCGCGGATCTCGTTTACGCGAAGCAGAGCTTCGGCCGTGTGAAGTGGGTGCTGGCCGTCCCGGAGGACTCGCCGTTCCAGCGGCCGCAGGATCTCGCGGGCAAGACGATCGCGACAGAGCTCGTGCGCGCAACCGAGGCGTATTTCCGCAAGCTCGACGTGCCCGTGAACGTCGAGTTCTCGTGGGGCGCGACCGAGGTGAAGCCGCCCGTGCTCGCCGACGCCATCGTCGAAGTGACCGAGACAGGATCGTCGCTCCGCGCGAACCGTCTTCGCGTCATCGACACCGTCCTCGAGTCGAACACGCAGCTCATCGCCAATCCGCGCGCGCTCGACGACGAGTGGAAGCGGACGAAGCTCGACAACATGGCGCTGCTGCTTCGCGCGGCAATCGAAGCGCAGGGCCGCGTCGGCCTCATGCTCAACGTCCAGCGCGACGATCTCTCGACGATCCTCGGTCTCCTACCGGCCTTGCAGCGGCCGACGGTCTCGCCCCTCAGCGAGGACGGCTGGGTCGCGGTGAACACGATCATCGAGGAACGCACGGTGCGCGAGTTGATCCCCAAACTCAAGGGCGCGCGCGCCCAGGGCATTGTCGAGTACCCGCTCAACAAGATCGTGCTCTGATGCGCATCATCGACGCTTCCAACCGCGCCGGCCTGGCCGCGATCGCCTCGCGCGACGCCGCTCGCCGGCCCGACGTCGAGCGGCAGGCGTCCGCCATCGTCAAGGACGTGCGCACGCGAGGTGACGCGGCGCTCGTCGACTGGACGAAGAAGCTCGACGACCCGCGCGCGACCGCGCGGTCGGTGCTGCGGCCGATCTCGAAGGCTGCGCTCGAGCGCGGTTGGAGTGAGACGCCGTCGTCAGTGCGTACGGCAATTCGGCAGGCTGTCAAACACCTCGAGCGCGTGGCCGAACGACAAGTGCCGCGCGGGTTCACCGTCCGCGTGGCGCCGGGCATCACGATCGAACAGCGCGTCCAGCCGCTCGCGCGCGTGGGTTGCTATGTGCCAGGCGGGCGCTATCCCCTGCCTTCGACGCTGCTCATGACCGTCGTGCCAGCGCGCGTCGCTGGCGTGCGCGAGACGATCGTCGTCTGCCCGCGGCCCTTGCCGGTCGTGCTGGCCGCGGCAGTCGAAGCAGGCGCGTCGGCGGTGTTCGCTATCGGCGGCGCGCAGGCGATCGCGGCGCTCGCCTACGGCACGCGGTCGATCGCGCGCGTGGACAAGATCGTCGGCCCGGGCAACGCATGGGTCGCCGCGGCCAAGGCGCTCGTCTCGCCTGACTGCGCGATCGATCTGCACGCGGGACCGAGCGAGATCGTCGTGTACTCCGATCGCGGCAACGCCGAGTGGATCGCCGCGGACCTCATCGCGCAGGCCGAACACGACCCAGCCGCGCGCGCCATCTTCGTCACGACGAAGCGACGCCTGGCAACCGCCGTCGCCGAAGCCGTCGAGCGACGCATGCCGGACACCGGCCCGGCCCGAACCTCTATCGCCCGCAACGGCGCCATCGTCGTCGCTCGCACGAAGCGTGAAGCCGTCGACGTCGTCAACGCGCTGGCTCCGGAACATCTCGTCGTCGACGAGGATGCGAACGTCGACGTATTCCGCGCGGCCGGCACGATCTTCGTCGGACCGTGGAGCGTCCAGGCCGCTGGCGACTACGCGACCGGATCGAATCACGTGCTGCCGACCGGTGGCGCGGCTCGGTTCCGTGGCGGGCTCGGCGCGGCTGACTTCGTGCGGCTGTTCACCGTGCAGCGGCTGACGCGGCGCGGACTGGCGACCATCGCACCCTCGGTCGTCACGCTCGCCGAAGCCGAAGGATTGACCGCGCACGCGGCGTCCGTGCGGGTGCGGCGATGAGCTACGAACGGCCGGCGGTCGTCGACGGCGCGCTGCGCCTGCACTTCAACGAGAACACGGGCGGGTGTTCGGCGTCGACCATCGCGGCCATCCACGCGTTCGATCGTGAAGCAGCGGCGTGCTATCCGGACTACGAGCGCGTCACGGCGCGTGCCGCGCAGTGGCTCGGCGTCGATTCCGATCGCGTGCAACTCACCAACGGCCTCGACGAGGGCCTGTTGACGGCGGCGTTGTGGACGCTGCACAGCCCGGCCGTTGACTCCGCCGGCACCGCGATGCGCCCGGAGATCGTCATCGTCGAGCCCGCGTTCGAAGTGTACGCGGCGTGCGCGGAGGCCGTGGGCGCGCGCATCGTTCGCGTGGCGTCGAGCGAGGACCTGCAGTTCTCGCTCGACCGCACGCTCGCCGCGATCACGCCCGCGACGCGTCTCGTCTATCTGACCGATCCGAACAACCCGACCGGGCTCGGACTGCCGGCCGGCGCCGCCGAAGCGATCGCCGCGCGCGCGCCGCACGCGCTCGTGCTCGTCGACGAGGCGTACGCGGACTTCAGTGGCCGGACGCTCATCGGGCCGCAACTCGAACGGCACCCGAACCTCGTCGTGGGCCGGACGTTCGCGAAAGCGCACGGGCTCGCGGGACTACGTATCGGCGCGCTCGTCGCGCATCCGGACACGATCGCTGCACTTCGGCGGCTGATTCTGCCCTTCAGCGTGAACGGCTGCGCCATCGCCGCGCTCGAAGCGGCGCTCGAGGATCGCGCCTACCTGGATTGGTACGTCGCGCAGTCGGTCGAGTCGCGCACGCTCGTCTACAATTTCTGCCGGCGCCACGACCTGCCGTTCTGGCCGAGCGAGGCGAACTTCGTCCTGTTTCGCGTCGGGACGGACGCGGGCGTCCTCGTCGACGCTGCCGCCAAGCGTGGCGTGCTCCTGCGCAACGAATCGCACGCGCCAGGCTGCGACGGCTGCATACGCATGACCGCGGGAATCGTCGAACACACGAAGACGGCGCTGACCGTGCTGGAGGATGCCCTTGCGTCGCGCGCGCATTGATCGCCGGACGACGGAAACGCAGATCCGCTTGTCGATCGATCTCGACGGCCGCGGCCGCTACGAGGTGCGGACGGGCCTCCGGTTCTTCGACCACATGCTCGAGCTCTTCGCGCGGCATGGCGGCTTCGATCTGACGATCGCGGCCACGGGCGATCTCGACGTCGACGCGCACCACACCGTCGAAGACGTCGGCATCGCGCTCGGCGACGCCGTGCTCCAGGCGCTTGGCTCGAAGCGCGGGATCAATCGCGCCGGCTATTTCGTCATGCCGATGGACGAAACGTTGGCGGTCGCGGCCGTCGATCTGTCCGGCCGGCCGTATACGGTCGTCGATCTGCCCGTGCGCGCGGCCAAAGTTGGCGATCTGCCGACCGAGCTCGTGCAGGACTTTTTCGAGGGCTTCGCCTCGGCGGCGCGTGCCAACGTGCACGTCAAGGTGCTCTACGGGCGCTCGAGCCATCACCAGATCGAAGCGGTGTTCAAGGCATTCGCCCGCGCCCTGCGCGTCGCGTGTGCCAAGGATCGCCGTCTGGCGAAGATGCTGCCGTCGACCAAGGGGCTGTTGTAGCCGCCATGGACATCGTCCTCATCGACTACGGCGCGGGCAATCTGACGTCGGTCGTCAAAGGGCTCACAGCCGTTGGCGCATCGCCGCGCGTCGTCACGCAGCCTGAAGCTGCCGCTGGCGCTGACGCGTTCGTCATCCCCGGCGTCGGGCACTTCAGCGCGACCGCGTCGCTCACCGGCGCATGGACGACGACGATCCGCGAGGCGATCGATCGTGGGACGCCGGTGCTCGGCATCTGCCTCGGCCTGCAGTGGCTCTTCGAAGGCAGCGACGAGGCCGATGACGTCGCGGGCCTCGGCCTCTTGCCGGGCCGATGCTTCCGTCTCAGCGGCAATGTGAAGGTGCCGCACGTCGGCTGGAACACGCTCGATGCCGGCGCCGCACGCGAATCGCGCCTGCTCGCCGGACTGCCCGCGGGCGCGTCGGCGTACTTCACGCACTCGTACGCCGCACCGGTCGGCGCCGCGTCGGCGGCAGTCACGACGCACGGCGTGCCGTTCGCGTCGGCCGTGGAAGCGGGACGCACGTTCGGCGTGCAGTTCCATCCGGAAAAATCCGGCACGACCGGCCTGCGCATGCTCGAGAACTTTCTCGCGGTCGTCCGCGAAGGACGCTGACGTGCTCGCCAAACGGCTCATCGCCTGCCTCGACGTTCGCGACGGACACGTCGTCAAGGGCATCAACTTCGAAGGACTGCGCACGGCCGGCGATCCGGCGGAGCTCGCCGAGCGCTACAACCGCGAGGGCATCGACGAACTGACGGTCCTCGACGTCACCGCGACACTGGAAGGCCGTCGCGCGCTGCTCGACACGATTCGCGAAGTGTCGCGGCGCCTGTTCATCCCGCTCGCGGTCGGCGGTGGCATTCGGACGATGGACGACGCGCGCGCGATCATCGACGCGGGGGCGGACAAGGTCAGCCTGAACAGCGCGGCACTCGCCGATCCGTCGCTCGTCACGACCGTGGCGCGCGTCTACGGCAGCCAGGCGGTCATCGTCGCCATCGATGCGAAGCGCGGCGAGGACGGCTTCGAGGTGTTCAGCCGCAGTGGCACGTCGCGCGAGGCGCGCGGCGCGGTGGCCTGGGCGCGCGAGGCCGCGGATCGCGGAGCGGGCGAGATCCTGCTGACGTCGATCGATCGCGACGGCACGCGGACCGGCTTCGACTGCGAGTTGACGGCGGCGGTCAGCGACGCGGTGCCGATCCCCGTCATCGCGTCAGGCGGCGCGGGCACGCCCGAACACTTCGCCGACGTCTTTCTGACCGGCCATGCGGATGCCGCGCTGGCCGCCTCCATCTTTCATTTCTCGGAACACGCCGTGCGCGATCTCAAGACGTTCCTCGACGCGCGGGGCGTGCCCATGCGACTCGACTGGTAGGCACGCGTGCTCATTCCCTCCATTGACCTCATGAACGGCCACGTCGTCCAGCTCCAACAGGGCGAACGGCTGGCGATTGAAAGCGACGACATCGACGGCTGGATAGGCAAGTTCGCCGACTTCCCGCTCGTCCAGCTCATCGAT
>DASZOV010000010.1:0-23138 GCA_035550595.1 Vicinamibacterales bacterium
TCTTGCCGTCCATGAGCGGATTGTCCTGGTTGGGCGTGCTCTCGATCGCGAACTTGCCGCCGGCTTCCACGAGCCAGGCCCAGCCGCTGCCGAAGCGCGCGCCGCCGGCCTTGTTCACCTGCTCCTTGAAGCTGTCGAAGCCACCGAACGAGTTCTTGATCACGTCGGCAATCGCACCTGTCGGCGCGCCGCCCTTGCCGGGTCCCATGATCTGCCAGAACATCGAATGGTTCACGTGGCCGCCGCCGTTGTTGCGGACGGCCGTACGGATGTCCTCCGGCACGCTCGCGAGGTTCGAGATCAGGTCCTCGGCGCTCTTGCTCTGAAGCTCGGGATGCTTCTCGACCGCTGCATTCAGGTTGTTGACGTAGGCCGCGTGGTGCTTGTCGTGATGGATCTGCATCGTCTGCGCGTCGATGTGGGGTTCGAGCGCAGCGAAGTCGTACGGCAGCGGCGGAAGCTGATAGGCCATGGGCGAAACTCCTGGAGAAAGGCCGGCTCAGCGCGGGAACGGGCGTCGACCGGCTATGCCAATGCCAACATTCTATCCAACGCGACGCGCGCCCACGTGCGGGTCGGCTCGGGCACGACGATGCGATTGTGGACCTCGCCGTCGATGAGGCCTTCGAGCACCCACAGCAGGTGGTTCGGCGACACGCGGAACATCGTCGAGCAGAGGCAGCCGAGCGAATCGAGCGTCATGACGGTCCGCGCCGGCGCGAGCTCGCGCGCGAGACGATTGACGAGATGGATCTCGGTCGCGACCGCCCATACGGATCCTTCCGGACTGCCGCTGACGGTACGAATGATGTGATCGGTCGATCCGGAATCGTCGGACGCCTGCACGACGTCGAACGTGCACTCCGGATGCGCGATGACTTTGCCGCCGGGGTGCGCGGCGCGGAACTGTTCGATCTGCCGCACGTTGAAGCGCGTGTGCACGCTGCAGTGGCCCTTCCAGAGGACGAGCCGTGCGTGCTGCAACGACGCGCGGTCGAGGCCGCCAAAGGCCGCATCCGGATCCCAGACGACCATCTCGTCGAGCGGGACGCCCATCTTGTACGCCGTGTTCCGGCCGAGGTGCTGGTCGGGCAGCATCAGCACGGTGCGACCACGCGCCCACGCCCAGGTCATCACCTTCGCGGCATTCGTCGACGTGCAGACAATGCCGCCGTGTTCGCCGCAGAAGCCTTTGATGGCCGCGCTCGAGTTGATGTACGTCACCGGGATGACGCCCGTCACGCCCATCGTCGCCATCTCTTCCCAGCACGTCTCGAGCTGATCGATGGCGGCCATGTCGGCCATCGAGCAGCCGGCGGCCAGGTCGGGCAGGATCACCTGCTGGCGATCGCCGGAGAGCACGTCGGCGCTCTCGGCCATGAAATGGACGCCGCAGAACACGATCGTCTCGGCGGCTTCCTGCCGCGACGCGTACTGTGCGAGACGCAGCGAGTCGCCAGTGCAGTCGGCGAACTTGATGACTTCGTCGCGCTGATAGTGATGACCGAGGATGACGACGCGATCGCCGAGGGCCGCGCGGGCGGCGGCGATGCGGACGTCGAGCTCGGATTCTGGCAGGCGCAGGAACGCCTCGGGAAGGGGCTGTCGCTCACTCAGCCGCGTCCGTTCGTAGTCGGTGAGCAACTGGATGTCCATGTCGGTGGCCTCCGCCGCGCCCGTGAGCTTGTGAAAAATTTCTCAATCTCCAGGGACGAAAAAGGCCAAATCCCTCGAGGCTGTCGCCGACAGGGATTTGACGTACCGCTGATTGTAGCAGCGTTTACCGCGAAAAACGAGCGCGCCGAGCCAACGCGTCACGACGCGACGGCCGCGCTCGAGTCGACGAGGTTGTAGAACGTGTCCCGCTCGAACGGCTCCCGCCCTGCTTCCCGGATGAGCCGCCGGATGTCCGCGCTCGAGAGCACGTACGGCGTCCGCGATCCCGCCATGTGGTAGATGCGCTCTTCCTGCACCGTGCCGTCGAGGTCGTCGGCGCCGTACCAGAGCGCGAGCTGCGCGATCTCGACGCCGGTCGCAATCCAGAACGCCTTGACGTGCGCGACGTTGTCGAGCAGCAGCCGCGACACCGCGTGCACGCGCAGCGTCTCACTCGCGGCGGGCGCCGGCAGCTTGCGCATGCGATTGTTGTCGGGATGGAACGCCAGCGGGATGAACGCCTGGACGCCGCCCGTTTCGTCCTGGAGCGCACGCGTCCGCAGGAGATGATCGACGCGCTCCTCGTCGGTCTCGATGTGCCCGTACAACATCGTGATGTTCGTGCGCATGCCGAGCCGATGCGCGATCCGGTGCACCGACAGATACCGCTCGGCATCCGCCTTGTCGGGCGCGATCTTGCGGCGGGCGCGCTCGGCGAAGATCTCCGCGCCTCCACCGGGCAGCGACTCGAGCCCGGCCGCCATGAGCGCTCGCAGCACGGCCTCGTCCGTCATGCCGTAGAGATCGGCGAAGAACGCGATCTCGACCGCCGTGAAACACTTCAAGTGCACGTCGGGCCGGATGGCCTTCAGCCCGCGCAGCAAATCGAGGTAGTAGTCGAACGGCAGGTCCGGGTGCAGGCCGTTGACGACGTGGATCTCGGTGAGCGGCTGGCCATCGCGCTGCCGCAGCTTGTCGAACGCCTGCTCGAGCGACAGCGTGTACGCGTCCGGATCGCCGGGCCGCAGGCGCGCGAACGAGCAGAAGAGGCAGCTCGCCACGCAGACGTTCGTCGCTTCGAGCCGCAGGTTGACGTTGTAGTAGGTGCGCGGTCCATGCCGGCGCTCGCGATCCTGGTTGGCGAGCCAGCCGACCGCGTGCAGGTCCGGACACTTGAACAGGCGCACGCCGTCGTCGAAGCTGAGCCGCTCGCCCGCGGACGCCTTGTCCGCGACGTCCGACAATCCCAACGCGTGAAGGCGATCCCACATGACGTTTATGCGTCTCCCATTACGAGGAGACGCAGCGTCCGCGGGCGCGGACCGTCGAGCTCCGCGAAGAGCACGCGCTGCCACTGACCGAGCACGAGCTCTCCGCGGCTCACCTGCAGCGTGACGCCGTGTCCGAGGAACATCGCGCGCAGGTGCGCGTCCGCGTTGAGACGCTCGCAGTCGGAATGCGCGGGATCGTCGTGCAGCCATCCCGCATCGCGTGCCGCGATGCGCTCGAGCACGCGTGTCATGTCGCCGGAAAGCGCCGCCTGGAATTCGTTGATGAACACCGCGCAGGTCGTGTGCAGGACCGTGAGATGCGCGAGACCCGCGTTGACGCCGAGCCGCCGCACCATCGGCGCCAGGCGCTCGGTGAGATCGACGATGTCGACGCGATGCGATGTCTCGACGATGAACGATTCGGATCGGACGCGAAGCGCGCCCGCGTCGCTTGCGACATCCACCACCGGTTGTTCACGAATGGTGATGGTCGATCGCTTGCTCATGCCACCTCGAAGTCGTTCACAGCGGCGCGCCGCCGGCCCGGCCGGCGCCCGTTCCGCACATTCTGGCATGCTATACTCCGGCCCGACAACCGCCGTCCGTCCGGCGGTCGACGGCCGTGCGTGCGCGTCCTCTGCGGCCCTGCGGTGTCCTCCCTTGACGCTCAGACCGGTGATTCCCCTCGTCACGTTGCCGTGCGATCCTGCACGTGCGGTCCCGTTTGGAGCCCATCGTCGTGCTCTTGGACGCGGTTGATCTCGAGTTCGCCTATCACGCGGGCCGCCGGCCGGCGCCCCCGCTCGTGGTCGACGGCGTTTCGCTCCACGTCGACGCGGGCTCGATCGTCGGCATCCTCGGTCCCAACGGATCGGGCAAGACCACGCTGCTGAAACTGCTGTCGGGCGCGCTCCGGCCCACGGCCGGGCGCGTCCTGTTCGACGGCCGCGACCTCACGTCGATGTCGCGGCGCACACTCTCCGATCACGTTGCCGTCGTGCCGCAGGAAACGCACCTGGCCTTCGACTACACGGTGCTCGAGATCGTCCTCATGGGGCGCTACTCGAAGCTCGGCGCGTTCGAGATCGAAGGTCCCGACGATCTGGCCTCGGCCGAACGTGCGCTCGACGCCACGGGATCGCGATACCTGGCCGACCGCGCGTTCCCCACGCTCAGCGGCGGCGAGAAACAGCGCGTCATCATCGCGTCGGCGCTGGCACAACTCGACGCGCGCGGCTCGCCATCCGAAGCGGCTCGCGAAGCGAGCGTTTCGCGAAGGATGGCATCCGAACCTTCTCGCGAAGCGAGCGATCAGCGAAGGATGGGACTGCTCGTCCTCGACGAGCCGACGGCGTCGCTCGACCTCAAGTACCAGCTCGAAGTCGCCGCCCTGCTCACGCGGCTCAACCGTGCGCAGAAGATGACCGTCCTGCTGTCGACGCACGACCTGCGCTTTGCCGCATCGGTCTGCCAACACGTCGTGCTGCTCTCGCGCGGCCGCGTGCTCGCCCACGGCACGCCGGCCGAGACGCTGACACCCGCGCTCGTCAGCACGCTCTACGACATCGAGGCGGGCATCGTCGCCCCGCTCCTGGCGTGACCGCTCGCTCTCCGCTCACCCGCGGCATCCCCGTCGTGCTGCTGTGCTTCGCGCTGATGGTCGCGGCCATCGTGTTCGCGCCGTTCATCGGCTCGACCGACATCTCGTTCGGCGCGGTCTTCAGCCGCCGCATACCCTTCGCGGACAACATCGACGCGCAGATCTTCTTCCTTGCGCGACTGCCGCGCGCGCTCGCGGCGGCGCTCGTCGGCGGCACGCTCGCGGCGGCCGGCGCGGTGTTCCAGGGGCTGCTCCGCAACCCACTCGCCGAGCCGTACACGCTCGGTATCTCGGCGGGCGCATCGCTCGGCGCGATGGTCGCGATCACGTTCGGCGCCATGCTGCCGACTGGCGGCGTCGCCACAGCCGGCCTGGCTGGCGCCGGCCTGGCGGTGCTCGTCGTCTACGCGCTCGCCAACGCGCGCCACCGCGGCCTGTCGACGACGGTGCTCCTCCTGTCGGGTGTGACGTTGAACGCGTTCTTCTGGGCGCTCATCCTGCTCGTGCAGTACTCGAGCGACTTCGCGGAGACGTACCGCGCGCTACGTTGGCTCATGGGCGATCTCGACGTCGTCGGCTACTCGTCGATCGTGACGGCGCTCCCGCTCATCGTCATCGCGTTCGTCGCATTCGCGTGGCTGGCGCGGCCGCTCAATCTCCTGAGCCTCGGCGCCGAAGCCGCGGGCGCGCGCGGCTTGAACGTGGCGCGGGCGCAGCGCGTGGCGTTCTTCAGCGGCTCGATCGCCACGGCGGGCGCCGTGTCGATCGGTGGTCCGATCGGTTTCGTCGGCATCATCGTGCCGCACCTCATCCGGCTCGTCGTCGGCGCCGATCATCGGCTCGTGCTACCAGCGTCGGCGTGTTTCGGTGCCGCGTTCCTCGTCGCGTGCGACGTCGTCGCACGCACCGTGGCGGCGCCGCTCGACCTGCCGGTCGGCATCATCACGGCGTTGGCCGGCGGTCCGTTTTTCCTGTGGCTGCTGTTGAGGAGACGATGAGCGCGACGAACTGGCTCGGCCGTGTGCGAGCGATCAACCCAAGACGACTGCGGCGGGTCGTAGGCCTCGCCGCACTCCTGCTGACAGCGATGACGGTCGGTTCGCCGCGCACGATCGCGCAGGCCCGCGCTGGCGAGGGGCCTTCCGGTAATGTCGATTCCGTAGGGGCGGCCCCCCGTGGCCGCCCGGATACCGGTGCGCGGCCGACGCGCATCATCAGCCTCGTGCCGTCCGTCACCGAGATGATCTTCGCGATGGGCGCCGGACCGAACGTCGTCGGCGTCTCGAGCTACGACCACTATCCGCCCGAAGTCGCGACGCGTCCGCGACTTGGCGCGCTCGTCGATCCCGACTTCGAGCGCATCCTCACGCTTCATCCTGACCTCGTCCTCGTCTACGGCTCGCAGGAGGACCTCGTCCGCCGCCTCGATGCCGCGCACATCGCGTCCTTCTCGTACCAGAACGGCGGGTTGGACAACGTGACGACGACGATCCGTCGATTAGGCGAGCGGCTGCGACGCCCGGCGGATGCCGAACGACTCGCGGCGAGCATCGAGGCAGATCTCGATCGCGTGCGGCAGGCAGTGACAGGTCTCGCGCGGCCTCGAACCGCGCTGATTTTCGGCCGCGAGGGCGGCTCGCTTCGCGGTCTCTACGCGAGCGCCGGCGTAGGTTTTCTCCACGACCTCGTGGAACTGGCTGGCGGCGACGACGTGTTCGGCGACATTCGGCGGGAGAACCTGCAGGTCTCGACCGAGATGCTCCTCGCGCGCCGGCCGGACGTGGTCATCGAGATCCACGCGTCCGAGGGCTGGACACCAACGCGTCTCGCCGAAGAGCGGCGCGTGTGGGACGTGCTGCCCGCACTGCCTGCCGTGCGGACAGGTCACGTCTATCTGCTTGCTGACGACAGCCTGTCCATCCCAGGTCCACGCGTCGCCGGCATCGCCGAGCAGTTTGCGCGTCTCTTACACCCGGACGCGTTCCGCCGTGCGACGCCGCAGGCGCACTAAGCGTCAAGTCAGAAGTTCGAAGCCAGGGGGCGCTGGCGCTCGACAAGTCAGAAGTTCGAAGCCAGAAGCCAGAAGTTGAGAGGCGCCTTCGGCGCATCTGCTTTTCGGACCACGCTGGAACCAACCCACTCGTAGGGGCGGCCCGCCGTGGCCGCCCGCGACACCTTGCGCTAGACGAACTCGACCGGCACCGGCCGCGGGATGAGCTGCTTCTCGTAGGCCTCGCCAAAGAACCGCGCGAGGGCCGCGCGGCCGCGCTCGCCGTAGTCGAGCGTGAGCTGATTCACGTACATCCCGACGAAGCGATCGGTATCGTCGGCCGGCAGGCCGCGGCCGTACTGCTGCGCGTACGCGACGGCTTCGGGACGATGCGACAAGGCGTGCGCGATGCTGTCGTGCAGCATCGTCGAGACGCGGCTGATGACGTCGGGACCGAGATCGCGGCGGATGACGTTGCCGCCGAGCGGCAGCGGCAGTCCGCCCGTGCGATCGAACCACCACTCACCCAGGTCGACGATCTTGTGCAAGCCGTCGGCCTCATACGTGATCTGGCCTTCGTGAATCAGCAGCCCTGCGTCGACCTTGCCGTCGAGCACGGCCTGACCGATCTCGTCGAACGGCACGACCTCGTACTTGAACACGGGATCGTACAGGCGAAGCGTGAGAAACGCGGACGTCAGCTCGCCGGGGATCGCGATCTTGAGGTCGGCGAGACGGACGGGCCCGTCGCCCTTTGACGGATGCGGCTTGCGCGCGACGAGGATGGGACCGTACTGATCGCCCATGCTCGCGCCGTGCGGCAGGAGCGCGTAGCGATCCAGCAAGTGCGCGTAGGCGTGAAAGGAGACGGCCGTGACTTCGTAGCGGCCCTCGAACGCGGCGCGGTTGAGCGTCTCGATGTCGGCCAACACCTGCGCGACCTCGATGTCGCCGGCGCCGACGGCGCCCGACGCCAGCCCGTAGAACATGAACGCGTCGTCGGAATCCGGACTGTGAGCAACGGTAATTTTCATCCCGAATAGTCTCGCATATCGACCCGGATCAATCGCCGGGCAGCGGCTGCCGCAACACGGCCAGACGTGCGAACAGGCGGCCGACCGAAGCAGGGCCGGCCAGGCGGAAGTCGATGAGGTGCGTGTGCGGCCGCGGGCCCACGCCGACGACGGTGTCGGACTCGCCAAGCGTGTCGAACGCATCTTCATCGGTACGGTCGTCGCCGAGATAGAGGATCGACACCGGTTCGCCGAGCCGCGTTTCGACGCGCGCCTTGATCCATTCGGCCGCGCGCCCCTTGTGCCAGTCGACGTCGGGCAGCAGCTCGAGCGCTTTGGCGCCAGTCATCGACTTCAAGACGCGCGCTTCGAGCTGCGGTTCAGCGAGTGCCTCGAACTCTTCCAACGCGCGATCCGCCAGATCGGGCGGTGCGAGGCGCACGTGACAGGTGAGCGAGTACGTCTTGTTCTCGAGGTACACGCCCGGACACCAGGCGAGCTCGCGCGCCGCGGTCCGTGCGAGGCGATCGATCACTTGCGCCACGCTGTCGAGCGCGTAGTGATGGAACGCGCAGTCCGGCCCTTCGATTTCGAGGCCGTGCAGCCCCGCGACGAAGGCCGCGGCCGGACCGACGCGCGCCGCCACGTCGGCGAGGCGCCGACCGCTCACGACGCCGAACGTCACGGTCGGCTGCCGGGCGATCGCCGCGATGCCGGCAGCGACCGCGTCGGTGACGAACGCTTCTTCCGGCGTCGGCGTGAGGTCCGCGAGCGTGCCGTCGAAGTCCGTCAGCAACAGGAGGTGACGACCAGACGTTCGCGCGTCGATCGCCGCGGCGACGCGGTCGGACGTGTCGTATATCGCATTGCTACGCTCGTGCTGCCTACCCAGAGAGGAACCCCGTGCCTTTCCGCCGTTCGAGCCGATCGAGGATATCGGACGCCCAGGCGAGGACGTCGCGTCCGGCCACGCGTCGCCGGAGCGCCTGCATACGCCGACGCTGCTCCCAGCGCGGCATCTCGATCGCGCGTTCGATCGCCGCCGCGAAGCCGCGCTCGTCGTAAGGATTGATGATGAGCGCCTCGGACAACTCCTCGGCCGCGCCCGCCAGCTCGCTCAGGATCAGCACGCCTTGATGGTCGTCACGCGCCGCGACGAACTCCTTCGCGACGAGGTTCATGCCGTCGTGGAGCGACGAGACGACGCAGAAGTCCGCGATCCGGTAGAGCGCGACGAGCTGCGGGAGCTGGAACGTCTCCTTGAGATAGATGATCGGACACGCGCGCCCACGGCGGCCGAACTCCTGGTTGACGCGCGCGATCTGCCCTTCGATCTCCTCCTGGATCTCGGCGTAGCCCGGCACGTCCGATCGCGACGGCACGCCGATCTGCAGGAACGTGAACCGACCGACGAGCTGCGGCCGCTCGCGCAGCACGCGTGCGATGGCCGCGACGCGCTCGGGAATGCCCTTCGTGTAGTCGAGCCGATCGACGCCGACGCCGACGATGTGATCCGACAGCCCGAGCGAGTCGGCGAGCGTCTGCATCTCGGCCGGCAGCGTCGGCTCGGCCAGGATGGTGCTGATGCGATCGAAGTCGGCGCCGATGGGAATCGAGACGACGCGAACCGGACGATCGCCGAAGTACACGACGTCGCCCGAGACCGACGCGCCGATCTCGTCGGCGACGGCCGCGAGGAAGTTGCGCTGATCGCGCGGCACCTGAAACGCGACGAGGTCGTTGCTCAGCATCCCCTCGAGCAGCTCGCGCCGCCACGGGCAAATGCGCAGGCGATCGACGTCCGGCCAGGGGATGTGCCAGAAGAGCGCGGTCCGGAGCTGCCGGCGCGCGCGCAGCTCCTTGGCCACGAGCGCGAGGTGATAGTCGTTGAGGAACACGGACGAGTTCGGCTTGGCCTCGGCGGCCGCCGCTTCGGCGAACAGCCGGTTGACCTCCTGATACGCCGTCCAGTCCTCGTCGTTGAACACCGGCCGGACGTGCGCCTGGTGGCACAGCGGCCAGAGCGCGCTGTTCGAGAAGCCCGCGTAGTAGTGCTCTTCCTGATACGGCGTGAGCCACAGCCGCCGCAGCCGGTAGGCCGGCGCGTCGGGTGGCACTTCGACCGACTGGTTCTCGTCGACGACGTCGCGGTCCGCGCTGCCGGCGCCGTGCGCGATCCACACGCCGCCGCGCTCGCGCATGAGCGCGTCGAGCGCGACCGAGACACCGCCGGGCGTCGGCTTGGCTTGAATCGATCCGTCCTCCGCGCGCTCGTGGACCCACGGCTCTCGGTTCGAGACGACGATGAGCGTCCCGTCGGACCGGCCGATCTCGCCGGCCTGCACCAATGCCGCGCGGAAGATAATCGGCCCGACGAGTTGCGTGATCGCGACCACGGCGACGACGGCCGCCTGGAGACGCGATCCCCAGTCCGGCAGCGCAATCGCCACGGCCGCCCACCCGACCGTCGTCCCCGCCGTCGGCAGGAGCGCGCGCCAGAGGAGCGAGCGCACGACCGGGGTCGTGTCGCCGGTCACGCGTGCGCCGACCGACACGCCGACGCGCAGGAAGCCGGCGAAGAGCGCCGTCAGCCCAACGGCGAACGTCCCGATCGTCGCCACGGCTTCGACGTGCATCGACGCGCCGAGCGCCGCGAAGAACAGCACGAGCACCGGCATGGCGGCGTGCTCCATCGCGTCGTGAAGCACCGTCCCCACTTCCGGCAGGACGTTCTGGACGACGAGCCCGGCCGCCAGACCCGCGAGGAACGGCTCGAGACCGAACGGCGCCGTGAACGCCGTCAGAATCGCGCAGAGCGCAAGGAGGACGATGGTGAGCTCGCGCCCGACATAGCGGAGGTACAGCGTCAGCAGCGCGCCCATCGCCGTGCCGAACGCCACGGACCCGAGAATCGTCCACGCCACGCCGACCAGTGCGTCCGCGGCATGAAACGCCGACCCCTCGAACACGAACGCGGCGATCGCCTGCCAGCCCGCGAGAAGGACGAGCGAGACGACCTGCATCAGGACCGCGATCTCCATCGAGCGATCGGCGAGCGGGCCACGCGCCCGGCTCTCGGCGATGATCGCGACCGTTACGGCCGGCGAGGCGGCGACGAGCAGTGTGGCCGTCAGCGCCGCGGCGACCGCGCGCTCGTCGAACGGCAGGCCGCGCGTGAGCGGAATCCACACCGACACGATCGACAGGCTCGCCGCGATGCCGACCCAGACGATGACGGAAATGGTGCCGGCGAAGAGGACGGTCGACGCGAGCGTCGGTCCGCGCCGGCGCAGGTTCAGGCGCAGCCCGGCAATCACGGCAATCACGACGATGGCGAAGCTGCTGCCCGTGCGCAGATCGCGCGCCATCGGGTCGGTGATGATGTTCGCGAGCGACGGACCACACAGGAGACCGAAGGCCAGATAGCCCGTCACGCGCGGCAGGCGGACGAACTCGCAGAGCCAGCCGACGATCGACGCGGCGATCAGCGCGACGCCGAGGGCCAGCGCGGCCGAACTACCTGCGGGCGTGCCGACGCGCGCGACGATGATCGCCGCGAGCCCGACGGCAATGGTGAGCGCCGCGAGACGCCTCACCGCGCGGCTCCCCGCCAGTGCGGCACGACGGCTAGTGCGAACAGCTCGAAGGCAGCCGTGCCCATCGCGACCGTCGACAGGATGACGTCACCGGCCGTGCCCGGCAGCAGTTGCCGGAAGTTCAGCGCGAAGGCAACGGCCAGGACGCCCGGAGACATGAGATACGCCGCGAGATCCGCCGCGCTGACTTCGACGAGACGCGCCGACAACCACGCGCCCGCCACCTTTCCCGCGAGCCGGAAGAGCAGATAGGGCGTGAGCAGCCAGACCGCGGCGAGCGACGGCGTCACCATGGCGCCGGCCGTGACGAGTAACAGCACGACGAGCGGATGCTGCACTTTGCGCAGGTCGTCCTGGACGATCCGATCCGCGCGGCCGGGCGCGAGCGTCCACACGCCGCCGGCAATGAGCCCGACGGCGAGCGGCGACACGCGGAGATAGGACGCCGCCCCGCCCGCGAGCGACAGCGCGCCCAGCACGAACACGACGCGCTCGGCGTTGGATTCCGCGCGCTCGAAGAGTAGCCAGCCAATCGCGCCCACTGCCGCGCCCACGACGAGCGGCGCGAGCAGCACGATCCACAAGCCGCGATCCGTCGCGCCCGGGACGAGCGCGCACGCGCCGATCGTCACGACAATCGGCAGCACGTCGTCGAGGTCGGCGACACGCGTGGCCACGGCCGCGACCGGCTCCGAGTCGGGATCCGCCGAAGTCGCCGATGACGCGGACGCCGACAGGCCGAGCGCGATCGCCAGCACGAGGAGCGGCGCGTCGATCGGCACGCGCGTCGCGTGGACGAAATACACCGTCGCTCCGCCGACGGCGACGATCGTGACGAGGCTCTCGAGACTCGCGGCGACGAACAACCGCACGGCCGATCGGATCTCTCGGCCGAGCGCGATGCCCACGATGACGCCGAGAATGGCGAGCGCGATCGTGACGGCCAGATCCAGACGCGCGAGCAGACGCGTCGAGACGAAGCCAAGCGCGTGTGGCCCCGCAACGACGCCGAGCAACAGAAAGAGCGCCGCCGGGGTGAGCGAGGGCGCGAGGCCGAGTGCCGATCGCGTGCGGAGGAGCGAAATGAGCCAGGCGAAGGGTGATGGCGGCGGACTGCCGAGGCGGCGGTCGAGCGGGTCGCGCCCGCCGAGCTCGCGCCGGCGCACATCGCGCGGACCTCGTGTCACTGCGTCGCGACTCCGCGCACGAGTTCGCCGACGACCGCAACGAGCGCCTCGCGGGGCACGACCGCGATGGTGTCCCCGTGCCTCGCCACGAGGCCGACGAACCGTCCATCCATGGAGAACAACCAGGTGCCGGCGCGGAGCGCCGGCTGGTCGCCGAGCGTGAGCACGGGCGCGGGCCAGTGATCGTCGGGCGCCAGATCCGCGCGGCCGACGAACACGGGCTGAATCGTGGGACCACCGGGCATCGCGTCGACGGCGCCGACGTAGCCGAATCCAGGGAACGTCGCGACCGGCCAGCCATCGAGGAACTCGCTGCCCGGCGTCGTGTGCACGAGCGCGATCTCACGCACGGGATCGGAGGCGACGACCGTAATCGGCGTGGCGACGCCGGCGAACGCCGTCGGCACATAGCCGGCGGGCACATGGACGAGCGCCAGATCCGTGCGCACGCGCAGCGCGACGGCGAACTGCGGCGGCAGCGGCGGTGCCGAGTCCGTCGTCGTCCCACGTCCTTGACGCGGCCGCGCGGGCGCGTGCGCCGGCGGCGCGGCACCGGCCGGCGCGGCATCGCATTGGACGACGAGCAGCGACGGCGAGACGCGCGTGAGGAGCGTGCCGGTCGTCGCCGCCATGTCCTCGAACGCCGCGCGCGCGGCAAGGCCGGCAAGTGGACCGGGCGTCGGCGCGACGGCCGTCGTGATGCTGGCCGATGGGAACCGGAACCGGGCCAGCAGCAGGAGGACGGCCAGCGACACGACGACGACGAGCACGAGCAGTCGCGTTTCGCGGCGCGATCGATCCTGCAGCTCCTCAGCGGCCATCAACACTCCTCACGTGCCAGCGACGCCGGTGCATTCCACCGCGGCTGGACCTCGCTCAATCCCTTGAAGCACGTCACGGGCCCGCCGATGTGCGGGCCAGAGAAAAACGGATTCCCACGTGACCCGCGAGACGCGGGTCGATTGACGGTCCAGCGCCGGCTAGACCGGCGCCATCCGGCGAAGGTGGCGGACGACGGCGACGAAACGATCGACGGCCTCGTCGATCTCGGCCGCGGTCGTGAAACGCCCCAGGCCGAAGCGAACGGACGCCGACGGGACGGCGCCTGCACCGACGAGCGCCAGGAGCACGTGCGACGGCTCGCCGGACGCCGAACTGCACGCCGACCCCGCCGACACGGCGATGTCGCCGATGCCGATCATCAACGCCTCGCCGTCCACGTCGTCGAACCCGACATGAAGGTTGTTCGGCAGACGATGATCGAGCGTGCCGTGTACGGTGACGCCGTCGAGGCCCGCTCTGAGTCCCGCCAGCAACCGATCGCGTAGTCCGCCCACGCGTTCGGCCTCGGTCGTCATCTCCTCGCGGCAGATCTCGCACGCACGTCCGAGACCGACGATGCCGGGCACGTTCAGCGTGCCGGCGCGCAGGCCGCGCTCGTGACCGCCGCCGACGAGAAGCGGCGCAATAGGCGTGCGATGCCGGAGATAGAGCGCGCCCGCCCCTTTCGGTCCGTAAATCTTGTGTGCCGTGAGCGACAACGCGTCGATGCCGTCACCGGCGACGTCGACCGGAATCTTCCCGACGGCCTGTGCGGCGTCGACGTGCAGCCTCGCACCGCGCCGGTGCGCGATTGCGGCGACCTCGGCAATCGGCTGCACGGTGCCGATCTCGTTGTTCGCCGCCATCACGCTCACGATAGCCGTCGACTCGGTCACGAGCTCGGTGAGCGCGGCGAGGTCGACGCGGCCGTCACGATCGATCGGCGCGATGGCCAGGTCCCACCCCTCCCGCGCGAGCTGTCGCGCGGACTCGAGGACTGACTTGTGCTCGATCGCCGACACGACGATGCGGCGCCGGTCGGCGGGCGCCACGGCGGCGAGACCTCGCATGGCGAAGTTGTTCGACTCGGTGGCGCCGCTCGTGAAGACGATCTCGCGCGCGGTCGCGCCGATGATCGCCGCGACCTCGCGGCGCGCCTGCTCGACACCGGCCTGCGCCTTCCACCCCCACTGATGTGTCGATGAGGCCGCGTTGCCGAAGTCCTCGGTGAAGAACGGCAGCATGGCGTCGAGCACGCGGCGGTCGACGGGGGTCGTGGCGTGGCAGTCGAGATAGATCGGCGCCCGCGACATACGGGTATTATGACTGAAGACCCCCGGCTCCCGTTGCGCGCGGCAGCGTCCGCGCGGTCGATACCACGTGGCATGCAGCCGATTCGCCTGTCCGAAGACCCCATCGATCTGGCCCTTCCGACGCGCACGCGGCCGGGCCTCGCCGACGATCCGCTCTGGTACAAGGACGCGGTCATCTACCAGGTCCACGTCCGCGGCTTTCTCGACAGCAACGACGACGGCGTCGGCGACTTCGTCGGCCTGACGCGCAAGCTCGACTACATCCAGTCGCTCGGCGTCTCGGCCGTCTGGCTGCAGCCGTTCTATCCGTCGCCGCTTCGCGACGACGGATACGACATCGCGCACTACGAAGGGGTCCATCCCGCGTACGGCACGCGCCGCGACTTCCTGCACTTCATGCACGAAGCGCACGAGCGCGGGCTGCACGTCATCACCGAGCTCGTCATCAATCACACGTCCGACCAGCACCCGTGGTTCCAGGCCGCGCGGCGTGCGCGGCGTGGCACGTCGAAACGCAACTTCTACGTGTGGAGCGACGACGACCGCAAGTATCCCGGCGTGCCGATCGTGTTCAAGGACGTCGAGCGATCGAACTGGACGTGGGATCCGGTGGCCGGCCAGTACTACTGGCACCGCTTCTTCCATCACCAGCCGGACTTGAACTTCGACGAACCGCGCGTGCGCAAGGCCGTGTTGAAGGTCATGCGCTTCTGGCTCGACATGGGCGTCGACGGCATGCGTCTCGACGCCGTGCCGTACCTCGTCGAGCGTGAAGGCACGCAGTGCGCGAACCTGCCCGAGACGCACGCGATCCTCAAGGAGATCCGTCGCGAGCTCGACGCACGCTACCCGAACCGGATGCTGCTCGCCGAGGCGAACCAGTGGCCGTCCGACGTGCGTGCCTACTTCGGCGACGGCGACGAGTGTCACATGGCGTTCCACTTCCCGCTCATGCCGCGCCTGTTCATGGCGCTCCGGCAGGAAGACCGCCATCCGCTGTCGGAAATCCTCTATCAGATGCCGGACATCCCCGACATCTGCCAGTGGGCGACGTTCCTCCGCAACCACGACGAGCTGACGCTCGAGATGGTGAGCGACGAGGAACGCGACTACATGTACGAGGCGTACGCCGCCGATCCGCAGATGCGGCTGAACGTCGGCATCCGGCGGCGGCTCGCGCCGCTCATGGAGAACAGCCGGCCGCGCATCGAGCTGATGACGGCGCTGCTCATCTCGCTGCCCGGCACGCCGGTCCTGTACTACGGCGACGAGCTCGGCATGGGCGACAACATCTATCTCGGCGATCGCAACGGCGTCCGGACGCCGATGCAGTGGAACGCGGATCGCAACGGCGGGTTCTCACGCGCCGACCCCGCGCGGCTCTACGCGCCGCTCGTGATGGACCCGGTCTACGGCTACCAGTCGGTGAACGTCGAAGCGCAGGAACGCTCGCCGCACTCGCTGCTCGCGTGGATGCGTCGCACCATCGCGCTGCGGCAACGCCACGTGACGTTCGGACGCGGCACGATGGAACTGCTGCGGCCGGTCAACCGCCGGATCTTCGCGTTCATCCGCCGCTACGATGCCGAAGATCCGATCCTCGTCGTCGCGAACCTGTCGCGGACGGTGCAGGCCGTGTCACTGGATCTCGCGCGCGTCGCCGGGCTCGTGCCGGTCGAGATGTTCGGTGGCGTCGAGCTGCCGCGCATCAGCGACGCGCCGTATTTCCTCACGCTCGGACCGTACGCGTTCCTCTGGCTGAAGCTGCAGCGCGAACCGCCCGCGCCACTCGGCGGCCGCTCGGCGGCGCTCGTGCCGGAAGTCGATCCCGATCAGGCGCCGCTGCTCGTCGGGCCGGAATGGCCGAAGCTGCTCGACACGAGCGTGCGGCACATGCTCGAACGCCGCCATCTGCCGCTGTTCCTGCAGCGGCAGCCGTGGGTGCGGCACGGTTCGTCCGACGTCGCACGGCTGACGATCGCCGACTGGGGCGTGCTCGAGAGTGGCGACGAGCCGACCTTCATGATCGTCCTCGACGTCGACCTCACCGACGGCGGCCGCATCCGCTATACGGTGCCGCTCGTGGCGACGCCCGACGAACGAGGCGAAGACATCGTGCGTTACACGCCGGACGCGGTCGTCGTCCGCATCGCCGGCGCGCGCAAGGGCGTACTGCACGGCCGCGTCGACGGTCCGCTCGGCCGCGCGATCGTGAACGTCGTCACCGGTGGACGCGGACTGGCCCTGCACTCTGGACGGCTGCAGCCGGCGCCGTCGGCCGCGCTGGCGGGACTGAATCTCCCGCGGCGGATCGAGGATCTCGGCACGGCGCCTTTCGACAACGATCGCTTTCCGTCGTCGGCTTCGTACGGCGAACGCGTGCGGGTCGAAATCGTCCGCCGCATGTGGCCGGGCGCGAGCCCCGAGTGCGCCCTCAGCGAGGACCTGAACGCGTACGGCTTCGCGCGGACGCCAACCTATCTCGGCGCGGTCGAGTACGTCGATCGCGACGGGACGCCGACGACGATTGCCGTGCTCAACACGTTCGTGCCGCACCAGGCCGATGGGTGGGGCCACGCGCTCGCGGAGCTCGAACGCTACTTCGATCTCACGGAAACGCTGGGACCGGCGCCAATCGGGCCGGCGAGCCTGCCGTCGCTCTGGACCGCCGAGGCCCTCAGCACGGCGCAGGAAACGGTCGGCAGCTATCTGCAGACGGCCTCCGTGCTCGGGCTGCGCGCCGCGGAACTGCACCGCGCGCTCGCGGCCCTGCCCGCCTCTGACGCCGACCGGGCCACGGCTGACGCGCGCGCCGCCGACACGCTCGCCGATCGCGCGGCCGCCGCCTGGGAGCGGGCGCGCGCCGCGCTCGTCGCCTACACGGCGCCGACCGACAGCATCCGCCTGCGCGTCGAACGCCTCGTCGCCGAGTCCGATCAGATGCTCGAGACGATCCGCGCGGCCCGCGCGCGGGTGAGTGGCGTCGTGCCGCTCACGCGCATCCACGGCAGCTTCGACCTCGCGCACGTGCTGCTGCACGAAGGGGACTTCACGTTCCTCAGCCCCGGCGACGACACGAGCGAGTCGCCTGAACGTCGGCTCCGCTGGCGCAGCCCGCTCGCCGACATCGCGACCATGCTGCGTTCGTTTCACCTGGCCGCCGGCGCCGCGCTCGCCTCGCGCATCGGCGCTGCGCCGCAGCAGATCGAGCGGCTCGCGGGCTACGCGCGCTGGTGGACCGCGTCGGCCTCGTCGGCGTTCCTGCTCGCCTATCGCACGGCCACGTCCGACGCGCCGTTCCTGCCGGCCAATCCGGACGCCACGGTCGCGCTGCTCCAGCTCTACATGCTCGAGCAGACGTTCAACGACGTCCGCCCGAGCCTGATGTCACATCCCGACTGGATGGATCTGGTCCTGACGACGCCCGACGTGATCTGAAAAACGCTATTCGGTGACGACGGGATCGGCCGCGCTGGCGAGCGCGGCCTTGAGCGTGTGCCACGCGAGGCTGGCGCACTTCACGCGGACGGGAAACGACCGCACGCCGGCCAGCGACACGAGCTTGCCGAGCGACTCGTCGTCTTCGACCGGCACGTCGGTCGGCGCGGTGATCATGGCGTGGAAGCGATCGAACATCGCCAGGGCGTCGGCCGTCGTCTCGCCCTTGACCGCCTCGGTCATGAGCGACGCAGAGGCTTTCGAGATCGCGCAGCCGGAGCCTTCGAACGCGATGTCGCCGATACGATCGCCATCCATCTTCAGGAAGACGGTGACCTGATCGCCGCAGAGCGGATTGTGCCCATGCGCACGGCGATCGGCACCCGCAAGTGCGTGGAAGTTCCTCGGCCGGCGATTGTGGTCGAGGATGACTTCCTGGTAGAGGTCGGCGAGATCGGACATCGGTTGCGAAAAGTCAGAAGTTCGAAGCTAGAAGCCAGAAGTCTAGAAGAAGCCGAGCTGCAGCTTCGCGGTTTCGGACATCCGGTCTTTGTCCCAGGGCGGATCCCACACGACGTCCACCCACGCATCGGCGACGCCCGGCACGGCCTTGACCTTGTAGCGCACTTCGCTCGGCAACTGCTGCGCCGACGGGCACGCCGGACTCGTCAGCGTCATGTTGATCAGCACCTTGGCGTCGGCGTCGACCACGATGTCGTAGATGAGTCCGAGCTCGTAGATGTCGACCGGGATTTCCGGGTCGTAGACCGTCTTGAGCTCGTCGATGATCTTCTGCTGCAGATTCGCAATCTGTACGAGATCGGGCGGACCGACGCGTGCCTCGTTCGTCGCCGGAGGTGCTTCGGCTGGCGTCGTGAGCGCGCCGACGTTGAACGCGTCGGATGCGACGGGCTCGATGTCGGCGAGATCCACCGACGCGCCCGGCGCCTGCTGTGGCAGGTCGCTCGTGGCCGCGGCAGGCGGCGTCGCGGTCGCGGCGGCAGCCGCTTCACGCGCATCGCGCGCGTCTTTCTCGCGTGAGAGGAACGAGAATGAAAACAGTCCCATGGCCTTACCCCATCAGCTCGCGGACACGACCGACGGCCGCGGCGAGTGCGTCGACGTCTTCGACCGTGTTGTAGAGCGCAAAGGAGGCGCGCGCCGTCGCCGGGATGCCGAACCGATCCATCACCGGCTGCGCGCAGTGATGGCCCGTCCGGATGGCGACGCCCTCGCGGTCCACGATCGTGCCGATGTCGTGCGGATGGACGCCGTCCATGACGAACGACACGACGCCGGCTTTCTCACGCGCGGTGCCGATGATGCGCACGCCGTCGATCGCGGCGAGCGCGCGCTGTGCGCGCGCGAGCAGCACCGCTTCGTGCGCGCCAATCGCCTCGACGCCGACGCGGCGGACGTAGTCGATCGCGGCGTGCAGGCCAACGGCCCCGGCGATGTGTGGCGTGCCCGCCTCGAACTTGTACGGCAGGTCGTTCCAGGTGCTGCCCTCGAACGTCACCGTCCGGATCATGTCGCCACCGCCGAGAAACGGCGGCATGGCCTCGAGCACGGCCTCGCGCCCGTACAGCACGCCGATGCCGGTTGGGCCGTACAGCTTGTGCCCGGTGAACGCGTAGAAGTCCGCGCCGAGCGCCTGCACGTCGACCGGCAGGTGGTGCACCGCCTGCGAGCCATCGACGAGCACGGTTGCTCCGGACTGCCGCGCTCGCGCCACGAGACGCGCGACCGGGTTGACCGTGCCGAGGGCGTTCGACACGTGGACGATCGCCACCATCTTCGTCCGCGGACCGAGGAGCGCGTCGAAGGTGTCGAGGATGAGCTCGCCGCGATCGTCGATCGGCGCGACTTTCAACACTGCGCCCGTCTGGGCACAGATGAGTTGCCACGGCACGATGTTCGAGTGGTGCTCCATCGCGGTGATGAGCACTTCGTCGCCAGGCCGGAGATTCGCCGTGCCCCACGCGCGCGCCACCAGGTTGATCGACTCGGTCGCGTTGCGGGTGAAGATGATCTCGCGGACCGAGGCCGCGTGGATGAACGCGCGCACGGCCTCACGTGCGGCCTCGTGCGCGGCCGTGGCCCGCTCACTGAGCGCGTGGACGCCGCGATGGATATTGGCGTTGTCAGCCGTGTAATAACGCTGCAGCGCGTCGATGACCGCCTGCGGCTTCTGTGTCGTCGCCGCGTTGTCGAGGTAGACGAGCGGCCGCCCGTGCACGCGCTGGTCGAGCGCGGGGAACTCGGCGCGAAGCGCCGCGACGTCGTACGGTGCCGTGGAGGCTGAAAGAGACATGCGTTCCACTGCCTGGCTGCCGGCCGAGCCGGCGGCCGGTTAGATCGACAACTGCGTCTCGACGAGCCGCATCGCCGCGTCGCGCACCGACGCCGTCCGGATGCCGTTCAACACGTCACCCGCAAAGGCGTGGATCAGCATCGTGCGCGCCGCCGCGAGGCTGATGCCGCGCGCCTGCAGATAGAACAGCGCGTCCTCGTCGAGCTGGCCGATCGCCGCGCCGTGCGTGCACTTGACGTCGTCGGCGAAGATCTCGAGCTGCGGCTTCGTGTTGATCTGCGCGTCGTCGGTCAGGAGCAGCGCCTTGTTCGTCTGCTTCGCGTCGGTCTTCTGCGCGTCGGGCCGCACGACGATCTTGCCGTTGAAGACGGCGCGCGCGTGGCCCGAGAGAATGCCCTTGTACACCTCGTGGCTCGGGCAGTGCGCCTTGGCGTGATCGATCGTCGTGTGATTGTCGACGAGCGCCTCGCCTGTCGCGACGTACAAGCCGTTCAGCGTGCACTCCGCGCCCTCGCCTTCGAGGACCGAGATGATGTCGTTCCGCGCGATACGGCCACCAAGCGTCACGTTGTGCGACCGAAACGTGCCGCCGCGGCCCGTGCGCACGATGGTCGTGGCCTGGTGGAACGCCTCGCTCGACTGCCGCTCCAGCTTGACGTGATCGACGAACGCGCTCGGAGCCGCGTGTATGTCGGCCACGACGTTCGTGAACGTCACACCTGCGCCCAGATCGGTGTAGCTCTCGATGATCGTCACCTGCGCGCCGTCTCCGGCCCGCACGACGAGGCGCGGCGAGACGAGCGCCGGCGTACGTCCCGGCACGGTGACGAACGCCAGGTGCAGCGGCGCTTCGACCACGACCTTCGGCGCGACGTCGACGACGATCGCGTGCTCCGCGAACGCGCTGTTGAGATCGACGAACACGTTGAGATCGGCGACTTCCGGCACGGCGCCGACGGGCGCCGATGTCACCGAGACTCCGGTCGGCAGTCCGGCTAGCGACGAAAGTTTCTCAGACAGTCGGCCGTTGACGATCACGGCCACGTGCGACACGCCGTCGAAACCGACGGCTGCGAGAGCCGCGGCATCCGGCACGGCCGCCGCCGCACGCTCGAACGACAGCGCCGCGATCGGCGCGATGCTCGTGTGCCGCCACGCCTCATCACGCGTCGTCGGATAACCGCGGGCGAGGAATCGGTCGAACGCGGCCGTGCGGGCGTCGGCCTCGGCGCCCGCACCGAACGCCGGCTCGCGGCGGAACGCGTCGAACGCCGTCTGGTACGTATCCTGTTGCTCAGCCAGTTGAGGCATGGCTACGCTCGCGCTCCCGTCGCTTCGGGCTCGATCCAGCCGTAACCCTTTTCCTCCAGCTCGAGCGCCAGTTCGCGGCCGCCCGACCGGACGATGCGGCCTTCGCTCAGCACGTGCACGACGTCGGGCACGATGTAGTTGAGCAGCCGCTGGTAATGCGTGACGACGATGATGGCGCGGTCGGGCGCGCGGAGCGCGTTGACGCCACTGGCCACGATGCGCAGGGCATCGATGTCGAGCCCCGAGTCCGTCTCGTCGAGAATCGCGAGCGTCGGCTCGAGCACCGCCATCTGGAAGATCTCGTTGCGCTTCTTCTCGCCGCCCGAGAAGCCCTCGTTCACCGACCGGTTGAGCATGGTCTGGTCCATCTCGAGGAGCTTGGCGCGATCGCGCGCGAGCCGCATGAACTCGACGGCGTCGAGCTCCGGCTCACCGCGATGCTTGCGGACGGCGTTGAGCGCGGCCTTCAGGAAGTAGGCGTTGTTGATGCCGGCAATCTCGACCGGGTACTGGAACGCCATGAACACGCCTTCGCAGGCGCGCTCTTCCGGCTGGAGATCGAGCAGGTCGAGGCCCTTGTAGCGGATCGTGCCGCCCGTCACTTCGTAGCCGGGATGACCGGACAGCGCGCGCGCGAGCGTGCTCTTGCCCGAGCCGTTCGGCCCCATGATGGCGTGCACCTGGCCGGCGTCCACCGACAGATCGAGCCCTTTGAGAATGTCCTTGCCTTCCGCGCGGACGCGCAGGTCCTTGATCTCGAGCAGCATGGGTCCTCTTTGTTGTGGGGGTCGTCTTCTTCTTTTAGTCGCGTGGGGCCCCACCCCCACGCCTCGTCTGCCCCTCAGCGCGCTCGCCTTGCTCGCGGCTTCGGGGACTTTCTCCAATGGCGTGGGGCCCCATCCCCACGCTCAGGCTCCGGGTGCTTCGGCCCTCCGGGCCTCGCATCCTCGCGCATCACACCGATGTGCTCACCACGGCTCTCCGTGCCGGGCAACGTTACCCCACCGATCCTTCCAAACTGATCGACAGCAGCTTCTGCGCTTCGACGGCGAACTCCATCGGGAGCTCGCGGAAGACTTCCTTGCAGAAGCCGCTCACGATCATGTTGACGGCGTCCTCGGTCGAGATGCCCCGCTGGCGGCAGTAGAAGATCTGGTCCTCGCCGATCTTCGACGTCGAAGCCTCGTGCTCGACGCGCGCCGACGTATTCTTGATCTCGAGGTACGGGAACGTGTGCGCGCCGCACTTGTCGCCGATGAGCAGCGAGTCGCACTGCGAGTAGTTGCGTGCATGCGTCGCGTTCTTGCCGATGCGCACGGCGCCTCGATACGTGTTCTGGCCATGGCCGGCCGAGATACCCTTCGAGACGATCGTGCTGCGCGTGTTCTTCCCGAGATGAATCATCTTCGTCCCGGTGTCGGCCTGCTGCCAGTTGTTGGTCGTGGCCACCGAGTAGAACTCGCCGACGGCGTTGTCGCCCTGCAGAATGCAGCTCGGGTACTTCCAGGTGATGGCCGACCCGGTCTCGACCTGCGTCCAGGTGATCTTCGCGTTCGTCATCGCCTTGCCGCGCTTGGTGACGAAGTTGTAGATGCCGCCCTTGCCGTTCTTGTCGCCGGGGTACCAG
>DASZOV010000011.1:0-46019 GCA_035550595.1 Vicinamibacterales bacterium
CACCTGATTCTTGACGAACCCTTTCGTCGCGCATGCCGACGACCCTGCGGCGGCCAGCGCGAACGCCGTAACGACGAGAAGTGACTTCTGCATACAATCCTCCTGGAACGACCTACAGACCAGCCGGCGACGCGTCCACGACGTATCCGCTGCGCGTCCGCACGACGAGACTCGCGTCCCGCGTGCGCAACTCGATCGGATGCCATCCCGGCTGTGTCCCCGGCGCGAAGGCAATCAAGTACTGTTGACGAAGATCCGAGACAATCTGACGGGCCGCCAGGCTCGACTGCGATGGCCCGATGCCCACGTACAGCTCCCCGCCGGTCCATCGCGCGAGGTTGCCGAGCGGGCCGTGCGTCGCGGCGTCGAGCAGCCGCGCGTCATCGACCGTCGTCTGTCCCGATCGATCGAACGGAGAGACGACGACGATGATGTAGACCGGCACGTCGATGCTGCTCGCGATGCCGGAGACTTCCGACGCCGTGAGATGGCTCGCGTTGTCGGCGCCGTCGGTGAGCGCCACGACCGCGCGACGTCCGCCGGTCGACGCGGCGAGCGTGCGGCCCGTTTCGGCAATCGCGTCGAAGAGCGAGGTCGCGCCGTACGGCCGGCGCACCGCGTCGAGCTCGGCGAGGATGTCACCCGGCGCGGGCGCGAGCGGCTGCAGCTCGTGCAGCGTGCGATCGAAGACGTAGAGGCCCGCGCGGTCCGTGCCCGGCGTGAGCCAGCTCAGAAGCTGTCGGACGTTGTCGTGCGCCGCCTGCCGCCGCGCGGCGACATCCATGCTGCCGCTGAAGTCGACGAGGAACGCCAGGTTCACCGGGCTCGACTCGGTGCGAAAATCTTCGATGGCGCGGGGATGTCCAGAGTCGAGGAGCACGAAGTCGTCGGCCTTGAGATTCGTCACTGGTTTGCCGTGGCGCGTCTTGACCACGGCGGATAACGCCACGCGATCGATCGATGCCCGAAACGTCGGACGGGCGGCCGGTTGCTGGGCAGCGCCAGAGGTCGCCGACCAAGCCAGGAGCAGCAAGGGGAGGAGCAAGCCGCGTCGCACGGCGGCCCAGGACTTCAACTTCCTTGCCAACCCTGCGACCCGTCGAATTCTCACGGGAAATCGTGATTTCTCGTCGCGCGCGCGTGCGGCGTGTAAGAGTTACGCCGTGCGGCGCATGGAAATTTGACACCCGGCGGCTCGTCGGCACACGCTCGATGCCGCATGGAGAATGTCCGATGACGAATCGAAGCCGTGCGGTTCGCGCCCTCGTCGGGCCGGCCACGGCCATCCTGTTCTTGGCGGTGGCCGCACGCGTTGCGGCGCAGAGCAAGGCGCCCGACCCGGTGTCGCAGGCGCGGCAGTTCTACAACGACCAGCGCTACGACGACGCGATCCGGATCGCCGACCAGGTGCGCCACTCGCCCGCGCTCGCCGACGCCGCGTCGGTCGTCTTCGCGCGCGCGCACCTCGAGCGCTTCCGCATGACAGCCGATCGCGCCGACCTCGCGGCCGCGCGCGAGGCGCTGAAGGCCATCGATGCGACCCGGCTGTCGCCACGCGACGAGGTGGAGCTCGAGATTGGTTTGGGCGAGTCGCTCTATCTCGACGACGACTACGCGTTCGACGATCGCTACAGCGCCGCGGCCGAAGAGTTCGAGTTGGCGCTCGGCCACGCGGATCTGCTCGACGAGACGAGCCGCGATCTCCTGTTCGACTGGTGGGCGCAATCACTCGATCGTCAAGCGCAGCAGGGGCCGGAGACCGATCGCCATCCGATCTACCAGCGCGTCGTCGATCGCGCGGCCGCTGAGCTGGCGCGGTCGAGCGCGTCCTTGTCGGCGACCTACTGGCTGGCCGCCGGCGCGCGCGGCATCGACGATCTGCCGCGTGCTCTCGGCGCCGCGGTCGCGGGCTGGGTCCGCGCGGGCACGTTCGGCGCACGCGGCGACGCGCTGCGTGAAGATCTCGATCGATTGATCGTGCAGGTCATCCTCCCCGAACGCGCCCAGCAACTCGCCTTCGGCGCCGACCCGCACCCGGCGCTCGAGCTGCTGCAGAAACAGTGGACGGACGTGAAGGAGAAGTGGGGGAAGGGGGAAGGGCAGTAGTGGTCAACTTCGAACTGTGAACTTCGAACTTCGAAAGGGTTCTCCCTGGGTCTGAAGACCTGGGGCTCCACAGAGGTTCGACGTCGCGCGCGTCATGGAGCCCTGAGCCTTCAGGCTCAGGGAACCCGGAACCAAGTTCGAAGTTCGAAGTTCGCAGTTGACGCGAGTCTTACCCCTTCACCAACTCACTCGCCACTGCGGCGGCCTTCTCCGCGAGGCTTTCGGCCAGCATGTAGTTCTTGATCGCGAGCGCGTTCTTCGCGCTGCGGATGAAGCCCTGCGCGCTTTCGTACTGCGCGCGCGCCTGCGGGCTGAGCGACGGGTACTGGACGTGATCGAGATCGCGCTGTGCCTGACCGAGCAGCGTCTGCGTCTTCTGTGCGAGCGCGTTGCTGTCGGTCGTCGTCTGGAGCACCGGCGCGGGCGTTGGCGCGGCTTCGTGCTCGGGGGGCGTCGGCGTGCTCGCGGGCGGACGTGATGTCGCCGGCTCGCGTGTGCGCGGTGGCGCCGCGGGCGGCTCGACCGGAGGAGGTTCTGGCGGCGGCAGCGGTTCGGGCTCGGGCAGCGTGACCGGGATCGTCACGCGCACCGGCGGCGGCGGCATCAGCATCGTCGTCACCGGCGGCGTCTTGGCGTGCATCGACGCGCAGCCACTCACCGCAAGCGACAGGACAAGCACGACGGGACACCACGCCAGAGCGCGGGAGGGCACGTTCAGCATTATGACGCAGGCGCCGCGTGCGTGCCGTCGTCATCGGCCGTGTCGCGAAGGCCGAGCGGACCACTCGACGGCCGGACGCGTCGGCCGACTGGCGGCGCTTCCCGGAGAAGCAGACGGAACGTCGTCCCGCGACCGGGCGCCGATTGCACTTCGATCTCGCCGTCGTGCAACTGCACCGTCCGATAGACCAGCGACAGACCGATGCCGCTGCCGTGTTCTTTCGTCGTGAAATACAGATCGAAGATACGCGCCAGGTCGGCTGGCGTGATGCCGACGCCCGTGTCTTCGAAGACGATGGCGATCTGGTGCGCGGGCGTGAGCGACCCAGCGATGCGCAATCGGCCGCCGTTCGGCATCGCCTGACACGCGTTCAGCGCGAGGTTGAGGAACGCCTGCTGCAGAAGGCCGGGATCGGCGCTCGCCGGCGGCAGATCGGGCGGGAACTCGACGCGGATGTCCACGCCCGACTTGCTCGCTTCGGCCGAGACGATGGGCAGGATTTCTTCGACGAGGCGGCCGACGGCGACCGGCTGGAGTTGCAGGTCCTCGGGTCGCGTGAATTTCAGGAAGCCCTGCACGACCTCATCGAGCCGGCGGACTTGCGTCGCGATGACGGCGAGGTGTTCGAGCGCGCCTGGAGAATCGGCGAGCTGCATCTTGAGCAACTCGAGATGGATCATCGTCGCGTTGAGCGGATTCTTCACTTCGTGCGCGATGCCCGCCGACAGCCGGCCGAGCGCCGCGAGCTTGCGCGAGTAGCTCAGCGTCGATTCGACCTGGCTGATGTAGGTGAGATTGCGCGCGACGAGCATGACGCCGAGGATCGCGCCGGCCGCGTCTTCGACCGGATGGGCGAGGAGCAACCGCTCGCCGCCGCCGGGCACCTGCACCGTCGACGGATCGAGCGACTCGCGCGTGGCGAGCGCGGTTTCGACGGCCACGCGATACGGATGGCCCGCTGGCAGCAGCTCGTCGATGCGACCGTGTTCCGCGGAGAGCGTCGGCCGCATCGCGGGATTGGCGAAGAGCAGCGTGCCGGACGGACCGAAGAGCGCGACCGCGTCCTCGAGGTTGTCGACGACCGACTCGAGCGTGGCCTGCTGCGCACCGAGCGTCGTCCGATCCGCGGCGAGCCGCGCGCTGACGGCCTTGAACGAGTCGCCGAGGTCCGCCAGCTCCGCGCTGCCGGGGAGGTCGACGTCGACGTCCAGCTCGCCGCGTCCGAGCCGCGCGAGGCCGCTGCGAATGACGTGGATGGGCCGCAAGGTGAGTTGCGCGAGGAGCATGGCGACGAACGACGCGAGGAGGATCGCGGCGAGCGCCGTGATGAGCGGCGTGCGCAATTCGCCCTCGACGCGTTTGCGCAGGAGCAGCGCCGACACGCCGACGCGCACCGTGCCGAGCTCGGTGTCGCCAATCTTCGGCAACGGGGCGCTGTACTCGAACGATTTGCCGTGCGGCGCATAGATCGCGCGGATCTGCGCGATCGTGCCGCGGCTCATGAGCGCGACCAGATCGTCGGGCTGCTCGCGCTGTCCGCCGTCACGTTGGATGACGTTCCCTTGGGTGTCGACGACCTCCGCGTAGAGCACGTTCTCGTCGTAGGCCGTGCCCTGCAGGATCGATTGCAGGCCCGTGTCGTACTTGAGCGCGAGGATCGGATCGCCGCCCGCGCGGATCGCGTCGAACGCGCGCTGGCTGATGAGCTTCGCCAGAAGTTCGGCGCGCGCGCGTGTCTCGCCGAGCCAGACGGTCGCGAGCGACGTGAGATACCAGCCGCTCAGCAGGATCACCGCCAGGCCGACGATGAACGTCACGCCGAAGACCTGCTTGGTCTTGATGCTCAGCGCCATGTCGCGTGCGAGAGCGGGAGGAACGCGCGGGCGCGTCGGAATGACGTCACGCCTGCGGCGTCTCCTCGTCCCCGGCCTGCTTCATCCGGTTCAGCTTGTTGTGCAGCGTCTTCAGGCTGATGCCGAGCATCTCGGCCGCGCGCGTCTTGTTGCCGCCCGTGTGCGCCAGCGTGAGCTCGATGAGCTGCTGTTCCGCTTGATCGACGGTCGTGCCCGCCGTGAGCGTCGGACCGCCGCCACTCGCCGGCGCGGAGGCACTGACGGCCGCGAGCGTCGGCAGATCGCCGGCTTCGATGACGTCACCCTTGGCCACGATCGTCGCCCGCTCGATGACGTTCCGCAGCTCGCGCACGTTGCCCGGCCACGAGTACTGCATCAGGATGTGCGTCGCGTTCTCGGACAGCCCGGCCACGGCGCGGCCGTTGCGCGTGTTGAACTCCTTGAGGAACGCCTGGATGAGCAGCGGGATGTCGTCCTTCCGCTCGCGGAGGGGCGGCAGTTGGATGGCGAAGACGTTGAGCCGGTAGAAGAGATCCTCGCGCAGCTTGCCTTGCCGCACGGCCTCCGGCGGATCGACGTTGGTCGCCGCGACGACGCGGATGTCGACCGATTGTTCACGTTGTCCACCGAGTGGCCGGAACGTGCGTTCCTGCAGGACGCGCAGGAGCTTGGCCTGCGTGGCGGGCGTCATTTCAGCGATCTCGTCGAGGAACAGCGTGCCGCGGTTGGCCAGTTCGAAGGCGCCCTGCCGCCGCGTGATGGCGCCCGTGAACGCGCCTTTCTCGTGGCCGAAGAGCTCGGACTCGAGCAGCGTGTCGGGAATGGCCGCGCAGTTGAGCGGGATGAACGGCTGCGAGGCACGCGGGCTGAGCTGGTGCACGGTCTGCGCCACGAGCTCTTTGCCCGTGCCCGACTCGCCGCTCACGAGCACCGACGCGCCGGTCGGTGCCGCCTGCTCGACCATCTGGTAGATCTTCCGCATCTCCACGCTCGCGCCGATCATCTTGCCGAACGTGCCGCGCTCCTGGAGCTGCCGCCGCAGCACGCGCATCTCGCGCTGCGTGTCGTGCCGCTCGACGATCTGATCGAGCAGGATCTTCAACCGCTGGGGATCGATGGGCTTGGTCAGGTAGTCGTACGCGCCCTGCTTGATCGCGGTGACGGCGGTCTCGACCGTGCCCTGCGCGGTCATGAGGACGACGGTGAGATCCGGGTTGTCCTGGCGCAACGCGGTCAGGAGCTCGAGGCCGCCGAGCCGCGGCATGACGAGATCGCTCAACACGATCGTCGGCCGCACGGTGGCGACCTTCTCGACGGCGTCTTGCCCGTCGGTGGCCGCCTCGACCGAGAATCCCCAGCTCTTGAGCAGTTGCTGCAATCCGACACGCTGCGCGGCGTCGTCTTCGACGACGAGGATGCGGTCGGATTCGTGTCCGGCGGGACGGTTCATCAAATCTCCTTGGCGGACGGATACCGGCCGCGTGGGCGCGGATGTCCTCCCGAATTGTGGCCTGAAGCGGCGGCGCCGGCAAACGAAAGACGAGCCCGGCTACCGGCTAACCGCGGAGCACGTCTTCGTAGTACGCCTCGTATTGCGGGACGATCGTATCCGTGCAGTAGCGTTCGCGCACGTCGGCCGCGGCCGCCGTGCCGATCCGCTCGCGCAGCGCGCGGTCGGACAGGAGGTCCAGCGCGCACGACGTCATTCCGTTCACGTCGTCGACGTCGCGAACGAAGCCGGTGACGCCGTCCTGGATGACTTCCGGCAGGCCGCCGACCCGCGACGCGATCACCGGGACGCGGCACGCCATGGCCTCGAGCGCCGCCAGGCCGAAGCTTTCCTGCGCCGACGGCAGGAGGAACAAATCCGCGGACGAGAGCCAGGGCACGAGGTCGTGCTGCTCGCCGACGAAGTCGACGACCTCGGTGAGCCCGGCGTCGGCCACTTGGCGCTCGACTGCGAAGCGATCCGGGCCATCGCCGATCATCACGAGCCGCGCGCGCTGCCGCTCGCGGATGCGCCGGAAGATCTCGACGACGACCGGGACGCGTTTGACCGGACGGAAGTTCGAGACGTGGACCACGACCGACTCGCAGTGGTCCATCGAACAGAGCCGCGTCCGCAGCGCGGCATCGGGCCGGCGCGAATACTCGTCGCAGTCGAGGAAGTTCGGGATGACGCGGATGTCGCGCCGCACGGCGAGCGACGCGATCGTGTCGCGCTTCAGGCTTTCGGAGACGGCAGTGAGGCCGTCCGACGCCTCGATCGAGAACGCGACGGTATCGACGTACGACGGATCGCTCCCGACGAGCGTGATGTCCGTCCCGTGCAGCGTCGTCACCGTCTTCGGCGGCCGTTCGCCTTCCGACGTGAGGATGTGCGTGGCGAGATACGCGGCCGTCGCGTGCGGCACGGCATAGTGCGCGTGCAGGATGTCGAGCCGATGGCGACGCGAGACGCGGACGATGGTGTTCGTGAGCGCGAGCAGATATTGCGGTTCACGGAAGAGCGGATACTGCGGCGTTTCGACGCGCTCGAAGGTCAGTCGCGGCGTCGCCCAGCGCCAGCGGAAGGGCAGCTCGGCGCTGATGAGGTGGACGTCGTGTCCCCGCCGCGCGAGCGCGTGCGCGAGCTCCGTGGCGACGACGCCGCTGCCGCCGACCGTCGCGTAGCAGACGATGCCGATTCTCACGGTTCGCTCCGGAAGAGCGAGGCGCGGCGGACCGGCTCGCGGACGATGAGGCCCTCGGCGAACGCGACGCCGGTCTGGGCGCCGAACTGCGCGTCGCGGCTCTCGATGAGCTGGCGGAAGGTCGAGACGTTCAGGCGCGTCGCGACGGTCGCTTCCGACTGCCGCGAGAACTGGCTGCGATGGCAGGCGAGCGCGGCGCGCTTCGTCTCGTAGTGGGCCGAGACGTCGATGACGAACGACGGCGCGGCCGACTGATTGAGGAAGTAGTAGCAGGTCCACTCGGGCCGCCAGGGATCGGCGCCCGTCTCGATGCGCCGCAGCCCGCTCTGGAAGAGCGCCAAGTCGAGCACGCGACTGGCGGCGATGTGGTCGGGGTGTCGATCCTCCCAGTAGGGAATCGCCACCGCGCGCGGCCGCTCGCGCCGGATGAGGTCGATGGCCTGTCGCAGCCGCGCTGGCTCGGGCGTGATGCCGCCGTCGGGCCAGTGGAGGTTTTCGCGCCAGGCGGCGCCGAGCACGCGCGCGGCCTCGAGCGCCTCGTCACGGCGCTCCTCGGGCGTCCCGTTCGTCCCGAGCTCGCCGGCCGTCAGGTCGCAGAGCCCCACCGCACGCCCCGCCGCCGTATGCGCCGCAATCGTGCCGCCTAGGCCGATCTCAAGATCATCAGGATGCGGACCGAACACCAACAGATCGACGGACATGGTTCATGACTGTATCAGGACGAGGGACAGACGACAGAGGGCGGGGGACAGGGGCAGAACTGAAAAAGATGACACCGCGAGCCCCCGAGCGAGAGCGAGGGCGACGAAGCGCGAAGGCGCCGGGTGGGGCCCCCCGCCATTGCAAGGAAGATGACTGCCCACAAACCAATTGACAGCCTCCCTCGAACCGACGAAACTTCTCGATGGCATAGTTCGTCTATGCAAAGGGAAGCTGATGAAAGACGCGAAGAAGACGAAGACCAAGAACGAGCTGCTGCCGGGCACGCTCGAAATGCTGATCCTCAAGACGCTGTCGACGAAGGCGATGCACGGCTACGGCATCGCGCAGCACATCCAGACGCTGTCGGCCGACGTGCTGACGATTGAAGAGGGGTCGCTGTATCCGGCGCTGCAGCGAATGCTCGTCAAGGGCTGGGTATCGGCCGAATGGAAGTTGTCGGCGAACAACCGGCGCGCGCGCTTCTACACGCTCACGATGGCTGGCAAGAAACAGCTTGGCGTCGAGGCCTCGCGATTCTCCGAGATGTTCGGCGCGATCAGCCGCGTGATGCAGATGAAGACAACGTAGCGGCCTGACGCTCAGGGGGCTGTAGTGGGATCTCTCTTTCGACGTGTGCTGTTCCTCTTCAAGCGGCGTCAGTTCGATCGCGATCTAAAAGACGAGCTGCGCCTTCACGAAGACATGAAGACCCAGGCCCTCGCCGACGCCGACGGCATGAGCGACGGCGAGGCCCGGGCGGCCGCGCGCCGGCGCATCGGCAACGCCCTGCGGCTGCGCGAGGAGTCGCGCGATCCGTGGATCTTCGCGACCCTCGAGACCTTCGCGCAGGACGTGCGTCACGCACTGCGGCTGCTGCGACGCGATCCGGCGTTCGCCGTCACCGCTCTCGCCACCCTCGCGCTCGGCATCGGCCTCAACACCGCAATTTTCTCGGTCGCCTACGGCGTGCTCTGGCGGCCGCTGCCGTATCCCCACCCGGATCGCCTCGTCGTGATCTCGGCCGCGCAGCAGACCGAGACGGGCGTCAAGGCGTTCTCGACCTGGGCGCCGATGTCGTACGACGGGCTGCGGGCGCGGGTCACGACGCTCGATCATCTCGCGGCCTACAACTCGGTTGACGCGCAGCTCACCGGACACGGCGAACCACTACAGTTGCCCGCGCTCGAGGTGAGCCCGAACTTCTTCGCCACGCTGGGCGTCGCGCCCGCGCGCGGTCGCGCCTTCCTCACCGGCGCCGCGGCGACAGACGACGGCAGCGTCATCGTCAGTGATCGGCTGTGGCGGTCGTCACTCGGCGCCGATCCCGCGATCGTCGGACAGGCCATCACCATCGGCGGCGTCCCTCGCACGGTCATTGGCGTGCTGCCGCCGGACTTCAACTTCAGCCCGATCATCCGAGGTGGCGCCTCGTCGCCGGTGGATGTCTTTCTCGTCAACCGGTGGCCCGGCGACACGGGCAAGAGCGCGTTTCTCTTCCTGTTGGGACGGATGAAGCCCGGCGTGACGACGGACCGCGCGGCTGCGGAGTTGACGGCGCTCGCCAACGACGCGTCCATCCTGCCGGCCGGCGCGCTCGCAGCCGAAGGGCGTATACGCGCGGACGTCCACACGCGCGTCCGTGCGGTCGGCCTCCAGGAGTACGGCACGGCCTCGGTGCGCACGCTGCTCTTCGTCCTGCTCGGCGCGGTGTCGTTCGTGCTGGTGATCGCCTGCGTCAACGTCGCGAACCTGCAGATGGCGCGCCTCGTCGCGCGTCGCGGCGAACTGTCGGTCCGCATGGCTCTCGGTGCCGGACGCCGGCGCATCGTCCGTCAGTTGCTGACCGAGGCGGTCGTGTTGTCGCTCGTGGGCGCCTCGTTCGGCGTCCTGCTGGCGTGGATGGCGATTGGCGTCACGTTGCCGCTCGTGCCGCCCGCCCTGCTGCCACGCCTCGGCGAGGTCGCGATCGACGCGCGCGTGCTGGCGTTCTGCCTCGGCTTGTCGTTCGTCTCGACGCTCGTCGTCGGTCTCGTGCCGGCACTGCGCCTCAGCCGAGCTGCGTTCGGCGAAGGCGCGGCACTGCACGCCGGCGAAGCGCGTACGACGGGCGATCGTCAGAGCGAGCGGCTGCGGACGCTGCTCGTCGCCGCGCAGATCGCGATGACGCTCGTCCTCCTCGTCGGCGCGGGCCTCCTGATTCACAGCTTCGTACGTCAGACGTCGCTGCCGACCGGCTTCGAATCGAATGATCGCGACGGCGCTCTCCAGATTGTCAGAGTGACGCTGCCCGACCATCTCGCCGACACGCCCGAGCGCATCCATACGTTCGCGCGCGGCGTGCTCGACGGCATCCAGCACCTGCCGGGCGTGACGTCGGCGAGCGTGATCAACTCGGTGCCCTTCGCGATGATGTTCATCCAGGGCGACTTCGAGATCGAAGGGCAGCCGAAGCCGACGATCGACGTCGGCGTCCCGAAGATCGACGCGGGGTATTTCAAGACGATGGGGATTCCGGTGCTGGCGGGACGCGAGTTCACGGCCAGCGACACGGCCGCCGCGCCGAAGGTGGCAATCGTCAGCGAACGCGTCGTGCGCGAGTATTTCCCGGGTGGCGCGCGCGAAGCGCTCGGTCAACGCGTGCGCATCTGGGGCAACAGCGACTGGCTGACCGTCGTGGGCGTGGTCGCGGACATCCGCCAGCGGGGGCTGACCCAGGACATCCAACCGATGATCTACGCGCCGTTCCAGCAGGATCGCAGCGGGCTCCTGCGATTCGTGTCGTTCGTCGCCCGCACGACCGATCCCGCCACGGCGGCGCAGGGCATTCGCGCGGAAATTCGTCGGGCCGCGCCTGATCTGCCAATCGAGAGCACGGTGACGATGGACGACGCGGTGGCGGCGTCGGTGGCGCAGCCGCGCTTCCGGATGGTGCTGCTGGGCCTGTTCGCATTGGCCGCGACGCTGATTGCGACGTGCGGCCTCTACGGATTGATGGCCTACGCGGTGACGCAGCGTCGCCGCGAGATCGGCGTGCGCATGGCGCTCGGCGCGACGCGCGGTGATGTGCTCCGCCTGGTGCTCGCGCACGCGCTCCGCATCGTCGCCGTCGGGCTCATCGTCGGCCTCGTCGGGGCCTTCGGTGTGACTCGCGTGCTGCAGACGTTCCTGTTCGGGGTGACGCCGACCGATCCGATCGCGTTCACGATCGTCACGTTGCTGCTGCTGGCCGTTGGACTGCTGGCGGCGTGGTTGCCCGCGCGCCGCGCGACGAGGATCGATCCCTCCGCCGCGCTGCGCGCGGAATAGCAGCTCACGCACGAACAGAACTGCGGGGCTTCCTTACTTGCAGACTTGCGTCGTCGCGGTCGTCGTGTAGACCGTCGTCGTCACCGTGTTGCCGGCCGCGCAGCTTTGCGCCGTCGGGTTGCCGTTGGCGTCGTAGGTGAGAACGCAGGTCGTCGTCTGGCCGTTGCTCGTCGATTGCGTCGTCTGCGCACTGCTGCTGTAACTGATGGCGAGCGTGTTCGTGTTGGTGGCGAGCACCGAGGTCCCGGCCGTCGGTCGGCCCGCCGCATCCCAGGCCGTGTAGGTCGTCGTCGCGCCAGGCAGCGTCGATCCCGTCAGGCGTCCCTGCCCGTCGTAGCTGAAGGTCATCGTCTGCGAGGATCCGCCCGTCGTGGCGACCGACAAGGCGTGCGTCAGCGGCGGAATCACCGCGACCTCGTCGACCAGCGCGGCGCGCGAGGCATAGGTCGACGTCTGTGTTGTCGTGCTCGACGCACCCGTGCTGTCCGAGTATTGAATCGCGCAGACGACCTGATTCGTGTTCGCGTTGAAGCTGCAGTTCGTCGTCGACGTGCTCGTGAACGCGCTGGCGGTCGTCGTGGTCGTGCCCGTGGACGCCGTGGCCAGCGTCCGGCAATTTCCTCCGGTTGGCGTCACCGTGCCGCCCGGTGTGCTCGATCCTCCCGTCTGTCCCGGCCCCACTGGCGAATCGTCCGATCCTGAACATCCCGCCAACGCGCACACCATCGCCAATGCCACAATCCCTACTCTCACACTTGCTCGAACGTCCATCCCGCACACCTCCACGTGAGCGGGTGATCTTATCGTTTCTTTACTCGCTCGCGAGGCCTCGCGCGCCCAACGTGTCATCTTCTTTGCAATAGCGCGGGGCCCCACCCCCGCGCCTACGCGCTTCGCCGCCCTCGCTGCGTTCGCGAGTCATCTTCTTTGCAGTGCGTTGGGGCCCCACCCCCAACGCTACGGCGCTTCGGCGCCCTCACTACGTTCGGGGCCTCGCGGTGTCATCTTTCTTTAGTTCTGCCCTTTGCCCTTCTGTCCCCTGCCCCCTGTCTCCTGTCTTACTCCGTCCTCAGCGCGCGCATGGGATCGATGCGCGCGGCGCGCAAGGCGGGGATGATGCCGGCGGCGCCGGCCATGACGAGTAAGAGAAGAACGGCGGCGGCGATGACGAGCGCGTCCGCGCTCTGCATCTGGTAGAGCAGCGAGGCGACGTAGCGTCCGAGCACGAGCGCCAGGCCCACGCCGATCAGGCCGCCGACGACCGTCATGCGCGCGAGTTGGCGCGCGACGAGCCGGCCGATCATGAGTGGCGCGGCGCCGAGCGCCATGCGCAGGCCGAACTCGCGCGTGCGCTGCGACACGGTGTACGCGAGCACGCCGTACAACCCGATGCCGGCGAGGAGCGTTGCGAGGATCGCGAACGCCGCGGCGAGCGTCGTGATCGTCCGGTCGACGGCCGTGTTGTCGCGCACCTGCTCGGGCATCGTCCGGAGCTCCATGACTGGCAGGTTCGCGTCGAGCCGATGGAGTGTCTCCGGAATCGCGTGGACGATCGACGCTGGATCGATGCGCGTGCGGAGGTAGTACACGAGATAGCCGAGGTGTTCGTCCTGGCGATAGGGGAGATACAGGAGCGGCGGCACCTCCTGCTTGACTTCGCTGTAGTGCGCGTCAGCGACGACGCCGACGATCTCCGTATCGAACGGGTCCTTGCTGTCTGGCCCGCCCTGCCGCAGCCGCATGCCCACGGCGCCGCGATCCAGCTTGAACTTCTTGACGAACGCCTCGTTGACGATGGCGACCTTGGGCGCCTTCAGCGTGTCCGTCTTCGTGAAGTCGCGTCCCGCCAGCATGGGAATGCCGACCGTGCGGAAGAAGTCGGTGCCGACCTCGTTGAACCTCGAGCCGATGTCGGTGTCCGGTCCGGCCTCGAAGCCCTGCACCATCACGCCCGTGCCCCAGTTGTTGTCGGCGATGAGCGGCACGACGGCGCTGCTGACGCTCTCGACGCCGGGAATGGCCGCGAGCGCGTTCTCGGTCTGTTCGAACAGCGTGCGTGAATGCTCCGGCGTGTAGCCGTTGCCGGCCGGCGCAATGCCGAACGTGACGAGGTGATCGACCTGGATGCCGAGGTCGACGCGGCTGATGTTCGCGAGGCTCTTCGTGAAGAGACCCGCGCCGATGAGCAGGAGCATCGAGAGCGTGATCTGCGCGGTGACGAGCGCCGCGCGGAACCGCGCCGCGGCCTTGCCGCCCGACGGCTGGCCGGCCTGGTTCTTCAGCGTGACCGCTAGATTCGGCCGCGTGCTGTGCAGCGCGGGGAAGAGGCCGAAGAGCAGGCCCGTGCCGATCGAAAGGACGGCGGAGAACAGGAGCACCGTCGGATCCAATCGGAAGGTGAGGGTCGCCGCCTCCTGCGCCGGCAGGAGCGATCCGATGAACGCCAACGTGCCGTAGGCGACGGCCAGTCCCACGAGCCCGCCCGTGACCGCGAGCAGGCACGATTCGGTGAGCAGTTGCGTGATGAGATGCCGCCGGCCCGCGCCAATCGACAGGCGGATCGCCATCTCGCCTTCGCGCGCCGCCGACCGCGCGAGCAGCAGGTTCGCCACGTTCGCGCACGCGATGAGCAGCACGAGGCCCGTCAGGACGAAGAGGAAGGTGAGCGGTCCGCGCGCGTTTTCCCGCAGGTTGCTCTGTCCGCGCGCACCGGACGTGACGAGGAGCGGCTTCGCCTTGAATCGCGCCATCGTCTGATCGCTCATCCCCTTCTGGAGCGGGGCCTCCACGCCGGTCACGATCTGGTGGTACTGCTCGCCGAGCGTCGCGCGCGCCTGCTCGATCGTCACGCCGGGCCGCAACCGCGCGAAAAGATACGCCCAGTACGCGCGTCGGTTGTTGAAGTCGTCCCAGGTCGGATCGAGCAGATGCCGCGTGGTGATCGGCGCGAAGATCTGCGGCCGCGCACCGGCGGTCGTGCCGGTGAATCCCCGCGGCGAGACGCCGACGATGGTCATCGACACGCCGTTGACCACGATCGACTGGCCGATGACGGCGGGGTTGGTCGCGAAGCGCGACTCCCAGTAGTCGTAGGCGAGCACCACCGCGTGCGGTTCGCCAAGCACGTCGTCGTCGGACGGCGCGAGCAGCCGACCGGACGCCGGCGCGAGACCGAGCGTCGGGAAGTAGCTGCCCGACACGTACACGCCGTCTTCGGCGGTCGTCTGACCGCCATAGGCGAGATTGCACCGGAAGAGCTGGTGCGCGGCGATGCCCGTGAACACCGTCTGCTGCCGTTCGAGGTCGCGGAACATCGGGTAGCTGAAGACGACGTCGCAGTCGCCGGCGCGCCCGCAGTTCTGCGAGCCGGGTTTCGGCCCCGGCGCGGCCAGGTTGACCAGCGTGTCGGGAGCCGGCACCGGCAGCGGCTGCAGCAGGAGTTCGTGGAACAACGAGAAGATGGCGGCGTTCGCGCCGATGCCGAGCGCGAGCGACGCGACGGCGATGGCCGTGAGGAACGGCGTCTTCAGGAGCGTCCGGAACGCGAGGCGGAAGTTGGGCATGACGGCTGTCGCATGAGACGAGTTCCGCCGCTGAAAGGTTGGCAGGGACCGTCGCTCGTGGTCATCGGGCGTTGCTGTTCATCGGTCGCCATCGAACGCTCGTCCCCGTGAGGGGACCATTCATCGATTTCCGATAGGGGCCATGAGACAGGATCGCTAGCGTAAGCATGCCCTGCGATCGGGCGCACATGTTTCCGCCTGTCCCTGAAATCGAGGTCCTCATGGCTCGTCATCCGCGGCCCGTGCCGCGCGCGCAGTCCTTCTTGTCGTTCGTCAGCCTCTTGCTCATCGTCGTGGTCACGCTCATCGCCCCTCGCGCCGCGCGCGCGCAGGAGTCAGCCGGCGCAGGCGCCGTCACCGGCACGGTCACCGATCCGACCGGCGGCGTCCTGGTCAGTGCGACGGTCACCATCACCAACCCGGTCACCGGTCTGACGCGGACAGAGACGACCGACGGAACCGGGACGTTCGCCTTTCGCAACCTGCCCTACAATCCGTACCACGTCGTCATCTCGGCGCAGGGTTTCGAGTCGATCACACGCGACGTCGACGTGCGGTCGGGCCTGCCGGTCAATCTCGCCATCACGCTCCCGATCGGCGGCGCCACGACGTCGGTGGAGGTGACGGGCGAGGATCTCATCGAGCAGGATCCGACGGCGCACACCGACGTCGACCAGAGCCTCGTCGCGCGCCTGCCGGTCGAGGCCGCGTCGGGCCTCAACCAGGCGATCACGCTCGCCGCGCCGGGCATTGTCGCCGATTCGAACGGGTTCTTCCATCCGATTGGCGATCACGCGCAGACGCAGTTCGCGATCGACAACCAGCCGGTCACCGACCAGCAGAGCCGCGTCTACTCGAACCAGATCTCGTCCGATGCCGTGCAGTCGATGGAGGTCGTGACGGGCGTCGCGCCCGCCGAGTACGGCGGCAAGAGCAGCCTGGTCGTGCAGATCGTCACCAAGTCGGGCCTCGACCAGCCGAAGCCGACCGGCAGCGCGTCGTTCAGCTTCGGATCGTTCACGACGCCAACGGCCGATGCGAACGTCGGCATCGGCGCCAAGAGCGTCGGCAACTTTGCGTCGTTCAGCGGGCTGCGGACCGATCGGTATCTCGACACGCCGGAGTTCGACGCGCTCCACGCCGACGGCCACAGCGCGTCGTTCTTCGACCGGTTCGACACGCGGTCGACGTCGGCCGGCGCGCTGCACGTCAACGTACAGGCCGCGCGCTCGTCGTTCGACATCCCGAACACCTTCGACCAGGCCGCAGCCGGTCAGGACCAGCATCAGGACATCACGAGCTACAACGTCGCCCCGGGATACTCGCGCGTGCTGAATCCGAACACCGTCTTCACGGCGAACGCCTATCTGCGCCAGGATCGCGTCAACTACGCGCCGAGCGACGATCCCTTCGCCGATACGCCCGCGACCATGGCACAGCATCGCCAGCTCCGAGACAGCGGCCTGAAGGTCGATCTCGCCTACGTCCGTGGCCGGCACAACGTGAAGGTCGGCGGCACGATCGACGCCACGGCGCTCGACGAGCACTTCGCGCTCGGCCTGACCGATCCCACCTTCAACGCGCCGTGCGCCGATGCGGACGGCAATCCGTCCGACGACACGACGGTCATGGATCCGGCCGAGTGCGGCAGTCTCTCGCTCGTCGCGAACGACGCGTTCGTCCCGGGACTGCTGCCGTTCGACCTCTCGCGTGGCGGCGTCAACTTCGTCTTCGACGGCTCGCACACGATCAAGACGCAGGCGGTCTACATCCAGGACGAGATCAAAGCGGGACCCGCGACGTTCAACCTCGGTCTGCGCGCCGATCACTACGACGGCTTGACGACGGCGTCGCTCGTCGAGCCGCGGCTCGGCGTGGCGGTGCAGGCGCGGCCGGGCACGATCCTGCGCGCGTCGTTCGGCCGCACGCTCGAGACGCCCTACAACGAGAACCTGCTGCTCTCGAGTGCGACCGGGACCAACGGCCTGGCCGACTCGGTCTTCGGCGCCGAGACGGTCGACCCGCTGCACGCCGGCACGCGGCGCGAGTTCGAGATCGGCGTGCAGCAGGGCTTCGGCAGTTGGGTGGTCGCCGATCTGAGTTATCTGCGGAAGCACACGACGAACGCGTACGACTTCGACGTGCTCTTCGACACGCCGATCGTCTTTCCGATCAGTTGGGATCACTCGGAGATCAGCAGCATCAGCGGGCGGGTCAACCTCGTGCCGCACCACGGGTTGAGCGCGTTCACGGTCTTCGGCCACAACGTCGCGCGGTTCTACAATCCGGAGAACGGCGGCGTGTTGTTCGACTCGCCGCTGCCCGACGGCGTGTTCCGCATCGATCACGACCAGGCGTTCCAGCAGACGACCAACGTGCAATACGTGATCGACAAGTCGCGCGGCCTGTGGGTGGGTGGCACGTGGCGGTACGACTCGGGTCTCGTCGCCGGTGACGTGCCCGACTACGCCTCGGCATTGGCGCTCGGCGCCGACGATCAGGCGGCAATCGGTCTCTATTGCGGCAGCACGTTCGCGACGCCGACCTCGCCGATTGCGTCCTGCGACCTCGCCGATCGCGGCGCGACGCGCCTCCGCATCCCGGCCGACGGGACCGAAGACGATGACACGAATCCGCCGCGGATTGCGCCTCGGCATCTGTTCGACGTCGCGGTGGGCATCGACAACCTGTTCGCGAAGAGCCAGAACAAGGTGAAGGTGCAGTTGAGCGTCATCAACCTCGCGAACACGATCGCGCTGTACAACTTTCACTCCACGTTCAGCGGCACGCACTTCGTCACGCCGCGGACGGTGAAGGTGACGGTGGGGGTGAACTTCTAGTCTTGGAAAGCGCTGCAAACTTCGAACTGTGAACTTCGAACTTCGAACGGAGGAGGCGCCTTCGGCGCGTTTCCTTTAGTCGTTCGAAGTTCACAGTTCGAAGTTCGAAGTTTTGAAGGTGGCCTCATGGTGGTGGCGCCCGCCGGTCGTCGACCCAATGTGATATGACATCCCGCGCGGGGGCACATCATGGGACGGGACGTCAGCCGGCGGGACTTTGCGAAAGCGGTCGGGGCCACGGCCGTGGGCGCGTCGGCGGCGCTCGTCGGAGTGAGTACGCCGGTCGCCGCACAGGCGGCCGGCGAAACATCGTCGTCGCTCGCGTTCCCCGAGGGGTTTCTCTGGGGAACCGCGACGGCGGCCTACCAGGTGGAAGGGGCGGTCAAAGAGGACGGGCGCGGTCCGTCGATCTGGGACACCTTTTCTCATACGCCGGGCAAAGTCGCCGGCAATGCCACGGGCGACGTCGCCGACGACCACTACCATCGCTACAAAGAAGACGTCGCGCTGATGAAGGCGCTGGGCGTCAAGGGGTATCGGTTCTCGATCGCGTGGCCGCGGGTGTTTCCGGAAGGCACGGGCGCGCCGAATCCCAAGGGGCTCGACTTCTACAATCGCCTGCTCGATGAGCTGCACGCGGCCGGCATCGAGCCGTACGCGACGCTGTATCACTGGGACCTGCCGCAGGCGCTGCAGGATCGCGTCGGCGGCTGGGAATCAGCCGAGACGTCGAAGGCCTTCGCGGACTACGCCGGCTATGTCGCGGAGCGGCTGTCGGATCGCGTCAAGCACATCTTCACGATCAACGAGTTCGGCGCGTTCGTCGAACTGGGGTATCGCGTCGGCATCCACGCGCCCGGGCTGAAGCTCGCGCCGAAGGCGTTCAATCAGACACGACATCATGCCGTGCTCGGTCACGGACTCGCGGTGCAGGCGATCCGCGCGCACGCGAAGCCTGGCACGAAGGTCGGACTCGCCGAGAACATGACGGTCTGCGCACCCGTGCTCGAGACGCCGGTGCACGTCGTCGCCGCCGAGCGCGCCACGCGCGAGCTGAACGCGCAGTATCTGACGGTCATCCTGGAAGGGAAGTACACCGAGGCGTATCTCGCGGCTGCCGGCGCCGATGCGCCGGTCTTCACCGCCGCCGAGCTCGCCGCCATCGGCAGTCCGATCGACTTCGTCGGCATCAACATCTACACGCCGGTCTACGTCCGCGCCGACGACTCAGCCGCGGGCTTCACCGTCGTGCCGCATCCGGCCTCGTTCCCGCACATGGCGTCGCCGTGGCTCTTCGTCGGGCCGGAAGCGCTCTACTGGGGGCCGCGAAGCGTGTCGTCGATCTGGAAGGTCGGCGAGATCTACATCACCGAAAACGGCTGCTCGTCCTCGGACGTGCCGGCCGCGGACGGCCTGGTCTACGACACGGACCGCATCATGTATCTGCGGAACTACCTCTCGCAGTTGCAGCGCGGCGTCTCGGAGGGCGTGCCGGTTCGCGGGTACTTCCTCTGGAGCCTGATGGACAACTTCGAGTGGGCCGACGGCTACACGAACCGCTTCGGGCTGCACTACGTCGACTACGCGACCGAGAAGCGCACGCCGAAGCTGAGCGCGTCGTTCTACCGCGAGGTCATTGCGCGCAATCGGGTGCTGTAGAGGTGGGAGATAGACTAAGAGCAGCTTGAGCACTCCGACCGACCCTGCAGGCCAGCCCGATCCATCGTCATCTGCTCCCGATTCGCTTCGCGCGCATCATGCGTTCGTCCAGTTCTGGGGCGCGCGCATCGCGGCGGGGTTCGCGTTTCAGATGCTGTCGGTCGCCGTCGGCTGGCAGATTTACGACCTCACGCGCAACGCGTTCGACCTGGGCCTGGTCGGCCTGGTCCAATTCGTCCCGTCGCTTCTGCTCGCGCTGCCAGCCGGCCATGCCGCCGATCAGTTCGACCGCCGACGCATCGTCGTCCTCTGTCAGATCGTTCAGGGCGTCGCGGTGGCGTTCCTGACGCTCGGCAGCCTCGGGGGCTGGCTCAACGAGCACGCCATCCTGCTGCTCGTGTTCCTCATCAGCGTCGGCCGCGCGAGCGAGTCGCCGTCGCGGCAGGCGATGGTACCGGCGCTCGTGCCCGAGTCGATGCTGGCGCAGGCCATGGCCGCGGCTGCATCGGCAGGGCAGATTGCGATGATTGCCGGCCCGGCCGTCGGCGGCCTGCTGTACGTCGCCGGCCCGGGCGTCGTCTATGGCGTGTCGACGATGCTGTACGTCGTGGCCGTCATCCTGATGGTGCGCCTCCGCTACGAACACGCTGCGCCCGAGCGCCAGCGCGCGACGCTCCAGACGCTCTTCGCGGGCGTCGCCTTCATTCGTGCACGACCGGTTCTCCTCGGCGTCATCTCGCTCGATCTCTTCGCGGTGCTGCTCGGCGGCGCCACCGCGCTCCTGCCCATCTTCGCGCGCGACATCCTCCGGACCGGCCCTTGGGGACTGGGCCTGCTGCGCGCGGCGCCGGCCGTCGGAGCGCTCTTGATGTCGATCTGGCTGACACGACATCGCATGGAACGCCACGTCGGCCGCATCATGTTCGCCGCCGTCGGCGCGTTCGGCGCGGCGACGCTCGTGTTCGGCATCTCGCGGTCGTTGTGGATATCGATGGCGGCACTCGTCGCGCTCGGCGCGTTCGACATGGTCAGCGTCGTCATTCGCAACGCGCTCGTCCAGCTCGAGACACCCGATGCGATGCGCGGCCGCGTGAGCGCGGTCAATGCGATCTTCATCAACACGTCGAATCAGCTCGGCGAGTTCGAATCGGGCCTCCTCGCATCGCTCGTCGGCGCCGTCGGCGCCACCCTCATCGGCGGCGCGGGCACGCTCCTCGTCGTCGGACTCTGGATGCTGATGTTCCCGGCACTGCGCGAGCGACAGCGACTCGAGACTGATCTCAATCAAGCTAGAAGTTAAGACATGCCACTCATATATCCTCAGTCCCGCAAGGGCGACGTCGTCGACGATTACTTCGGGACGAAGGTGCCCGATCCCTATCGCTGGATGGAAGACCTCGATTCGCCGGAGGTCGCCGCCTGGCTCGAGGCCGAGAACGCCCTGACTTTTTCGTATCTCGACCGCCTGCCGCTTCGCGATCGGCTGCGCGAGCGGATTACGGCGCTCTGGGATTATCCGAAGACCGGCATGCCGGTTCGCGAAGGCGGCCGGTACTTCTACGCGCGCAACAGCGGACTCCAGCGCCAGGCGCCGATCTACGCGCGAACATCGCTCGATGCCGCGCCCGACGTCGTCATCGATCCGAACGTGCTGTCGCCGGATGGATCCATCTCGCTCGCACAATGGGCGCCGTCGCCGGACGGACGGCTGCTGGCGTACGGGCTCTCGGAGGGCGGCGCGGACTGGCAGACGATTCACGTGCGCGATCTCTCGACCGGCCGCGATCTGGACGACGCCGTCGAGTGGATGCGGTTCTCGGGTCTGTCGTGGACGAAGGACAATCGCGGCTTCTTCTACTCGCGCTATCCGGAACCGCCGAAAGGACAGGCGCTCGAGGCCGCGTTGTCGGGACACGCGGTCTACTATCACGTCGTCGGTACGCCGCAGGCGGAGGACGTGCTCGTCTACGAGCGGCCAGATCATCCGACGTGGTTCATCAGCGGTGGCGTCACCGAAGACGGCCGCTACCTACTCATCACGACCGCGCGCGGATCGGACAACAACAATCGCCTTTACGCGGCGGACCTCGGCGATCCGTTGCATCCGAACGTCCATGCGCCCATCCGCGCCATCGTCGAGCGCGACGACGCGGAGTTCGCGCCGATTGGCAATCAAGGATCGATTGTCTTCGTGCGTTCCGATCTGGACGCACCGAATCGGAAGATCGTTGCGATCGATCTCGCGCATCCCGATCCGTCAGCCTGGACGGTCGTCGTGCGTGAGGCGCCGCAGGCCATCGAGCAGGCGGCGCTCGTCGGCGGACGGATCGTCTGCGGCTATCTGGTCGACGTCGAGAGCCGACTGTCGCTCTTCGACGTGAACGGCCACTCCGAAGGCACGATCGATCTACCCGCGGCCGGCACCGTCGCGGGCGTGAGCGGCCGCGAGGACACGTCCGAGATCTTCTACGCGTTCACGTCGCCGCTCTATCCGAGCACCGTCTTCCGGTACGACCCGGTGACCAGGACGTCGACGGCCTTCGAGGCAGCTCCGGCGCCCGTTGACGTCAGCCAATACGAGACGCAGCGGATGTTCTCGACGTCGAAGGACGGGACCAAGGTCCCCTTCTTCCTCACCGCGCGGAAGGGCCTCGCGCGTGACGGCAGTCATCCGACGATGATGTACGGCTACGGTGGATTCTCGATCACGCTCAGCCCGACTTATCGGCCGGACGTGCCGGCGTGGCTGGAACTCGGCGGCATCTGGGTGACGGTCAACATGCGCGGCGGCGCGGAGTACGGCGAAGCCTGGCACAAGGCCGGCACGTTCGAGAAGAAGCAGAACGTCTTCGACGACTTCATCGCCGTCGCCGAGATGCTGGTGAAGGACGGCTACACGTCGCCATCGACGCTGGGGATGATGGGCGGATCGAACGGCGGGCTGCTCGTGGGCGCTGTCGCGGAGCAGCGGCCGGACCTGTTCGCCGTCGCGCTGCCGGCCGTCGGCGTCCTGGACATGCTGCGCTACGACCAGTTCACCGGCGGCCGTGCCTGGGTGACTGAATACGGGTCGTCATCCGATCCCGACGCGTTCAAGTACTTGATCGCGTACTCGCCGCTGCAGAACGTGAAGCCGGGCACGTGCTATCCGGCAATGCTCGTGACGACGGCCGATCACGACGACCGCGTCGTGCCCAGTCACTCGTTCAAGTTCACGGCCGCATTGCAAGCGGCGCAGGGCTGCGACAAGCCCGTACTCATCCGCGTCGAGACCGAGGCATCACACGGCTACCGGCCGACTGACAAACGCATCGCGGAGCTCGCTGACCAGTGGGCGTTCGCGGCGGAGAACATGGGAGTGGGGGAATAGGGCTTGCTGGCGCTTGTCAACTTCGAACTTCAAACTTCAAACTTGGTTCCAGGTTTCCCTGAGCCTGAAGGCTCAGGGCTCCGTATACGTGACATCGAACCTTCGCGGAGCCCTGGGTCTTCAGACTTAGTAGGGAGAACCCGTTCGAAGTTCCCAGTTCGAAGTTCAAAGTTGACGAGTCGCGCCGGCATTTGCGCGCCGCGCCTGCCTACGTCCGTCCCTTCGTCAACACCGGCTGGGCGTTGTAGAGGTCGGGCAGCAGGCGCTGGAAGTTCACGAGCTTCGGCTTGTCGTTGATCACGATGTAGGGATAGGTCGGGTTCTTCACCAGGAAGTCCTGGTGATAGCCCTCGGCTGCGTAGAAGGCGGTGAACGCGTCGACGCGCGTGACGATCGCTCGTGGGAACACGTGCGCCTGATCGAGTTGCGCGATGTACGCCTCGGCCACGCGCTTCTGATCCGGCGTCGTGTAGAAGATGTTCGAGCGATAACTCGGGCCTTCGTCCGGACCCTGACGGTTCAGCTCCGTCGGGTTGTGCGCGACCGAGAAGTACACGCGCAGCAGCGTCCCGTAGGTGACCTGCGACGGGTCGTAGAGGATCTTCACCGACTCGGCATGGCCGGTCTCTTCCGTGCTGACCTGCTCGTAGCTCGGATTCGGAATCCGGCCGCCGGTGTACCCCGCGACGACGAGCGAGACGCCCTTGAGGTGCTCGAAGACCGCCTGCACGCCCCAGAAGCAGCCGCCGGCGAGCACCGCGGTCTGCGGGTTCTTGGCACCGGGCGCTTGGTCGACGGCTGGCGCTGGGATCGCAACCGCAGGCTCGGGTCCCTGCGCCGCGTGTGTGAACTGGACGATGGTGACGGCGGCAAAGGCGACGCCGAAAAGGACGATGAGCGACCGCCACGCAGTGGCACGGGCCGACGCGCTCGACACGGACATACGCGCTCCCTTCAATGTCATCATACCCGGCATGGCGAACGTCCGGGGACAGCGTCGACCGCCGGGTCGAGTCGCGCGACAGATCTTTGGGGTGATGGCCCTTGCCGGGCTCGCGGCTGCGACTCTCGCTATTTCGCGAATCGACGTCGCCGCCGAAACCCAGACAGCCACGGTGCCCGTCGCGAGCCAGTCCGCGGGGCCGTCGTCGCCAACGCCCGCCGTACCGCGCGTCGATCGCGCCGATCTGATGGCCGACATGACCACGCTCGCCGCCGATGACATGCAGGGCCGCGCGCCGGCCACGCCGGGTGGCGCCAAGGCGCGCGCGTTCGTCGTCTCACGCTTCCGCGCGGTTGGGATTCGTCCGTTGGCGGACGACTACACGCAGTCGTTCCCGCTGCCGCCCGCGTCCGGCCGTCCGACTGGCGCCCAGGGCGTGAACGTCGTCGGCTACGTGCGCGGTACGCGCGAGCCCGACCGCTACATCGTCGTGAGCGCCCACTACGATCACCTTGGCGTGAAGGGCGGCGTCGTGTTCAACGGCGCGAACGACAACGCGTCGGGCACGGCCGCGCTCTTCGCCATCGGCCGCTACTACGCCGCGCATCCGCCTGCGCATTCGCTGCTCATCGTCGCGTTCGACGCGGAAGAAGAAGGACTGATTGGATCGCGCGCCTTCGTCGCGCATCTTCCGGTCCCGCGACGGGCGATCGTCGTCGACCTGAATCCGGACATGATCGGCCGCGACGTGTCCCGCACGTTGTATGTGAGCGGCACGTTTCAGCAGCCGTCGCTCGCGCCCTTCGTCGCCGACGTCGCCGCCGACGCGCCGGTCCGTCTCGTCATGGGCCACGATCATCCCGACGCGCCTGAGAACTGGATCGACGAATCCGATCACTATTCGTTCATGGAAGCCGGTATCCCCGGCCTCTACATCGGCGTCGAGGACTACGCCAACCACCACGAACCCACCGACGACGCGGCGACGATGATGCCGGACTTCTACGCGGGGGCGGTGGAGACGGTGATGAGGCTCATCGACCGCTTTGACACCAGCGGTCGATAACTTCGAACTACGAACTTCGAACTTCGAACGGATGAAGCGCCTCCGGCGCATCTTTCAATTTCGAAACATGCTCTCGATACTTCCAACGCTGCTTTCGCGTCTTCGCGCGGGCGATGCGGAGCACCTGGGCCAATTTCGAAGTTCAACGTTCGCAGTTCGAAGTTGGCAATCGAAGTTCTCTACCCACCCACTCTCTTCCTCGTCCCTTTTTCCTGCGCGGGCGGCTGCTGGTCGTTCGGTGCGGCCGGGGCAGGAAGCGTCGTCGAGGCGAAATGGGCGAGTGCGAGCGGGCCGCTCGTGTCGGGGAGTGTCGGCGGTTCGGCAGCGGCCTGATCGAAGCGGAACGCGGCTGTCAGGTCGCCGAAGGTCTGGCGGCGCCACGCGGTGATGTTCGGCTCGGGCACGCCCGTCCACTTCTCGAGGAACTGCAGCACGGACGTGTGATCGAACGGCTGGCTGCACACCCAGCCGCCCGCGGTCCATGGCGAGATGATGATGCACGGCACACGATAGCCCGCGCCGATCGGCAGGTCGCCGACGAATTCGCTCGCCGTGCCGGGCGGCGGCGTTGGCGGCACGACGTGGTCGAAGATGCCGTCGTTCTCGTCGTAGTCGAGGATGAAGACCGTCTTCGCCCAGAGATCGGGGTTGGCGGCAATTGCGTCGATCTTGCTCGCGACGAACGCCGCGCCCGCGGCCGGCATGTAGTCCGGGTGTTCGGATTGCGTGCTCGTCGGAATGATCCACGACACTTTCGGAAGCCGTCCGTTGATCGCGTCGTACTCGAACTGGCCGGGCAGCCCGCGATACATCCCGCGTCGATAGAGCGATGATCCCGGCGCGGCCTGCTGGAACGTCTTGAAATTCTCCAGCATGTTGCAGCCGTAGTTGTCTTCCTCCTGGTACACCTGCCAGCTCACGCCTGCCGCCTCGAGCCGCTCGGCGTAGGTCGTCCACGTGAAGCCACCAGGGATGGCCTTGTTGTTGATCATCGGGCCGCCGCCCGTGTTGTCGGGATCGATCGTACCCGTCATCCAGTACATCCGGTTGGGCCACGTGGGGCCGAGGACCGAGCAGTGGTACGTGTCGCAGATCGTGAACGACTCGGCGAGCGCGAACTGGAACGGGATGTCCGCGCGCGTGTGATAGCCCATCACATAGGGCGCCTTCGCGCCGTCGGCCGCGCGATGGGCGGGCATCCAGTTGTCCATTTTCCCGCCGTTCCACGCGCCGTGCTGGACGGACCAGGCATGGCTCGTCGACGGCAGCTTCTGCGCGCTCGTGCGCCGCGTGTCGAGATGGAAGGGCAGCAGGTAGCCGTTCGGATGATCGGGGTCGGGTTGATAGAAGACCGACCGTCCGGTCGACAGCTTGATCGCGTCCGGATCGTCGAATCCGCGCACGCCGGCGAGTGTGCCGAAGTAATGATCGAACGACCGGTTCTCCTGCATCAGGAGCACGACGTGTTCGATGTCGCGGAGCGACCCCGCACGCCGCGGCGCGCCCTCGGCGAGCACCTTGCGCACGTTGGGCGGCATGAGCGCGGCCGCGGCAGCCGTGGCCGCCAGACTGGCTGCCGTCCCGAGCAGTCGCCGACGCGTAATGGGCTGCGGACCAGCCGGATTCTCGGACTCAGAGCCAGCGGGCGGAACACGGTCGGACATGGGACACCTTCAAAGAGAGATGACAAAAGATGACACCGCGAGCCCCCGAGCGAAGCGAGGGTGGCGAAGCGCCGTAGCGCTGGGGGTGGGGCCCCAGCGCATTGCAAGAAAGATGACACGCGAGGCGGCGAATCCGCGTGGCGAGCGGTAGGGCCACGCGAGCAGGCAAGAAGGGATGGCCCCAACGCACTCGAAAGAAGACGACACGACAGGGGACAGGCGACAGAACAAAAAAGATGACACCACAAGCCCCGAGCGTAACGAGGGACGAAGCGCCGTGGTGCTGGAGGGGGACCCCAGCGCACTGCAAAACCAGCGCACTGTAAAAGATGACACGCGAGCGCAGCAACAGGCCGGAGGATAGACCCGCCGCCACGAAGGTGTCAAAAACGTGCTGTCACGCGGTCGTTACGTGTGCGGCAGCAGCACGCCATCGTCACTCAGCTCGAAGAGCCTCGCCGTCCGCGGACCGTTCGCGAGCGAATGCACCGCCGTCCACCAAACGTCGACGCGTTCGGTGAGCGGACGAGCCTGCCGGACATGCGACACCATGACCATGGCGGGCACGCGTTCGCCCGTGAGGAAGTCGTCGTCTTGCGTCAGGAACAACCGGTCGATCGTTTGGAGGTGGAGTCGAATCTGCGCGTCCGAGGCTCCGCGCCATCCAAGCGTGATGATGTGATCGACGACGAATCCATCGGCGCGCAGACTGCGGAGGAGTCCGAGCGGGAAATTTTCGTCCAGAAGGACGTTCAAGACGCAATGCGGACTGCCGGCGGCAGATGGGCAGCGACGTGCGCGGCATAGGCCAGAGCAGCGCGCACCTGTTCGGTCGTCAGCGCGAACTCGGCTGCAACCGTCTCAGGGGCTTCGCCGGCGGCCAAGGCACCGACGACCGTAGCCACGTCGATTCGCGTGCCGGCAATGCACGGCTTGCCGAACCGAACGTCCGGATCCATCGAGATACCAGGAAAAATATCCATGAAACCCGCCATGTGTCGTTGTTCGCGTTGACTCTAACACAGGCGCCGCGAGGAGTTCTGAAACGCCCCTCTACGCCGCGTTCGTGTCGAGTGGCAGATACAGCTCGGTCACGAGCCGGTCGGCGGGCACGTCGGCTGGCGTGTTTCGGTAGATCTCGTAGCTTGGAGTCTCAGCGAGTCGTTCGCCGCTCGCCGGCAGCCACTCGCCCATGAAGCGCGCCCAGACGTCGCCCAGGTGCTCGTAGGGACCGACGTGCGACGTCATCGCGTAGCGGCCGGCGGGCAGGTGCATTTCTGAAAGTCCCTCGGGCAGCCGCGCGTCGTCGGCGATGGTCAGCGCGGCGTCGGAGCGCAGGTCCTGCGGCGGAGTGGTTTCGGGATCGTCATGAAAGATCGCGAGCATGATCGCGCCTGGTCCGATGAGCCCGGTTGGTCCGGCGAGCGCGCCGAGGCGCGCGAAGGCCTGCGAGATTTGCATGTACGGCCCGACGTGCCGGACGGCGGCGAGGCGATAGGCGGGCATGTCCTTGATCGTGACGTCCATGGGGACTTCTCCTCGGATGATGTGCAGGCGCGACGTGTCGACGCGTCCGCGGTGATAGTGCAGGCCACTCATCGACGCGAGCTCGACGCGCGGCGGTGCGCAGTTCGGACGCGATGGATCAGAACGCTGGCGGAACTCGGACGGCGCGCACGCGTAGGCCTGACGGAACGCGCGCGTGAACGATTCGTGCGTCTCGTAGCCAGCGGCGAACGCGATCGTCGTTACTGGCGTGTCGGTCTCGACGAGCATCGTGGCCGCGCGTTCCAGACGCAGACGACGTTGCAACGCGAGCGGCGTCTCGCTGGTCATGCCGCGAAAGACGCGATGGAAATGAAACGGCGACATCGCCGCCGTGCGCGCCAGCTCCTCGAGATCGAGCGCGCGGTCGAGGTCCGCCGCAACCACCTCCACGACCTTCCGCACCGCCCGCTCGTAGAACGAGCGCGTGTCGGGTTTCATGGCGACACTGTATTCGCGCGGCGCGGACGGCGCTTGACGGGGATTGCTGATTCTCCGGCGCAGGAGTGCGCCGGCTACAACTTCGAACTGTGAACTTCGAACTTCGAACCGAGGCTCAAGGTTCCGCCGGGCCTGAAGGCCCGCGGCTCCACAATCCGTTGATCTGGGCGCGTCGCGACGCCTTTTCCCGTCCGCGGAGCCCTGGGCCTTCAGGCCCAGAGAGGAATCTGAAACCCAAGTTCGAAGTTCACAGTTCGAAGTTCACAGTTACCTTATCTACTCCTGTCTCAACGTAATCGCCGGATCGACCTGCATCGCGCGGCGAGCCGGGATGTAGCTCGCGAGGCATGTCGTGGCAATGAGCGCCGTCGCGACGCCGACGTACGTGAGGGGATCGAAGGGACTGACGCCGAAGAGCAGCGACGTCATCAGACGCGTGAGCGCGAGCGCGGCGGCGGTGCCGCCGGTCAGGCCGATGATGGTCAGCCACAGACCGCTGCGGACGAAGGCGCTCGCGAGTTGTGCGGGACGGGCGCCGAGCGCGGCGCGGATGCCGATCTCCCGCGTCCGCTGTGTCACGGCGTACGCGATCACGCTGTAGAGCCCAACGACACCGAGGAGCAGGGCGATGCCGCCAGCAATGAGCAGCATGACGAGCGTGAACGACGTGCGCGCCATCGACTGGCGGTAGTAGTCGTCGAGCGTGCGGACGTTCGCGATTGGCAACGACGGATTCGACGCCCAGACGGCTTGCCGGACTTCCGTCATCAATGCGTCGGTGCCGGCGCGGTCGCTGCGGATAGCGACGGCGAAATTTCTGACGATCGAGGGCTGGTCACCCTCGAAGTTGTCCATGCGCAGCGGCCAGTAGGCCGTCGTGGGCGCCGCCTGACTGACGCCGTTGTCGTACACGTCGGCGACGACGCCAACGACTTCCCGCCAGGGATCGTCGCCGAGGCCGACGCGGATGTACTGTCCGAGCGCCGCGGCCGGCTCGCGCCAGAGCTCGCGCGCCATACCTTCCGACACCATGGCGACGCGGTGGTCGTTGTCGGTGTCTGCCCATGTGAAGTCGCGGCCCGCGACGAGCGACGTCCCGAGCGTCTGAAGGAATCCGGGGGAGATGCGTTTGAATTGCCGCACGGGCGCCACCTGGTCCGCCGCATACGCGCGTCCCTTCACGATCACGGGATCAAAGCTGCCGCCGCCGTCCATCGGAATGCGATTCGCCACGCCAACGGACGCGACGCCGGGAATCGCGGCGAGCCGCCGGACGATGTCTTCCTGCATGTGCACGACCTGCTCCCGGTCGGACACCTCCGTTCCGGGAATCGACAGCCGGAACGTCTGAACGGATGCCGGCGTTCGGAATCCGGGATCGACGTGCGTCAAGGCGCGGTAGGTGCGAATCATCAGGCCCGACGACACGAGGACGACGAGTGCCAGCGCGACCTGCACGACGACGAGCGCGCCGCGCGTTCGATGCTGCGTTCGCGTGGCGCTGGCCGACCGGTCGCCGCTCCGGAGCGCCGTGCTCAGTCGGCCGTTGGCGCGGCGAAGGACCGGCACGCTGCCGAACAACAGGGCGGCGAGGAGCGAAATGCCACCCGTGAAGAGCACGGCCCGCGCGTCGATGGCGATCTCGTGGAGTCGCGGGAGGCCAGCCGGTGCGATGGCGACGAGCAGATGAACGGTCGCGGCCGCGACGAAGAGGCCGAGTGCGCCACCAGCCAGGCCGAGGACGAGACTTTCGATGAGCAGTCCCGAGGCGATTCGCCGCGTCCCGGCCCCGAGCGCCGCGCGCACGGCCAGTTCGCGACGACGGCCTTCGGCGCGCACCAGCAGCAGATTGCCGACGTTGGCGCAGGCAATCAGCAGCACGAACGCGATCGTACCCATGACGATCCAGAGCACATTCCCGACGTCACCAACGACGGCCTGTTTGAGCTGGCGGACGTGCGTCTGAAACCCCGCGTGCTCGATCATCGCCACGCTGAATCCGGGTGGCGTGGGGAAGCTGTGGGTGACAATCGGCAGCATGCGCCCCATGTCCGTTTCCACGGCCGCCTCGGTCGCGCCGGGTCGGAGGCGCGCCACCATCGAGTAATTGAACTGGCCGATGAACGTCTTCCCGCGGTCGAGGCGGAGCGGCATGACGAGCGACAGGTCGTCGGCGTCGAGGAAGCGGAACTGCCGCGGCAGCACGCCCACGATCGTCGTCGGCGTCCCGTTCAACACGAGCGAGCGGCCGATCGCAGAAGGATCGCTGCCGAGCGCATCACGCCAATACGCAAAGGTCGCCACGGCCACGGGCGGCGCGTTGGGGAGATCGTCATCGCGCGTGAAGAGGCGGCCGAGCGCCGGGGTGACGCCGAGCACGGGCAGGACGCCATCGGTGGCCCGCACGACGCTCACACGCTGCGGCGCGCCGCGGCGGGTGACGGTGATCGCGTCGTTCATGTACAGCCCGACGTCAGTCACCGTCCGATTCTCGTCACGAAAGATGAAGTACTGAGACGCAGCCATCGGCAGGTCATCGAGCGCCGGCGTCTGCGTCGACTGCCGCACGTCGACGAGCCGATCCGGCTCGGGATAGGGCAGCGGCTTCAGCAGCACGCCGTCGACGACGCTGAAGACGGCGGTCGTGCCGCCGATACCGAGCGCGAGCGTGAGGAGCGCGAAGGCGGTGAACGCCGGCGCGCGACGGAATCCGCGGACGGCGTATCGGACGTCCTGCCACACGCGCTCGAGCGATGGCGCGAGCCACACGCCCCGCGCCTCCTCGCGTGCCATCGTCATATTGCCCAGCGCGCGCGCCGCGCCAGCGCGTGCTGTCAAGGGATCAACGCCACTCGCGACCGACGCGTCCTCGCTCATCGCGCGATGGACATCGAGCTCGCGTCGAAGGTCGTCGTCGAACCGCCGATACCGAACCCGCGCCCGCAGCCGTCGTAGCCAGCTCGTCATGAAGCGTCTCCCCATCGATAGACGATGGGTGAAGGATAGAAGTTCGGGGAGAGGAGGTCAAGCCTCACGCGAAGGGGGCTCACGCGAAGGCGCGAAGACGCGAAGGATACAGACACAGACAGGATCAAATAAAGATGACACCGCGAGCCCCGAGCGTAGCGAGGGCGGCGAGGCGCGCCAAAAGAAGTCCGCGAAGCCCGCGACGGAGGAGCGGCGCTGAGCGGGCGAGCGGGGGTGGGGCCCCGCGAGCAAGCAAGAAAAGATGGCCTCTACGCATCGCGAAAAAGATGATGCGCGAGCGCAGCGAGGGTGCCGAAGCGCCGTAGGCGCGGGGGTGGGCCCCGCGCCACTGCAAGAAGATGACTGGCCCGTCCGCTACTTCACATCAGGCAGGGCCGGTGCGAACAGCGCTTCCGTCTCTTTCTGAAAGAGCACGTAAAGCACGTAGATGCCGAAGATCGTGCCGAGCGGAATCTTGATGAGGGCGATCGCGCCGAGGATGATGCCGAGGATGCGGGCCCAGAAGCGGAGGCGGAGCAGGCCCCAGCCGCAGATGATGGACGGAATCGACGCAAAGATGAGGAAGATCGTCAGCGCGACGCCCGTCAGGCCCACGATCGTGAGTCCGATCGCCGCGTCCGCGTCGTGCGACGCACCGATGATCGCGGCCGCCAGGCCGAACGCCATTGACGAGAAGACGGCAGCGACGAGGCCCAGCACGCCGAAGACGACGAACAACACGGCCACGACTTTCACGTGCGTCGCCATCAGCGCCTCCTGCGATGAGTCAGGCGGTCGGGCCCGACGTGTGTCCGGGCGGCCACTGGGGGCCGCCCCTACAGCAGGTGGTGCCCAAGCGGCTAAGGGAACCGCGCCTACGTGTGGCTAGCGCCTGGACGATCACGGGGGGCCGCCCCTACATGTGGGGCCGCATCCGGGCGACCACGGGGTTCGCAACCACCAGTCCGGGCGGCCACGGGGGGCCGCCCCTACACTTTTCAGTCGGCCGTTCCCCGACAGCGGCACGCGGTCTCGAACCTGTAGGGGCCGGCCCCCGTGCCGGCCCGGCTATTCGTCGCCGTCTTCGTCGGCTGCGCGCGACGCGACGTCGTCGAAGTCCTCGAGCGGTTCGCTCGCGTCGTTCGGGTCGTCGTAGAGTCCGCCGAGCCGGCCCGTGTAGCGTTCCTTGATCGGTCCCTTCGGCCCGCGATCCTTGTTTTCCCAGGCCTTGGCGTTCGCCTTCTTTTTCGGCGGACCGAAGTTCCGGTTGCCCGAAGGCCCGGATGACGGTGCACCGCCGGCCGGACGAAATCCGCCGCCACCGCCGCCGCTGAATCCGCCCCCAGGACGTGGCCCGCTGAATCCGCCGCCGCTTCCGCCTGGCCGCGGCCCGCTGAATCCGCCACCGCCACTTGGCCGATAGCCTCCGCCGCCACCCGGCGGACGATCCTCGCGCGGCCGCGCTTCGCTCACCGACAGGGAGCGGCCCATGAAGGGCTGCTGGTTGAACCGCTGAATGGCTTGCTCGGCGACGGCGCGGTCGAGGAACTCGACGAACGCGAATCCGCGCGGCCGCCCGGTCTCGCGGTCCGTGGGGATGACGACCTGCGACGGCTCGCCGACCGCCGCGAAATGCGCACGCAGGTCGGCGTCGGTCGCCCCATACGGCATGTTGCCTACGAACAAACGTACAGCCACGAACTACCCTCGTCTGTGGAAACGGATCGATTGGAACTGGAGGATCGTCCAGGGCTCACGCCGCGGCATGACATTCGATGACACAGGATCGGGAGACTCAGGGCCAGGCTGGTCGCTACGGTGGTGAGCTCGCTGGGATGTTTTGACTCATCGGGAGGATACCACGACGGGCGGCGCGCGCCAAGCGCATCACGCCGCTTCCGTCCTTCACCCCGCCGCCGCCGGGTAGGCCGGCCTGTCCCTCGCGGGGAGGTGTTACGATGTTCGTTTGCGCCTGCCGCGAAGGCGCACGTCGTACCCGCTATGTCCGACTCGACGCCGGCCCCGGATCCCGTCCGGTCCGCCGGTTCCCTCGTCGTTCGCGGCGCCCGCACGCACAACCTGAAGGGCGTCGATCTCACGCTGCCGCATCGTCAGCTCATCGTCGTCACCGGCGTGAGCGGATCCGGCAAGTCGTCGCTCGCCTTCGACACGATCTACGCCGAGGGCCAGCGCCGCTACGTCGAGTCGCTGTCCGCCTACGCCCGCCAGTTCCTCGAGCGTATGGAGAAGCCGGACGTCGACGGCATCGACGGCATCGCGCCGGCCATTGCCATCCGCCAGAAGAACGCCGTCCGCAATCCGCGCTCGACGGTCGGCACGACGACCGAGATTCACGACTACCTGCGACTGCTCTGGGCGCGCGTCGGACGGACGATCTGCCGGCAGTGCGGACGCGAAGTCGAGCGCGAATCGGCTGACGTCGTCGCCGCGCGCTTGCTCGCGCTCGCGCCCGGAACACGTCTGCTCGTCGGTTTCGACGCGCCGGTCGTCGCCGACGCCGCGCTGGCCGCGGCCGCCGATGCCGAGGCGCCCGACGAAGACGAGTCGGCTGACGAGCCGTCGCTGCCCATCGAGCCGGATCCGTCATCTCGCGGCGGCGCGACCGATCGTGTCGACGATGCGGTAGGCGCGACGATCGATCGGCTGCGCCGGCGCGGCTTCGGCCGTTTGCTCGTCGCCGGCCGGACGATGACGCTGGATGAAGCTGCGGCGGACACGGCCGCGCTGGCCGGCGCCGCGACGGTCGCGGTCGTCGTCGATCGCTTGCGCGTCGAGCCGGACGTGCGCGCGCGGCTCACCGACTCGCTCGAGACCGCGTTTCACGAAGGTGACGGCGCCGCATTCGCTGTCGAGGTGGACACGGACGGCCGCCCGACCGAGACGCACCGTTTCAGCGAACGCTTCGAGTGCAAGACGTGCGGCATCGCGTACGAGATCCCGCAGCCGCGGCTGTTCTCGTTCAACAATCCCTTCGGCGCCTGTCCCGTCTGCCACGGCTTTGGCAACGTCGTCGAATTGGATATGCGGCTCGTCGTGCCGAATCCGGCGCTGTCGGTCAACGACGGCGCCATCGAGCCGTGGACGAAGCCGCACTATCGCGCGTCGCTCGTGGCGCTCAAGCGGGCGGCGCGGACGCGCGGTGTTCGGCTCGATGTGCCCTGGGACGATCTCACCGCCGACGAACGGCGGTTCATCGTCGATGGCGACGGCGAGTACGAAGGCATTGCCGGATTCTTCCGCCGGCTCGAGCGGAAGAAGTACAAGGTCCACGTCCGCGTGTTCCTCAGCCGGTATCGCGGCTATCTCACGTGCCAGGAATGCGGCGGGTCGCGGCTGCGGCGCGAGGCGCGCGACGTGCATGTTGGCGGCCGAACGATCGACGCGGTGTCGGCGCTCACGGTGAAGGACGCGGCCGTGTTCTTCGCCGAGCTCACGCTCGGCGAGAAGGACGCAACGGTCGCCGAGAAAGTGCTGCACGAGATTCGGCGCCGGCTTGGGTTTCTCACGGATGTCGGCCTCGACTACCTGACGCTCGATCGGCTGTCGTCGACGCTCTCGGGCGGTGAGTCGCAGCGTGTCAGCCTCGCGACGTCGCTCGGTTCGGCGCTCGTCGACACGCTCTACGTGCTCGACGAGCCGTCGGTCGGTCTCCATCCGCGCGACAACGAACGGCTCATCGCCATCCTCGAGCAGCTCCGCGATCAAGGCAACACGGTGCTCGTCGTCGAGCACGACGCGGACATGATCCGCGTGGCTGACACGGTCGTGGACCTCGGGCTCGGCGCCGGCGAGCAGGGCGGCCGCGTGCTGTACGCCGGTCCCGTGGCCGGTCTTCTCGAAGAGTCGCGATCGCTCACGGCCAAGTACCTGCGCGACGACCTGGCCATCCCCGTGCCTGCGGCGCGTCGTCGTCCCGGCGTGCAGAAGCTGCGCGTGATGGGCGCGACCGAGCACAACCTGAAGGATCTGGACGTCGAGATCCCGCTCGGCATGCTCACGTGCGTGACCGGCGTCAGCGGCTCCGGTAAGTCGACGCTCGTCCACGACGTCATCTACGCCGCCGTCAAGCGCGCGAAAGGCGACACCGAACGGCGCGTCGGCGCGCACGCGCGGCTCGAGGGCGCGGAGTTCGTGAGCGACGCCGTGCTCGTCGATCAGCAACCGATCGGCCGGACGCCGCGGTCGAATCCCGTCACGTATCTCAAGGCGTTCGATCAGATCCGCGAGCTGTTCGCCGAGACGAAGGACGCGCGCGCCGCGGGACTCACGGCCAGTCATTTCTCGTTCAACGTGCCGGGCGGCCGCTGTGAGGCGTGCGAAGGCGAGGGCGTCGTCCGCGTCGAGATGCAGTTCCTCGCTGACGTGTTCGTCCCGTGCGATCAGTGCGACGGCAAACGCTTCCGGCCGCAGGTGCTCGACGTCCGCTATCGCCACAAGAACATCGATCAGGTGCTGGCGCTGACGGTCCACGAGGCGCTCGCGTTCTTCGCCGCGACGCCGCGCGTCATCCGCCGGTTGCAGGTGCTCGACGAGATTGGGCTCGGCTACCTGCGGCTCGGCCAGCCGGCGACGACGCTGTCGGGCGGGGAAGCGCAGCGCATCAAGATCGCGGCCCATCTCGGATCGCACAGCGGCGATCGGATGCTCTACGTCCTCGACGAGCCGACGACCGGCCTGCACTTCGACGACATCGTCAAGCTGCTGGCAGCGTTCCGGAAGTTGATCGAGGCCGGCCACAGCCTGCTCGTCATCGAGCACAACCTCGACGTGCTCAAGACCGCGGACTGGATCGTCGACCTCGGCCCCGAGGGCGGCGAAGCCGGCGGCTATCTCGTCGCCGCAGGCACGCCGGAACACATCGCGACCATCAAGGCGTCGCACACCGGCCAGCACCTGCGCCGAGTGCTCGCGGCGGCGAGAGAACACGTGGGAAGTTAGAAGTGAAGGGCGCGGATCAACTTCGAACTTCGAACTTCAAACTTCGAACTTCGAAATAGGTTCAGGCACCGCAGAACCCGGCACCCAGTTCGAAGTTCATAGTTCGAAGTTCGAAGTTCATCAGCGCTTTCCACTCCCCGACACGCTCTCGTGTCCGCTCCACGCGCAGCGCCAATCGTGTTCGGTGCCGACGACGATGCCGATGCGGGAGGACCAGTCGACGCTGGGCGGGCGGATGCCGTGGTCTTCGACAACGAGTGGACTGGCGCAGAGGTCGGCGAGGTTCTGATCCAGATCGATTCCCAACGCGACGGTGAGATTGCCGGGACCGCGGCAGAGATCGGCGTCGGCAATGGGGACGTGGCCGGTTCGCGTCACGCGTCCGTTGCCGTTCGTGACGCGCGCGGCGGCTGCACGTTTGCGCACGCGTTCACGCCGGCGGCGCATCAGGTCCATTCCCTCGATGGGCGCCAGGGCGCGCACGAGCACGGCGGCCGGATGTCCGACGCCTTCCGTGACGGCGTTCACGAGGTAATGGATGCCGTAGTTCAGATAAACGTACGCGTGGCCGGGAGGACCGTAGAGCGGCCGGTTGCGTTCGGTCGGCCCCGGCGCGGCGTGGCACGCCGGATCGCTTTCGCCGATGTACGCCTCGGTCTCGACGATGATCCCGGACACGCGGCGGCCGCGCGTTTCGTGGACGAGGACTTTGCCGATGAGATCACGCGCGACGTCGAGCGTCGGGCGGTCATAGAAATCACGCGGGAGGCGACGGGGCACGGATGGCGAAGGAGAAGAGTGTGTTGAAAACTTCGGCGCGCCCTTGCGAGGCCGAGTTTCGAAGTTCAAAGTTCGAACTTCGAAGTTGACACGGCGCCTTCGGGAGGCCGGTGACTTTTCTGGCGCACTGTTGCGCCATTCACTGCCGCCGCACCGTCTGCGACTCGCGGCTCACGACCGGGACTTTGATCGTCGCCGTGTCGCCGTCGCGCTTGACGATGCCGAGCGAGACCGTCGATCCGATCGGCTGGCGAACGACGACGCGGTTGATCTGGTCGGCGTCGGACACCTTCTGGCCGTTGACGCTCGTGACGATGTCGCCGGGCTCGAGGCCGGCGCGATAGGCGGAGGCCGTGCGCGAGATGCTGCGCACGTAGGCGCCCGTCACGTTCAGGCCGTAGCGATTGGCGACGCCCTGATCGATCGTGAACCACGTCACGTTGCCGATCGAGCCCCAGGCGACGGTCCCGTTCTTCACGAGCTCGTCCATGATCCGGTGCGCGAGGTTGGCGGGGATGGCGAAGCCGATGCCCTGATACCCGCCGGTCTCGGAGTAGATCATCGTGTTGATGCCCACGAGCTCGCCGCGTGCGTTGACGAGCGCGCCGCCGGAGTTGCCCGGGTTGATGGCCGCGTCGGTCTGGATGAAGTCCTGGCTCGATCCCACCTGTTCGCCCGATCGCGTGACGGTCGAGATGATGCCGAGCGTGACCGTGCCGCTCAACTGAAACGGGTTGCCGATGGCGAGCACCCATTCGGCGACGTGCAGCTTGCTCGAGTCGCCCCAGGGCAGCGTCTGCAGGTCGTGCGCGTCGACTTTCACGACGGCGAGGTCACTGACGTCGTCGATGCCGACCAGTTTCGCAGGGCGGTCGCGGCCGTCGGCCAGCGTGACGCGAATCTCCGCCCCCGCGCTGCCGATGACGTGCTTGTTCGTGAGCACGTAGCCGTCCGGTGAGACGACGACGCCCGAACCGAGGCTCTGCGCCTGCTGCACCTGGTCGCCGTAGAAGACGGACCACGGATCGAACGGATCCGCCGGCCGCCGCACGATCGTCGTCGACGTGATGTTGGCGGCCGCTTTGAGCGCGGCTTCGGCAACGGGCGAGAGATCCGGGAGACCGGCGGGCAGCGGGAGCGGAGCCGGCGTGGTCGTCGAGAGTGAAACGGGTGTCGCCTGGGCGGCCGGTGCCTCGCTGGCTGTCGGCGCGGCGCCCGACGGTGACGTCATCGACAGGCGGCCGGCCACGACGAGGCCGCCGATGAAGCCGGCGACGAGAATCACGCTGCCGGCGACGGCAAGAGGTTTCAGGCTCATGGGCGTCACCCGATGGGAATGCGCCCGCGCTCTCCGTCTTTGGGAATGACGACAGTGAGCACGCCGTCGGCAAGATCGGCGTGGATGCCGTCGATGGCCACGGGCATGGCAAAACGGAACGATCGCGAGAAGGGCCCCTGGCCGCGCTCGAGCTGCTGGTAGCGCTCGGGACACGAACTGTCGGCGGGCCGCGTGCCGCGCACGGTCAGGACCTGACCCTGGTGATCGAGCGTGATGTCACTGCGGTCGAGGCCGGGCAGTTCGACGGTGAGCACGTAGCGATCGTCGAGTTCCGCGAGATCGACCGCCGGCACCCACCCCGGCGTCGCGCGGCCGAACAGGCTCTCGAGCCGCTCCTGCATGGTGAGCAGGTCGTGCATCGGATCCCAGGGCACGGGATCCATCCTACCTGAAACCAGTGCGAGCGGCCTCGATGTCAACTTCGAACTGCGAACTTCGAACTTCGAAATGCGGCGGGCGCCTTCGGCGCACCGCTATACACCTCCTGCGCGTCGTCGCGCTGACGGTGAACCGTAGCGCAGTGCAAGAAGATGGCTGTGCCTCCAAACCAGAGCCAGCAGGGCCTGTCGTCGGACAGCCCCAGGCCGTGCTCGCCCAAGAACATCTGCCACGGGAGAGGGCTTGCGCGCGCCCCGGGGCGTCACGTCCGACGCCACCCGCCGGGACGAACTTTGAAAATGCCGTGCGTCAGCCGCGCGCCGTTGCTTTCGAAACGCGGCGACGCGGCTCGCTGCCGCTCGGCGTCGCGTGAGCGCTCGCGCGACGCCTTGTCGTTGGCCGACGAGCGGGAATGCCGGACAGCATGCCTTCGGCGCTGATGTCTTCGTCGACGTCCGGCCAGTGGACGCCGTGTCCGCCGCCGATCAACTGCCAGTTCGTCCGCTGCGCAGGCGTGGCATCCGATAGCCGCCACGACCACGCCGGCGGCACGCTGATCACGCGTCCGTCGGCGAGGTGCGCGGTGATCGTGTCGTCTGACACCTCAATGCGTTGAATCGTCGGTTCCGCCGCGCAAGTCATCCGACGTGGATCTGGTGGGAACGGACGTCAAGCGCGTGAACTCGAGATTGCCGCCGTCCGCAGCGGTGGTCGCCACGAGTGTGCCGATTTCCCAGGATTGCGGAAGCCTGACCGCCGTCGGGAACACCAGTTCTGCCACCTTGGACGGCGGGCCGTCGAAGTCGGGAGCTTGCACGAACGTGTCCGGGCCGCGAGGACTGTGCATTGCGTCGAACGGGCAAGGAGCTCCGGAATTGTAGCGACAGAACTCTGCGGTCGCGTCGGCATTCGCCTCCATGAGGGCTTTCGTGCTCACTCGTAGAAGCAAGGATCGCGTCGCGGCGTACGCAGAGAAATGTCGCCGGCCGTAATCGATGGGCCGTTCTTTCGTGCCAGGCCAGAAGAATACACGCGTGTTGATGGCCTGCACCAGCGCTCCCATCGTCCAGCCACCGGTCAGCAGTGGAGTTGCTCGCTGCAGAGGCTTTTGGTCTCTGATTCGTATCCAATTGCCATCCACGAGGACGTCTTCGTTATCGCCACGCGGCCAACACACGAGTCCTTTTTCTCCCGTCTTGCGAAACAGGACTGCGGCACTATGGAGCCATCCTCCACGCTTGATGACGTCGAGATTCGTCTCGGCGGTCAGGTGATAGGCGTACGGTCGCATGCGAACAAATGCGTTCACATCGAGCGGCATCAATTCCACCCTTTGTTGAGCTTGATTATTTCCGAGGGCGGGCGAATGTGAAATCGCGCGAACCAGGAACCCTCGAACCAGAACCTTGAACCCTGGAACCCCGGAACCCGGAACCGACGAGTGCTTTTCACTTGAGAGACAAAAACACCCCTGCCGTCCAGTGGACGGCAGGGGTGGCGGAACACCCATGCGTGGGTGCGTCAGGGGCGTTGAGGGCCCCGGACTTCGTGGGCGCTATGGCGTGCCGAGGTTGAGGGCGATCGGCGCCGACGTGATGCCGTCAGCCGTGGTCGTGATCTCCAGTGGCAGTAATCCGCCGGGCCCGAGCACGGGCGCGAGCAACGGATTGTCCAAGAGACTCTGGAGCGTTCCGACTGGCCCTTGCAGCACGCCGTCGACGACATGGAGCTGACCGACGAGATCGTTCACCGGACCCAGCAGGCCCAGCGTATTGAGCAGATTGGTCACCGCACTCCCGCCGCCCAACGCGATGTTGTAGGTCAGGCCCGCGGTGTCGGCGGCGACATCCGCCTGCACGCCGTGCGAGAACAGCGTCTGCACCGACGGCAGCGAGCTGCCGAGGTTCAGCGTGATCGGATTGCCGTTGTTGAGCCCAAGCTGCTGCAGGACCGGCACGTCCAGCGTCACGTTCACCTTCGCCGTGTAACCACCGTACTTCACGTTGACGTAGTTGTCCGGATTGATGAGGCCTTGCAGCAGCAAGCCGAGGACCTGACCCGTGCCCATGCCGTCGAGACCGAGCGCACAGGGTACGAGCGGGTTGGCTTCGACGTCGTCGCAGCTCAGCGTCGCGAGATCCGTGACGTCCTTCTTCGAGCCATCGCTGTAGAGGCCGTTCACCTGCACGTGCAGCAGGTTGGCAATCACGTCACCCGGTGAGCCGCCCGTGAGCGGATTGCCGTTGATGAGGTTCGCCAGATCGACGTTCGGCACGCCAGCCGTGAGATCCGCTTCCAACCCGATCAAATCCGGCTCGGTCGGCGGCGGGGGCGTGCCGTTGTTGACCGTGAGCGGCACGATGCCCGTCTGGCCCTGATAGGTCGCCGTGATCGTCGTCGTGCCCTGCGCGACGGCCGTGACGACGCCGTTCGAGTCGACCGTGGCGACCGACGGATTCGTCGACGTCCACTGAGACTGCGACGTCACGTTCGGCGACGAGCCGTCACTCATGTTGGCGATGGCGGTGTACTGCGCCTGCTGGCCGACCGTCATCGGCGAGGTGCCCGTCACCGACAAGCTGTTGACCACCGGACCCGTCGACCCGCTCACGTTCACCGTGACCGTGGCGTTCTGTCCACCGTAGCTCGCCGTGATCGGGGCCGCGCCTTGCGCCACGCCGTGCACGAGACCGCCGAGGACCGTCGCGACACTCGGCGTCGCCGACGACCAGGTGGCCGCGCTCGTCACGTTCTGCGACGAGCCGTCGCTGAAGTGCGCCGTGGCCGTGAGCTGCGAGTTCTGTCCGACCGAGATGTCCGTGTTGCCTGACACGGTGAGGCTCGTCACGGTGGGCGTCGGCTGGTCACCCGCGGTCACCTGGATCGCGCCCGTCGCCTGCAGGCCCTGGTAGGTCGCATGAATCGGCGTCGTGCCCTGGCTGACACCGGTGACGAGGCCGTTCGCGACGCTCGCGACGCCCGGCTGATCGCTCGTCCACACGGACGCGCTCGTCACGTCCTGCTGCGAGCCGTCCTTGAAGACGGCGACGGCGTGCCACGGAGTCGATGCGCCGACCTTCACCGACGTCGCGCCCTGCACGACGAGGCCGACGGCCGGATTGTCCGGGTTGACGGGACCGTCAGGCGTATTCGGATTGTTCGGTTGACCGACGGTAATCGTATGCGTCCCGGATACGTCGTGCACGGTCGCGGTGATGACGCACACGCCCTGTGCGACGCCGGTGACGATGCCCTTCGCGTCCACGGTGCAGACGCCGGGATTGTTCGACGACCACGTGGCGATGCCGGTCACGTCCTGCTGTGTGCCGTCGCTGTAGGTCGCGATGGCCTTGAGCGGCACCTTCTGGCCGATCTGCAGAGTGTCCGGGCCGGTGACCACCACGCTCAGCGGCGGACCGCTGATTTGGGAGGAGGGCGATGTGGGACTGTCGCAGCAACTGACGGTTGCGACCGCCAACAGCGCGGACAGGAGGATTCGGACGACACGCATGGGTTCGCTCCATTTCCGCTCGCCCATCGCCGCGCTGGGGAGCACGGTGTCCGGAGATGACGAGATGAAGAGCTGAAAGTAGCCAAACCCAGCCGGCCGATCCTATCGGCCGGTGTCCGATTCTGCTGGCGGTACTGGCCGCGTATCTGTGTAGGACTTAGGGAAGGTCGTCGTCAGGATCGAGGTGTCGCCAGTCGGTCGCCGCCGCCGGCCTCGCGCGACGGATCGAGTAAGTCGTGTCGGACGGCATAGACGGCCAGTTCCGCGTTGTTGGAGAGGTCGAGTTTCTCGAGTACCCGCGCGCGATAGGTGCTGACGGTCTTGATGCTGAGCGAGAGCTGCGTGGCGATCTCTTTCGGCCGTCGTCCGGACGCGAGCGCGAGGAGCACTTCGAACTCGCGGTCCGAGAGCTTGGTGTGCGGCGGACGTTCGGTCTCGCTGTTAAGCCGCAGCGCGAGCTGCTCGGCCAGCCAGTCACTCACGTACGGCCGTCCTGACGCGGCGCGACGAACGGCGTCGCGGATGACCTGCGGTGGACTGTCCTTGCCGACGTACCCCGCGGCGCCCGATCGCAGCGCGCGGACCGCGAGCTCGCCGTCGAGGCGCATCGTGAGGATGAGCACGGGGCGCGAGGGGTGATCGAGTTTCAGTTGCTTGAGGATCTCGAGCCCGTCCGCGTCGGGCAGGCCCATGTCGAGCAGGACGAGATCCCAGGACTCGGCGCGGCTCATCTGCAGCGCGGCGGCGCCCGTGTCGGCTTCGCCACCAACCTGGATGTCCGGTGTTTCGGTGAGCAGCCGGCGCACACCCGCGCGCACGACCGGATGGTCGTCGACAATCAGCACGTTAATCATGAGACGCTCTCGATGCGGCCGCGACGGGCGACGCGATGGGCAGGGTGAGGGAGACGACGGTGCGGCCGTCGCGCCGGACGATCTCGAACGTGCCGCCGAGCGCTTGCGCGCGCTCGCCCATGCCGAGCACGCCGAAGGCATCGGGACGATCGAGCGCGCCCGGCGCGAAGCCGATGCCGTTGTCGCTGATCGACAAGGCGCAGTCCGGGCCGCGGCGGACGACGCGCACGAGAATCTCGGTGGCGGCCGCGTGGCGGATGACGTTCGTGATCGCCTCGCGGCACACGTCGGCGACGAGCAGCGCGCGCCGCGGATCGAGCCGTACGGGACCGCCGGCTGCGGCAATGCGCGTCTTCAACTGACGCGGCCGCGCGAGATCCCGCAGCAGCGGCTCGACGATGGCCGAGACCTCCAGCGGCGATTCGTCGACGTCGCGCAGATCGAGGCACAGGCCGTGGACGAGCCGGATCGCTTCTTCGGTCCAGCCCCTCAGCGCGCGCATCGCGCGCGGTTCTCGCACGTGGAGCGGCTCGTCCTCGTCCGGCGTCTCGACGAGACGGTCGAGCTCCATCTTCATCACGACGAGCGTCTGACCGAGGTTGTCGTGCAGCCGGCGCGCGAGCGCGCGGCGTTCCTCGGCACGCGCGGCCCGTGCCTCGACGCCGTCCTCGCTCGGCGGCGTCGACGAGGCCGGCCGTGACGCGTCGCCATCGATCGGGCGGACGAGGCCGTCGAAGCCGATGACCTCGCCGTCCTCCGAGCGCAGCGCCAGGGCCGTGACGTCCACGTACAGGCGCGAACCGTCGGCGCGCATGAGCCAGGCCGGCCGCGTCACACGATCCGTCGCGCGGCGAACGAGCGTCCACAGCGAGTCAATCGAATTGGCCGGCGTGAGCCAGCCCGCGTTGCTCTCGGCGCCGGTCATGTCGCCGGCGAGTGCGGTGAGTGAGGCGTTGGCGAAGCGCACGCGGCCGTCGGCGCCGCAGTGGAAGAGGCCGACCTCGACGAGATCCAACAGACGAACGGCGGCATCCGCGCCACCGCCGGCGGTCACGCCGGAGGGCGCGAGTGCAGACGTACCAATGGCGTTCGGGCCGTGTCCCCCGGGAATGATCCCCCAGGGGCCTTGTGTCAGTCTCGGTCGGTCGGCGGGAGGGGAGCCGGACCCGCGGCCGGACCTTGGAGAAGGTCGTCCTCCAGGCATCCGCCGCACCTCGATTGCGCCTACACTACAATAAATAGTTCCTGTAGTGTAAGTGCCCAGAACCCATGAGCTCAATCCAAGCCACTCGTCTCCGCAAAGGCATGCTGATCAAGGTCGATCAGAATCTGTATCGGATTCTCGACCTGTACCACATCACCCCGGGCAATAAGCGGGGCCATGTGCAGTGCAAACTGCGCGACATCCGGTCGCAGCGCCTCATCGATTACAAATTTCGTTCGGAGGATGACGTCGAGCGGGCCGTCCTCGACGAGCACCAGATGCAGTTCCTCTATCGCGACGGGGACTTGTTCCACTTCATGAACACCGAGACGTACGACCAGATCCACCTGTCGCAGGAAGTGCTGGGCGACAGCGCGTCGTACCTGCTGCCCGACATGGTGATCAGCGTGGAGTTCTACGAGGCGGAGCCGGTCGGCATCCACCTCCCGATGACCGTGGACTTGAAGGTGACCGAGACCGTGCCCGGCATCAAGGGCGCGACGGCCGCCGCGCAGGTCAAACCCGCCACGCTCGAAACCGGCCTCGTCGTGAACGTCCCCGCCTTCATCAACGAAGGCGACGTCGTCCGCGTCAACACCGACACGGGCGAGTATCAGTCACGGGCGTAGGCTGTCATCTTCTTTGCAATGCGCTGGGGCCCCACCCCCAGCGCTACGCGCTTCGCCGCCCTCGCTACGCTCGGGGGCTCGCGGTGTCATCTTCTTTTGTTCTGTCCCTGATCTCTTATCCCTGCTCCCTGTCTCGTCCTCATCTACTCATCAGCCACTGCAGCACGCCCTGGCCCGTCGGGGCCATGGGGTCGCCGAGCCAAGTGGGCGGCGTGATCCAGACGAAGGCGAGGATCGCGAGCACCCACAGGTCGTAGGGGACCGTGGTGCGTTCGTCGGTCCAGTAGAACGCGCGGACGAAGAGGCCGGTGAGTCCACCGCGGCGCGGCTGCGGCCGGCCGGTGAGTTCGAGATACGTGTACTGGATGCGGTTGAGCACCGTCACGATCGACAGGACGCCAATCACCCACATGACGGCCGCCATGCGATTCGTGAAGGCGCCAATCATGAACAGCACGATGCGCTCGGGCCGCTCCATGAAGCCGACCTTGCAGCGCGGGATCAGCGACTCGGCCCGCGCGCGCGCGTAACTCGTCATCGTCGCGAAGACCATCGCGATCGAGGTGATGAGCACGTAGTCGGTCCGGCCGAGCGACGCGTACAGACAGATGAGGCCGACCGAGAGCGCAAGATCCGAGAAGCGGTCGATCACCGAGTCCCAGAAGCCGCCGAACTTGCTCACCGCGCCCATCTCGGTCGCCACCTTGCCGTCGATGAAATCGAAGATGTTGGCGCACACCATGATGAACCCGGCCGTCCGGAAATGGCCGAGCGCGAGCTGCCAGCCGGCGGCGACGCTGATGAGCACGCCGGTGAACGTGAGAAGATTGGGATGAATCCGGAGCCGGACGCACGCGGCAATGATGAGGCGCAGCGGCAAGTTGCACGCTGCGCCGATTGCGCCAGTGAAGGTCACAGGGATGTCA
>DASZOV010000012.1:0-3720 GCA_035550595.1 Vicinamibacterales bacterium
CACCGCGGTGACCAAGAGCGGATCGAATCACTTCCACGGCGCGTTGTACGACGTCGAACGCAACTCCGACTGGAATCCGAACAGCAAGACGAACATCCTGAACGGCGTGCCGAAGCCCGTGTCGCAGGAGCGCGACTGGGGCTATTCGATCGGCGGCCCGATCGGCAAGCCTGGCGGCAACAACAAGCTGTTCTTCTTCTACGCGCAAGAGTTCGAGCCCCGCACCGAAGGCAACCGCGTCACGTCGTATCGGATGCCGACCGCGCTCGAGCGCGCGGGCGACTTCTCGCAGACGACCGACAACAACGGCCGGCCCTATCCGTACATCAAGAATCCCGCGTCGTCCGCGCCGTGCACCGCGTCGAACAGCGCGGGCTGCTACGCGGCCGATGGCGTCGTGGGACGTATCCCGTCGGGCGATCTGTACTCGCTGGGCCAGCGGATTCTGAACCTCTATCCGCTGCCGAACTGTCCAGAGAACTGTCCGACGTGGACGCCGGATGCCAACTACAACTTTCAGGTGACGTCGCCCATTCAGCACCTGCTCGGCTGGCAGCCGGTGGTGAAGCTGGACTATCAGATGTCGGAAGCGCTTCGGCTGAGCATGAAGTACTCGGCCTGGGACCAGCGCAATCAGGTGCAGTACGGCACGCTGCCTGGTTTCAACGACACGGAGATGTACCAGCCGACGGTCCGCACGTGGGCGGCGACGGCCGACTACTCGTTGAATCCGACGACGTTCATCGAAGCGACCTATGGTCAGTCGCTCAACAAGCAGACCGGGTGTTCGCTCGGGCTGGCCGGCGGTCCCTCGTTCTGCACGAGCGCGTTGCCGGTGAACGACGGGGCGAGTCTGGCCGGCGCGGGACTCGCGGACTGGCCGTTCCTGTTTCCCGACGCCACGATCATCGATCCGCGCTACTACCAGTTCGAAGCGCTCAACGCCATGCAGCCGCCCATCTGGGACGGCACGCGCATCTCGAAGGTGCCGTCGTTCTCCTGGGGCAATCGCATCTCGAACGCGCCGCCGAACATTCCGTATCCCGGGATCCTGAACACCAGCTCCACGTGGGACCTGACCGTGAACCTGACCAAGGTGAGTGGGCGTCACACCTGGAAGACCGGCGTCTACACGACCTCGGCGCTCAAGCGCGAGCCGAATGGCGCGGGCACGTCGGCCGCGCTCGGCTCGGTGAACTTCCAGCAGGACTCGGTCGGCACCAATCCCTGCGACACGTCATTCGGCTTCGCCAATGCCGCGACGGGCTGCTTCAGCTCTTATCAGCAGGCGTCGAGCTTCGTCGAGGTGAGCTACTCGTACGCGAACGTCGAGGGGTTCGTGCAGGACACGTGGAAAGTGAACAACAAGCTGACGCTGGACTACGGCGTGCGGCTCGTGCACGTCGGTCCCGCCAGTGAGAATCTGAATCAGGCGACCAACTTCCTGCCCGATCACTGGGATCAGTCCGCCGCGCCGCTGCTGTACGACGCCGGCTGCGCGAATGGCGTGTATCCGTGCAAGGGCACCGACCGGCAGGCGCGCAACCCGGTGACCGGCGAGTTCCTCGGCCCGAATTCGAGCGTGGCCATCGGCACGCTGGTGCCCGGCTCGGGCAGTCCGACGAACGGCCTCTTCCTGAAGAACGAGGGACCGATCGGCAGCACGGCGTATCGGTATCCGACGCTCGGCGCCGCGCCGCGTTTCGGCTTCGCGTACGATCTCACCGGCCAGCAGCGCTTCGTGCTGCGCGGCGGCAGCGGCGTCTTCATCACGCGGCCGAGCATCACCGACCTCGAAACGGGCAGCAACCCGCCGACCGCGTCGACCGTCACGGTCCGCTACGCCAATCTGCAAAGCCTCGGACATGGCGGCCTGACGACGACCCCTCCGCCGGCCCTGCGCGGCGTGCTGTACGACAGCCCGCTGCCGTACTCCGTCCAGTGGAACGGCGGGGTGCAGGTGGCGCTGCCCTGGAGCTTCGTGGCCGACGTGGAGTACGTGGGCCAGCACAGTTGGAACGAACAGCAGGCCGTGAACATCAACGCCGTCGATCTCGGCTCCGCGTTCCTGCCGGAGAATCAGGATCCCACGCTGGCGCCGAGCGCGACGCCGGGCGCATCCGCCGTGTTGCCCGACCAGATGCGCGCGATGCGCGGATACAGCGGCATCACGCAGCAGATGGCGAACGGCTGGGAAACGTACCACTCGATCCAGTTGTCCTTCCAGCGGAGGTTCAGTCGCGGATTGGCGTTCGGCTTCAACGACACGATCGCGTTGCTCGACCGTGGAAACGCCAATTTGCGGCTGCAGCACAACCCGGACGGCAGCTACGTGGTTCGAAGCGATCAGGCCGAGGCCGACGAGCTGCTCGGCGACGGTAACCCGATCGCGCACACGATGAAAGCCAACTTCATCTGGTCGCTGCCGCACCTCGACACGGGATCGTCGGTCCGGCGCATCGTGGGCGCGGTGATCAACGACTGGCAGCTCTCGGGCGTCTGGTCGGCCTCGACCGGATCGGCCTACACGGTGGGCGAGAGCTATCAGAATGGCGGGTCGAATACGAACCTGACGGGATCGCCCGACTACGCGGCGCGCGTCGTGATCGTGGGCGACCCAGGCGCCGGCTGCGGCGACGACGTGTACCGGCAGTTCAACACGGCGGCGTTCCAGGGCGCGCAGCCCGGCAGCGTCGGGTTGGACTCGGGGACCGGCTACCTGCGCGGGTGCTTCTCGAGCGTGCTCGACCTGGCGATTGCCCGAACGGTTCGCCTGGGCGGGGGACGCACGGTGCAGTTCCGGCTCGACATGTTCAACGCGCCGAATCAGGCGCGCATCACCGGTCGCAACACGACGATGAACCTGACGAGCCCGAGCGATCCGTCGACGATCATCAACCTGCCCTTCGACGACAGCGGCGCGGTGCTGTCGAATCGCGTGCGGCCGAACCAGGCGGGCTTCGGCGCGGTGACGAGCTATCAATCGCCGCGCTCGATCCAGGCGCAGATCCGATTTGCATTCTGATGAACACGACGGCGCGGACAGACGCCGGGAGAGGTCTCATATGAGGCGAATGACACGGATAGTCGGTGTGGCGGTCATGGGCGTGCTGGCGACGATCGCCGGGCTCACTGCCGCTGCACAGGATGGGCAGAACACGCTCAGCTCAGCGGAGCGGGCCGCCGGCTGGCAGTTGCTGTTCGACGGCACGACGACGAACGGATGGCGCGGGTTTCACAGCGCGACGTTCCCCGATCACGGTTGGGCGGTCGCCGACGGTTGTCTCAAGACGACCGGACAGGGGCCAAGCGGCGGCGACATCATCACGACGGGCGAGTACGACAACTTCGAGTTGAGCGTCGACTGGAAGATCGGACCCGGCGGCAACACGGGCGTCAAGTATCTCGTCTCCGAAGATCTGGTGAAGAGGGGGCGGTCCGGCGTCGGCTTCGAAGACCAGATCATCGACGACGAGCTCAACCCGGACGCGAAGGCGGGACAGAACGGCGATCGCGCGGCCGGCGGACTGTACGACCTGATTGCGCCGGTCGCGACCAAAGTGCTTCACCCGGTCGGCGAGTGGAATCAGACGCGCGTCGTCGTGCGCGCTCCGCACGTGGAGCAGTGGCTCAACGGCGGCAAGGTGCTCGAGTTCGAGATGGGCAGCCCCGACTTCAAGGCCCGCATCGCCGCGAGCAAGTTCCGCAACACGCCGGGCT
>DASZOV010000013.1:0-19427 GCA_035550595.1 Vicinamibacterales bacterium
CTGTAGGGTCTCGTCAGAGAGAAATACGATAAGCATTTAATTATCCGCTAGTTAGGGCGTCGAAATCAACCGGGTGGAGGCAGACTGTATGGCAGCGACCAAACGAGCCCCGCGTTCCCCGCGCCGCCGGCGAGCGGCATCGGCCCGACGAACCTCCTCCCGGCGCGCGTCGACCGCCCGAGCCGCGGTCGCCAGACGCCGTAGAGCCTCGGCGACGCGTGCGAGCACGCGGAAACGCAAGACCGCCGCCCGCGCCACGGCCAAGAAGCACCGCAAGAACAACAAGAACAAGAAGAAGACGCCCCGGTCGGCCAAGCGTCGTCCAGCCGCGCGCCAGGCGTCCGGACGCCGGCCGAAATCCGGCTCCCGCGCCGCAACCACCCGCCGCAAGACGGCGACCCGCACATCAGCCGCGCGCCGGAACCGGAAGAAGACCACCACGGCCCCGCGGTCCAGGCCGGCCTCAACTACGCCAACGCCGCGCCCCGCCGCGACCGCCACACCCGCGCCGCGTCCCCGCAAGCCAGCCGCGGCCGCCCCGGCGCGCCAGGTGGCGCCGCCCGCTCAGGCTGCCCTCGACCGCGAACGCCGCCGGCTGCCAGACGACGAACGGCTCGAAGACACCGCGGCGCTGCCCTCGGCCGACGACCGCCTGATCGCCGCGGCGCGGACCGGTCACGCCGAACTGCGCGAGGATCTCATCGAACACACCGAGACGAGCCCACGGTTGACCGCGGGCGACATCGATGCGGACTGGCAGGATGCCTACGCCGTCGGCGACGAGGCCCCCGGCGGCGACAACCCGACGCCCGACCAGGACCGCGTCGAAGACATCGGCCGGGCGCTTGGCGTGAACTATCAGGACAACGAGGAACTGCGGTCCACGGACAAAATCTCTGACCGCGATCGCCACCGCTGGGAGCTCGATCCGGCATCCTCGGACGATTGGCCGCACGGCCGCAAGGACGACGACGGCGAGTGACCGCGGCGGGCGGGACGCCCGCCGGGCCATGCGTCTAAGAGCGTGTTTCAAAGCCGAACGGACGCGCCGAAGGCGCCCCATTCATTCGAAGTTCATAGTTCGACGTTCGAAGGTTTGAACGCTCTTACTTGTTCATGAACTGCCGGACGTTGGCCATCGGCACGACGTCGGCCGGTGTCCGCGCGGCGCGTGCGCGGCGGCCCGCGCCGTAACCGGCGCGCTTCAATGCCAGCGCGCGCTGCTGGCGGCTGAGCTCCTCCGCGCGCTTCGCGGCACTGGCCGCTTTGGACTCGTCGTAGCCCACGAAGCGCGCCACGACGTGGGCTTCATGCTCGAAGCCGGCTGGCCAGCTTTTCCCGCACCGATCGCAGAACCACATCGCTGGCGTACGCGTGCCGTCGGGATTGGTGACGGGCGGCTGCAAACCAAGCGGACCGCTGTGCGAGCACCGCGAGAGCCGCCAGACCAGCACCGCTCCTCCGGCAATCGCCGCGACGACGACAACGGCGCGCGGACCGGCGATCGCCCCGGCTACCACCAGGACGCCCACTGCTGCCACACTCACCCAGCCGACGATTGATAGCCGCATAGCCACATCCTCCGGCGCACTCTCCGCGCCTCCGCGACTGTCATGCGGCGCCGACCGGCGACCCGAGATCGATTCGTAGGCATGGACTCAAGGGGCGTGCGGCGGCCGCACGACGTGCGTCCCTGCATCGTGCAGGAATCAGACCAAGGGGCCCGTTTGACCGCTGGCCTGAAGCGTCCGGCCGGCGGCCGAAGCGCCACCGGCCGGTTGGAACGTCGATGCAGTCAGGTGGACAGGCGGCGCCGAACCTCAGACGGACTCGTCCGCCATGTCGGACAGGTCCGCCATGGCGTCGGCCGCGTTCTGCCGGACCTCGTTGAAGGTCTCGCGGCCGCGCCGAACCGCCCGCTTCCCGCGTCCGACGAGGTCGTCCACCGTCGACGCAGCGCGGTCGTAGCCTTCACCCGCCTTGCGCCGGAGGCGCTGGGCCGAGTCGTTGATCTGGCCGCGGAAATCGGCGCCCGACGACGGCGCGAGCAGCAGGCCAACCGCCGCCCCGACGGCCGCGCCGCAGAGCAACCCAATCAGGAACGAGCTCCCGCGAGACGTCGTCCGCAGGTCAGTGTCGTAGGTGTCCGTGTACATGATGCGCTCCTTCCAATGAACGACCGCCGGCGGCGTTCAACCGCGGCGAGCGACGTCTGAATGCCGAGACGAGAGCCCAGGCACCGCGGCCAATGCCGACTGCTGGCCAGAAACCGTGCTTGACGCGCATGGCGGTCTGACGCGCCCGCACGGAGGTTCGCGCCACCGCTGCTCGCACGTCGGCATCGGCGGCTTCGACTCGCCCCATCACCCGATGCGCGTCGTCCAGCACGGCGTCGATACGGGCGACGAACGGCGCGATCTCATCGCGTCGCAGCGCGTCGAGCGCCGCCGTCGAGCGCGCCATCGCACGCCACGCCACCACGGCGACGACGAGCATGACGACGGCTTGGATTACGAGCGCCACGGCGATGATGCCGAGCCACGCGGGGACCGACCCGAGGTCCGTCATGCGACCGCAGAAGTTCAAGTCGTGTGCCACGAAGAAGCGGGTGAAATCGCCCGCGCGGCCCATGTTTTCTTGGCAGCGCATGCGCCTGCCGAGGCAAAGCGAGGGCCGAAATGGGCGCGCAGCGACCTCAATAGCGCAGGACGTACTGCAGATCGACGCCGGCGGCTTCGCGGTCGCGCGATCGTTTCGCGCGGTCGGCGCCTTGCGCGATCGACGTCAGTACGCGCAGCGTGTCCGTCAGGCGGTACTCGAACGACAGCCGGCTCGCGTCGGCATCGCCGATCTCCTGGCGGAAGCCGACGAACAGCCGCTCGCTCACCTGCCGGCCGACGTTCACCTCGCCGGCGGATCCCGCGCTCGGGGCGCGGATCTCGAACAAGTCGACGTCGAGCGCGCGGCCGATCGAATTGGCCAGCGGCGTGGCGAGAGCGCTGAGCGCGAGATCGCCGGCACGCTGCAACAGGTCGACCTGTTCGCCTTGACCAAGCTGACTCATCGGCTGGTTGAAGACGATGAGCGACAGCACGTCACCCTCGTCGAGTGGCGGATCGCTCGAGAGCTGCAGCCGCGGGCGCTTCGCCGTGCCCGTCACCTGCACGCGCGCGACGACGCCGGAGATGTCGCGTTCGCCCGTGACGTTGAGCGACGGATTGATCGGCTCGATGCCGCGGAACGTGACGGCGCTGCCGCGGACGATGTCGAAGCGCCGGCTCTGGAACTCGTAGAAGCCGCGCACGGTCTGCACCTCGCCGACGATGACCGGCGAGCGGCCGGCGGCTTTGCGGATGTGGAAGTCGCCGCCGACGGTCAGGTTGACGTTGCCGAGCCCGAGCGATCCGCTGCTCGTCTTCAAGTTGCGGCCGCGGAGCACGACGTTGTCGGGCAGCTTCACGTCGAGGTCGAGCGTCGCGCGCGAGAACAGTCCGGTATCGGCCGGCGGCGCGGGCGTCGTCTCGGCCGACGCCTGAGCGGGAACAGGCGGAGGGGTCGACGGCGCGCCGGGCGCGCGAACCGATGCCGGCACGTTGATCGGTGGGGCCGGTGCTGGCGATGCGCCGGCGGCCACGGGACGCGGCCCAGACGTCGCGGGCGCGGCCGCCGCGTTGGCTGTCGTGCCGGCCGGCGGCGTCGTGGCGCCGTTCGCCGATGCGGAACCCGCGGGCGAAGTCGGCGCGGTCGTGCCGGGTGAAAGCTCGCGCAAGAGCTCGTCGAGCTCGATGCGGCCACGATTGATGGAGATGGTGCCGGTCACTCGCGGCGCCGCGATGTCACCCTCGGCATGCGCATCAGCGGAGATCTCGACTTCGCCGAGATCGTTGCGCAGGACGTGGAAGGCCTGGCTCTGCACGCGCAGATCGAACGATCGTCCGCCAGCCGCCGCGGTGAAGAGATCACCGCCGCCCGTCGCCGTCATCACATGTCCATCGTCGTCGGACAGCGTGAGGCGGTCGACGAGCGCGCGGTGTCCATCGAAGCGCACCGACGCCGCCGCCTTGTCGTAGGTCACGCCCGTCGGCACGATGCGCGCGTGCCCGTCGGCCAAGGTCAACGTCCCGATCACCGCTGGCGCACTGAGCGCGCCAGCCACGCGCACGTCCATCGCCACGCGTCCCGTCACGTCGTCGACCGTGGAGGTGAACGCCTGCAGGAGCGCCAGGCTGATATCGGACGCCTGGACGTGGACGTCGAGCGGGCCCGCGTCGGCGGCCGTCGGGACTTCGCCGGTCACGAGGAACCGGTTGCCAGGCGACTCGTCGATCTCGGCGTTGATCGCGACGCGCCGCTGACGCAGCCCCACGTCGGCCGTCACGCGCGAGAACGTGACGTCCGCCACTCGGCCGTCGCGAATCGTCATCGTCGCCTGCGCGACCGGGTCGGCGAGCGAGCCGGAGAGATCGACACGGCCATCGAGCGTGCCCGACGCGCGCGGCGTGCCGAGCGCCATGGCGTAGAGGTCGGCGACCTGCAGGCCGTGCAGGTCGAGCCGCAGCGCGGACGCGGTGCTGCCCGCCGTGCGCGCGACCCGGCCCTCGACGTCGATGGTCCCCGTGCCGTAGGTCAGCGCGACGTCGTGCGCCTCGATCGCGTCGGGCCCGTAACGGACGACGGCTTCACGGCCGGGCGCGAGTGTCCATGTGCCCGTGTCGAGCGCGAGCGACAGGCGCCGCACGTGCACTTCGCTGAACTCCGGACGCAAGAGCAGGCTGCCCTCGAGATCGAGCGCACGGTCGGCCTGCTCGACGCGCGTCGTGACGTCGACGCGGCGATCGGCGTACGTCGAATGCAACGTGAGGTGCTGGATGTCCTGCCCCTTCACCGTGAGAAACGCCGAGTCGGCATCGACCGTGGCCGAGAGCTGATGAACGTCGCGATCGGGCAGCGCCGCGTCGAAGGTCGCGTTGAACGTCAACGCTCGCGCCGTGTCGGCGTACGCGAGTTGATGTGCCGCGAGCGTTCCTTTCGCCGACAGGCGATCGGGGCGGCCGGTGACGTGCGCCGTGAGATGCGCGGCGCCGCTGGCGTCCGACACGGGTAGACCGGGAATCGCCGACACGTCCGGCACGTCGGCCTCGACCGCGAGATCGGACTCCCCCGCCGCGGTGTTCGACACGGTCACGGTCCCGGTCGCCGTGAGGGTCGCGCCCGCACCGGCCACGTCGAGCCGGCGAATCGTCGCGATGCCACCGGCGATCGAGCCGTCGATATCCGCGCGGTCGATTGTCGTGCCGTGCACGCTCGACCCGCCGAGCGATGCGACCACGTCGCCGGCTATCGTGTCGATCGAGAACGGCGCGGAGAGATCGGGAATCGTGACGCTCGCGCGGATGGGACCGCCGAGATCGACGGGCTGCTCGGGCGGCAGGCGCAAGAGATCGCCCGAGACATGATGAACGGCACCATCCACCGACGCCTCGAGTCGATCGCCTTCGATGCGGACGTTCGCAATCGTACCTGCCGCGACGACCGCCTGCTCGACGTCGGACTCATCGGCGGTGAACGACGCCTGCACGACTTGCGGCATCACGTGCACGTCATAGGCGCCCGCGAGACGCGTGGCCATCGCCGGCGCGTGGACGGTGGCGGGCAGACGACGGAGATCGAGATCCTGGACGTTGCCCGCGATGTCCAGGCGAAGCTTCGGCGCGGGCGCCGTGACGTCGTGAAGGGTCGCGTCGAAGGTGGCCGCCGCGCCGTAAGCGGCCGCGCGTCCGCGCGCGGTGAGGACGCGGTGGTCCAGCCGGCCCGTTGCCGACAGTGCGCCGACGGTGTACCCGAACGTCGTGAGGCCCGGCGTGCGCACGTCGAAGGCGACGCGCGACTGCCAGGGATCGTCGGTCGCGATGGTTGCCGTGACACGCGCATCCATCGTCAGCCGTGCGGGGAGATCGCGCTGACGGCTGAGCGCGGCGAGATTGAGCGCCGCGGTCGAGATCGTCCCGTCAACCGTCGGCCGCGCGGCTGTCGCATTCACCACGACGTGCCCGTTGGTTGCGCCCACCGTCGTCGAGTGCAACGTCCATGAGGTGTCGAGCGCGGTCAGCGGCCCGGTTGCCGCGAGCGTGCCGTCGAGAATGAGCGATGCGGGTACCGACGCGGGAAGGTATGGGGCGAACTCGGCGAGCGTGAGACGCGCGACGTCGATGGTCGTCTCGATGCGCGGCGCGTCACCGCCGCGGTAGCTCGCGTCGATCTCGAGATGACTCTGCGGCGTCTCGAGCGTGAGACCGCGCACGCGGACATCGTCGGCCGCGACGACCTGTCCGGACGCGGTGACTGGCAATCCCGTGTCGGCATCGACGGCACCAAGGTGCGCGATGGCGACCGTCACGCCCGACGCGCCCGTCTCGACGCCGCCGTCGAAGTCCACGTCGTTGATGCGCCGGCGGGGGCCGCTCGTCGGCTGGATGTCGATCGTCCCGTCCGTTACGCGCAGTCGCCGGATCGTCACGGACGGTGGCGCGCTAGTGCTGGCGCTACCAGTCGATCGTCCGAGATGCGCGAGGTTCCATCCATCGGCTTCCTCGCGCAACACGATCGACGGCCGGTTGATGGTGATGTCATCAATCGCCAGCACGCCGCGGGCGAGCTCGCGGATGTCGTACCGCGTCTGCACCGAGCCGATGGAAACAGCCGGCACGCCGTCGTGCTGAATGACGATGTCGTCGAGCGTGACGCCGGTCCAAAGCGATCCGGTCAAGGCGCCAATCGACAGTTGGCCGTCGATGAGCGGCGACACGCGCGTGACGATCTGTCCGCGCACCCAATCCTTGAACCACGGCGTCGTCGTCATGGCGAGCGCGGCCGCAAGGAGGATGACGAGGCCGATGACGACCCAGGTCAACCACCGCGCGACACGCCGCAAGACTGCCATGACTCAGAACGCCTGCCCGATGCTGAGGTGGATGCGCCAGTGGCGCTGCTCCGGCTCGCCGTTCACGATGAGGCCGGGAACGTGGTTGAGCTGGATGCCGAGGTCCGCGCGAATGACACCCACTGGCGTGCTGTAGCGGAGGCCGACGCCCGCATCGCTGCGGAGCGGACCGCCGCCTGCCCAACTCCCGGCGAACACGTTGCCCGCATCGAGAAAGCCCACGAGCCCCATGCCGCTGCGGATCGCGAGACGCAACTCGGCCGATCCGTCGAGGATCGTACGGCCGCCCGTCGGCAGACCGCTGCTGAGCGGCGCGACCTCATAGCGGCCCCACCCGCGCAAGCTCGTCGACCCGCCGAGGAAGTAGCGCGCCGAGAACGGCACATCCGTGTCATTGGCGGCCGCGAGCGTGCCGTAACGCGCGCGGGCAGCCACGACGACCTGCTGGCCGACGGGCAGATAGCCTCGCGCTTCGCCCAGGTACTCGGAATAGCGGAACGTGCCACCCAAACCTGGACGCGCGATCTCCGTGTGCAGTGAGATGCCGTAGCCGGCCGTCGGGTCGGCGACGCTGTCGACGTCGTTGTGCGTGAAATCGATCGCCACCGCCGCGTTCGTGCCCCGGCCTTGTCCCGTCACCGGATCGAGGCCGAGCGCGATGAGCTCGTTGAAGTTGTTGATGTCCTCGAGCGCGTCCTCGTGGATCCCGTACCGCAGGTACTCGTGGACGTAGGCCGCGCTCAGCACGTCGCCCGGCGCGCGCGCGGCTCGCCGCCGGCGGCGCGAAAACCGATACGTGAGGCCCAGCCGCCCCCCGTAGGTACGTGAGTCGTACGTCTCTTCGTGCGTCCACCAGCTCGTTGCCGACGCGTCGAACCCGAGGCCACGCCGGTACAGGTACGGCTGGCTGAAGCTCGCGCGCACGCCGCGATCGATCGACGACCACTTGCCGTCGGCCTCGAACTGGCTCGCGTTGCCGAAGAGGTTCAGGTGTGACCATCCGGCCGACGCGCGGAGCCGATCTTCGGATCCGTATCCGGCGCCGAGCTCCAGGCGATGCGGCGGATTCTCGGCGACGACGACGCGCACGGGAATCGCGGCGACGGGCGTGCCCGCGGGTGGCGGCGCCTCGACGTTGACGAAGCGAAGAATCTGGAGGTTGCCGAGCCGCCGTTCGCTCTGCGCCACGAGCGTCTGGCGATAGAGCTGACCAGGCCGGAAGCTCAGCTCGCGCGTGATGACGCGATCGTCGAGCGTGTGCGGACCGAGCAGCGTGATGGGGCCGAAGACCGTTCGCGGCCCTGGCGTCACCGCCAGCGTCACGACGAGGTGGCCGGGCGCGGAGCCCGCGGCTTCTGTCGCCGTGGCCGTCGCATAGGCGTAGCCGCGATCGCGCAGCCAGTCGGCCATCCGTTGACGCGCCGCCTCTACCGCGGCGCGGTCGCGCGGCTTGCCGGTCTCGATGCCCGACCGATCGAGACGGCCCTGCAGGCGTTCGGACAGCGCGTCAATCCCGGTGACACGCACGTCGTCGACGATGAGGGGCTGGCCTTCGTCGATCGTGATCGTGATCGCGACGGCATCGCGCGCGTCGTTGAACTTCAGATCCACGCCCGCGACGCGCGCCTCCGGGTAGCCGCGGTCGTCGTAGTAGGTGCGGAGCCGATCGAGGTCGGCGTCGAAGTCCGCCTGGTTGAAGTACTGCTTCGTCGACCACGGCAGCCAACTGCTCGCGCGCGTCGCCATGACCGAGGTGAGCGCCGAGTCGCCGATCGCGTGGTTGCCGTCGAAGGCGACGCGGGTCACGCGGACGTCGCCCGGCGTGCGACAGCCGACCGCCGCGACCAGGCTCATCAAAGAAAGGATTGCTGCCGCGCCTGCCGTCCGCGCTGCCGCCACGTCACACCTCGTTCGATCCGCTCCGCTACGGTATCGCCCGGCGGCTCTCGCCGTCACGCGGCGCGGCAGCGGGCGTATGGCGCGGGCTACCCACTTGCGGCAGGCTGCTGCCCACCACGCGCGCCGGCCTCGTCGCCGAGCAGGCGGCCGATCTCGCGCACGAGCGCGGCCGGATCGCACGGCTTGACGAGCACCACGTTGAAGCCCGCGCGCTCGGCAGCCTCGAGCTGCCCGGTGTGCGAGTAGCCCGTGGCGGCGATGAGCGGGATGCGCGCGGTGCCCGGCGACTGGCGGAGCACCTTCGCGGCCTCGATGCCGGTCAGACCGGGGAGTTCGAGATCCATGACGACGAGATCGGGCGGATGGGCCAGCGCGATCCGAACGGCATCACGGCCGTTCTCAGCCGTCGTGACCTCGTATCCGGCGAGCTGCAGATACAGGCTCCACATCTCCAGCGCGTCCGGATAGTCGTCGACGAGCAGGATGTGTTGTTTGTCCGCCATGGAACGTGGGCTCATGCTGATGGAGGCCGTCTGGCGGGCACGAGTTTCAAGGCACGTGCCAAGCGTCGACGTGTTCGGTTCAGCTCCGCGCACGGCAGCGCGCCATGTACAAACGACACGGTTCGCGGCGCCATGTCGTAAGGATCGTCACGACGCCGCGTGCAGTTGAGCGAAGTGGTAGATTCGGAAACTGGCATGCGAGTTGAACTAGCCGATCTGCTGTCGGTGCTCTCGCACGAGCTACGCGGGCCGCTCGGCATCGTGCAGGGTTATCTGCGCTTGATGCAGCGGCAACGACCGCCGGGCGATCCCGATGCGCCGATCATCACGGCCATGCTCGATGCCACAGGCCGGCTGGCCACCATCGGCCGACAGGCAGCCGATCTCCGCGCGTGGTGCCGTCCGCATCCGGTCGACGCCATGACGGACGTCGCGGCGAGCGATCTCGCCGCGGCCGCCGTCCAGGCGTCCAGTGGCGTCCTGGTCATGACGGCTGGCGCCTCGGTGTGCGATGCGCCCGTTCGCGTCCTCGACGTCGATGCCGTCGCGGCGGCGTTGGTCGCGCTCGGCGTGCTCGTGTCGCGCGAGCGCGGGGAGCGCGATGTCTCGCTCGACGTGGCCAGCGCGGCCGATCATGTCACGTTCACGGTGATCCCGGCGCCCGGCGGCGCAGGACCCGCCACGCCGCCGTCGGCAGTGGCGTTCGATCGTGGAGGCCAGGGTCTGTCACTCGTCGTCGCCTCCTACGTGCTCGACGCGCACGGCGCCGTCGTCGCGCGGGCCGATCCGCCCGGTTCCATTCAGGTTCACTTGACTCGAGGAAGGACGATCGCGTGACGCCAGCCCGACTCGCCGTTGTCGACGACGACCCCGCGTTCAGCCAGTACCTGGCCACCGTGCTCGGCTCACGCGGCTACGAGGTGAGCGCTTACACGAGCGGTGGCGATCTGCTGCGCGCGCTCGTCCGTGGACCGGCGCCCGACGTCGTGCTGCTCGACGTGCTCATGCCCGGGATGGACGGCCTCGAGACGCTGCGCGCGATCCGTGCGGCCCACCCGGGCGTGCAGGTCATCATGCTGTCGGGCACGCAGGTGCCGGCGACCATCGTCGATGCCGTCCGGCTCGGCGCCGTCGACTACGTCGTCAAACCCGACGACCCGGAGGGATTTGGCGAGGCGGCGCTCGAAGCCGCCATCCGCGGCGCGGTCGAGAAGATGACGTTGACGGGAGAGATCGCGCGTCTGCGCGCACAGGTCGCCGACGACCCCGACGGCGCGCAGCCGTGCTGGGGATCGGGCGCGGCCATGCGCCAGGTACTGACGATGATCGAGCGCGTCGCCGATAGCGACGTGAGCGTGCTCATCTCGGGCGAGAGCGGCGTCGGCAAGGAAGTCATCGCGCGGGAACTGCACCGGCGCTCGATGCGCCGCACGCACAACTTCGTCAAGGTGAACTGCGCGGCGCTGCCGACCGAGCTGCTCGAGAGCGAGCTCTTCGGCCACGAACGCGGCGCGTTCACGGGCGCGCAGAACGCGCGCGTCGGCAAGTTCGAGTTCGCCAACGACGGCACGATCATGCTCGACGAGATCGGCGAGATGCCGCAGCCGCTCCAGGCCAAGCTGCTGCACGTGCTGCAGGATCGCGAGTTCACGCGGCTCGGCAGCAATCGGCCGATTGCCGTCGACGTGCGCATCATCGCGGCGACCAATCGCGACCTCGAGCAGATGATCCGCGCGGGCCAGTTCCGCGAAGATCTCTACTACCGTCTGCAGGTCATCGAGATTCGCGTGCCGCCGCTGCGCGAGCGGCGCGACGAGATCATCCCCCTCGTCGAGTTCTTCCTCGTGAAGTACGCGGCGCGTTACGGCCGGCCCGCGGCGCGGCCGTCAGCGCGGCTGCGTGACGCGTTCCTCACCTACCCTTGGCCCGGCAACGTGCGCGAGCTCGAAAACGTGCTGAAGCGCTTCGTCATCTTGCAGGACGAAGACATGGTCCTCGCCGAGCTGCAGCGCGCCAAGCTGGCCGAGCCGGTGTTCGTGCCGGCCGTTGTCGCGGCCACGCCCAACGGCGTGCACGCAATGCCGCCGCCACTCCGCGAACCACCAGCCGAGCGAGCGCCAGTGTTCGAGGACGTCGCGCCACCGCTTGCGGAAACGACCGCCGACACGTCGGACGGTGACGCCACGCCGTCGAAGCTGCCAGAGCTCGCGCGCCGCGCGGCGCTCTCAGCCGAGCGCGAAGCGATCCAGCAGGCGCTCGATCGCTTCCGCTGGAATCGCCGCAAAGCCGCGCAACTGCTCGGCGTGAGCTACAAGACCCTGTTGAACAAGATGAAGGAGTGCGGGATCAGCGCGCCGAACGAGTAGCGACGTCGGCCTCGCGGCCGCGCGCCGCCTCGACGAGCGCCATGACCTCGGCGACGACTTCGTCGATCGTGAGCGACGTCGTGTCGATGTACGCCGCGTCGGCGGCGCGGCGAAGCGGCGAGACGCGGCGCGTGCGATCGGCTTCGTCGCGCGCTTCGAGCGCCTCGGCGATTCGCGCGGTGCTTTCCTGTCCACGTCCAGCTGCATGCGCGGCGTCATGCGACCGGCGGCGCGCGCGTTCCTCGGGTTCCGCGTCCAGGTAGACCTTCACGTCCGCGCACGGAAACACGACGGATCCGATGTCGCGGCCTTCCATGACGACACCGCCGACGGCGCCGTACTTCCGCTGACGCTCGACGAGCGCGGCACGGACCGGCGGATGCTGCGCGACGATGGCCGCGGCTTCGTCGATGGCCGGCGTGCGAATCGCGTCGGTGACGTCCGACCCGTCGATGACGATGCGTTGGTCGAGCGAGAGCACGGCACGGCGCGCGACGGCCGCAACGGCGTCCGCGTCGCGGAGATCGACGCCCTCATGGCGCGCCTGCCACGCGACGGCGCGGTACATGGCCCCGGTGTCGATGTGCCGGTAGTGGAGCCGTGCAGCGACCGTGCGCGCAACGGTCCCTTTCCCGGCGCCGGAGGGACCGTCGATGGCGATGACGAGAGAAGACGGCGGCGTCACGGGCCCTATTATTTCCGGGATGCCGCCGTGCGGGAAGCGCGACGTGTCAGCCTTCGCGCCAGCGGCTCATGCCGATGCCGACGCACGCCGCGCCCCCGGCGAGCGCGAGGCCGCCAATGACCGGCCAGATGGGCGATCGCGCGTCGAGCGCGCCCTGCTGCCGCTCGGCGAACGTCGTGTTGGGACTGACCGTCGGATCGGTTTGCGCGTTGATCATGAAGCCGAAAATGACGAGAGCCAGGACGACCAGCCCTGCGCCAGCGGCCACGAGTGAGCGAATCATGCGGCACCGCCTCCCGGTTTGACTTCGAAGACGGAGGACCGTGCCACGGGACTCGTGCGTGCCTGCCGGTACTCGTCGCTGATGCGGCCGAGCCGAAGCCAGAGCCGTCGCAGTTCGTCGATTTCGACGACCATCCGATCGAGCGCGCCGCCGATCTCGTCGCGCCGCCGGCGTCCGTCGGCCGTGAAGTAGAGATAGCCGATGAGTGCGCCGACGCTGGCGCCAACGACCGCGCCCGTCCAGGAACTGCCGAGTGTCATGGTCCGCCCCTCGCCTTCGAGTCGTGGGACCGGCTCAGGCACGCGCCGCAGGTCCGGCCAGCAGTCTCGAACCCGCCGCGTCGCATCGGTGCCGGTCCCGAGTCATGACAAGCACGGCACGTGCCACGCCGCCGCGCGCGAGCGTTCGGCGACGCGCGGAAGCCAGAGGAAATGGCTGGGTAAGGACGCTCTTAAAAAAGATGACTTCGCGAGCCCCCGAGCGGAGCGAGGGCGGCGAAGCGCGTAGGCGCGGGGGTGAGGCCCCGCGCCACTGCAAAGAAGATGACTGCGCGCATTGCAAGGGCGGCGAAGCGATTAAAAAGTCCGCGAAGCTCGCGACGCAGGAGCGACGCTGAGCGGGCGAGCGGGGGTGGGGCCCCGCGAGCGGACAGGAAAAGATGGGCCCCAGCGCCCTGCAAAAAAAGTTGACTCGCGCGATCAGCCGCGCGGCGGCACGGGTGCCACGCCCGTGAGCGCGCGAACTTCGCGCTCGGTCAGCCGCCGAATCTCGCCGAGCCCGAGCCGCCGATCGTGAATCGCGCCGATGTGCGTGCGGCGCAAGCGCTCGACCGGGTGGGCGATCGCGTCGCACATGCGGCGCACCTGACGATTGCGTCCTTCGGCGATCGTCAGCTCGATCACGGCGTGTGGACCGTGCTTCGTCGTGCGCACACGCACGAGACGCACGACGGCTGGACGCGTGCGGCGGCCGTCGAGGTCGATGCCCTGCCGCAGCCGCGCCAGATCACGATCATCGGGCACGCCGACGACCTCCGCTTCGTAGGTGCGCTCGAGCGCATAGCGCGGGTGCGTCACGCGGTTGGCGAAGTCGCCGTCGTTCGTGAGGATGATGAGGCCTTCCGAGTCGTAGTCGAGCCGGCCTACTGGATAGAAGTAGCCGCGAACGCCCGCCCGCGCGAGCAGATCGATGACCGTCGTCCGCCGCTCCGGATCGGTCCGCGTCGAAACGACGCCACGCGGCTTGTTGAGCAGGAAGTAGGCGTGCGCGGGCGGCGCCTTCAATCGCCGGCCATCGACGCGAATCTCATCCGTCTCCGGATCCACGCGCGTGCCGAGCGTCGTCACCGTCTTCCCGTTCACCGACACCCGCCCCTCGCTGACGAGCACGTCGGCCGTTCGCCGCGACGCGATGCCGGTCGACGACAGGAGTTTGTTGAGGCGGATGGGCATGGGGGGGGAACTTCGAACTATGAACTTCGAACTTCGAACTGGGTTCCAGGTGCGTCAGGTCTGTGCGCGTGTGCAGCCGAACGAGCGGGAACCCGGCCATTTCGAAGTTCAAAGTTCGAACTCCGAAGTTGACGGCGTTCTTCGGCGCTCAGTGCACCACTTCCCCGCCGTCGCTCTCCGCTCCGCCGTCGAACGGCAGCGAGGATTGCGGCGCGGGCTCGCCGACGCCCGAGGGGAGATCGAAGCCGAGCAGCTCCGACATGTCCTCGACCTTCGGCAGATCGGACAGATCGTTCAAGCCGAAGCGCTCGAGGAATTCGCGCGTCGTGCCGTAGAGGAACGGCCGTCCGACGACGGCCTTGCGGCCGACGATCTTGACGAGCTTGCGCTCGATGAGCGTCGAGACGACGCCCGACGTGTTGACGCCGCGGATCTCGGCGATCTCCGGGGCCGTGATCGGCTGCTTGTAGGCGATGACGGCCAGCGTCTCGAGCGACGCCACCGACAGCTTCTGCGTCGTCCGCTCGTGGAAGAGGCGGCGCACCCATTCATGCAGCTCGGGCCGCGTGACGATCTGGAAGCCGCCGGCCACTTCGATGAGTTGCAGGCCACCGTTCCGCTGCTCATAGTCGGCCTTGAGCACGTCAATGGCCGCGGCGATGTCCTCGGGCGGCTCGCTGTCGAGCAGGCGCGCGAGCGTCTTGAGCGTCACCGGCTCGGGCGACGCGAAGACGAGCGCTTCGATCGTGGCTTTCAGATCAGACACGGCGGGTCTCCTCGGCCTGTCGTCGATAGACGCGGATGGCGCCGTCCGGTTGCTGGAACACGCGCAGCATCTTCATACGAATCATCTCGAGCAGCGCGAGGAAGGTCACGACCATCGCCGCCCGCGTCTGCGCGTCCTCGAACAGATCCTCGAAGCCGCACGCCTCGACGCCCTCGAGCCGCGCGAGCAACTGCTCGATGCGCGTCTCGATCGGCATCTGTTCGGCCGGCAAGTAGACGCGCGGCCGCTGGCGCACGCGTTCGAGCACCTGGCGGAACGCGCTCATGAGGCTGAAGAGATCGACTTCGAGCTCGGGCTCCGGCGCCTCACCGACGACCTCGGCGACGCGGCCGTCGGGCCGGCCCCACTGCGCGCTGCGCTGGATTTCCTTCTCGTGGAGGAGCTCGGCGGCGGCCTTGAAGCGCTGGTGCTCGAGGAGCCGGCGCACGAGCGCCTCGCGCGGATCTTCTTCCGGATCGTCCTGCGACGGATCGGGCCGCGGCAGGAGCATCCGCGACTTGATGTGGATGAGCGTCGCCGCCATCACGAGGAACTCGCCCACGACGTCGAGGTTCAACTCCGACATCAGGTCGAGATAGTCGAGGTACTGCTGCGTGATGAGCGCGATCGGGATGTCGTAGACGTTGACCTGGTGGCGCTTGATCAGGTGCAGCAACAGGTCGAGCGGCCCCTCGAACGTCTCGAGATGGACCGGGTAGTCGCCGAGAATCGATTCGAACTCGATCGGGTCGGACGGTTCGGGCATGGGACCGGCGGTCAGTATCGCAGTTTCACGGCGTCGCGGACACGATCCATCGTCGCCGCCGCGGTTTGTCGGGCCCGGCGCGAGCCCTCGACGAGCATCTCGCGGAGCGCCCCCGGACGGGCCAGGGCCGCCCGGCGCCGCTCGCGAATCGGGTCGAGCCGTGCGTTGAGTGCCGCGGCGAGCTTGGTCTTGACCTCGACGTCGCCCACTTTCCCGGCGCGATAGCGCGTCTTCAGGTCCTCGACCTCGTCGCGGTTCGGGTTGAACGCGTCGTGGTAGATGAACACCGGATTGCCTTCGACGGTGCCGGGAACGTCGGCGCGGACGCGCTTGGGGTCCGTGTACATCTGCCGGACTTTCTTCACGACGACGTCGGGTGGATCGCTGAGGTCGATCGTGTTGCCGTAGCTTTTACTCATCTTCCGGTTGTCGAGGCCGGGCAGCCGCGGCGTGGGCGTGAGCAACGGCTGAGGCTCGACGAAGACCTCGCCGTAGAAATTGTGGAAGCGGCGGACGACCTCGCGTGACAGCTCGAGGTGCGGCACCTGGTCGTCGCCGACCGGGACGAAGTTCGCGTCGTAGATGACGACGTCGGCCGTCTGCAGGAGCGGATAGCCGAGGAAACCCAGGTTCGACAGGTCCTTCTCGCTGAGCTGCGCGATCTGTTCTTTATACGTCGGCACGCGCTCGAGCCACGAGACGGGCGTGATCATCTGCAGCAGCAGATACAGCTCCGCGTGTTCGGGCACGAGCGACTGGATGAAGAGCGTGCTCCGCTCGGGATCGATGCCCGCGCCAATCCAGTCCGCGGCGTTGTCGAGCGCGTGTGTCGTGATGTCGCCCGTCGACGCGTACTCGCTCGTGAGCGCGTGCCAGTCGGCGACGAAGTAGAAGCAGTCGTACTCGTCCTGCAGGCGTGTCCAATTGTCGAGCGCGCCGACGAGATGGCCGAGGTGGAGACGGCCCGTCGGCCGCATGCCGGAGACGACGCGGCGGCGGGCGGTTACAGCAGCCATCGGAGCACCACGCGCTGGACGGGATCGGCGATGGCCTCGAGGCCGCCGAGGAACATCAGCAGATACAAGAGCAGAAAGCCGTACGGCCGCACGCGGTCGATGACGTGCGCGACCGGCTCGGGCACGAGGCCCGCGAGCACGTTGCCGCCGTCGAGCGGCGGAATGGGAATCATGTTGAACACGGCGAGCAGCACGTTGAGATAGACGGCCAGCGTCAGAATCGACACGGCCAGCGACGGCATCGCCCGACCGCCGCCCGTCGTCGTCTCCACGATCGACAAGACGAGCGCCGCGGCAACCGCGAGCAGCAGGTTGCTCACCGGACCGGCCAGCGCGACGACGGCGAAGTCCCGGCGCGGCGATCGCAGGCGCGCGCCGTTGACCGGCACCGGTTTCGCCCAGCCGATGAGCGGCAGCCCCGACGACATCGCGATGAGCGGAAACAGCACCGTGCCGATCCAGTCGATGTGCGCAATCGGATTGAGCGTCAGCCGGCCGAGCAGCCGCGCGGTCGGATCGCCCAGCCGATCGGCCGTCCAGGCGTGCGCCGCCTCGTGAAAGGACAGCGACAGGACCAGGACGCCAAACGACGCGAGAAATGCATCCAGAGACGACAAACGGACCATGACTGTAGCACGGGCCGCGGGGCTGGCCGCGCGAAGATCCCGACCTCATTGCGTGTCGAAAAACCGCCGGACCGCGTCGGCGCCTTTCGTCCCGACGACCGGTTCGAGATCCGCGCGGCTCGCGCGCCGGACGCCCGCGAGCGAGCCGAAGGCGCGCAGGAGCGCGGCGCGGCGCCGGCGGCCGATGCCGGGAATCGCATCCAGCTCCGAGCCGAAGTCGCGCATGGCCCGCGCGCGCCGATGGAACGTCACCGCAAAGCGGTGCGCTTCGTCGCGGATACGCTGCACGAGGAGCCGGGCCGGCGACTCGGGCGGCAGCGCGATCCCTTCGAGCCGATCGCGCGTGAAGAGCAGTTCCTCCTGCTTGGCGAGCCCGACCGCGATGAGCCGCTCGAGGCCGACCTCGGCGAGCGCCGCGTACGCCGCGCCGAGCTGCCCCTTGCCGCCGTCGATCAGGATGAGATCCGGATACGGATCGCCATGCTCGAGCAGGCGGCGATAGCGGCGCAGCACGACCTCGTGCATGGCGGCGAAGTCGTCGCTGCCCTCGCCCGGTGCGCGCGTCGCGCGGATGCGGAACTTGCGGTAGTCGCTCTTCTTCATCCGGCCGTCGACGGCGACGACGAGCGAGGCGACCGTTTCGCGGCCCTGAAAGGTCGAGATGTCGAACGCCTCGATGCGCCGCGGCAGCGCCGGCAACTGCAACACGCCGCGCAGTTCATCGAGCGCGGCGAAGGCGCTCGTGGCCGCATCGCCGAAATGCGACTGATAGGCGAGCGCCGCGTTGCGCGTGGCCAGGTCGACGAGTCCGCGCTTCTCGCCGCGCTGCGGCACGACGAGACGGACGCGTCGCCCGGCCTCGGCCGACAGCCACGTCTCGAGCGCGGACTGGTCGTCGGGATCCAGCGCGAACGGCAGATGCACTTCGGGCGGCGCTGGCCGGTCCTCGTAGAACTGCTGCACGGCGGCGCCGAGCAGGTCGACCGGCGCGCCGGCGTTGAACGCCGGTCCCACGCTCGCCTGAGCGGACGAGTCGTCCGTCACTCCGGCCGCGACGTCGGCGCGGGCGGCATCATCGGCGTGAGCGTCGCGACGACTCGCGAGCGACGAGTCGGTGGCGAGCTCGATGCGATCGCAGACGCGTCCGCGCCGCATCTGGAAGACCTGAACGATGGCGCCGGCCGGACCGGACTTGACGCCGAAGGCGTCGCGATCGCCGAACGACGGACTCTCGACGTGATTGTGCCGGCTGCTGACGGTTTCAATCGTCCGAATCGCGTCGCGCAGGTGCGCCGCGCGCTCGAAACGCTCCTCGGTGGCCGCTTCGGTCATCTCCGTGCGCAGGTTCTCGACGAGCTCGTCCTGGCGTCCCTCGATGAGGAGCTGCGCCTGATCGACGGCGCGGCGGTAGCGGTCGATCGTGCAGATCGACTCGACGCACGGCGCCAGACAGCGGTGGATGTCGTACTCGAGGCAGGGCCGCCCGCGTTGGCCGTCGATGACTTCGTTGCACGACCGAATCCCGAACAACCGGTGCGCCAAGGACATCGTCCTTCGCGCCACGGCCGCGGGCATGAACGGTCCCGCGTAGACGTTGCCATCGCGTTCGACGCGTCGCGCGACGAGCAGCCGCGGCGCGCGTTCGGTCGTCGTGAGCTGCAGGTACGGATACGTCTTGTCGTCGCGAAGGAGAACGTTGTAGCGCGGGTTGCGCTGCTTGATCAGCCGGTTCTCGAGCGCGAGCGCCTCGACGACCGAGCCGGTGACGATGACGTCGAGCGCGGCGGCTTCGCGTAGCAGCGCGTCGTGGCGCGGACTCGTGCCGGCCGCGCCGAGATAGCTGCGCACGCGGTCGCGCAACGCGCGCGCTTTGCCCACGTACAGCGTCTCGCCACCCGCGCCGAGGAACAGGTAGACGCCGGGCTGTTCGGGCAGGCGGGCCATCTGGCCCTTGAGATCCTGAATGGCCATGGGCTACGATGCGGCGGACTCAAGGAACGCGCGGCGTCAGACCCGGCCCCGCCGCGGCGGGCTCGTGGGCTCGGGCCTGGACGGATCGATTGACATCCCTGTGACCTTCACTGGCGCAATCGGCGCAGCGTGCAACTTGCCGCTGCGCCTCATCA
>DASZOV010000014.1:0-19307 GCA_035550595.1 Vicinamibacterales bacterium
ATCGTGCGACGGGCGTCGAGACACCCGGCCGCGTTGTCGACGCGCGCCACACCCGGCGAACGCAACCCGCTACATGTACATGCCGCCGTTGACGGCGAGCACGTGCCCCGTAATATACGCTGCCTCGTCCGAGGCCAGGAATGCCACCGCGGCCGCGACATCCTCGGGCCGGCCGAGCCGGCCGAGCGGAATGCGCGCGGCCCAATCCTCCTGACGGCCGGCCGCCAGACTGCGCGTCATGTCCGTGTCGATGAGCCCGGGCGCCACGGCGTTGACCGTGATCTGGCGCGAGGCCACCTCGAGCGCCAGCGCCTTCGTGAACCCAATGAGCCCTGCTTTCGACGCCGCGTAGTTCGCCTGGCCGGCGTTACCCGCCTGGCCGACGACCGACGTGACGGTGACGATCCGGCCCGCGCGCTGCCGGATCATGGGCTTCAGCACGGCCTGCGACACGTGGAACGCGGCCGTGAGATTCGTGGCAATGACCGCGTCCCAGTCGGACGGCTTCATGCGCAACATCAACTGGTCGCGCGTAATCCCTGCATTGTTGACCAGAACGTCGAGGCGCCCCAACCGCGTGGTCACGTCCGCAACCGCGGCGACGACGGCCGATGCATCGGTGACGTCGAGCGCGAGCGCTTCGGCGTGTCCGCCTTCGGCGACGATGGCGTCAACGGCCGGCGCGGCATGATCGCCGCGCGCCGCGGCGACGACGTGCGCCCCGCGGGCGGCGAGCGCCTGCGCGATGGCGCGTCCGATACCACGGGACGCACCGGTGACCAGAGCCACACGGCCCTCCATGGTCTTCATGACAACCCGCCTACTTCAGCACAGGGACCCGAGACCTGACAAGGGCCCGAATGCGCCCGGACCTCGCGCCCATCAGACACGCGCGAGCGCACCGCGCAGTCGATCGACCAGCCCCGCCTCGGCCAGCCGCGCGGCCAGCGTGATGCCGTTCTCCACGGCGCGCGGAGACGACCGGCCGTGACCGACGAGCGCAAGTCCAGCCACGCCGACGAGCGGCGCGGCGCCGTACTCCGCGTAGTCGACACGCTGGCGCACGCGCCGGAACGCGCGACGAACGAAGAGGGCGCCAATCTGCGAGACGAGCGCCGCGCCCAGTTCCTCACGCAACATCGCCTCGGCCGCTTCGATCAGTCCCTCTCCCACCTTGAGTGCGATGTTTCCCGTGAATCCGTCGCAGACGACGACGTCGGCTCGGCCGGTGAAGAGATCGCGTGCCTCGAGATTGCCGATGAAGTCGAGCGGCGTCTCCGACAGACGCGCGTGCGCTTCGCGGATGAGATCGTTGCCCTTGCCCGCCTCTTCGCCGATCGAGAGCAGGCCGACGCGTGGTCGCTCACGGTGCAGCGCCACCTCCGCGTAGGCGGCACCCATCAGTCCAAATTGCACGAGATGATCGGGACGGCACTCGAGATTGGCGCCCGCGTCGAGCAGCACCGCGGCGCCCGTGTGCGTCGGCACGGTGACGGCGAGCGCGGGACGATCGATGCCGGGCAGCATGCCGAATGCGGAGCGCGCCGTGAGGAACGCGGCGCCGGAATGGCCGGCGGTGAAGAGGGCCGACGCGCGGCCGGCAGCGACCAGCTCGGTTGCGACGCGGATCGACGACCGCGGCTTGCGGCGAAGCGCGGCGAGCGGCGACTCGTGCATCGCCACGACGTCCGGTGCGTCGACCACGGAGACGACGTCAGACGCAGAGGCGTCGTGACGCGCGAGCTCGGCCGCCAGACGACCGGCCGGACCGACGAGCATCACGGCCGCGTCCACCCGGCGCACGGCCGCGAGCGCCCCGTCGACCACGGCCTCGGGCGCGCGATCGCCGCCCATGGCATCGACCGCGATCACCGTGCGCATGCGTCTCTCGCGCTCACGGCTGACGTCTCCTGAGGTCACGACCGGCGAGCCGCCGTCGGGCGGCTCTGGCCGCTATTCCTCGTCGACCGCGTGCACCTGCCGTCCACGGTAGTAGCCGCAGTTGCGGCAGACCGTGTGCGGCAGCTTCAGCTCGTGACACTGCGGGCATTCGCTCGTGCCGATGGGCTTCAGGGCGTCGTGCGTGCGGCGCTTGGCCGTACGCGTCTTCGAATGGCGTCGTTTGGGATTGGGCATGGGACCACTCTTGGGAACGAAAGCGAAAGGAAGATTCGTCGTCGGCCGATTGCCGCCTCAGGACGACGTGAAACGCTCGAGCGCGGCCATGCGCGGATCCTTCCAGCGGGGATCGCACGCGCACGTCTCGCGGTTGCGGTTGATGCCGCAGACCGGGCACAGCCCCTGGCAGTCCTCGCGGCACAAAGGCTTCATCGGCAACAGCAGGTAACTCTGTTCGGTCACGAGATCGCCGAGATCGATCTGGTCGCCGCGGTAGAAGGACACGCCGAGGTCCTCATCGGGAATCTCGTGTTCGTCCGATCCGTCATGTGCGGCCGCGGGCAGGAAGCGCAGGTCGAACGGCGCGTCCACGTCGAGGCCGACCGGGTCGAGGCAGCGGCTGCACGCGCACTCGAGCCGCGTCTGGAGCCGGCCGGCGATCCCGATCTTGGGGCCATCCTTCTCGACCTCGGCCGTCAGGACCACGGGCTCGACGATACGGAAGTCGTCGCTCGCCGCAAAAGCCGCCGGCTCGAACCGCCGATCGAGACGCGAAACGCCGTCCCGCAGCCGCGAGAGATTGAAGATCAGGTCCATATACCGGCGCCGGCACAGGCCGGGCAAACCAATATCTTAGCAAAAAGAAGGGACGTGGCTGTCATCTTCTATTGCTCGCTCGCGGGGCCCCACCCCCGCTCGCCCGCTCAACGCCGCTCCTCCGTCGCGGGTTTCGCGGACTTTCTTTTAATGCGCTTCGCCACCCTCGCTCCGCTCGGGGGCTCGCGGTGTCATCCTTGTTCACAAACTCCACGCTCTCGGGACAAAAAGCTCCTCGAAGAGCGCAATCGCGTAGCGGTCGGTCATGCCGGCGAGGAAGTCGCGGGCGGCGGGTTCGAGGCCTTCCTGCTCGATGGTGTCCTGGTCCAGGTAGAGGTCGGGCCGCGCGAGGAGGCGTTCCCACAAGCCGCCGAGCACGCCCGAAGCCTTTTCGAACTCGGCGGTCGCGCGGGGATTCTCGTAGACGGCCTGGAAGAGGAAACTTCGCAGCTCGAGCGTCGCATCCAGCACGCGATCGCTCATCCGGATCTCGGACAGGCCCGCGTCGAGCGTCTCGCGCACGACGTCAGTCACCATCGTGTTGATGCGCTCGGACGACGTCCGGCCGAGCACGTCCACGGCGGCATCGGGCAACGCCGCCTCGTCGAGCACCTCCGCGCGCACCGCATCGTCGATGTCGTGATTGACGTAGGCGATGATGTCGGCCACGCGCGCGACCTGGCCCTCGATCGTGCTCGCGCGATCGGCGGGCGGCGCGCCGATGGGCAGGCCGTGCTTGCCCTTGGAGTGACGCGCGATGCCGTCGCGCACTTCCCAGGTGAGATTCAATCCGCGCCGGCCGTTCTCGAGCACGTCGACGATGCGCAGGCTCTGTTCGTAGTGACGGAAGCCGCCCGGCACGAGACGATCGATGACGCGTTCGCCCGCATGGCCGAACGGCGGATGGCCGATGTCGTGACCGAGCGCGATCGCTTCGGTCAGTTCCTCGTGCAGCCGCAGCACCTTCGCGATGCTGCGCGCGATCTGCGAGACCTCGAGCGTGTGCGTGAGCCGCGTCCGGTAGTGATCGCCGGTCGGCGAGAGGAACACCTGCGTCTTGTGCTTCAGCCGGCGGAACGCCTTCGAATGGATGATGCGGTCACGGTCGCGCTGGAAGACGGGCCGGATGGGATCCTCGGGTTCGGGACGAAGCCGGCCGCGGCTGCGGTCGCTTTTCGCCGCGGCGGGCGCGAGCGTCTGATGCTCTCTGGCTTCGAGGTCCTGGCGAATCGTCGACATCAGTGGCGGGCTGTTCGTAGTCTATCGCACGGTCACCGACGTTCCGGTCACGCGCCTGACGCGTTCCCATCCACCCCGTCCGATCGACCGGCCATCGCACTTCCCCGCTCCCGCGCCAAGACGGCCGCCACGAGCCGGAGCGCTTCGTCGCGCACCGCATCGGACTCGCCCGCGCCGTCGATCCAATGCACGCCGGGCTCGTGCCGGAACCACAGCACCTGGCGGCGAGCGTACCGCATGTTCTCGCGCACGATGAGCTCGCGCGTCGCGGCCTCATCCCGCACGCCGCGCCGCCATTCGACGACTTGTCGGTACACGAGGCCGCTGAAGGCGTGCGCGGTCTCGGGCACGCCCGAGGCGATGAGCGCGTCGACCTCGGCACGAATCCCGCGGGCGAACTGCTCGTCGACGCGACGCCGGACGCGCGCTTCGAGCGCCGGCCGCGGCAAGCGCAGTCCAATCGTGAAGACGTCGTAGTCCGCGATGAGCGACGTGGTCGCCGCGAAATGCTCGGTGAGCGGTCGGCCCGTGAGCCGATAGACCTCGAGCGCGCGCACGAGACGCTTGCGATCGCGTGGCTGGATGCGCCTCGCGGAAGCCGGGTCAATACGCGCGAGCCAGCGATGCAGCCACTCGACGCCGCGCCGGTCGGCCGCGCGCTCGAGCCGCGCACGCAGCGCTTCGTCGCGCGCCGGCCCCGGAAACATTCCGCGCACGAGCGCGCGATAGTAGAAACCCGTGCCGCCGACGAGAATCGGCAGCCGGCCGCGCGCGTTGATGTCGCGAATGGCCGCGGCCGCATCCGTGGCATAGCGCGCCGCCGAGTACACGGCCGTCGGCTCGACGAGGTCCACGAGGTGATGCGGAATGCCCGCCTGCGCCTCGACCGGCAGCTTGTCGGTCCCGATGTCGAGTCCGCGATAGACGGCCGTCGAATCGCACGCGACGATCTCGCCGTCGAACGCGCGTGCGATCGCCAGCCCGAGCGCGCTCTTGCCGGTGGCCGTCGACCCGACGACGGCGACGAGCCGCGTCATGGGGCGTCCGGCAGTTCGTTGTAATGGAACGTGACGGTGAAGAGCACCTGATCGGCGGGATACTCGGCTGGCAGCGCCGAGGTCGGATTCGACAGCTTGAGCGCGTTCAACGCCGAGATCGTGAAGGCCTCGATCGCCGACGGCTGCACGACGCGGAGGCCGGTGATCGTGCCGTTGCGCAGGACGTAGAACTGGATGACGACCCGCCCCTTCATCAATTCGGCGGCGGTCGGCACGAGCCAGTTGTGCTCGATCTGCGCCTTGAAGCGGCGCAGCCACGGACCGAAGTCCACGCCCATTGAGTCGAACTGGATGTCGGCGTTCTGATCGGTCCGGCCGCCGTTCGGATTGTCGAAGTTCTCGGGACGCAGGTACTGCTGCAGGTTGCGGAGCGACCGCCCGAGATTCTCCGCCTGCGTCGACGGCGCGGCCTTTGGCGGACGGACCAGCGCCGACGCCGTGTCGCTCAGCGTCGTCGTGGGCGGAGGCGGCGTGGGCTGGGGAGGCTGCGGCGTGGGCGGTGTCGGCTGCGGCGGCGGGGATGGCGGCGTCGGCTCGACTTTCGGACCGCCCTCGATCTTGCGCGTCGTATTCCCGCGCGACAGCGGCGCCGTGTTCTCGGGCTTGGGCGCGCGGAGCCGGGTGGCGCTTTGCCGATCGACGTCCGACTCGTCAGCCGGCCGCTTCGGCGGCGCGATGCGGTCGATCTTCGGCATCATCTCGACGTAGCGGATGATGTGCTGCGGCGGCGGGACGGGCACGGGCGCTGGCGCGGCGGGACGCAACCAGGACGGCAACCCGAAGATGAACAGGAGCGCGAGCGCGACGTGGACCAGGAGCGAGGCCATCAACCCGTCGCGAACGGTCAGCGACGATGGCACGCGCGGTACGTCGGGTCGATCGTCGAAGTCCAAGTACATCAGTGACTTGATGGCAGTATACGACTCGGCTTGGCCTCCTGCGACACTTGCCGGCCCCGTCGGTGTCCCTGCGCACTCCTTGAGACGCCCGCCGACTCCGGTCAGTCCTTGACGGCTACGTAGAGATAGACGATGCCGCCCATCAGGCGCCGGAACGTCGCGGTCGAGAAACCCGCGTCGCGCAAGCGACTTGCAAAGGCCTCGCCGGTCGGAAACGCCATGACGGAGGCCGGGAGGTACTCGTAGGCGTCCTGATGTTTCGAGACGAGCCGGCCGATCGCCGGCAGGACGTAGCGGAAATAGGACAGATACAGCGTCCGGAGCCCCGGCAGACGCGGCGCGCCGAACTCGAGAATGGCGAGGCGGCCGCCTGACCGAAGCACGCGATGGAACTCGCGGCACGCAGCGTCCGGATCGAGGACGTTACGGATGCCGAACGCGACCATCGCCGCGTCGAACGTCCCGTTGGCAAAGGGCACCGACGTCGCGTCGCCGCGCAGCAAGCGGATGCGGCTCGCCAGCCCCGCGCGACGCACCTTCCCCGCCGCGAGATGGAGCATCTCGCTCGAGAAGTCGGCGCCCACGACCTCGGCCGCCTGGCCGGCACGCGACGTCACGGCTTCAATGGCCAGGTCCCCCGTGCCCGTACACATGTCGAGGACGCGTTCGCGGCCAGTGAAGCCGAGCGCATCGACGGCCTTGCGGCGCCAGCGACGATCGAACCCGGCGCTGAGCAGGTGGTTCAGCGTGTCGTAGCGGCGGGCAATCGCATCGAACATGCGCGCGATGCGCGCGGGATCCTTCGAGACCGAAACCGTCATTCGGCCTTCCAGGGCTCGAAGAGCTGCTGCTCGAAGCCGAAGGCGGAGAGAATCTTCCCGGCGATGAAGTCGGCCAGGTCGTCGATCGTCCGCGGGCGCTGATAGAAGGCCGGCATGGCCGGCAGCACGATCGCGCCCGCCTCGGCGCACGCCACCATGTTGCGGAGCTCGGGCAGGCTCATCGGCGTCTCGCGCGGCACGAGCACGAGCGGCCGGCGTTCCTTCAACATGACGTCAGCGGCACGTTCGATCAGGCTGCGCGACAGCCCGTGCGCGACGCCGGCCAGCGTCTTCATCGAACACGGGACGATCACCATGCCGTCGGTCCGATGGCTGCCGCTCGCGATCGACGCCCCCAGGTCGCGGTTGCCATGGACGACGAACCGTCCGTGTCCGCTCGGCCTCGCGGGATTGGCCACGAGCTCGCCGAGCCGCTCGACGCGGGCATCCGGACCGATCTCGTCGACGAGCAGCCGCCGGCCGTAGTCGCTGAAGACGACGTCGAGCGCGCAGCCGAGGTCGAGCAGCGCCGAGATCGTGCGTAGCGCATAGAGCGCGCCGCTCGCGCCGGTGACGCCGACGACGAACCGCTGCTCGCGAGGGAGCTGGGATTCCGTCATCACGCGAACAAATCCAGCATCGTCGCGAGGAGATACAGCAGGCCGACCCAGCCGTTCAGGTCGAACGCGCGCTTGACCTGCGACAGGTCGCGCGGGCTCACGAGCGACTGCTCGTAGACGAGCAACGCGGCGACGAGGATGACGCCGCCGCGATAGATGGGACCCAGACCACTCAGATATCCGACCCAGGCGAGCGCGGCGACGGCGACCACGTGCAGCGCACGCGAGATCCACAACGCGCGCGGCACGCCCCAGCGCACTGGAATCGAGCGCAAGCCTTCACCACGATCGAACTCGAGATCCTGGCAGGCATACAACACGTCGAAGCCCGCGACCCACGTCCCAATCGCGAGCCCCAGCACCCACGGCGTGAGTCGAGGCGGACCGCCGGCCGCGAGCCATCCGCCGACGGGGGCGACGGCCATGGCGAGGCCCAGGAAGAGCTGCGTGTAGTGCGTGTAGCGCTTGGCCAGCGAGTACCAGAACACGATGACGAGCGCGACCGGCGCGAGCAGGAGGCACGTCAGCCCGAGCGGCGCGGCGCAGGCGACGAAGACCAGCGATGCGGCCACGACGAACCAGGCGGCCTCGCGCTGTGACATCACGCCGCGCGGAAGCTCACGCCTGGCCGTGCGCGGATTGCGTGCGTCGTGCGAGGCGTCGACGAGCCGGTTGAATCCCATCGCCGCCGAGCGGGCGGCGACCATGCAGGCGACGATCCAGCCGAGCCGCGGCCACGAGAACGCCACGAGACGTGTCGCGAGGAGCGCGCCGGTGAGCGCGAACGGCAGCGCGAACACCGAGTGGCTCACTCGCACGAACGACGCGTAGGTACGCAGGCGGTGGACCATGACGGATGGTGCGTCAGGCGCCGAGGCGATGGATGGCCGCCGGCGGCACGCCGCTGACCAGGTATTCTTCCACATCGGCCGTACCCGGCGGCACGTCGACGGCAATCAGCGCGGCCTTGCGGCCCGGCGCGATCGTGCCGTAGTCGGCGCCGAACCCCAGGACTTCCGCGCCGACGCGCGTCGCGCTGTCGAGGAGCGACGCGGCCGAGACGTCCGGGCCAATGCGCCGCAGCTCGGCGAGCTCGTCGAAGAGATTCAGCGAGCCGACCGACGCCAGACTGTCGGTACCGATGGCCACCGGCACGTCACTCGCATAGAACCGCGCGACAGGTGGCATCCCGGCGCCGACCCACTCGTTGCTCCGCGGACAGGTCACGAGCACGCCGCCCGCCTCGCGCAGCCGCTCGAGCCCTGCGTCGTGCAGATGGACGCCGTGGACCGCGAGCACGCCGGGCCGCAGGTATCCCAGGCGATCGAGGTACTCGACGGGATCGCAGCCGGGCACGGTCCACCGATCCGTCCAGACACCGAGCGTCGTCAATAGATCGCGGAACGCGCCGTGCCCCGTACGGAGGAACTCGAGTTCCTCGACCGATTCACCTAGATGGACGGCCAACGGCGCCGCGCGCGCGGCCCAGGCGATTTCGGCGAAGAGACCGGGCGAGACCGAGTACGGCGCGTGCGCCACGACCGACGCCCGGAGATCGGCAGCCCCGCGCCCGGCGTCCAGCGCCGCGTCGATGCGCGCCCACGCGTCGCGGACGATGACGTCGGGATCGGCGGCGTCGAAACCGAGCAGCTCATGGAAGATCACGCCATCGAGCCCCGCGTCGGCGATGGCAGCAACGCTCGCGAGGCTGTTCGTGATGTCACCGACGAGCACCGTGCCGGTCTCGCGCATCGCGCGCGCCGCATCGCGCATCGCCTGGATGTCGACCGTCTCGCCGCCCGTCGCCGCGCGCCCGCGTTCGGCGATGAGCGCGCGAATCCAATCCACCATCGACGCGGCCGGCGGCACACGGCCGGCCAGACCGCTGAGCTCGAGATGCGTATGCGCGTTGACGAGCCCGGGCAGAATCGCCACGTCGCCGAGCTCGTCAGCCTTCACGGGCGGCACGCCCGCACCAACCCGACGCACGCGTCCGTCGTCGATCTCCACCCAGCCGTGCGCGATGGGCGACGTGTGAATCGGCAAGACCCAACGGGCCGCGTAGCAGGTCGACATGTGTGTGAACGTGACGAAAACGAGAGGTCGGGCGCGTGAGCGGCAACGTGCCCGCGACGTGCTCAGGCCGTGGCCGGTGGCGTGCCGGCGCGCGTGCGCCGGGCCGCCGCGCTGCGGGCCTCGTAGGACGTGAGATCGGCCGCCTCGCCGCCGCGTCCATCCGAGCGGGCGACGGCCAGTTCGAGCATGCGCGGCACGTCGCGCTCGCGGAAGATCGGATCGCCCAGGATGTCGTAGTGCATGTTGCGGCGTTTGGCGACGAACCCCGCGGCTTCGACGTGACGGACCACTTCGACTTCGTCCATGCAGTACTCGGCGCCGGCCGCGCGCACGACGTTCTCTTCGATCATCACGCTGCCCATGTCGTTCGCGCCATAGGCGAGACTGAGCTGGCCGACCTTGCCGCCCTGCGTGACCCAGGACGCCTGCAGATTGTCGAAGTTGTCGAGCACGAGGCGCGCGATGGCGAGCGTCCGCAGGTACTCGACGCCGGTGGCTTCGATGCCGCCGAGCTCGGTGTGGCTCGGCTGGAAGCTCCACGTGATGAACGCGGTGAATCCGCCGGTTTCGTCCTGCAGGTCGCGCAGCCGCAGCAGATGTTCGATGCGTTCTTCCGGCGTCTCGACCGTGCCGTACATCATCGTCGCCGTCGTGCGCAGGCCGGCACGGTGCGCGTGACGCATGACGTCGATCCACTGATCGGCCGTCGCCTTGTTGTAGCAGTTGAGGTGCCGGCGGACGCGATCGACGAGGATCTCGGCGCCGCCGCCGGGAATGCTGTCGAGTCCTGCCGCGACGAGCCGATCGATGACGACCGGCACGGGCAACTGCGAGAGCCGTGAGATGTGCAGGACTTCGGGCGGTGAGAGCGCGTGCAGGCGGAACGACGGGTAGCGCTCCTTGACCGCGCGAAACAGATCTTCGTACCAGGCGAGCGGCACGTCCGGGTTGTGGCCGCCCTGCAGGAGAAGCTGCACGCCGCCAAGCCGGATCGTCTCGTCGATCTTCCGGAAGATCTCGTCGAAGCCGAGCGTGTAGCCTTCGGTCGATCCGACCGGCCGGTAGAACGCGCAGAACTTGCAGCGGGCGACGCAGACGTTCGTGTAGTTGACGTTGCGATCGATGATGTAGGTGACCAGGCCTTCCGGGTGCTTGCGCGCGCGCACCTCGTCGGCCAGCGCCCCGAGGAGCGGTGTGGGCGCGTCGGCATAGAGCGTCACGGCCTCCTCGCGCGAGAGGCGCCCGCCGGCAGCTACACGGGCCGCAATGTCGCTCACGGTCATCGTTCGTAAAAGTAACGCGGCGAGCGCGGCGGCGTCAAAACGCGCCGTAGAACGCCGGACTGACGGCCGTCCGGATGCCGCCGATCGCAGCCGCCTCGCGATAGTAGGTCTCCAGCGCGCGAGTCTCGCGTGGACCGAGATCGAATCGAAGATTGTCGCGCAGATAGCGCTGCGCGATCTCAATCTGGTCGGGCATGTCGGCGCAATACGCGGCGGCAATCTCGTCCGTACGGCCGCGACCGCGGGCCGCGGCCTGCTGGAGGACGCCGACCGTGTGCGCGTCGGCGGCATCCGCTCGGCCGGACCAGAATGCCCAGACGAACGGCAGGCCCGTCATCTCGGTCCACGCCTCGCCGAGATCGATCTTCTCCGCGCCGAGCGCCCGATGATCGACGAAGAGCGCCCGGTCGCCGATGACGAGCGCTGCGTCGGCCGTGGCGAGCATCGACGTCAGGTCCGGCGCGTGCGGCGCGAACGTGGGCGTGACGCCGAAGCGGCGTGCGCACAGAATCCGCACGAGCATCGCCGAGGTGCGCGACGAGGTGTCGAGCGCGATCGATCGAACGCGCGCGATGGGCACACGCGTGAAGAGCGCGACCGACGCAACCGGTCCGTCCGACGCGATCGCGATGCCCGGCACGATCCGATCGCCCGGCTGATCGGCGAACGTGATCGACGGCACCATGCCGAGATCGATCGTGCCGTCGGCGAGGAGCGCCGCGCACGTCGACGGCACGTCGAAGCGCAGCGTCACGTCGGGATGCGCGTCCAACCCGTCGACGAGCGGCCGGACATTCAGATAGCTGACCGCGCCGAGGCGCACCGGGCGCGTCATGCCAGCCGCTCGTACCGGCCGTTGCGCGCCACGGGCACGCCACCAGCCGCGCGAATCTGCCGCTCGATGTCCTCGCGCGGCGATCGCCGCGTGCCGAGCGATTCATCGTCGACAGCCGACACACCGTCCACGTCGCTCGCGCCGTAGGTCAACGCGACCTGCGCGAGCTTCGGACCGTAGAGCGGCCAGTCGACCTGGATGGCCGGCACCGACGCGCACAGCAGCCGCGCCGCGGCAACCGTGCGGACATCGTCATAGCCAGTCGACGGCGTGTCACGCGGATCGACGCGCGGCAGCGGCGCGAACGCGCGCAGGGCACCCGTCGCCTCTTGGAGCGCGGCCACCCGCGCGACCAGATCGAGTCGCGCCGACGCCGGAGCGTGCGTCACCGTGGCGCGCCAGGTTGCGAGGCCGCCACGGTGCACGGCGCGGACCGCCTCGATGAGCGCCTCGGTCGTCGCGACCGCATCGACGGGCACGTCGGCCAGCGCCTCGAGCCCGGCCTCGTGCAGTCGCCGAGCCGCGTCCTCGATCGACACGCCATCCTTCGCCCACGTGAGCAGATCGACGAGCGAGAATCCGGTCAGGACCGCATGGCCCGCCCATGCCGCAGCCGCGCGCACGCGCGCCACCGCATCGTCGACCGACGTGGGCGATCCCGTCAGACGCACTTCCCCGGGATCGCCGACGTCGGCCGGCTGCGCACCCGCGACTTCGCAGACGCGTCCGAACGTGATCGTCTCCCCTGCCAGCCGCTTGCGCGCCGCGTCGCCGACGACGCCCACGCTGATGAGATCGGGTGACGTCAACACACGCGCCGCGTCGGCCTCGGTCAGCCGGGCGCCGGCGGCAATCTTGTCTTCGAGATCTGTCAGGCTGTGCATGCAGTCCGTCCTTCCAGGCACGGTCCGCTCATGCGGGCGGCCGGGCCGCCTTCGCAATCGTCTGCCAGATGGCGTCGGCGCGCGCGCGTGCGGCGTCGGAGGTGACGAGCCGTCGCGGCCACTCGCGCGTGACGCCCTCGGACGCCCCTTTGCGCGTGGCGTCGATGCCCATCTTGCCGCCGTACGCGGGAAACAGCGCGGCGTCGTCGAGATCGTCGACTGGCCCGCGGGTGATCTCGACGTCGCGCGCCGGATCGACATGCGTGCCGACGACCCAGGCCACCTCGGCCTCGTCCTGCACGTTCACGTCCTTGTCGACGACGACGATGCACTTGGAGAACATGAGCTGGCCGAGACCCCAGAACGCGCTCATGATCTTGCGCGCGTGGCCCGGATAACGCTTGTCGATCGAGACGAGCACGAGGTTGTGAAAGATGCCGGCCGCGGGAAAGTGCATGTCCACGATCTCGGGCAGCGTCTTCCGGATGAGCGGCAGGAACACGCGCTCGCTCGCCAGGCCCAGGTAGTAGTCCTCCATCGGAGGAATGCCGACGACCGTCGTCACGTAGACGGGATTCCGGCGCATCGTCAGGCACTGGAGATGGAAGACCGGAAAGTCGTCGGCGAGCGAGTACAAGCCCGTGTGATCGCCGAACGGCCCTTCGCGCCGCCGCTCGCCCGGTTCGACGTAGCCCTCGAGCACGATCTGCGCGTTGGCCGGGACCTCGAGATCGACCGTCCGGCACTTGACCATCTCGACGCGGCGTTTGCCGATGACGCCGGCGAGCATCAACTCGTCGAGGCCTTCGGGCATCGGCGCCGTCGCCGCGTAAGTCAGCACGGGATCCGCGCCGAGTGCCACGGCGACCTCGAGCCGGCGTCCGAGCCGCTCGGCCACGCGATGGTGCTGCGCGCCGCCCTTGTGCCGCTGCCAGTGCATACCGGTCGTACGTCGATCGAACACCTGCATGCGGTAGGTGCCGATGTTCCGCATGCCGGTTTCGGGATCGCGCGTGATGACGAGCGGCAGCGTGATGAACGGTCCGCCGTCATCGGGCCACGTCGTGAGCACGGGCAACTCGTCGAGCCCGCCATCCGGCTTGACGACCTCCTGACACGGTGCGTCCTTCACCGTCTTGGGCATCAGATCTGTGAGGCGGTTGACGAGCGGCATCAGCTTCAGCGCGTCCATGAAGCCGCGCGGTGCCGGCGGTGTCGTCAGCTCGTCGATTTCCTTCGCGAGGTCGTCGAGTGTGTCGACGCCGAGCGCCAGGCAGATGCGCGCCGTCGATCCGAAGAGATTCGCGGCCACGGGCATCGACGCACCGGTTGGCCGCTCGAAGAGGAGCGCGGGTCCGCCACCTGGCGCCTTGCACGCGCGATCCACCACGGCGGCGATCTCGAGATTCGGACTTACGGGCTCAGCGACGCGCGCGAGCGCGCCGCGGCGGTCGAGATCGGCGATGAAAGCGTTGACGTCTGCGAACATGATGGGATGCGGACCCGGCGCGGCCGCGCGACACGCGGCGTCCGTTCACTTTACGTGGCGCGGCCGACTCCTGACAACCGCAGCGGCCGTGCGCGTCAGCCGCGCGCGATGGCCTCGGCCACGGCGGAGGCGAGCGCTAGCGCGCGGCGTCCCGCCTCGCCGGTGACCCGCGGCGCCCAGCCGCCGGCAACCGCGCCGATGAAGTCGGCGAGCTCCAATCGCAGCGGCTCGTCGTGCACCACCTCGACGCGTCCGCCCTCGATGGCCGGCCGCCCCTCGGTCTCACGCCGCAGGCGCCACACTTCGAGTTCCTGCGCCGCGTAGTCGATCGAGACGTACATGTCGGGCTGGAAGCAGCGGACCTTCCGCACCTTGTCTCGGCTGATCCGGCTCGCAGTGATGTTGGCGATGCAGCCCGACGCGAACCGCAGACGCGCGTTGGCGATGTCGACGCGCGAGGTGAGCACCGGCACGCCAACGGCTTCGACCGCCAGCACCTCGCTCGGATCGATGGCCGCGAGGATGTCGAGGTCGTGGATCATCACGTCGAATACGACGTCGATGTCGAGGCTGCGCTCGGGAAAGCCGCTCAGCCGGTGCACCTCGACGAAGCGCGGCTGGCGCAGGAGCGGCAGCGCCGTGTCGACCGCCGGATTGAATCGCTCGGTATGGCCGACCGCCAGGACGGCCCCTGACTCACGGGCGGCCGCGATGAGCTCGTCGGCCTCGGCGAGCGTCGGCGTCATCGGTTTCTCGACGAGGACGTGGACGCCGCGTGAGAGGAACTCGCGCGCGATCGCCAAGTGGTGCACGGTCGGCACGGCGATGGTCACCGCGTCGACCCGGCCGAACAATTCGCGATAATCCTCGATCGCGGCCGCGCTCGTGCCGGCGACCGCGGCCTCGGCGCGATCGCGGATGAGATCGACCGCGGCCACGAGCTCGGCGCCCGGCACGGCCGGCAACAACCGCGCGTGATGGCGGCCGAGATGGCCGACACCGATCGTCGCGACCCGAATCTTCGCCGCGCCGGTCATGCCCGCGCTCGTCCCACGACGACAATGCCCGCTTCATCGGCGGCGCGCAGGCAGTCGTCGCCGTCGACGACGAGCGTGCGGCCCGCGTCGACGGAGATCGCGTCCGCACCAGCCGCGCGCATCGCCGTAATCGTCGCGACGCCGATGACCGGCACGTCGAACCGCATGTCCTGCGCGGGCTTCGCGACCTTGACGACGCGCGTGCCCGGCCCGGCGAGACGCCCCGCGCGCGCGATCGTGTCGTCGGTCCCTTCCATCGCCTCGACGGCCACGACGGCTCGGTCCTTGACGACGATCGTCTGCCCGATGTCGAGGCGTGCGACATCGTCGGCGACGCCGTAGCCGAAGGTGAAGTCGCCGAGCATGGCGTCGGTCGGCGCGCGTTTGGTCAGCACGCCCTCACGCGCGAGCAGATCGGCGAGCAGTGACGTCGAATCCATGAGCGTGATGCCGTGCGATTCGAGCACGCCCGCGATCGCCGAGATGAGCGAGTCCGTGTTCTTGCGCGCCAGGCTCGTGAGCACCGACAGCATCGTCAGATCCGGCATGACGTCGGTGAAGAGCTTGACGTGCTTGACCTGCCCCGCCATGACGGCGCGCGTGACGCCCGCGTCGCGGAACGTGGAAATGCAGCGGCCGAGCTGGCCGAGCGCGATCCAGTGGAGCGACGAGCCGCCGAGCTCGGACGCCAACGTCTCGAGATCGGCAAAGGTCTCGCCCTTGATGGCGACGATCGTGACGTCATGGCCCAGCCGGCGGGCGGCGCGCAACACGAGGAAGGGAAACGTGCCGTTGCCGGCGATGAGCCCGATGCGCACGGCTCCCTATTCGATCTCCAGCAGGTCCTCGACCCGCTTGGACGGGCGGCGGAGAATGACGCCCCGGTGCGCCGAGGTGATGAAGTTGACGAGGTAGGTGACCTCGGGCGCGGCCAGGGTCGGGTCGTGCTCGATCAGTTCGAGCGCCCGGCTCGTGTTGTGCTGGACGAGGTGCCGGTAGGCGCGCCGCAGCTTGTCGATGAGCTCGGGGCTGAACCCGCGCCGCGCCAGGCCGATCGTGTTGACGCCGTAAATGCGTGCGCGATTGCCGACCGTGCGCGCGTACGGCAACGCGTCGCGCGTCACGACGGTGTACCCGCCGATGAACGCGTGCCGGCCGACGCGGCAGAACTGGTGCACGCCCGAGTAGGCGCTGATCGTCGCGAAGTCCTCCACGCGCACGTGGCCGCCGAGCGTGGCGGCGTTGCCGAAGATCGTCGCGTTGCCGACGTGGCAGTCATGCGCGACGTGCGCGTAGGCCATGAACAGATTGTGATCGCCGATGCTCGTCACGCCACCGCCGCCGGCCGTGCCGCGATGGATCGTCACGAACTCGCGGAACACGTTCTGCCGCCCGATGACGAGCTCGGTCGGCTCACCCCGGAACTTCAGATCCTGCGGCGCCATGCCGACCGACGCGAACGGATAGATCTCGGTGTCGTCGCCGATCGTCGTGTGGCCGTCGATGACGGCCGACGCGCCGATGCGGCATCGCTGGCCCAGCACGACGTCGGGCCCGACCGTGGCGTACGGCCCGATGACCGTGCCCTCGCCCACCTCGGCGTCGGGATGCACGATCGCCGTGGGATGAATCGAGACGCCGGTCGTCCGCGCGGCCGGCAGCGCAATCGACACGGCGTCGGCGCGACGCGGCTCGATCGCGATGACGAGATCCGCTTCGGCGACGACCTGCCCGTCGACCGACGCAACGGCCGCCGCGCGCGCGATGCGCCGGCGGCGGCGCCCCATGACGACCTCGAGCTGCAGCCGATCGCCGGGCACGACCTGACGGCGGAACTTGGCCTTGTCGACGCCGCGCAGCCACGCGCGCTCGCCCGCGGCCGAGAGCCCCGCGAGGAGCAGCGTCGCCACCTGCACCAGCGACTCGATCATGAGCACGCCGGGCATGAGCGGCGTGCCCGGAAAGTGCCCCTGGAAGAACTCTTCGCTGACGGTGACGTTCTTGACGGCAACGATCCGCCGTCCCGGCTCGTGACGCGTCACGGCGTCGACCAGCACGGACGGATACCGATAGGACAGCCGGTCGAGGACAGACGGAATGTGCATCACCGAAAGGGCCGGCCGGGCCGCGCGAGACGCGGCGAGCGCCGCAGTCACGCGGCGTTCACCGTCCACGCGAACACTGGCACGCGCGCCAGGCCGCAACTACTTGCCCGCAGGAGCGGGCGCGGGCGTCGCTGGCGCACCGGCCGTCGCCGTCGGCGCGACGGCATCGAGACGCTTGATGACTTCGTCGGACAGGTCCAGACCCGGCTGCGCGGCCGCAATCGCGTCACCCGTGACGAACACCATCCAGAGCTTCTTCTCGGCGCGAACCTGTTCGACGATGGGCAGCACCTTCTGGCCGAACTCATCCAGCAACTGCTGGTTGAGCGTCTGCATGTCAGTGTCGCGCTGCTGGGTGAGGAACTGCAGCTCGTTCTGCATCTTGGCGAGATCCGCGTTCTTCTGCGCGAGGACGTTCGGCGCCCAGACGCTCTGGTTGGTCTGAATCTCCTGCTGCGCCTGTTGAATCGCCCGGTTCTTGGTGGCGAGCTCGGTGTTCTTGCTGTCGCTCAACTGCCGTAGTTGCTCGGTCCCCGCCTTGCCGAGCTTCGACTCGGACACGATGTACTGCATGTTCACGTAGCCGATGCGCGCATCGGCGGGAAACGGCACGGCCGCGGGCGCGGCGGGCGCCGGCGTCGTCGTGGCCGGCGGCGTGGCCGGAGACGGCGCCTGCTTGGCAGCAGACGCCTGCGGTGCCGCGGCAGCGGCAGCCGACGGGCCCACCACGAGGGCACCCAGGGCAATCGCGATCATCATGCGCTTCATCACTGTTGGCACCTTGACTGAAAATCGTTCAGCGGCCGCCTGGCCGCCCATCGCCCCGACACGGAGCACTACATCCTACCAAACACCACCGTGACCGGTGCGGCACGCAATAGGAGTATTGACGGCTCGCCGCGTCGGCTGGTCTTCCCGCCGATCCGACCCGTTCGCATCGTCCGGCGTCTGAACGAGGGCCCGTCCGGCCCAGTGTCACCGGCCGTGGCCGGCGCCCGTCCGCGCGGGGACAACGGCCGGCCGGCGCGGAAAGCCGCACACCGCGCGCGGATTGCCGGGTAGACTGATGACTGCCGGCACGAACGTTGCTGTTCCTGGCGGCACTTTCGAGGAGTAGGCATGCCACGTCCGTTTCTCGCACGGCTCCTGTGCCTGGCCGTCGTCGCCGCGTTCGGCGCCGGCTGCGACAACAGCTCGACCACCCCGCCGACCACCCCGACACCCGATCCGGTCACCGAGCCGCCGTTCACCGGCACGCTCCAGACCAACGGCGCGCAGACCTACACCTTCGCCGTCACCGACATCGGCAGCGTGACGGCCACGCTTGCTTCGCTCGATCCCGATCCGGACGGCAGCGCCGTCGTCAGTCTGGCGCTCGGCGCATGGGATGGCACGGCCTGCCAGATCAATCTGGCCAATGACGCGGCGCACGCCGGCGCCGTGCTCACGGCGTCGGCCACGACGACCGGCCTGGCCTGCGCGCGGATCGCCGATCCCAACGGCCAGATCACGACCCCGCTCGCCTTCGTCGTCAACATCGTCCACTTCTGAGACAGTCGCGCCGGCGGCCATTGGCTCGCGTGGCCCCGGCGCGCGATACGACTGGCCGCGCGTCGTTCCACGCGCGCGGTGGAGTCAGCTCTTGTCTTGAATTGACGTACGGCCAACTCGAGATTTCAGCCGTACGTCATTCACGATCTGACTCCGCCGTCCCCACCAAGATCTGCCCCCACCGGGCCCAGCGACTTCGGCCGGAGGAGGGCTCGCGGGGCACGGCGAATCCGATCGGTCAGAACGTCGTGCCCACGGCGAACCGGAAGGTGAACCGCGGCGTCTGCACCAGGTTGTTGTTGAGCACACCGAACCGCTGCGGATTGTAGGCCGCAATGAGCCGGAACGGGATGTTGAGCACCGGCAGGAAGAAGCGGACTTCGAGACCCGTCGATGTCTTGAACGCGCTCGTGTCGCCGATCGTGATCGGATGGATCGCACCGGGCTCGACGAACATGTTCTGCTGGACGTACGGGCTCAGGAGGAACGGGATGCTCGGCACCGCTACGCCGATGACCGGCTCCTTCCAGCCGAAGCTCTGGCCGATGTCGCGCACCTGCCCCGCGTCGTAGAACAACACGAGCCGCGCCTGCGGCACGATGTTGATGTAGTACTCCGCGTTGAAGGTCATCTCCTTGTTGCCGCCGACGAGCACGCCCGACTGCGGGTCGCGCGGCGAGATCGTGCGGATGTCG
>DASZOV010000015.1:0-10596 GCA_035550595.1 Vicinamibacterales bacterium
GTGGAGGATGTGCGCCGCCTCGCGCGCGCGGCCGGTCGCGAGCGTCAGACCCTCGAGGCTGATCATCGTGTCGCGGCCCCAGTCGGTGAACCAGGGATAGCCCGCGATGATCGTTCGCGGCTCTTCGCCTTCGGCGCGGCCCTCGGCGACTTCGCGAAATCGTCCGACGGGCGTGACGATGAACTGATCGGCCGCGAGGGTCAACTCGGCGGCCATCGTGTCTTCTGGCCGCAGGGTGCGCGCGAGGAGATCGTCGCGACGCGCGATCTCGCGTTCGATGACGGTCGCCGCGGGCGCGGCGAGGACGACGTCCCACGGTTCCGTCGACACCGCGAAGTCCACGGTCGCCTCGTCGTCGACGACAATCGAGATCTCGCCCGGTGTCCAGAGCGTGCCCGCGAAGTCGTAGCCGCGATCGCGTTCGACGGCGTACTCGACGGCTGACGACCAGGGACGAGCCAGATGACAGGTGACCGACGCCGGCGTCGACACGAGCCATCGCATCGACGGCACGTCGTCGGAGGCGGACGTGAGGTCGACGAGTGAACCGTGGACGCTGACGCGGACGGGAACGTCAGGCGTCGTCGAAACCGGGCCCTCGTGCGCGCGCGGCGAGGTGAAAGGCATGAGCCGCAGTACCGTCCGTTCGCCGGGCGACGAGACGTGGAAGCGCACGTGCGTGGTGTTCTGGCGCGCGGGCATCACGACGCGTTTTTCGACCATGGCGGAGCCTGCGGCGTAGACCCAGACGGGCAGGCCGGCCTCGAGCCGGAACTCGCGGAGTCGCGCGACGTCAGGGCCGTCGAGATGCGTGAGATCTTCGTGATCGATGACCACGTCGCGGCCGCCGGTCACGAGTGTCGTTCGCAGCGCGGAGAGGCAGACCATGCGCCCGAGCGGCGCGGGCAGCGACGCGACGAGCATGCCGTGATAGCGGCGCGTGAGCCCGCCGCGAACCGGTCCCGATGCGTAGCCGCCGAGACCGTTGGTGACCAGCCACTCGAGCGCCGCGTCGGGCCGCGCCGCGTCGCCTTCGCCGAATCGCAGTCGTCGAACGGGCCGCGTCACCGTGCTCGTGGCCGGCGTCATGTGTCGCGACCCGTTGCCGATCGCGGTTCGTCGCGTTGCGGCGAAGCCGCGAGTGGGACCGCTGCAAGAAGGACGGCCGATTCAGCCGGCAGCCGCCAGCCAATATCCAGGACGATGTCAGGCGTACCACCACCGCCGTACATCGGATCCTGACTCGACCAGCGTGGGACCCATCGATGTCCGGCGGGCGGCGCCGACAACGGTTCCGGCAGCACTGGTCGATCCAGCTCGACGCCGAGGTTCACGACGAGCAGACGGTCGTCGGCGGCCGTGCCGCGAGGCGGCCGGCAGAACCAGCGGATGACGAAGGCCTGATCGCCGATGACCGCGCCGTCGACGTCTTCGGACGCCGGCGAGCGAAACGCGACGTCTTCGCGCCGGAGTGCGATGAGCGACGCGTGGAGCGCGAGCGCCGCCGTGTGCGTCTCGCGTTCCGTCTGGTCGAGGCGGCAACGCTCGAACGTGCGCGGATCGCCCGGATCGGGCAGCCGGTCGTCCATGTCGGCGTGCGCCAGGCTGCCGAACTGCGCCATGAAATCGCGGCGACCCTGCCGGACGAGCGCCGCGAGCGCGGACTCGTGGTCGGCGAAGAACAAGAAGGGCGCCGACGCCATGAACTCTTGCCCCTGGAAGAGCATCGGCGTCCACGGACCGAGGAGCAGCAGCGCCGTCAGCGCGCGCAAGCGGCTCGGGCTCGACGTCGCATGTAGGCGCAAGCCGCTCCAGGTGTTGGCGACTTGATCGTGGTTCTCGAGGAAGGCGACGAACGCGTCCGGTCGAATCCCTCGCGTCGGCGTGCCGCGCGGCTGCTTCTGCCACGCCGACACCTGGCCTTGATAGAGGAAGCCGTGCTTGACGATCGACACGAGCTCCTGCGGCGATCCCATGTAATCGTTGAAGTAGGCTTCGCGCCTGCCCGTGAGCGCGACTTCGACGCTGTGATGAAAGTCGTCGTTCCACACGGCATCGAGGGCGAAGCCGCCGGCGTCGGTCGGCCGGACCATCTCGCTGTGCTGCGGTTCGTGTTCGCAGACGATCCACGCCGTGCGCGGCGCGGCCGCGCGGCGGACCTCTTCGCCAATTTCGGTGAGGATGTGCGGCGTCGATCGATCGAAGATCGCCTGCGTCGCGTCCAGCCGCAGGCCGTCGAGGTGGAACTCGTCGATCCAGTACCGCGCGTTCGCACGATACAGCTCGCGAACGGGGCCAGAACCCGGGCCGTCGAAGTTCAGTCCGCGGCCCCACTCGGTCGCGAGGTCGGCGAAGTACTGCGGCGCGAATCGATCGAGCCAGCAGCCGTCGGGGCCGAGATGGTTGTAGACGACGTCGAGGATGACGCCGAGGCCGAGCGTGTGCGCGGCATCGACGAAGGCGCGGAAATCGTCGGGCCGGCCGTAGAGCCGCGTCGGCGCGAAGAGGTTCACGCCGTCGTAGCCCCAGCCGAAGCGTCCCGGAAAATCCGCGACCGGCATGACCTCGATCACGTTCACGCCGAGCGTGGCGAGCGCCGGCAGTTCGTGCCGCGCCGCGTCCCAGGTGCCCGCGGCCGTGAACGTGCCGATGTGCAGCTCGTAGACGATGAGTTCGGACGAGGCGAGACCGGGCCACGAGGCATCGGTCCAGGCGAACGCCGACGCGTCGATCACTTCAGAGGGGCCGTGTGGCCCGTCGGGCTGGAAGCGCGACGCCGGATCCGGGTACGCGTGGCCGTCGGCCAGGCGATATCGGTACCGCGTGCCCGGACCGAGGTCCGCCACGAAGCCGTCGAAGTAGCCGTTCGTTGCTTCGGCGAGCGGATGGAGTGCTGGGCCATGGCCCGGCACGTCGACTTCGACCGAGACCGAGGTCGATGCCGGCGCCCAGACTCGGAAGTGAACGTCACCGCCGGGTTGCGGCTCGGCGCCGATGGGCAGCCGTCGCGACCGATCGGCCGACGGGGGCGTCGTCTGCGGCACGAGTCTCATGGTACGAGCGATCATGCCCTCCGGCGCCCGTCGGGGCGTAGCAGCGTCAACCGGCGGCCTGATGCGTGTCCGAGGCGTTGCGCCGGGCGAGGACGTCCAGCACGCGGGCCGGCTGGCCGAGATCGGTCCATCCCGAGTCGCGCAGGTTCACGACCGCGAGCCGCTCGGGCTGGGAGGCGAGGACGTCGCGCGAAAAATCGGATGAGCCGATCGCGTCGTAGATCGCGCCCACGATCGCGGCTTCGGCGTCGGGCGACGGCGCGTCGTCGAGCGCGGCGAACTCGTGGCGCAACTCGGGCACGGCCGCGGCGAGGAGTTCATCGAACGCGCTCAGGCGTCCGACGACGATCATCGTGTTCCACAGGCTTCGACGGCCCATCAGCGCGCGGGCGACGTCGGCCGAGGGCTTCTCGGCGAAGCGCTTCACCGAACGGGCGGCGCCGAGACCCGGCAGCAACCGCGTGCCGTGGAGCGCGGGGCCCGGCTCGATCCAGCCGTATTCGGTCTCCGGCCTGTCCGGCTCGGCGCCGACGAGAACGATGGCGTGCGGGCGCGCGTGGGCCAGCGCATAGGCGGCCTCGATCGTCCGGCGAAAGGCCGCGGGATCGGAATAGAAATGATCGGCGGGGAAGAGACCGAGCGCGCCGTCCGCGCCTCTCGCGCGAAGCCGGCGCAACGCGTAGAGGACGGCTGCCGTCGTGCCGCGATTGACCGGCTGCGCGATGACCTGCCATCCGGATGTGTCGGCGAACTCATCGCGATAGAACGGCTCGTGCGCGCGTGTGACGACGTACACTGTCCGCTCGCTTGCCACATGTAGGCAGACGCGTTGGCGCGTGTCGGCGAGGAGCGTGTGCGTGCCGAGCAGCCGGCAGAATTGTTTGGGCCGCTCGTCTCCGGTGAGCGTGCGCGTGAACGAGCGCAAACGCTGCCCATCACCGCCTGCCAGAATCGCCGCCCAGTTGTCGCTGCTTGCCATCGGCCCGATCCTTTCAATCATCGTCTTCCGCTCGTCTTCAAGAGACGTACCGCGGCGTTCACAAGAGATGCGACGATCGAAAGAGGCGAGCGGTCTGCGGGATGAATGAGGACGCGCCGGCATGACCGGCGCGCGAGCGCGCTAGAGCGAGACGATGTAGTGCGCGTGGCCCGCGTCGAGCGCGGGCGGCAGGGCGTCGAGCAGCCGGTCGCCGATGGCCAAGCCGTAGCGGTTCACGAAGAACGCGACGTTCAACAAGCGTTCCTGCGGATGACCGTCGGGAAAGAGGAGCGCGCGCGTTCGAATGAACTGCCGGCGCAGGGTGTCGTCCTTCTTCTTGCTCGCCTGGATGATCTTCGTCTGCATCGTGTCGAGCGTGCCGCGAATGCGGTCGAACGTCGTGTCGACGACACCGGCGAGCGTCGGGTCGATGCTCTCGACCGTGGCCTTCAGCTCGTCCGCGCGGGCGCCGACGTATTCGCCGATGGCCTCGATCGCCCGATCGACCGACGGCGGCAACTGGCTTTCGAGCAGTTTGTTGAGGGCGAGTTCGTCCTGGGCTTGGAAGGCTTCGTACGGGACGTCGTGTCGATCGAGGAACCGTCCGGCCGCCGAATCCACGAGCGTGGCCGACGTGCGTGAGGCGAGCAGCGGGCGCTCGACGCCCAGCTCTCGGTAGAGCGAGCCCAACTCCGCCTGGTAGGCGAGCTCGCTCGGTCCGCCGACGTAACAGACCGTCGGGAAGAGCCGGTCCTGCACGAGCGGACGGAGGAGCACGTTGGGGCTGAACCGCTCGGGATGGGCCGACGCCTCGGCCGCGAGGTCGGACGCCGTCCTGACGGTCTCGCCGATGAGGTAGTCGGCGCCCTGGCGCTTGATCGGCTGACGACCGGCATCGCTGACATGAAAGAGACAGACGGCGTCGGCTGCCGGCTCGACCTGTGGCGCGTGGCCGAGACGTGACATCTCGGCGGCCGACTCGGCGACGAGCGCCGCGGCCCGCGACGGACTGGCGAGCTCGCGCGCGAAGAGATCGGCCACCGCCGGCTTGGCCGCCGGGTCGTTGGATTCGAAGACGACGAGGCCGTGCTGGCCGAGGAGATCGTCGAACCAACCGGCGCAGGCCGTGCCGAGCGACGCGCCGTCCGCGTACCGGCGGCGCAGCGCGCCAAGAACCTCGGCCGTGAACTCGGTGGGCGCCAGGAGCTGTTCGAGCGCCGAGATCATCTGGTCGATGCCCGCGTCGAGCGTCAGCGAGCCGACCGATCGTTCGCCCGCGCCGTCGAGCGCGTGCAAGGTGAGCGAAGCGACGGTGAAGTCGCGGTCGAGGACCGTGGCCGTGCGGACTTCTTCCCAGTCGTGGTCTTCGGCTTCGACCCAGAACACGGGAACGGCGGCCACGCCGTGCTCACGCTCGATGAGACGCGCGAGTTGGATCGTGGTGACGGCCTTGAGCAGTGTGTAGAGCGGACCGCCGAAGACGCCGGCCTGCTGGCCGGTGACGACGGCGACCGTGGCGGGATCGGCGAACCGTGCCGCGTTCCGGCGAGCGGCGTCCGGGGCGCCGCGGCGATCCTGCTGCGCGGCCAGAAGCGCCGCCAGTCGTGCCCGATCGCGTGGCGCACGCTGCACGCGGCCGATCGTCTCGCGCCAGGCCGCCGGGTCGGCCGGATTGCCGGCGAAGAGCGGCGCGACCGAGGCGAAGTCGTTCGCGTACGCGTCGACGAGCGGTCGGATCCACGGCAGGCGGGACACGGCGATCGCGTCACGAATGGCGGCCGCGGCGGCGGCCGGTTCGGAACGGCTGGGCATCGAGCCAATCTACTACACGTCGCGCCTCGCCGTGCGGGCCGGCATGCTAGGATGGAGGTCGCTTTCAAGGAGTTTCGCGCTGTCCTTCGACGAGTCGTCCAGCCTCAGCGCGCCGACCGCCTTCGGCAGTTATCGCGTGCTGCACCAGATCGGCAGCGGTGTGCTCGGACCCGTCTTTCGCACGCACGATCCTCGCGCGGATCGCCTGCTCGCCGTCAAAGTTTTCCGTCTCGATCTGCCGCCCGATGGCGTCGCGCGTCTCGCAGACGCGTTGCGCCGGCTCGCGGCCACGCCGCTCGCGCATCCGTCGCTCGTGCCGTTCGTCGATGCCGGCGTCGAAGGGACGTCGGCGTTCCTCGTGATGGAGTACGAGAGTGGCGACACGCTCGACATCGCGCTGCGCCGCTTCACGCCCGCCACGCTCGAACAGGCGCTGCCCGTGCTCTCGCGAATTGCCGCCGGTCTCGATGCGGCCGCTGAGGCCGGCTTGACGCACGGCGCGTTGCACCCGCGTGACGTGTTCCTCAGCGCGGCGATCGACGAAGTCAAGATGACCGGCTTCGGCATCGTCCAGGCGCTCGAGACCGCCGGCGTGTCGTCGCCCGTACTGCGTCGTCCGTACGTTGCCCCCGAGCGCGCCAACGGCCGCTGGGATCATCGCGCCGACGTCTATTCGCTCGGCGTCATCGCGCACGAACTGCTGACCGGACGACGACCTGTAGGGCTGGGGGAGCAGGACGGCGTTCTCGCGTCCGAGCTGCAGCCGCAGCAGCGCGTGCTCGTGCGCCGCGTGCTGTCGACGGCGCTCGCCGAGCGTCCAGAGCAGCGGTATCCGAGCGGCGCGGCGCTCATTGCCGCGCTCGAAGAGATCACGACGCGCGACTTCGTCGGCGTTCCCGGCACCGTGACCGATGACGCCGATCGGTTGGACGGCGCGCCGGCGGCCGACGCCACGCGCGATAACCGTCAATACGATCGCCGCGCGACCGACCGACTTGCCGAGGTCGAGGTGGCAGGCGCGGCGGCGGACGTAGAGACACCCGCGTCCGGCGAAGCCGAAGAGGCCGACGCGACGGACGCCGCACCAGCGGCCGTCGCCGGACTGGCCGCTGTCGCCATGGCAGAGGGCGTCGTGGAGATGGCCGCTCCAGTGGTCGCGTCCGATGTCGCCCATCCGCTGACGCTGCCGCTCGTCATTCCGGCCTCGCGCGCGATCAACACTTTGACGCCGCCCGGCGGCATCCCGCCCACGTGGTCGGCCTCGCGCAAGCGCACCGTCGTGCCTTGGATTGCCGTTCTCGTCACGGCGGCGGTCGTCGTCTTTGGCGTCTTGTCGGGATATCGCGCCAGGACGAGGCCGGCACCGGCGGCGACCGAGGCTCGCGCCAACGCTCCTTCAGCGCCATCCGCGCCGAACGTCGCCGGGGCGCCGAACGGTGCCGCGTCGGGCGCCGCGCCCGATGTCGCCGCGCCGTCGTCTGAGGCGTCGTCGGCGACGAGTGCCGCTCCGCCTGCGGCGTCGGAGTCTGGCAACGCGGCGTCCACGCCGGATGCCGGCCGGGGCGCGAGCGGACCCGCGGCGTCGAACGCACCGGTCGCGGCCGGTTCCACGTCCGCGCCATCAGCGGCCGCGCCCACGGCTGCGCCGGTTGCCGAGACACCTCGCGCGCCGGCTGCGGCGGGCGAGCTCGTCGTGCGATCCGATCCGCCGGGCGCGCTCGTCACGATCGACGGCCGGATTCTCGGCGAGACACCGCTCGTCGCGCGTGGTCTGTCACTTGGCGCGCACGCGGTCCAGGTGGCCCGGCCCGGACACGTTCCGCGCGCGGAGCGCGTCGTGTTTCGCGCGCCCGCCCTCTCGCAAACGCTCGACTTGCGGCTCGTTCCCGGCCTGGACCAGACCTCTGAGCCGGCGGCGTCGGCTGCGCCGCCCGCGAGTCCGGCTGTTGCGCCCGCGTCGGCCACCGCCGTCCCGACGACGTCGGGACCTGGCGCGATCGACATCGACTCGCGGCCGCGCGGTGCGCAGGTCTCGATTGACGGTCGTCTGCTCGGCGCCGCGCCTTTGCGCGCCGTCGATCTCGCCGCCGGCGAACACCTCGTCACGCTCGAACTTCCCGGGTACGCCACCTGGACGGGCCGCGTGACGGTCGTGCCCGGCCAGCCCACGCCGGTGCACGCGTCGCTCGAGATCGCGCCGCAATGACCTCGGGCGCCGCCGACCCGCACGCGCATGTCAGAATTAACAGGTTGCGCTGGATGCGCCTCGTCGACCCTTGGCTTCTGGCTTCTAACTTCTAGCTTCTAACTTTCGAGGATCCCCCGCTCGATGAACGCAGTGCTCGCGCTCGAAGATGGCACGTGGTTTCGCGGCAAGGCCGCCGGCGCGTCCGGCGAGACCGGCGGCGAAGTCGTGTTCAACACCAGCATGACCGGGTATCAGGAAATCCTGACCGACCCGTCGTACTCCGGGCAGATCGTCACGATGACGAGCCCGGAGATCGGCAATTACGGCGTGACCGACGAAGACGTCGAGTCGCGCGGCGTGCAGGTGGCGGGTTTCATCATGCGCGACCAGTCGCCCATCGCGAGCAACTGGCGCGCCGACGGGACGCTGCGCGACTATCTCACGCGTCACGACGTCGTCGCGATTGCCGACGTCGACACGCGCGCGCTCACGCGTCTCCTGCGGTCGGCGGGCGTCATGCGCGGCGTCATCGCCACGGGCAAGGTGGATCCGGCCGAGCTCGTCGAGAAGGCCCGCGCGCTGCCTCACATGGAAGGCGCGGATCTCGTGAAGGACGTCACGTGCGCCGAGCCGTTCGACTACCACGCACCGTCCGATGACGCGTTCATCCTGCCGGCCGACCGCCGCAGCGCCCGGCCGCTACGTGTGGCGGCCTACGACTTCGGCATGAAGTGGAACATCCTGCGCCGGTTCGCCGCGCACGGCTGCGACGTTCGCGTCTATCCCGCGTCGACGCCCATCGAAACCGTCCTCGCGACGAAACCCGATGGCGTGTTCCTCAGCAACGGTCCGGGCGATCCGGCCGTCCTCGACTACGCGATCGGCCACGCGCGTACGCTCATCGACGCGGACGTGCCGACGTTCGGCATCTGCCTCGGCCACCAACTGCTCGGCCTGGCCATGGGCGCCCAGACGTTCAAGTTGAAGTTCGGTCACCGCGGCGCGAATCATCCGGTGAAGGATCTGCGCACGGGCGCGATCGAAATCACGTCGCAGAACCACGGGTTCGCCGTCGATCCGGATTCGCTGCCCGATCAGGCGCTCATCACGCACCGCAATCTCTACGACAACACGATCGAAGGGCTGCGGCACGTGTCGAAGCCGGTCTTCTCGGTGCAGTACCATCCAGAAGCCGCGCCCGGCCCGCACGACGCCGACTATCTCTTCTCTGAATTCCTGGCGGCGATGGACGCGCGCGCCTGACCGCCGGGCGCCTCCGATCGTGGCCGGGCCGCCGTGAAGGCCCATGCTACGATCTGGCCGCCGTGTGCGCGGCCTGACCGACGACCGATGCCCAAACGTACCGATCTGAAGAAAATCCTCGTCATCGGCTCCGGCCCGATCGTGATCGGCCAGGCGTGCGAGTTCGACTACTCGGGCACGCAGGCGTGCAAGGCGTTGCGCGCCGAAGGCCTCGAGGTCGTGCTGGTCAACAGCAATCCCGCTACGATCATGACCGACCCGGACACGGCCGACCGCACGTACGTCGAGCCCCTCACGGTCGAGGTCGTCGAGCAGATCATCGCGCGCGAGAAGCCGGACGCGGTGCTGCCGACCGTCGGCGGGCAGACGGCGCTGAACCTGGCCGTGGCGCTCGCCGAGCAGGGCGTGCTCGAGCGACACGGCGTCATCCTCATCGGCGCGTCGCCCGAAGCAATCAAGGTCGCCGAAGATCGCGAGCTCTTCAAGGACGCCATGCGGTCGATCGGCGTCGACGTGCCGGACAGCGCCATTGCGCGGTCGCTCGACCAGGCGATGGATGCCGCGGGCAAGCTCGGGTTTCCGCTCATCATCCGTCCGTCGTTCACGCTCGGCGGCGTCGGCGGCGGCATCGCGTACAACATCGAAGAGTTCCGCGAGATCGTCCAGCGCGGTCTCGGCCTCAGCCCCGTCCACGAGATCCTCGTCGAAGAGTCGGTCATCGGCTGGAAGGAATTCGAGCTCGAGGTGATGCGCGACGGCGCGGACAACTTCGTCGTCATCTGCTCGATCGAGAACATCGACGCCATGGGCGTGCACACCGGCGACAGCATCACGGTGGCGCCCGCACTGACGCTCACCGACAAGGAATATCAGCGGATGCGCGACATCGGGCGGCGCATCATCCGTCGTGTCGGCGTCGAGACCGGTGGATCGAACATCCAGTTCGCCATCAACCCGGCCGACGGCCGCATCGTCGCGATCGAGATGAACCCGCGCGTCTCCCGCTCGTCGGCGCTCGCCTCGAAGGCGACCGGCTTCCCCATCGCGAAGATTGCCGCCAAGCTCGCGCTCGGGTACCGGCTCGACGAGATCCCGAACGACATCACGCGCCTCACGCCCGCGTCCTTCGAGCCGACGATCGACTACATCGTCGTCAAGGCGCCGCGCTGGGCGTTCGAGAAGTTCCCGCAGGCCGATCGCACGCTCACGACGCAGATGAAGTCGGTGGGCGAGGCGATGGCGGTCGGCCGCACGTTCAAGGAAGCGTTCCTCAAGGCGTTCCGCTCGCTCGAGCTCGGGAA
>DASZOV010000016.1:0-22850 GCA_035550595.1 Vicinamibacterales bacterium
TCGACGTCCCGTGGTTGTGCAGCTTCTCGTCGTTGTGCGCGCGGATGTCGGAGCCCGGATAGGTCTCCTCGAGGTGCTTGAAGAACGCCGTGTCGATGGCCATGACGTCCTCGAAGTGCCCGTGGATCGGACAATCCTTGACCATCAGGATCTTGCCGTCGCGCTCGACGATCGTCGCCTTGATCTCGCCGATCTTCTCGGTGAGCAGCACCTTGTAGTCGCGCTTGCCGTCGAGAATCTCCTGGCGCGCCTCACGCACGCACTTCGGGCAGAGCGAGTCGGTCTCGCGCGGCCAGCCGAGCGGCGGCTTCACCTTCTGCCAGGACTTGAGCAAGGGCTTCTCCGACCACTGCGGCGTGATCGACGCATTCGGCCTGATGCTGTTGAGCGTGTCGAACACCGCCCACGATCCCTTGGCCACCAGCGTGAGGCCCTTCTCGACGTACTTGATTGGCTTGTGCATATGTCTCCCCGATGACCCCGGCCGGCCCGACGACCAGCCCTGGCGAAGCCCATTGGCTTCGAGCACGACCGGCCGGACTCGAAGGTCCGGCCAGTTACGGCACGGGGAGAATAGCCCGCCAGGGCCGCTCAGGCTACAAGATTGTGCCCAACGGGCACTCGGCGCAGCGAGCGGGCCCATGCCGGGGCTGAACTGCCGCCCGGTTTTCGACGCCTACCCGCTTCCGTATCAAGGAGTTACGGCCGCCTGAAGCGCGCGGCGGCGCTTGCGGACCGCCAGGCCGATGCGGATCGCGAAGAGCACGGCCAGATACGCCGCCCACTCGAGCGGCTCGCGGATGTCGGCCTTCTGCCCCCACACGAAATGCACGATGCCCGCCGTCGCCGCGACGTAGACCAGCCGGTGCAGCCGCTGCCACCGCCGCCCCAGCCGGCGGATGGCCGCGTTGGTCGACGTCGCCGCCAGCACGAGCAGGATCGAGAACGCCAGCATCCCCATCGTGATGAACGGCCGGTTCGCCACGTCGTCCCAGATGCCCGCGATGTCGCCGAGCTGGTCGAAGACGACGTAACAGGTGACGTGCGAGAGCGCGTAGACGAACGCCCACACGCCGAGCGTGCGGCGGATCGACTGCAGACGGTTCCAGCCCGTGAGCCGGCGAATCGGCGTGATGGTGAGCGTGAGGAGCACGAGCGAGAGCGCCGTGCGTCCGGTCGTGTGCAGCAGCGTCTCGGTCGGATTGACGCCGAGGGCCGACGGATCGGCGCCGGTGAACGCCTGATAGATCCGCCAGCCGAGGAGCAGCCCCGGCGTGAAACACGCCAGCCAGACGATGGGATAGAACGCCCGCGAGGCGAGCGCGGCATTGACGACGACCGACAGCCGGCGCATCGGCCTAGAAGTTCTTCTTCAGGTCCATCCCGGTGTAGAGACTGGCGACCTGATCGGCGTACCCGTTGAACATCTGCGTCGGCGTGTTCGAGAAGAGATTCGGCAGCCGCCGCTCGTGCGCCTGGCTCCAGCGCGGGTGCGGCACGTTCGGGTTGACGTTCGCGTAGAAGCCGTATTCGTTCGGCGCGGCAATCTGCCACGTGTTGAGCGGCTGTTTGTCGGTGAAACGGATGCGGACGATCGACTTGCCGCTCTTGAAGCCGTACTTCCACGGCACGTGGATGCGGAGCGGCGCGCCGTTCTGGTTCGGCAACACCTTCCCGTAGAGACCGACGACCATGAACGCGAGCGGGTGCATCGCTTCGTCCATCCGCAGGCCTTCGAGGTACGGCCACTGGAGGATGTTCGTCCGCTGGCCGGGCATCTCGCTCGGACGCTCGAGCGTCGTGAACTCGACGAACTTCGCCGAGGGCGTCGGCCCGACCTTGTTCAAGACCGACGCGAGCGGCACGCCGATCCACGGAATGACCATCGACCACGCTTCGACGCAGCGATGCCGATAGACGCGCTCCTCGAGCGCCTTGAAATCGACCAGGTCCTCGACGCCGTAGTTGCCCGGCTTCGAGACCAGGCCGTCGACTTTCACGGTCCACGGCTTGACGGTGAGTTTGCCGGCGTACTTCGCCGGGTCGCCCTTCTCGCTGCCGAACTCGTAGAAGTTGTTGTAGGTCGTGATCTGTTCGAAGGTGTTCAGCTTGTCGGCGGCCGTGGCCACGTACTTCGGATTGGGCGTGAAGCCGAGCGTCGTCTGCGCCTCGGCCACGTCCGCGGTGCCGCAGGCGGCCAGCACCGCGACCGCGGCTCCCGTGATCCCTGCCACGCCGGTTCTGAGGAACTCGCGCCGCGATCGGTAGATCGTCTCCGGCGTCACTTCGGACCACGGCAGGTCAGCCGACGTTCGCGTCTCGAGGATCATGGAGGCTCCCCTCGCAAAATTAGACCACACGAATGCCCGGACGGACGGCTGAGGCGCTGCGATAAGATGACGAGCGCGTGACGACTGCTGTGCTTTCCGGCCTCGCGGCCAGCCTCGACGAACGACTCCGCACGCGCACGGCACGGACCGGCGTCGTCGGCCTCGGCTACGTCGGCCTGCCGCTCCTCGTGGAGTTCGCCCGAAGCGGTTTCCACGCCACGGGCGTCGATCTCGACGCCGCCAAGGTCGCCGCCATCACCCGCGGCGAGTCCTACATCCAGGACGTGCCGTCCTCGACCGTGGCGCCGCTCGTCGCCGAGGGCCGGCTCGACGCGACGACCGACGCGAGCGTGCTCGCCGACCTCGACACGATCAACATCTGCGTGCCGACGCCGCTCCGCAAGACGAAGGATCCGGATCTCTCCTACGTCGTCTCGGCCGTCGAAGTGACGGCGAAGCACCTGCGGCCGGGTCAGCTCGTCATCCTCGAGTCGACGACCTATCCGGGCACGACCGACGAAGTCGTGCGGCCGATTCTCGAGCGCGGCGGCCTCGTCGCCGGACGCGACTTCTTCCTCGCCTTCTCGCCCGAGCGCGTCGATCCCGGCAACGAGACGTGGACGACGAAGAACGTGCCGAAGGTGGTGGGCGGCGTCACGCCGACCTGCACAGCGCTCGCGCGCGCGCTCTACAGCGCGTCGATCGATCGCGTCGTCGAGGTCAGCTCGCCGAAGGTGGCCGAGCTCGTCAAGCTGCTCGAGAACACGTTCCGCGCGGTGAACATCGGCCTGGTCAATGAGCTCGCGCTCATGTGTGACCGGCTGGGCATCGACGTCTGGGAAGTCGTCGACGCGGCCGCGACCAAGCCGTTCGGCTTCATGCCCTTCTATCCGGGCCCCGGGCTCGGCGGCCACTGCATTCCGATCGATCCCTTCTATCTCTCATGGAAGATGAAGGAGGTCGGCTTCGAGGCGCGATTCATCGAGCTCGCCGGCCACGTGAACGGGGCGATGCCGCAGTACGTCGTCCAGAAGGTGGCCGACGCGCTGAACACGCACAGCAAGTCCGTGCGCGGGGCCTCGGTGCTCGTGCTCGGCGTCGCCTACAAGCGCGACATCGACGACGTCCGCGAGTCGCCGGCGCTCGACGTGATGGTCGAGCTCGTGAAGAAGGGCGCGCGCGTCACTTATCACGACCCGTACGTGCCGAAGCTCGGCCCGCACGAATGGCCGTCGGGCGATCTCGCTTCGGCCCCCCTCACGGCCGAAACGCTCGCCGCCGCGGACTGCGTCGTGATCCTCACCAACCACACGGCGTTCGACTACGACGCCGTCGTCCGCCACGCCCCGCTCGTCGTCGACTCCCGCAACGCGATCAAACGCCGCGCGCCCCACGTGTTCAAGCTCGGCGCGCCTGGGAACTGACCGTCGTCAGAAGTCAGAAGTTCGAAGCCAGAAGCCAGAAGTCAAAAGCCAGGAAACCGTCCTCCGTGGAGCCCTGGGTCTTCAGACCCAGGGGGAACTTGGCCAGAAGTAAGAACCCTACGGCGTCATGCCGCGCGCCGGAAGACGCAACCTGCCGCGCACTGACCCACTCCCACACCCGGGAAGGCGCAACCCACCTCGCACTCGCCTGCGCTCACATGCCGGAAGGCGCGATGCGCCGCGCGCGACATCGGACTCACGCCCGGGGCGCCGCGAGGCACGATCCGCGGACTCGGCCCCACACGCCGGAACGCGGATGTCGCCGCACACTTGCCGTACCCCACTTATCCGACAAATAGAGTCTCCATTCTGGATTAGGTGTCATGTCCCATGGAGACAATGATTTACAGGAACGTCAAATGGCGCCTGCGATCTGGCAATTGGGTGTGAGTGACTTGGCAATTGGGTGTGAGTGCCTCCGCCATTGGGTGGAAGTGCCTTCGCGGTTGGGTGGCAGTGCCCCCGCAATTGGGTGGAAGCGCGTTCACGATTGGGTGGCGGCGCCTTCGCAGTTGGGTGGAAGCTCGTTCGCGGTTGGGTGGCAGTGCCTCCGCGGTTGGGTGGGAGCGCGTCGGCAGTTGGGTGGCAGTGCCAGCGTGATTGGGTCGAAGCCGGTCGCACGATGGGTGGATCCGCGACGCCAGTCGCCTGGGTAGTCGCGCGGAAATGGGGTCCTATCCGCGCGCTTCGGAATCGCCGAGCCCGAAAAACCGCGTCGTCGCCTCGACGATGGCGGGCATCGAATCGACGAGCGTGTGCCCGTCGTCGACGAGGCGCAGATCGGCGAGCGGGCGGGCGCGCGTCCAGTACTCGACGATGGCGGGATCGACCGACTCGTCGCGGCGGCCCTGGAAGACGAGCGCGGGGACGGCGAGTGGGAGCGTCGACGCGTCGTGGCGGACGGCGTCTTCGTACAGCGCGAAGCCGACGTCGCGTTCCGTCTTGTCGCCGTAGTGATAGACGCGGAGGCGTCCCGTCCGCCGCCAGGCTTCGATGCCCTCAGGGCCGAGCTTGCGCAGACGGTTGGCGCCGAAGTCGAGCGCCGGGGCGAGCAGCACGAGTCGATCGACGCGCGCGGGCCGGAACGCGGCGGCGTGGACGGCCACGAGGCCTCCGAGGCTCGACCCGATCAAAGCCACGGGCAATGCAGGCGCGTCGTCGATGGCGCGGCACGCCTGATCGACCATGCGCGCAATCGTGAGCGTCTCGAACGACGGCTCGTTGAAATCCGGACAGGTCAGGCCGACGCCGTGCCCGGCCAGTTCGCGCCGGAACACCTGCGCCTTCGTCGATGCCGGCGACGACGCGAAGCCGTGCAGGTAGATGACGTGGCCGACTCGTCTCACAAAAAGCGCTGGCAGCCGGGCCGACACTTGCACGGGATGGTCGCTTCTCCATCCGTGGAGTAGTCGTAGCTCAGCTCTTCGCCCGCGCGGATGTTGCGCGCGGCGCGGATCCAGATGGTGTGGCCGTCGATCTCGATGTAGCAGTTCGGCCGGCACGAGTGATTGATGAACCGCGCGACGTTGCCGCCGACCTCGGCGTCACGGACCCAGCGGCGGTTGACCGTGAAGCACCAGATCTCGCCGCGAGCCACCTGCTTCCGCTCACGCCGCGCGCTCTGCTTGTGCGTGATCAACTCGCCGGCGTAGTCGATGATGCGCGTGTTCTTGTTGATGTCGATCTTCGTGTAGACGCCCCAGCCGGCAATCTTCGATCGACGACGGGACAGAGCGGTCAGAGGGATGGGCACGATCCGGAGATTGTAGCGCTTTGCTGCTAGCGCTACCTCGCGAGTCATCTTCTTTGCAATGCGTTGGGGCCCCACCCCCAACGCTACGGCGCTTCGGCGCCCTCACTACGTTCGGGGCCTCGCGGTGTCATCTTTTTTAGTTCTGTCTCTCAGTCCTATCGTCGCCCAGCCGGCGCCGGTGATCGCCACGGCCCAGATCGTCGACGCGATGGCGCCGTCGTGGCGGGCGCGGGCCATGACCTCGGCCATCGACGCGCGCGGGCCGCGGCCGAGCTCGAACTCGGCTTCACGCTGCAGATATTCGCGGGCGCCGCGCGAGAGATACAGCTCGTAGAACCCGCACCAGACGGCGACGCCGATGAAGAGCCAGATGAGAACGATCGCGCGCCGGGTCACGAGCGAGCGGCGTCAGGCCGAGGCGCCGAGATAGCGGATCACCATCACCGTGATGTCGTCGCTCTGCGGCGCGCCCTTGGTGAAGGCGCGGACGGCCGAGATGATGCGCTCGACGTGCGCCTGTGCCGGCACGCCGGCGGCGCCCTGCGCCACCTCGAGCAGCCGCGCGTCGCCGAAGTCCTCGCCAGCCGCGTTGAACGCCTCCGACACGCCGTCGCTGTAAAGGACGACGACGTCGCCCGGATCGAGCGCGGCGCGGCCGAGCGTGTAGGGCGCCATGTCCAGCAGCCCGACGACCGGCCCGCCGACGTCGAGCCGGCGCACGCCGCTCTTCCCCACCACGAACGGCGGATTGTGGCCCGCGTTGCAATAGGCGAGCTGCCCGGCCGTGTCGACGATACCGAAGAGCAGCGTCACGAAGCGCGACTCGATGCCGCGGCGGCAGAGCGCCTTGTTGATGACGGTCACCGCCTCGGCGGGATCCTGACGCAGCGACGCGTGCGCGGCGAACATGCCCTGCATCAGCGCGCTCATGAGCGCGGCCGGCGGCCCCTTGCCCGCGACGTCGCCGAGCGTGAAACCGAACGACGCGCCCGGCTCGTCGAAGTAGTCGAAGAAGTCGCCGCCAATCGATCGGCACGGCACGCTCGCCGCCGACGCCTCGACGAAACCGAGACTCGCGCGCGGCTTCGGCAGGAGCGCCTGCTGGATCTCGGCCGCGATGCGCATCTCCTGCTCCATGCGCGCCTTCTCGAGCTTCTCGCGATAGAGCCGCGCGTTCTCGATCGCGACCGACGCTTCGGCCGCGAGCGTCTCGAGCCCCGTGCGCGTGCCCTCGGAGAGCAGCGTGCCCGTCTCGCGGCTGTCGAGATAGAGCACGCCGATCCGCCGGTCGTCGCCCTTGGCTTCGGCCGACTCGACGTAGTGCACGAAGTTGAGCGGCACGCAGACGACGTGCCGGATGCCGAGCGCGACCGTGCCCATGTGCACGCCGGCGAAGTCGTCGTCGAACAGGTCGGTCACGACCTTGGTCGTGCCCGTGCGGAACACTTCTTCGGGGATCTTGCGGCTGGTCGTGAACGTCACGTCGGTCAGCGTCTGCTTGTTGCGGCCGCGCGCGAGCTTGAACTCGAGCTCGTTGTCGGCGGTCGACAACATGATGAACGCGCGCTCGGCGCCCGAGATGTCGAGCGCGGAGTCGAGCACGAGCGCGAGCACGTCCTGCAGCACGCGGCCCGAGCCGAGCGCGCGCACGCCCTGGAGGAGCGCCGCGATCTGCCGCAGATCGTCACGCGCCGCCGTCGTCGACCGCGTCGCGGCGGGCCGATCGTCCATGCAGAACTCGAGGTCCGCGCCGCCACCGCGCCCGAGCGCGATGCGATCGCCCGATCGGAGCGGACACTCTTTGATGGCTTCGCCGTTGACGAAGGTGCCGTAGCGCGAATCGCGGTCACGCAGGATGACGTGGCCGTCGACCGAGACGATCTCGGCGTGCTCGCGCGAGACTTCCCCGCCACTGAGCCGCAGGTCGTTGGTTTCTCGGCGGCCGATGGTGAAGGGGAAGTGATCGAGCGTGACCTCGCGCTCGCCACGGGGATCGTTGACGTGCAGGCGGGGAACGGCCATCGCGTTCAGCGGCGCTCAGTGTACACGAACGCCGCGCGGACGGCGGCCGGGGGTCACCGCCGGCGGCGGAGGAGCAGCCAGGCCCCCACGGCCGCGAGCACCACCCCGGCGGCCATCTCGGGCGTGGCCGCCGCGGCGCCCGTCGCGTGCGTGAAGCCGACGACCTCGAGCGCGCCGGCACCCGCGAGCGCGGCCGCAGCCGGCACGATCGGACGCCGCGGGGCGGGTGGCGGACCGCCGCGCCGCGCGGGCACGGCCGTCGGCGCACCGCACCGGTAACAGACAATGGCTTTGTCGGCGATCGTCGCGCCGCACGCGGTACACGTCATCTCGTCCTTGGTCTCCGATGCCCGGCGCGCCACGGCGCCTGGCTTCTATACTGACGGGACGCCCCGATGGTCCCGCTTCGCGACGTCATCCCATCCCGCACGACGCCTTGGGTCACCTACCTGCTCATCGGCGTGAACGTGGTCGTCTTCCTGTACGAATGGACGCTGCCCGACGCCGCCCTCGAACGGCTGATCTTCACCTACGGCCTCGTGCCGGCGCACGCCTCGTGGCTCACGGCCACGACGTCGATGTTCCTGCACGCCGGCCTGCTGCACGTCGGCGGCAATCTGCTCACGCTCTGGATTTTCGGCGACAACGTCGAGGACCGCTTCGGGCACGCCCGCTATCTCGTCTTCTACCTGCTCGCCGGCTACCTCGCGGGCCTGGCCGAGGTGTGGGCCTCGCCGCACTCGCCGGTGCCGCTCGTCGGCGCGAGCGGCGCGATTGCCGGCGTGATGGGCGCGTACCTCGTGATGTTCCCGCACTCGCGCATTCTCGTCCTGATCCCGATCATCATTTTCATCGACGTCGTCGAAGTGCCGGCGGTGTTGTTTCTCGGCTTCTGGTTCCTGATCCAGATTCTCGGCGGCGTCGGCCGGCTCGCACAGGCGACCAATCCCGGCGGCGTCGCGTTCTGGGCACACCTCGGCGGCTTCCTCACCGGCGTCATCACCGTCTGGATCTTCCGCCGCCCCGAACGCCAGCGCGTGGAGTGGTGGGGGTAGCGCGCGCCTGACGGCGCGCGCAACTTTGAAGTTCGAACTTTGAAGTTCGAAGTTTCACTGCCCTTGTCGCTGCCGTACGTCGTGCGAGACCGTCGCGAGCTCGGTCAGCAGGCCTTCGAGCGTCCGGTTGTATTCGTCGGCTGCCATCTCGCCGCGGCGCCGGCGCAGTGCGTCGATCTGATCGGTCAGCTCGCGCTGTCTCGTGAGCAGACGCTGTGTTTCCGGATCGGTCGACGTCTGGGCCGCGGCGCCCTGCAGATAGGTCACGGCCGCGACGTTGCCGTCGGCGGCGTTCTCGGTGCCAGCGATCGTGCCCTTGCCGTCGCCGTTGTCGTCGAGCAGCGCGATCTCGGTCGCCATGATGCCGCCCTGCTCGTAGTGCTGCGCGACGGTGCGCGACGCAGTCGTGAACGCCTCGAGCAGCGACACGCGGCCGTTCTTGTCGAGATCGGCCGCATCCGACGAAAGCGCCTGAATGAACGCGTCCGGGAAGACCGTCGCGTAGCGCTGAGCCACGCTGTTGGTGGCCGTGATGATCACGCGGTCATGGCCCGAAAGCCCGGCGAGGAATGGAAAGCTCGCGCTCGTCGTGTCGACGACGGCGAGATGACCGGGCACGGACGCCAGTAACTCGGACCAATCCTTCACGGTGAGATCGGGTCCGACGAGGTTGAACTTCGCGCCCGACGCGTCGTCCGACCCGTGTCCGATGAGAATGACCACGAGCTGATCGGTCGCAGTCAGCCGCGGCTTGAGCGCGGCGATCGCCTGACGGACGCCGTCAGCCGTGGCTTTCGACTCCCCTGCCTTCGGCGTCTCGGTCAGCACGACGACGTGATCGGCCGCGTACTGAAAACGATCGTGGAGCATCGTCGTCAACGCGTCGACCCAGCGACGGAACGTCGTCGCGTACGCCGGATCGCCCGACGCGCCGGACACGAGGAGAACGAAGCGATCGTTGTCCGCGGCGGCACGGGCGGGAATGGAGAGGCCCATCGCCAACGCCACGGCGAGGATTGCGGCAATTCGTCGCATACAGAGCATTTTGATGCAAATCAGCGCGCTGAGGCCTGTAACAGCAAGTCCTGCGCGCGGGCAAACGTCGGGGCCACTTCGAGGGCGGCGAGGGCCTCGCGTTTCGCGTCGTCGCGCTTGTTCATCTTCAGATAGACCTCGGCCAGGTCCGCGTGCGCTTCGGCGGGATTGGCCGGGCCGAGCGCGAGCGTGGCCTGCAGTTCGACGGCGGCGGGCGCGTATTCTGCGCGCGCCATCAGGCGCTGCGCGAGCCGCGTGTGCGTGTCGGCGTCGAACGGATCGAGATCGGCGACGAGCCGAAGCGCGAAGTCCTCGTCGTCGGTCGCCTTGGCGTCAGTAGCCAACTGCGCGAGCTCGCGCGCAGCGACGACGTTCGTGTGGTCGTAGGTCAGGAGCGCGCGGAGTTCGCGCCGTGCGCGCGTCGTATCGCCGTCCTGCTTCGCGATGGCCGCGAGGAGCATGTGCGGACTCCCGTCGCCGGACGCCTCGGGTGCAAGCTGGGCCGCACGTTCGAGCGGCGCACGCGCGCCGGCGAGATCCTGCATCCGGAACAGGGCCTGGCCGAACGTGAGCTGGCTGACGAAGTTTCCCGGCGCGGCTTCGGCGCGCGCACGGAGCCCGTCGATGTCGTTCGCGTCGACCTGGCGCGGCGGATCGCCCATGGCCGCGGCGAGCGCGCCGTACTGTTTCTGCACGAACGCCTGGAACGACGCCTCGACGTCGTCAACGTTCGTGCCGAACGCGCGCGAGAAGGCGTCGGTATCGGTCGCGCCGTTCTTGTACGCCAGCAGGAGCGTCCGCAGCCCGTTCTCACCATTGAGCGCGACGAGATGTTCGACGACGAGCGACGCCTCGAAGTAGGCCATCGCCAGGCTCTCGGGATGCTTGAACGCGTCGGGCAGCTTCTTCACGCCGAACGTCTGGCCCTTGTTGAGCGCACGCGCGTATTGCAGCGTCAGCTCGCGTCCCCACGCGGGATTCCGGCGATGCTCCTCGTAGACCGAGATGCCTTCGGTCAGCCATCGCGGCACGCGGTAGTCGGACAACTGCAGCGTGAAGACGTGCGCGAGCTCGTGCCAGAGCGTCGCCTGCCAACTGAAATCGCCCGGCGGCCGCGCGTGCGGCGAGTCCATCGCGATCACGCGGCCGAAACACGCGCCGAGCGCGCCGTAGAGACCGGGCAGGCCGAACGTGCGAACGGCGAAGTCGTCGTGGCTCGGAAACACTTCGACGAGGATGGGGCCCTTCGGCGTGAACCCGTAGCGCTCGGTGTATTGGCGGTACGCCTCGTCGGCGAGCGGCAGCGCATAGGCCTCGAGGACCGCGGCTTCGTCGGGCGCGAACTTGAAGATGAACGGCCCGTGCGGCACGACGGTGAACGTGTCGAGGTGGTCGAGCAGTTGCAGCAGGTTCTTCGTGAGTCGAGCGCTATCGTCGAGATTCCATGACGTCTCGAGCGCCGTTCGAGCGTCGGCTTCTTCGCCCGTCCGAAGAAGATCGAGACCGAGGTCGAAGAACGCCAGCGAATCCTCGGCGTCGATCGCCGTCGCCTTTCGCGCGAGCACCGCCGCGTCGTCGAAGCGATAGTCACGCGCGGCCTGCTCGGCGGCCGCGCGATAGCCGAGCGCGGATTCCGGATTGAGATCGTGTACGCGCGCCGCCGCCGTCTCCGCGCCGGCCATGCCTTCGCGCTTGTACGCGACGGCGGCACGCAGCGCGGCTTCGTCGAGCGAGCCGGGCTTGACGCGCCCGAGCGCGTCGAGGGCATCGACGGCCGCGTCGACGTCGTTGTCGTCGAGTGCCTGTTCCGCGGTGGCCAGCCAGAGCTCCGGGTGATCGGGGGCAATCGCCTTCGCCGCCGCGAAGTCCTGGCGCGACTGCTCAGGATCGTCGTTGGCCAACGCACGGGCCAGTCCGACGATCGCGGGAACCCAGCGCTCATCGGCCTTGAGCGCCAAACGGTAGCTGGTCACGGCCTCGCCGGGCATATGGCGTTCGAGGAACAGATCGCCCCACTCGGTCTGAATGTCGGGGCGCGCGACGTCGGCGACGCGCTGGAAGGCGTCGTTGGCGAGCAGATACTCACGATTGCCACGTGCGGCCCGCGCCAGGCGCAGGTAGTCGTCAGGCGTCGAGAACGTGCGCACCGATGCGAGCGCGTTCAGCAGGCGGCGGCCTTCGTCGCGATGCCCGGTGCGCACCTCGAGCAGTCCGAGTTCGAGCGCCGCATCGCCGAGCGGATTGGCCGCAGCAATCGGCTGCAGGCGTGCGCGCGCGTCCGCGTCCTTGCCTTCGAAGATCTCGACGAGCGCCGTGGCCAGCGCGCGACGAGCCGGACCTCCCGGCGCGTTCGCCGCCAGATCGCGCGCCATCGACACGTCGCCGTGCGCGAGCGCCGCGCGTACCTGATAGATGGGATCGGTCGTCGTCGTCCCGCCGCGGCGGCCCTGTGCGCCCATCGACACGATCGACAGGCCGAGCGCGACCGTCAGCAGGCCGAGGCGCCACCAGGCCGGCTCGCGATCGCGGCGTGTCATGTCGTTCATGCTCATGCCTGCCTGCCCTGCGCCGTCGATGACGGCGCTCGTGACGCGCGGCTCTCGGCCAGCACGCGATTCTCGAACCGGATGCGCGCCCGCAGCACGATCGCGAACACGACAATCGCGATCGGCCCGGCGACGACGGCTCCAACCATCATAGCCGTGCCCGCGATCTCGCCCATCACCGCGATGTAGTTGGGATGCGCGACGTAGCGATATGGACCGGTCGCGACGAGCGGCCGTCCGGGCTGCACGTAGACGCGGAAGCTCCATCGCTCCCCGAGCGTGCGGATCGCCCAGTATTTCAGCGCCTTGCTCGCGGCGAAGAGGACGATGCCGGCCGCGAGCCACGACGGTGCGCCGGCCGTCGCCGCTGCCGGCGCGTGCGCCGCGCGCCACAGACCTTCGGCGCCCATCACGAGGAAGGACGCCGGATAGACGACGGCAAGCGTGCGGTAGACGTCGCCATCCGGACGGACGGCGCCCGACGCCTGGAGCCAGCGCTCGTGCGCCGCGGAAAGACGCGTTTCCGCGAGCATGAACCCGATGACGACAGCGAGAACGAACGCGACGACGTTCACGCGACGTCCCCGGCATAGCGCACGGCCTGACGGACGAGGCCGGGTGCGACTCGGGCGCCCATGTCGGCGAGGCCGACGGCCGCCGGCGATCCCACCATCCAGCGCAGCGCGCGATTGAACGACAGCTTGCGGCCGAACGCACGCCGTCGCGCGAACGCGAGCCGCACGAGCGCGGCGCCCATGTCGCCCGTCTCGATGGCGCGCAGCGCTTCGTGCGCGGCGAGCTCCGCGCTCTCGATCGCGAGGCGCACGCCGTCGCCCGTCAGCGGATCGACGAATCCAGCGGCGTCGCCCGCGAGCAGCAAACCGTCCGCGCCGACGGCCCGTGCATCCGAGGCGAGCGGCCCGAGCACGCGCACGTCCGACTCGAACGAGGCCGAGGCGAATCGCTCCGCGAGCGCGCCGTCGCTCGCGATCGTGCGCGTCACGACGCTCATCGGCGCCTCGCCCGCTTCGGGCTCGGTGACGATGCACAGGTTGACGGCGCCGTCGGCGAGCGGCGCGACGCCGGCGTACCATCCGCGCCGGATGTGCATCTCGCCGTAGTCGTCCACGCCGGCCACGCCCGTCGCGTACGTGCCGTACGCCCAGCGCCGCGGCCGGGTCGGATGGCGCATGAGGCCGAGCGCGCGCGCGATCGTCGATCGACGTCCGTCGGCCGCGATCGTGATCATCGCCGGAAGCCGAGTCGTTGGCGCATCCGGCCCGCGCGACACACAGAGTCCGCGCACGAGCGGGCGTCCGCTCGTGTCGTCGACGAGAGGCTCTCGGACGACGAGGCCACTCTCGAATCGCGCGCCGGCGGCGACGGCCGCCTCGAGCAGCCACGCGTCGAGCGCGCGACGCGTCAGCGCGAGCGCGCACGTGCCATCACCGTAGGATGCCGTCACGGTCGTCGTCGGCCCCGAGACGCGCATGCCGGCGAGTGGTCGCGCGGCCGCGAGCGCGCCGCCGTCGAGCCCGAGTGCGCGAAGGCGGGCGACCGCGCCGGGATTCACGGTGTCGCCGCAGAGCTTGTCGCGTGGAAACGTCTCGCGATCGAGGAGCAACACGCGCGCGCCCGCTCGCGCCAGGACGAGCGCGGCTACCGATCCGGCCGGCCCTGCTCCCGCGATGATGACGTCGAGCATGGGCCGGTGATGCGCGCCGCTACGCGCGCCCGACGACGAGCGCGCTGTTCTTCGATCCGAAGCCCAGGCAGTTGCAGAGCGCCGCGTCGACCTCCGCGCGGCGCGCGACGTTGGGAATGACGTCGAGGTCGCAGTCCGGATCCTGGTGCGCGACGTTGATCGTCGGCGGCAGCAGGCCACGCGAGAGCGCCAGCGCCGCCGCCATCACGCCGGCCGCGCCGCTCGCGCCTTGCGGGTGGCCGATCATCGACTTGGTGGATGATCCCGCCATCCGGTTGACGGCCGGTCCGAAGACCTGCCGGACGCAGCGCGCCTCGACCGCGTCGTTCAGCATCGTCGACGTGCCGTGAAAGTTGACGTAGCCGATCGTTTCGACGGGTCGTGCGGCGCGCGCGATCGCCAGTTCCATCGCGCGCACGATCTCGGCCCCATCGGGATCCATCTGGACGCGGTGATACGCGTCGCACGTCGACGCATAGCCGTCGATCGTCGCGTAGACGTGCGCGCCGCGCGCGCGGGCGCGCGCTTCGTCCTCGACGACCATCAGCCACGCGCCCTCGCCGAGCACGAACCCGTCGCGGTCGCGATCGAACGGCCGCGAGGCTTCGTCCGGCCGATCGTTGTAGTGCGTGGCGACGACGCGCATGCGGCCGAAGCCGAAGATCATGCCCGGCGTCGCGCAGGCGTCCGCGCCACCCGTGACGACGGCCGAGGCCTCGCCGTGGCGAATGAGACTCGCGGCGTAGCCGATGGCGTCGGTCGAGCTCGTGCAGCCAGTCGATAGGACGTGGCTCATCCCGTGCAAACCGAGCGCAATCGAGATTTCGCTCGAGACGATGCCGACGATCGAGACGGGAATAGCATAGGGCGAGATGCGATGGCGCGCGCCGGCGTAGTAATCGCCGTATTGCCGTTCGGCGACGTCGATGCCGCCGGCGCCGCTGCCGACGACCACGCCGACGTCCGGTGCACCCGGCTCGAGTCCCGCGTCAGCCATTGCCTCGCGGGCGGCCAGCACGGCGATACGCGACACCTTCGAATAGCGCCGCGGATCCGCGCGGCCGCCGGTTTCGTGGTCCACGCCGGGATCGACGCCTGGCTCTCCTGCCTCGTCGATCGCCTCGTTCGGCACTGGCGCACTCACGCGACAGGCGAGCGACGATGCGTCGAACTCAGTGATGGCGCGCGTGCCGCTCATGCCGCGCGCGATGTGGTCCCAGTACACCTCGCGTCCCACGCCGAACGGCGACACCGCACCCATCCCGGTGATTGCCACGCGGATGGGAGGCATCCTGGTTTCTATAATACGTCCCGATGTCGACGCCTGCCCGATCGCACGAGAGTCTGCACACCATCGCAGCGCTCGCCGGCGCCGCGCTCTTTGCCGCGTCACTCGTCTATGCCGGCGTCGTCTATGTCGTGCGGTTCGCGGATGCGAGCGGATCGGTGGCCGACAGGCCGCGCGCCATCGTCATCGACGTGGCGCTGTTCACGATCTTCGCGATCCACCATTCGATCTTCGCGCGCACCGGCGTCAAGGCGTGGATCGCGCGCGCAACGCCTCGCCTCGAGCGGACGATCTACGTCGTCGTCGCGAGCGTGCTCTTCATCGGCGCGATGGCGGCGTGGCAGCGCGTGCCCGGCGTGGTGTGGCGCGTCGGATCGCCCGTCAGTCTGCTGCTGATCGGCGTGCAGATTGCCGGCGTCGTCCTGACGCTCGTCGCCGCGCGTGAGCTCGACGTCTTCGCGCTGGCCGGGGTGCGTCAGGCGCTCGGGCGCGAGACCGATCGTCCGGCCGTGCTCGTGCGGACGGGCACGTACGGCTTCGTCCGTCACCCGGTGTATTTCGCGTGGCTCCTGATGGTGTGGCCGTCGCCGCTCTTCACGGGCAGCCGCGCGCTCTTCGCGGTGGTGAGCACGGCGTATCTCGTGCTGGCCGTGCCGATCGAGGAACGTACGCTGCGACGTACGTTCGGGCCCGCCTATGACGACTACGCGCGGACCGTGCGCTGGCGCATGGTGCCGTTCGTGTATTGAGAGCTCGCTTGAAAACTTCGAACTGCGAACTTCGAACTGCGAACGACTGAGGCGCCTTCGGCGCGTCTTTTCGGTCTCGAGACGCGAGGCGGTTCAGTCGAGGAACACCATCGACTGGTGCGAGGGGATCTCGAACCGTCGGCGGCAGCGCGAGCAGTTGACGAAGTCGTCGATGCGATAGAGGTGGTCGCGGAGCTTGCCGTACAACGCGCGGTCGCGCTCGTCGGCGCCGCGCGGCAACTGCGCCTTCTTCGTCCGCCGCACCCACTTGATCTGATAATCGTCGCGGTGCCGGCACTGCGGGCACGCGAGCGACATCGGCTTCAGCTCGGTCTTTTCCACGAAGAAGTCGCGCTCGGCAAGGGCCATGGTGGAATCGTAGCGTACGCCGGAGGTTTGCCCGCATGCCCATCGTCTTCTACGTGTCCGGACACGGCTTCGGCCACGCGTCGCGTGACGTCGAGGTCATCAACGCGCTCGCGGCGCGGACCGGACAGCCCGTCGTCATCCGGTCGGCCGTCGACCCGCGCCTGCTCGCGCGCACGATCAACGGCCCATACACGCTGCTGCCCGGCGCCTGCGACACGGGCATCGTGCAGTCGTCGAGCGTGGCGCACGACGACGCCGCGACGGTCGACGCGGCGCTCGCCTTCTACGCGAACTTTGGCGAACGCGTCGAAGCGGAGGTCGCGCGCCTCGCGCCCGTGAGTCCGGAGGTCATCGTCGGCGACGTGCCGCCGCTCGCCTTTGCCGTGGCCGCGTGCCTGGGTCGTCCATCAGTCGCGCTCGCGAATTTCACGTGGGATTGGATCTACGAAGCGCATCCCGGCTTCCTGCCAAGCGGCGCCGCAACGATCGAAACGATCCGCAACGCCTACCGCCAGGCGACGCGCGCGCTCGAACTGCCGTTCGCCGGCGGATTCGACGTCTTCCCTGCCGCGCGCGTGACGCGCGTTCCGCTCATCGCACGGCAATCGAAGCGATCGCGCGCCGAGACGCGTGCGCACTTCCGTCTGCCCGCCGATCGTCCCGCGGCGCTGCTGTCGTTCGGCGGTTACGGGATGCCGGACCTCGACCTCGCGCGCGTCGACATCGCCTGTGACTGGACCGTCGTCACGACCGATCGCGTGAGCGGCGCGGGAGCGGCGGCGCTCGGTCATGTCGCGGTCGTCACCGAGGATGCCTTCCACGGCGGTGCGTTCCGCTACGAGGATCTGGTGGCAGCCGTCGACGTCGTCCTCACCAAGCCGGGCTTCGGCATCGTGGCGGAGTGCATCGCGTCGGGTACGCCGCTCGTCTACACCTCGCGCGGCACGTTCCGCGAATACGACGTGCTCGTCCGCGAGATGCCCCGCTACCTGCGCTGCGCGTTCATCAGCCAGCCAGATCTCTTCGCCGGACGCTGGCATCAGGCGATCGATGCCGCGATCACGCAGCCGTCCGCGGCGGAAACGATCGCGCTCGACGGCGCGGAAGTCGCGGCGGAAGCGATCGAGGCGCTTCGCGGAGAATAAGAAGACGAAGCGCCGTCGGCGCATCTTTTCAATCTTGAAAACATGCCCTAAGAGCGCATTTCAAAACTGAAAAGACGCGCCGAAGGCGCCCCCTTCGTTCGAAGTTCGCAGTTCGAAGTTCGCAGTTTTGAAACGTGCTCTAACGCATTTGACGAGTCAGAATGTCCCTTCGCGTTCTTCGCGTCTTCGCGCGAGACTTCTGGCTTCTGTCTTCGAACTTCTAACTTGGACTAACTTCCCTTCGTCCACGTCAGCACGAGCGCCGGCGGGAAGTTGCGGACGACGAGGTAGCGGTGCGGCATGCCGCCCATGAGGGCGTTCATGCGCGCGCGGAAGGCGACGGCTGACGGCAGGCGGTAGCCGTGGACGTACTGGAAGGTCGTGAACGTGCCGCCCGGTCGAAGCGCGCGGCCGATGCTCGCGAGGATTTCGCGCGTCATCGGCAGCGGCAGGCTGACGAACGGCAGGCCCGAGACGATGTGATCGACCGGCGTCATGCTGCGCTCGGCGGCCAGCGCGTCCACGCGTTCGGCCGACGCGCACACGCACTCGACGTCCGGCCAGCGCTTGCGGATCTGCTGCACGAACCGCGGATCGATGTCGATGGCGAGGAACCGGCTGTCCGCGCCGAGTCGATCGACGATGGCGCCGGTGAGGGCGCCCGTGCCCGGCCCGAGCTCGATGATGTGCCGGCTCTGTCCGTGGTCGAGCCCGGTCACCATCGCCTCGGCCAGCGCGCGCGAGCTCGCGGTCAGCGCGCCGACCGTGCGCGGACTGCGCAGGAAACGGCTGAACAGCAGGAAATGATCGCGGAACCCGGCGCCGGTCGACGACGCCTCACGCATGTCGCACCTGCTCGACGACCGGCGCTCCGACCACGGTCGGACCGATGAGCGTGAGGAGCCGCTCGGCCGTGCGCGGCGATCCGTGAAACGACGTCACGTGCAGCCCCTGCACGCGCGCGTACAGCCACGTGACGATCTCGATGGTCATCCGCATGGCCTCCTCGGCCTCATCGCGAGCGGCATTGAGCCGCGCCAGGGTGGCGTCCGATACGCGCACGCCCGTCACTTCGCTCGCCAGGAACTCGGCGTGCCGCACGCCTTCGAGCGCCGCGACGCCGGCGACGATCGGCACACCAGCCGTCCGCAGACGCGCGAGCACGGGCTCGAACGCGTCGACGTCGAGCACGGGCGGCGTCAGGACGAACTCCGCGCCCGCATAGATCTTCTGCTCGAGGCGCCGCCACTCGGTGTCCATGTCGGCGGCGAACGGATTGAACGCAGCGGCGACGTGCAAGCGCGTCGGCTCGCCAATGGGCTGGCCCGCGACGTCGAGTCCGCGATTGAGCTCGGACGCCATGTGCAGAAGTCCCACCGCATCGACTTCGAACGACGCGGCCGACGACGTCTCGCCGTGCGCGGCCGACGGACGAGGACTACCGGTCGTGAGCAGTAGATTGCGCAGACCCAGCACGTCAGCGGCGACCAGATCGGATTGCAAGCCGAGCAGCGTGCGCTCGCGACACGTGCAGTGCAGGAGCGTCTCGACACCGCTCTGCTCGATCCGCACGGCCAGCGTTTGCGCACTCACCCGCGCGCCCGACACGGGATAGTCCGGCACGTTGACGGCCACCGCGCCGAGATTGCGAAAGCATCGCGCGTCGGCAATCGGCGCCGACAGATCGAGCCCTCGCGGCGCGGCGACTTCGGCGATGACGACGAACTGCCCGTCGGCGAGCGCACGCGCGAGCGCCGACTTGTCGCGCCAGGCCGCCGGCGGCTGCGGATCGTGACGGTCCGCGGCGGTCGACGGCCGCGTGCGCCGCGGGACGGCGGGCATCGCCTTGACGGCCGCCGCGATCTGCTCGGTGTGCGCCGGCGTCGTGCCGCAGCAGCCGCCGACCAGACGCACGCCCGCCCGGACGAATCGGCGCGCGTAGCTCGCCATGTATTCCGGCGAGCTGAGATACAGGTTGCGGCCCTCAATGTCGCGCGGCCGGCCCGCGTTCGGCTGAGCGGCGAGCCGCACGTTCGACACGTGCGCCATGGCCTCGATCGTCTCGAGCATGGCAGCCGGGCCGACCGAACAATTCAACCCGACGACATCGGCACCCGCCTGTTCGAGCGCCGGCGTGAAGACGTCGGGCGGCGTGCCGTCCAGCGTGTGTCCATCCTCGCCCGTCGTCAACTGCGCGACGAGCGGCAGCGATGACACGGCGCGCACGGCGCGGATGGCGACGACGAGCTCGTTGAGATCGCGGAACGTCTCGAGGATGACGAGGTCGACGCCACCCTCGACGAGCGCTTCAGCTTGCGTACGGAACGCGGCCTCGGCCTCCTCGACGCTCGTCCGTCCCCAGGGCGCGAGCCGCACGCCGAGCGGTCCGATCGATCCGGCGACCCACGCGGTGCCGAGCGCAGCGCGGCGCGCGATGGCGGCGCCCGCGCGGTTGATCGCTGCCGTCTCACCGGCCAGGCCGAAGGTGGCGAGCTTGAAGGGATTGGCGCCGAACGTGTTCGTTTCGATGACGTCGGCGCCCGCGCGCAGATACTGGCGATGGACGTCGGCGACGAGCTCGGGACTGACGACGTTGAGCTCGTCGAACGAGCGATTGATGAACACGCCCGCGGCGTACAACATCGTGCCCATGGCGCCGTCGCACACGAGCACTCTCTCGTCGAGCGCCTCGAGGAAGTTCTGCATCAGAGCGGTATCACGGGCAGCCAGACGACGCGCACCGCGCCGCCGGATGGCCGGCGGACGTCGGGCGGCGGGACGAGTCTAGCGCGTGGCCGGTTCGGGCGTGGTCGCGGCCGGCACGAGCAGATCCTGCTTGTCCCAAATGAAGTCCTTTCCGCTGTAGACCGCGAGTTCGTAGTCCTTGCCCATGAAGATGGCCGAGACCGGGCACGCCTCTTCGCAGTACCCGCAGAAGATGCACCGCGTCTTGTGAATCTGGTAGATCGACGCGTAGCGCGGGCCGGCCTGGACGGTGCCGTCGTTCTCGGCCGCTTCGAGATAGATGGCGTCGGCCGGACAGGCCACCGCGCAGAGACCGCAGGCGACGCACTTCTCGAGCCCGTTCTCGTCGCGCATCAGGACCTGTTTGCCGCGGTACTTCGGGAACACCGGCACCTTCTGGTCCGGGTAGTTCACCGTCACCGGCTTGCGGAACATGTGCCTGAACGTCGTCGCGAAGCCGACCAGAAACGGACGAATCATGTGTGCATGATAGCAAAGCGCTCAGCCGGTGCGGCTCGGAACGCCTAAACTCCATCGAGTGTTATAGTTAACGCTGCTCCATGCCGCTCGAGCACGAACTCCTGCTCATCAAGTTGATGGCGAACGTCGCCGTCGCCGCGATCCTCGCGACGATGCTCGTGCGGTTCCACTGGTTCCGGCGGATCCTCCTCACCGAGAAGCGCGACTGGCCGGAACGGCTCGTCTTCGCGGCCGGTCTCGGCGTCCCGCTGACGGCGGGCGTGGCCGCCCGTCTGCTGCTCGGCTACGAAGCCGCGGACCTCACGCTGGCGGGCGCGTATCTCGCGGGACTCATCGCCGGTCCGTACGCCGGCGCGCTCGTCGGCGCGGCCGTCGGCCTTCCGCCCGTCTTCGCCGGGCAGATCGGCGCACTGCCGTTCGCGATCGGCTGCGGCTTCGCCGGCGGCGGACTTCGCGAGATCTGCCCGAAGGATCAGATCTGGCGCTTCTCGCCGTTCGTCGTCACCAAGCTCCACCGGTTCGCGTGGCGTCTCCTGCGCACGTTCCAGCTCGACTGGCAGGTCATCCTCGTCGCCGCGCCCGTGCTGCTCGAGCTGTTGCGTCTCTCGATCGGCCGCCGCTTCCCCACACGCATCTTCGACTATCACCCGACGACGTGGTGGCTCGTCCTGCTCGTGGTCTTAACGCCGGTGCTCGGCGTCGCGATTCCGATCAAGATCTGGAACAGCGCGCGAATCGAACACCGGCTCGCCGAGCAGGAAAAACTCCTGATGGCGGCGCGCGTCGAGGCGCTGGCGAATCAGATCAACCCGCACTTCCTCTTCAACACGCTGACGTCGATCACCTCGCTCATCCGGTCGCAGCCCGAGACGGCGCGCGTGCTCGTCGTCAAGTTGTCGGGCCTGCTGCGCCGGCTGCTTCGCAGCCAGGAGCATTTCGTCACACTGCGCGAAGAGCTGTCCGCGATCGACGAGTACCTCGACATCGAGCGCGTCCGCTTCGGCCCCAGCCTCGTCGTCGACAAGCGGATCGATCCGGGCAGCCTCGACGTGATCGTGCCGAGCATGATCCTGCAGCCGCTCGTCGAGAACTCGATCAAGCACGGCCTCTCGCGCAAGGTCGGCGAAGGGCGGTTGACGATCTTCGCCGCGTATCGGGCCGGACACGCCGTCATCGAGATCATCGACAACGGCGTCGGCATGCCCGTCGACCGGCTCACGGCGACCGCGGATCACGGCATCGGCCTGCGCAACGTGAACGAGCGGCTGCGCGTGATCTACGGCGCCAATTACCAGTTGCACCTCCACAGCGTGCCCGGCGAAGGCACGGTCGCGCGGATGGAGATTCCCGAGCTCATCGTCTCCGAGCGCGCGACGGCCTGACGCATGCGTCCGATTCGAACTCTGGTCGTCGACGATGAGCAGCTCGCGCGCGAGGAGCTGTGCTTCTTACTTGGCCGGATCGACGACGTCGAGATCGCGGGCGAAGCGGCCGACGGGATCGACGCGCTGCGCGCCGCGGGCGAGCTGAAGCCGGATCTTCTTTTCCTCGATGTGCAGATGCCCGGGTTGACCGGCTTCGAAGTGGCGCGACGGCTGGTCGAGGCCGATCTGCCGATCGAGATCGTCTTCGTGACGGCGTTCGACCAGTACGCGATCGAGGCGTTCTCGGTGAACGCCGTCGACTACCTGCTCAAGCCGGTCGACGCCGAGCGCCTCGAACAGACGATGACGCGTGTGCGCCGCCGGCGGGGCCCTGACGACACGACGCGGCTGCCGCTCGCGCCGGCCGATCTCGAGAAAGTCATCGAAGCGGTGCAGGCCCGGCAGGGCCGCCGCGACCAGCTCGCCATCCGCGTGGGCGAGCGGTTCGTCCTCGTCCAGGCCGACGAGGTCATTCACGCGTCTCTGACCGATGAGAGCATACTGGTGGTGACGGGCGCCGTGTCGGGCACGTCCAACTACCGGACGCTCGACGAACTGCAGGCCCGGCTCGACCCGGCGGTGTTCTGGCGGGTCCACCGGTCGCACCTGGTGAACATCACCAAAATCAAGGAGATCGTCCCCTGGTTCAGCCGCAACTACCTGTTGAAGATGAAAGACCCGAAGGCGACGGAAATTCCGGTCAGCCGTTCGCAGACGCGG
>DASZOV010000017.1:0-15153 GCA_035550595.1 Vicinamibacterales bacterium
ACCACCGAGCAGGCTGGCTCGAGGTTCGGCGCGTGACGGCCAACATCGTTCTCCTTCCTGGCGATGGGATCGGGCCGGACGTCGTCAAGTCCGCCGTCGACGTGCTCACGCGCGTCGGCGAGATCTACGGTCATCGCTTCACCTTCACCTCGAAGCTGATCGGCGGCGAAGCGCTCCGCAAAGGCCTGGGCGCCCTGCCCGACGACACGCGCGATGCCTGCAAGGCGTCCGATGCCGTGCTGCTCGGCGCCGTGGGCGATCCGTCGTTCGACAACCGGCCGCCGGCCGAACGCCCCGAAGCGGGGCTGCTCGGCATCCGGCGTGAGATGCAGCTCTTCGCCAACGTCCGTCCGGCCAAGGTCTGGCCGGGACTTGAGCAATCCGGGCCGCTGAAGCCGGAGATTCTCGCGGGCACGGATCTCATCGTGGTGCGCGAGCTGACCGGCGGCCTGTACTACGGCAAGCCGCGCGGTATCGAACCGGACGGGTCGGCCGCCGTCAACACGATGATCTACACGCGTCCGGAAATCGAGCGCGTGGCGCGCGTTGGATTCAAGCTGGCGCAGGCGCGCGGCAAACGCCTGCTTTCGGTCGACAAGGCCAACGTGCTGGAAGTGTCGCGGCTGTGGCGCACGGTCGTGACCGAGGTTGCCAAGGAATTTCCTGACGTGACGCTCGCGCACGAGCTCGTCGACGCGGCGGCCATGAAGCTGGCACTCGCGCCGTCGAAGTTCGACGTCATCGTCACGGGCAATCTCTTCGGCGACATCCTGTCGGACGAAGCAGGTGCCGTTTGCGGATCGCTCGGTCTGCTGCCGTCGGCGAGCCTTGGTGAGGGGCCTGGCCTCTTCGAGCCCGTCCACGGTTCCGCGCCGGATATCGCGGGCCGCGACATTGCCAATCCGATCGGCACGATCGCGTCGGCCGCCATGCTGCTGTCCGACGGCCTCGGCCTCGCGAAGGAAGCCGCCGCGGTGAACGCCGCAATCGAGCGCGTGCTCGCGTCAGGCCTTCGTACCGCGGACATCGCGCCCGCCGGCGTCAAGCCCACCGGCACGCGCGCGTTCACCGACGCGATCGTCACCGCACTCGCCTGAAATCGCACCGGTGCGGAGCCTGGACAACCGCCCAGGCTCCGCCCGTTTTCTGCCTGTCTCCCTGGGTCTGAAGACCCTGGGCTCCATTCAGCCGTACGCCTCGCAACTTCTGGCTTTTGGCTTCGAACTTCTAACTTGACGGGTGCGTTTCACTCCACCGTCACGCTTTTGGCGAGATTGCGGGGCTGATCGACGTCGCAGCCGCGGCGTACGGCCACGTGGTAGGCGAGCAGTTGCATTGGGATCGTGAGCAGGACCGGCACGACGAGCCGGTGCGCGTCGGGCACGGTCAGCACGACGTCGCGCCGCGGATCGAGCACGTCTTCGAACGCCGCGGCTTTCGATGCGGTCGTGACAACGATGACGCGTCCGCCGCGGGCCTTCGCTTCCTGAATGTTGCCGACGACCTTCTCGAACACCGCGTCGTCGGCGGCGAGCGCGACGACGGGCAGGTCCTCGTCGACGAGCGCGATCGGGCCGTGCTTCATCTCGCCGGCCGGATAGCCCTCGGCGTGGATGTAGGAAATCTCTTTCAGCTTCAGCGCGCCTTCGAGCGCGATGGGATAGTTGATGCCGCGTCCGAGATACAGGAAATCGTGCGGCTGCTGGAGGCTCGCCGACAGCTTCTCGACGATCGGATCGGTCGTGAGCGTCTCTTCGATGCGGAGCGGCAACTGATCGAGCGCCTGGATGAGCGCTTTGGCCTGGTCCTCCGCAAGCGAGCCGCGTGCCTGGCCGAGTGCGAGCGCGAGCAGGTGGAGCGCGACGAGCTGCGAGGTGAACGCCTTGGTCGACGCGACGCCGATCTCCGGGCCGGCGTGCGTGTAGATCGTGCCGTCCGCCTCACGCGTGGCCATGCTGCCGACGACGTTGCAGATGGCGAGGCTGCGCGCGCCCAGCCGCTTGGCCTCGCGAAGTGCGCCGAGCGTATCGGCGGTTTCGCCCGACTGCGTGATCACCACCGCCAACGTTCGTGGCGTGACGATCTGGCGACGGTAACGGAACTCCGAGCTGTAATCGACCTCGACGGGCAGTCCAGCCAGCTCCTCGATGAGGAATTTGCCGACGAGCCCGGCATGCCATGACGTGCCGCACGCGAGGATGAGCACGCGGTCGACCTCGCGGAGTGTCGCGGTATCGAGCTTCATCTCCTCGAGGAAGACGCGCCCCGTTTCGAGCGACGTGCGCCCCATCACCGTCTCGCGGACCGCCCACGGCTGCTCGTAGATCTCCTTGAGCATGAAGTGGCGGTACCCGGCCTTCTCGGCCATGACCGGATCCCACGAGATGTGCTGCGGCGTCCGCTCGTGCGCCTCGCCCTCGAAGTTCGTGAAGCGCACGCCCGCCGGCGTGGCGATGGCGATCTCGCGGTCGTCGAGAAAAACGATGTCGCGCGTGTGGCTGAGGATCGCCGGCACGTCCGAAGCGACGAACGACTCGCCCTCGCCGAGGCCCACGACGACCGGCGGACCGTTGCGTACGGCGACGATGGTCTCCGGATCGTCGGCCGAGATGAGGACAATCGCGAAGAGACCGCGCAGGAAGACGAGCGCGCGGCGTACCGCGGCCTCGAGACCGTCGTCGCGCGTCTCGCGCTCGACGAGGTGCGCGACGACTTCGGTGTCCGTCTCGGTGACGAACGTGTGGCCCTCGCGGATGAGCTGATGCTTCAGCTCCAGGTAGTTCTCGATGATGCCGTTGTGAACGACGACGATCCGGTTCCGGCAGTCGCGGTGCGGATGCGCGTTCTCCTCGGTGGGCCGGCCGTGCGTGGCCCAACGCGTGTGACCGACGCCGAACTGGCCGTCGATGGGATCGCGCTGCACGAGATCGGCGAGACGCGAGAGCTTGCCGGCGCTGCGCCGGGTGACGATGGCGCCGTCGCTGACGACGGCGACGCCGGCCGAGTCATAGCCGCGATATTCCAGCCGGCGTAGACCCTCCATCAGGACCGGCACGACGGGCTGGGGACCGACGTAGCCGACGATGCCGCACATGATTCAGGAACGCTCCTTCCGGGACGCGCGCCGCTTGGACGCCCATCCTGGCTTGTTGATCTGATGCGCACGCGCGACGCCGAGCGCATCGGCCGGGACGTCCTGCGTGATTGACGAACCCGCGCCGATGTACGCGCCGTCGCCGATCGTCACCGGCGCGACGAGCTGCGAATCGCTGCCGACGAACACGTCGTTGCCGATGACGGTCCGGTGCTTGCGCTCGCCGTCGTAGTTGCACGTGATCGTGCCGGCCCCGACGTTGACGCGCGCACCAATCGTGGCGTCGCCGAGATAGGTGAGATGGTTGGCCTTCGACCCGGCGCCGAGCTGCGTGTTCTTCAGCTCGACGAAATTGCCGACGTGCGCGTTCTCCGCCACCGACGACTTCGGCCGGAGGTGCGCCAGCGGGCCCACCGACGCGCCCGATGCAATCGTCGAATCGGTGATGACCGAGTGATCCAGGATCGTGACGGCGTCGCCGAGCGATGAGTCGGTGATGCGCACACCGGCCTCGATGCGGCAGCCGTCGCCGATCGTCGTGCGGCCGGTCAGGCGGACGCCCGGACCAATCGTCGTGTCCGCGCCGATGCGCACGTCCTCGTCGATGTACGCGGTCTCGGGATCCTCGAGCGTCACGCCGGCGAGCATCAGCGCCTGGCGCTTGCGCGTGCGCAACACGTGCGTGAGATCCGCGAGGTCGACGCGGCTGTTGACGCCGCGCAGTTCCGCCGCATCCTCCAGGCACATGGCGTCGACACGCAACCCGCGCCGGTGATACGCCGCGACGACGTCGGTCAGGTAGTACTCGCCCTGCGCATTGTCGGCGGCCAGCCCGTGCAGCGCGTCGAACAGCGGATCGAGGTCGAAGGCGTAGATGCCGCTGTTGACCTCGTGGATGTTCCGCTCCTCGGCCGAGGCATCGCGTTCTTCGACGATGCGCGTGACGCGTCCGTCCGTGTCGCGCACGACGCGTCCGTACCCGTACGCGTCATCGACGACCGAGGTGAGGACAGTGGCCGCGGCTTTCGTGCCTCGGTGCTGTTCGACGAGGCGCCGCAGCGTGTTGGCCTGCAAGAGCGGCACGTCCGCGTAGAGGAGCAGCAGGATGCCGCGGCGGCCGGCGAGCGCCGTCTCGGCCTGCAGCACGGCGTGACCCGTGCCGAGCTGTGGCGACTGCACGACGAACTGCAGACCGGGCCAGTCGGCGAGCGCCGCCTGGACGGCATCGCCGCCATGGCCGATGACGACGACCGCGCTGGCCGCGTCGAGCGGGGCGGCCGCACGGAGCACGTGGCCGATGAGTGGCACACCGGCCATCGGGTGCAGGACCTTGGGCACGCTCGACTTCATGCGCGTGCCCTTGCCCGCGGCAAGGATGACGACGTGGATGTCCGGAGAGCTGGGCATGGGCAGAGGGCGCGCACACGCCCGCCTGCTGATTATCGCTCGGACCGTGACTTCCGGTAGGTCTTCGGCTGATCCTGCGGGCGCGCGACGGCTTCTTCGATGAGCATTTGGAAGTCCATCGAGCTGCGGAGGCACTCGAAGTCCTCGTCGTGACGGACCTGGGCGCCGACGTCCGGGCTGGCGGCGATGGCGCGACGGAGAAAATCGAGCGCGGCCTCGAGCGATCCACGCCTGGCCTGGACCGACGCCATGATGTACAAAGCCAGATCATGGTCAGGTGCCACATTTAGCACCGATCTCGCCAGCTCCTCTGCGCGTTCGTCCTCGTCGTCATTCAGCGCCGCGGTGGCGGCGGTCAGTTGTTCCTCGATGGTCTGCGGCCTGACGTCCGGCCGGTGGCGCAGTTCGCGGTTGCAAAGGTCGAGATAGACGCGGGCCCGGTCAGCCAGACCGTCTGCGATGGGGAATTCGTCGACGATGACGGTGAATTGGCGCGAGGCGCCCTGGTAGTCGTGTCGCTGGAGCGCCTGCATGCCGCGTTCGAAGAGAAACATCGCGCTGGGCGCAGGAGGCGGCGCAGCGGGAATTCTGAAGGGGGCCGACGAAATTCCGGTCTCGGCCGACGACAGAGTCTGGCTGCCCCGCGCCGGACGAGGGCGGGCGGCAGGCTCGCCAACGGGACGCCGGGCCATACGCGTGCGGGCACGTTTGACCATAGGGAAGACCGCAGGGGGAGCGCGCCAAACTTAGCAAGAAAGCGAAATTGAAATCAAGTCGTCGAGCCGTTTGGTGTTTTGACCGAGTAGTTGGCCGACTTCACGGCTCGCTTGAGCGTTGCCGGTCGAACTCCTACGAGCGCGGCGGCCATGATGATCGCATCTTCCCTATTGAAGCCACACGACTTCGTTATTTGACCAACAATATTGACTGCTCTCGTCATGCTGGTGCTGGTTTGATCATTTGACGCGACGACGCTCGGGTCGCGACCAGAGACGATGAATACAAACTCGCCTTTGCTTATTTGGCTATATGGTAAATTATTAATTTCTATAGAATGTTGTATTTCCTCGTAAATTTTGGTCAATTCACGAAATATGTATATCTCGCGACCTACGCATCGATCTCCCAACTCGCGCATCGTGCGCTCGACGCGGTGCGGCGCCTCAAAGAACACGCTCAGCCGAGGATCGCTCGCCAGGTCGTCGAACCACGCCGCGCGTTTGGGCCCAGCCGGCGGCGGGAAACCTCGGAAGATGAACTCGTCGGCCGCACAGCCGGCAACCGACAGGGCCGCCGTGACGGCGCTCGGCCCAGGGATGGGCACGACCTTCAGTCCGGCCTCGCGCACCGCGCGGACGACCCGGGCGCCAGGATCCGAGATGCCGGGCGTGCCCGCGTCGGTGACCAACGCAATCGACGCCCCGCCCTTCAGTCGCTCGATGAGCCGCGGCGCCTCGCGCGCCTCGTTGTGTTCGCGGACGCTCATGAGCGGCGTGCGCACCTCGTAGTGCGCCAGCAGCTTGGCCGTTCGCCGGGTGTCTTCCGCGGCAATGACGTCGACCTCGCGGAGTGTCCGGAGCGCTCGGAACGTGAGGTCCTCCAGATTGCCGATGGGCGTCGCCACGACGAAGAGCGTGCAGGCAGAGGCGGTCATGGTTTCTCTATAATGGAAGGTCGGGCGGTTTGCTCATGCCTCTTTACGAATACCAGTGCGACTCGTGCGGCGCTCGGTTCGAGCGCATCCAGAAATTCTCCGATCCGCCCGTCGAGACGTGTCCGACCTGCGGCGGACCCGTTCACAAGCTCGTCTCCTCGCCCGCGTTTCAGTTCAAGGGCACCGGCTGGTACGTCACCGACTACGGCAAGTCCGGCGGGTCGTCCTCGTCCGCGTCTGAGAAGGCGGGCGCGGCGAACGGCGGCGCGAAAGCGGAGAAGACCGAGTCGAGCACCAAGACCGATTCGGCCAGTCCGACCAAAACGGAAACCGCGCCCGCCAAATCCTCCGGCTCGACCGGCACGAACTGACGCGGTCAGCCCTCGCGAACCGTCTCCAGGTACGCGCGAAAGGCGTTGGCCAGATCCGGCCGTTTCAGCGCGAAATACACGACCGCTTTGAGAAAGCCGAGCTTGTTGCCGGTGTCGTGGCGGACGCCGGTCACCTCACACGCGTAGATCGGCCGCGTGGCGAGCAGCCGGCGCAGACCGTTCGTGAGCTGGATCTCGCCCGAGGTCACCGAGGCCGCTTCGTCGACGAGCGCGTCGAAGATGTCCGGCGTGAGGACATAGCGTCCGATGATGGCCAGGTCCGACGGCGCGTCTTCCGGCCTGGGCTTCTCGACGAGATCGCGCACGCGGTAGACGCCGTCGCGCACGGCGTCGGCGGCAATCACGCCGTAGCCGGAAATCTGCGTTTTGGGAATGCGCTCGACGAGGATGACCGGGCCGTCGACTTCATGGAACACGTCGATCATCTGCGCCAGCGCCGACGGCGTCGCGTCGATCACGTCGTCGGCGAGGATGACGGCGAAAGGTTCGGGGCCGACGAGCGGACGCGCCGTGAGCACCGCGTGGCCGAGACCGAGCGGTTCGCCTTGGCGGACGTAGGACACGCTGTTGACGAGGTTCGAGATCGTCCGGACTTCGGTCACGAGATCGCGCTTGCCGCGCGATTCGAGGAACGTCTCGAGCTCGATCGAGACGTCGAAGTGATCCTCGATCGCGTTCTTCCCGCGGCCGGTGACGATGATGATGTCGTCGACGCCGGCAGCCGTGGCTTCTTCCACGCCGTACTGGATGATCGGCTTGTCGACGAGCGGCAGCATCTCTTTCGGCTGCGCTTTGGTCGCCGGCAGAAAGCGGGTTCCAAGACCTGCGGCGGGGAACACCGCCTTGCGGACCGACATCGCCACGGGCACACTCCTTCGCCGCGCCATCGTATCGCACGGCACCTGCGCGCGTTATAGCATGAGCCATGCTTGATCCCGGTGACGTCAAGGATCGCCTGCCCGACGTGGAGGCCCGGCTGCGCACGCGCGGGTTCGACCCCGGGCCGGAGCTGGCCGAACTGGCCGCATGCGATGCCGAACGGCGGCGGCTCATCCCGCTCGTCGAGAACCTGAAGCGCGATCAGAAGACGGCCGGCGAGGCCGTCGCGCGCGCCAAGAAAGAAGGACGCGACGCGGCGGACGTCGTGGCCGCCAACAAAACGCGCGCCGCCGAGATTCGCGAGCACGAAGCGAAGCTCGAAGCGGTCGAGACGCGGTGGCGCGAACTGCTCCTGACGCTGCCGAACCTGCCGCACGAGAGCGTCCCGGTCGGCGCGTCGGCGGCCGACAATCCGGAAGTGCGGCGCTGGGGCACGGTGCCGTCGTTCGACTTCGAGCCGAAGCCGCACTGGGAGCTGGGCGCGGCGCTCGGCATCCTGGACTTCGAACGCGCGACGCGGATGTCGGGTGCGCGCTTCGCCGTGCTGTCGGGTGCCGGCGCACGGCTCGAGCGCGCGCTCATCGACTTCATGCTCGACCTGCACACGCGCGACCATGGGTATCGAGAGGTCGAGCCGCCCTTTCTCGTCAACCGTGCGGCGCTCACCGGCACGGGCAACCTGCCGAAGTTCGAACAGGATCTTTTTCGCATCGCCGGCGACTGGGACTTGTTCCTGATCCCCACGGCCGAAGTGCCGCTGACCAATCTGCACCGCGAGGAGATCCTCGACGGCCGGCTGCTGCCGTTGAAGTACACGGCCTACACGCCGTGCTTCCGCAGCGAGGCGGGATCGTACGGCGCTGACGTCAGAGGACTCATCCGACAGCACCAGTTCGACAAGGTCGAGCTCGTGAAGTTCACGACGCCCGACTCGTCGCACGCCGAGCTCGAAGCGCTGACGCGCGACGCCGAGACCGTGCTCGAACGGCTCGGCCTGCCGTACCGCCGCGTCCTGCTCTGCACGGGCGACATGGGCTTCGCGTCGGCGAAGACCTACGACATCGAAGTGTGGCTGCCGAGCCAGCGGGCCTACCGCGAGATCTCGTCCTGCAGCAACACCGAGGCGTTCCAGGCGCGGCGCGCGCAGATCCGCTATCGGCCGGACGGGACCGGCAAGCCGCAGTTCGTCCACACGCTCAACGGCTCGGGGCTGGCCGTGGGCCGCACGCTCATCGCGATTCTCGAGAATGGCCAGCGGCCCGACGGATCCATCGCGATTCCGCCGGCGCTGCAGCCCTACATGGGCGGCCTCGAGATCATCGAACCCGGGGCCTAGTCCATGCGCATCGATCGTCCTCGTCGTTGGCTCGGTCTGTCGGTTGCCTCGGGTGTGGTCGCTCTGTCGGTGATGGGCTCGGCGCAGGAACGGGATCGATCGAAGATTCCCGACCGCTACAAGTGGGATCTCACGGCGCTCTATCGCGACGATGGCGCATGGCGCGAGGCGTCGCAGGCGCTCGCCGCGAAGCTGCCGTCGCTCGCGGCGTTCAAGGGCCGGCTGAGTGAGTCCGCGGCGGTGCTGGCCGACGCGCTGACGACCGAATGGGATCTACGCAAGGATCTCTCGCGTCAGTCCGCGTACGCCAACATGCTCGCCGACCAGGACACGCGCGATGCGACGCACCAGGGCATGAAGCAGCAGATGCAGCAACTCGAGGCCTCGTTCGACGCCACCGCGGCGTTCGTCGAGCCCGAGATCCTGCAACTGCCGAAGGGCACGATCGATCGCTTCATCGCCGCGGAGCCGCGGCTCGCGCCGTACCGCTTCTATCTCGAGGACGTCGAGCGCCGGTCGACGCACACGCTCTCGGACGGCGAGGAGCGGCTGCTCGCCGCGATGGGACCGCTCGAGAGCGCACCGCCCGCGACCTACACGATCCTGGCGAACGCCGACCTGCCGTTTCCGACGGTCACGCTCAGCGACGGCACGACGGTGAAAATCGATCAGGCGGCCTTCGCGGATCTGCGCGCGCTGCCGAACCGCGCCGATCGTGAGAAGGTGATGTCCGCCTTCTTCTCCACGTTCGGCGCCTTCCGCCGCACGTTCGGCACGACGATGAACGGGGAGGTGCAGAAGCTGCGGCTCGAAGCGACCGCGCGCAAGTATCCGTCCGACCTCGCCTACGCGCTCGACGGCCCGAACGTTCCGGTGGCCGTCTACTCGCGGCTCATCGACGGCGTCCATCGGAACCTGTCGGTGTTCCACCGTTATCTGCGTCTGCGCAAGCGCATGCTGGGTGTGGACCAGTTGCACTACTACGATCTCTATGCGCCGCTCGTCCCAGCGGTGAAGCTCGAGTACACGCCCGAGCAGGCCGAACAACTCGTGCTCGATGCCGTCGCGCCGCTCGGTGCCGACTATCAGGCCGTCGTGCGCCGCGCGTTCAACGGGCGCTGGATCGATCTGCTGCCGACCGAAGGCAAGGTTTCCGGAGCCTACTCGGAAGGCGGCGCCTACGACGTCCATCCGTACATGCTGATCAACTACAACGGCAAGTACACGGACGTCAGCACGATCGCGCACGAAATGGGGCACACGCTGCAGAGCTACTACTCGAACGAGACGCAGCCGTACCCGCTGGCCGACTATCCCATCTTCGTCGCCGAAGTCGCTTCGACGTTCAACGAGGCGCTGCTGATGGATCACGTGCTGGCCGGCATCACCGACGACGACACGCGCCTCGCGCTCCTCGGCAACTACCTCGAGAACATCAAGGGCACCGTTTTTCGCCAGACGCAATTCGCCGAGTTCGAGCTGGCCATGCACGAGATGGCGGAGAAGGGCGAGCCCATCACCGGCGACGCGCTTTCGAAGCTCTACATGGACATCACGAAGAAGTACTACGGCGCCGACCAGAACGTGTGCGTCGTCGACGACTACGTCGCCAACGAGTGGAGCTACATCCCGCACTTCTACTACGACTTCTACGTCTTCCAGTACGCGACATCGTTCACCGCGTCGCTCGCGCTGGCCAAAGAGGTCGAGACGGGTGACCCGGCCGCGCGCGACCGTTACCTGCGATTCCTCAGCGCGGGCGGGTCGAAATATCCGATCGATCTGCTGAAAGACGCCGGCGTCGACATGACGACCGACCAGCCGCTGGACGCGACCATGGCCGCCATGACACACGTGATGGACGAGATGGAGGCGATTCTCGCGAAGCAGGGAAAATAGAGGGGCGGACGCCCCTCGCGCGGAGGGATGTGTGAGTGGTTGAAACAGGCGGTCTTGAAAACCGCTGTGCGGGAAACCGCACCGGGGGTTCGAATCCCTCTCCCTCCGCCAACCTTCGCTCCGCTCAGGTCGCGGAGGGAGCGGTCTTCCGGCACTCGGCGGCTGAAGCCGCCTCGGGCGCGAATCCCTTTCTTGGGCTCAGCGACTTCTGGCTTCTGGCTTCGAACTTCTAACTTGTCCAGCATTGGTGCCCACTGGCTTCTGACTTCACACTTCTAACTTGTCTCGCGTCAGCGCCCTCAGTGTCCCTCGTTCGGCTCCGTCGTCCAGGACGCGGTCAGGAAGAGCAGCGCCATCGCGGCGTAGGCGATCGCAAAGGGCCACGCGGGCGTCAGGCTGAGGACGGTGTCGCTCGGCGTCCAGCGGTAGGAGTGCATGAGGCCCGTCGCGGACAGCACAGCCGCGAGGCCGCACCAGGCCGCGGCGGTTCGCCAGCGTCGTTCGATGACGCCGACCACGGCGGCCGAGAGCAGCATCGCGGTGAAAAGAAATCCCTGCTCGAGCGAGAAGACGCCGTGGATCCACGTGTCGCTCTTCTGGAACTCGCCGATGAGCGCCGCCGTGAACGGATGCGCGTCGGTGCCCATGCCCGCCGCCCGCAGGCCGTTCTTCGCGATGAGCGCCGCCCACGCGCCGATGCCAGGTAAGAGACCCACGACCACCGCGGCCGCGTGCTCGCGCGGCGTTGCTTCGAACGCCTGCGCGCTGATGACGATGCCGATCCACAGCACGATGGCCATGCCGGCGTCGATCGGCACCGCCCATGAGATCCACGCGATCGTCCCGGTCAGGCAGATGATCGTGATGAACGCGCCGTTCAGGATCGAGTACCCCGCCCGCGCACCAATCGCCTTCCACCCCGGATGGCCGATGTAGATCGTCGTCGGAAACGCCGAGCCGAAAAGCGCGGCCGCGATGCTGCCGAGTCCGTTCACCATGAGCGCCGGCCGCGTGTCGTACAAATCGCCCGCCGCTTCGGCCGACTCGATGTTCTGCAACGAGCCGAGCACGTTGAACAGGCCCATCGCGATGATGACCGACAGATACGGCACGAGATGCCCGCCGCCGAGCGCCTCGATGACGTCGCCAATCACCGGCACGGGTAGATGCCACGACGCCGCAGGCGGAGCCACGGCACCCGGCGCGAGGCCGGTGATCCAGGCGAGTAACGTGCCGAGCGCAATCGCGACGAGGCCGCCCGGCAAGTGACCCTTGAATCGCACACGGCCGAAGTAGGTGAGCATGACGACGCCGAAGGTCGTCAGGCCAACGATCGGACGCGCGAAGGCGCGGAAGAGGAAGCCGAACGTGATGAAGCCGAGCGCGATGCCAGCCAGCGTCGACAAGAGCGCCGCGCGTGGCGTCGCCTTGCGCACGCGCTCGGCCACGAAAGCCGCGGCGAACTCGATGATGCCCGACGCGAGTGTCGCGACGAGTCCGGCCTGCCACGCGATGCGAGCCGGGTCGGGCGCGCCGGCCGCCGTGGCGATGGCCTTGGCTGGCAGCATGACGAGGAACACGTGCGCGACGAGCGACACCGTGTTGATGCCATAGGGCAGCGCGCAAACGTCGGTCCGTCCCGTCCGCGCAGCGAGGCGCCTCGCCTGGACGGCGTAGAAAACATTGCCGACGAGGATCGAGACCGCGGCGCCCGGCAGGATGCGGCTGTCGATGAGCTCCGGCGGCAGACCGAGCACGCCGACGCACAGCGATTCGATCAGGAGAAGCTGGACGAGATTGTCGAGCGCGAGGCCGAAGAAGCCGTCGAGGTCACCACGCACGAACCAGCGCATGGCGCATCATCATATGCGGGTCAGGCGGTGCCGGGCTGCCCACATTGCCGCTGACGCGACAATCTTCTTCGTCGTGAATGACGCTGTGTTCAACGGGATTGGGAACGCGGCAGGCGCCGCCTCGACTGTGGCCGTGTCGAGGCTGATCCGGAGTTCGAGGTCTTGAAGCCGTGCTCTTAGAACGGAAGTGGCGCCGGATCCATGTCCAGCAGTGACTGGACCGTCAGTTCGAGCTCGATCAAGTCATCTGGATGATGGCATCGGCGGAAGTGCCACTGCGTGGCATCGCCGGGATGATTGACGCCGCCGCACGCCGAGAAGATCGCGTCGTAGCGTTCGTGCGCGATGGCGACGGCCTCGGCCGACATGTTGACGGGCTGGCCCCACGGAAACGAGAACAGCGGCACCGGCCGGCCGATTTCCGCTTCGATCTCCGTGCGCGCTTCGTCGATTTCCTGGCGCAGACGCTCTACATCCGTCGATCCGCAGTTGAAGTGCGTCCGCGTATGGCTTGCCACCGTGAAGCCGCGATGGACGAGCGTCCGCGCTTCACTCCACGTCATCGGACGAAAGCCCTCGTCACCGGCGAGCACGTCGTGCTGGAACGGGCGACCGGTGCTCAGGTGATCGCTGCAGACGAAGAACGTCGCCGAGAGCCCGAGCGGCTCGAGCACGGCCCGTACGTTCAACAGGTTGTCCGCGTACCCGTCGTCGAAGGTCAGAACGACGGTCGGCGCCTCGACGCGACCCGCGCGGAGCATCGCGATGGCCTCGGGAAGCGACGCGATGTGGTAATGCCGTCGCAGGTACTCGATCTGCCGCGCGAAATGCGACGTCGAGATGCCCATCCTGTGCGGCCGGTCCGCGATGACGTGGTGATAGAGCATTACGACGGGAAACGAGCCAGTCCGGCGATAGCGGCGGTTGCGCCACACGGCACGCATGCCAAAGACCACAACGTGCGCCATCAGTTTCCAGCGAGGCCACGCCTGGCGCGGTACGAATGGCCGTCGTCGTCGGCGGAGCGTCCGTTCCATCCGGTGCAGGGCTTCAGGAGGTGGCGTGCGATAGAGTGTGCCGCCCTCGCCCTGCGGGCGCTCGTGTACCGCGCCGGCGGCCACGTCGTTCACCGCCTGGACGAGCAGGTCGTCGCCGACGACGTCCGCTTTGAGTCCAAGGCTGACAAGATCGTCGAACGGCTCGATCGGGATCGTCGCGGACGCGATGACGGCGCCTGCGTCGAGTGCGGCGGTCACGCGATGAATCGTGACGCCGATCTCCTTCTGATCATCGAGTAGCTCCCACAGGCCGATCGGGCCGCCGCCGCGGTAGTCGGGCACTTTGCGTTGATGGATGTTGATGGATCCGAGGCGCGGGATGTCGAATAGCTCGGGTTTGAGAATGCGCGCGCCGTACACGACGCCGAGGTCGGCGCGGAGCGATCGGACGAAGGCAAGGGCCTCAGGTGAGTGGACGCGCGGCGTGACGAACGTTTCGATGTTCGTCGCTTTCAGTCGATCGAGCAGATCAGCCGCCGACAGCTCACGAGGTCGGACGTCACGCGGCGCGGCGTGGCAGATGCGAAGCACCGCATGTCCGGCTCGTGCCGCAGCGCGGATCGGGGCGGCCAGCAGCCGGCCAATGACGTACCGCGCATAGCCTGGCCGGCGCGCGCTGCGGATGAAGTTGGTGACGCGTGCGCGGAGATTCTTCTGCTCGACGGGCTCGAGGAGCACGCCGGCCACGACGATGCCCGGAGCGTCTCGCCCGAGGCGATCGACGAGCCGCCAGATCGACGCCGGGTACAGACGTCCGATGATGACGACGCGGAAGCGCACGATGGACGTGCCCATCGAAGAATCGGGAGAGTCAGGGGTCAAGAGAACTAATTGCAGCCGGCGGATGCCTACTGTAGCCGAAAACACTGCCGAAACCACGCGTCGTCTGGCGATCAACGAGGACGCGGAAGTCTGACGCTACTTTCGCTTTCAACGTGAGTGCAGACCGGGCCTCGCGCTCGCAACGCTCGTCGAGTTCTTCGGCCAGGTCCAGCTCGAAGAACCATGGCTTCCTTACAGCGTGCACGTGCTGCGCGCGTCTACGCCAACTCAACTCGCGTGGCTTGCTTCTGGGCCGTGAGCATCAGCTCAGTCGCCAGAAAGCAGTGCGCCTGCGGCATGGCCGTCTCCGTCCTGTTCACGACGTCGTGCACGAGCGCCGGCCCGTACGGCAGCTCCACCTGGCTGCAGTCGATGGCCTGCATGCCCTGGCGATCGCAGAGAAACAGGTAGCTGCCGGGGCCACGTCCGGCGATGTCCGTGTTCTTGCGCACCTCGATGAAGCCGTCCGTGCCGAGCACGATGAGCCGGCCATCGCCCCACGTGTCGAGACCGTCGGGCGTGAACCAGTCGAGCCTGACGTAGCCCGTGCCGCGGTTGCCGCGCAGCATGACGTCGCCGAAATCCTCGAACGCGAGATATTGCCGATTGTGAACGTTGCCGACCTGCGACGCCACGACGTGTCCGGTCGTCGAGCCGGTGAAATACAGGAACTGGTCGGCCTGGTGTGACCCGATGTCGCAGAGGATGCCGCCGTAGTACTGCTTGTCGAAGAACCACGCGGGCCGCGTCGCGGCCTGC
>DASZOV010000018.1:0-39009 GCA_035550595.1 Vicinamibacterales bacterium
GAATCACGATCGGTTCGTCTCGAAGCTCCAGCGCGATCCGTTCACCGACGACGACGCGCGGGCGCTCGCAGAGTTCGGGATCTGAGGCGTGCACGAGCCCGTGCTCGCCGGCGAGGTGGTCGCAATGCTGGCGCCGCACCGAACCGGAACGTATGTCGATGCCACGGTTGGCCTGGGCGGCCACGCGGCCGCGATTGTCGCGGCCGGGGCCGAGCGGCTCCTCGGCATCGATCGCGACGAGGTCGCGCTCGCCGCCGCGCAGCGGCGGCTGGCGGAGTACGGCGGCCGCGTCACGCTCGTCCATGACGACTTCCGGCACCTGGCGGCCATCCTCGACGCGCACGGCGCCGGTCCTGTGGCGGGCATCCTCGCGGATCTCGGCGTCTCGTCGATGCAGCTCGACGAGGCCGATCGCGGCTTCAGCTTCCGGCAGGCGGGGCCGCTCGACATGCGCATGGACCGGTCGCGTGGGCTGCCGCTCGCGACGCGGCTGGCCGAGGTCGACGAGGCGACGCTCGCCGACGTGATTTGGCGCTACGGCGAAGAGCGGCGATCGCGGCGCGTGGCGCGCGCGATCCTCGCGGCGCGCGATCGCGGCGCGCTCACCGACACGGCGGCGCTCGCGGCCGAAGTGCGGCGCGGCGTGGGCCAGCGGGGCTGGCAGCGCATCGACCCGGCGACGCGGACGTTCCAGGCGCTGCGCATCTGGGTGAACGACGAACTGGGGGCGATCGAGACGTTCATCGACGCGGCGTGGACCGCGCTCGGGCCGGGCGGACGGCTCGCGATCATCGCGTTCCACTCGCTCGAGGATCGCCTGGTGAAGCAGGCGTTTCGCGCGCGCGCGGCTGGCGGCGAGGCCGAGCTCCTCACGCGCCGGCCCATCGTGGCCGGCCCCGAGGAACAGGCCCGCAATCCTCGATCGCGGAGCGCGCGGCTGCGCGTGGCGGAGAAGGTGGCATGAGCAACGACGTGGAATACGCCATCCGGAAGAGCATTCGCAACAACCCGATCACGCGCGAGGTCGACCGCGCGCACGCGCGCGCGCTCCGGCGCAACGTCTGGCTCGCGTGCCTCGTCGTCGCGATGGTGTTGTTCACGGCGTGGCAGCACTTCGAGGTCGTCCGCTACGGCTATCAAACCGAGCGGCTACGACTCGACCGTTCCTACGAGGAGACGATCAACCGCAAGCTCCGCTTGAACCTCGAGACGCTGCGCGCCCCCGGTTACGTGGACGCGCACGCGCGCGCTCTCGGCCTCGCGCCGCCCTCGATCGACGACACGCTCGTCGTCGAACGCGCCCCGGCCACGCCCGCGCCGACCGGCGTCGTCGCTTCCGTCCGCTGAGGTCGTCCGATGCGCGCTTTCCACTGGCTTCGCGCGGTCCGGTCGACGCCGTCGGCGTTCGACCCGCTCCAGACCGCCGATCGCACCGACGCCGCCTTCGAGGCGCGCTGGCGCCCGGCGATGAAGCGCCGCGTCTTCATCGTGCTCGTGTTCATCGGCCTGTGGGTCGTGGGCATCGAAGCGCGGCTCGTGCAGCTTCAGGTGATCGATCACGATGACCTGACGGCGAAGGCGCGCCGTTATCAGGAACTCGTCATCCATCCCGAGGCGCTTCGCGGCGACGTGCTCGATCGCCACGGCAATCTGCTCGCCTACTCGGTCGAGGCCGACTCGATTGCCGCCGATCCGAGCAAGGTCGTCGACCCGGCCGGTACCGTGGCGTCACTCTGCGCCGCGCTCGGCGACTGCACGCGGCAGGAACGCAAGGATCTCGTCGATCGACTGTCGGGCGACGGTCAGTACACGTCGATTCGCCGGTCGCGGGCCGTCTCGCCCGAGCAGGTCGAGCGCGTCGAAGCGCTCAAGCTGCCCGGCATCGTGCTGCCGACCGACACGCGCCGGTACTATCCGGGCGGCGAGCTGGCCGCGCACGTCCTCGGGTTCGTCGACATCGACAACCACGGACAGCAGGGCATCGAGCTGTCGTACGACAAGGTCGTCAGCGGCGAGGACGGCCTGGCCTTCGTGCAGGTCGACGCGAAGCGGCAGCGGCTCGACAGCCGCGTCGAACGGCCGCCCGTGCCGGGCGCGACGCTGGAGCTCACGCTCGACTCGTACCTGCAGCACATCGCCGAGCGCGAGCTCGAAGCGGGCGTACGCGCGAACGAGGCGCATGCGGGCACGGCCGTCATCATGGACCCGTACACCGGCGGCATCCTCGCCATGGCCAACTACCCGACGTTCAACCCGAACGCGGTGGCCAAGTCGACGGCCGACGACCGGCGCAACCGCGCGGTGCAGGACGTCTACGAGCCGGGCTCGACCTTCAAGATCGTGACGGCATCGGCCGCGCTCGAGGAAGGCATCGTCAAGCCCGACGACATGATCGACACGACGCCGGGCTACATCCGCATCGGCCGCCGCAAGCCGATCTACGATACGCACGCGCACGGCGTGATTTCGTTCCGCGACGTCATCGTCAAGTCGAGCAACGTCGGCGCGATCAAAGTGGGATTGCGTACCGGGGCCGAGCGGATGAGCCGCTACGTGCGCCGCTTCGGTTTCGGCCAGGCGCTCGACCCGGAGTTCCTCGGACAGAGCCGCGGGATCTGGAATCCGCAGAACCTCACCGACAGTGCGCTGGCGTCCGTGTCGATGGGCTACCAGATCAGCGTCACGCCGCTGCAGATGGTGACCGCCGCGAGCGCCGTCGCCAATGGCGGCCTGCTGATGGAGCCGCACGTCGTCGGCGCGATCGTGCGCGATGGCCGCCGCGAGCCGGTCGCGCCGAAGGTGCTGCGCCGCGTGATTTCGCCCGAGACGGCAGCGACGCTCACGAGCATCATGGAAGGCGTCGTCTCGCCGGGCGGCACGGCCCCGGCCGCCGCGCTCGTGCGGTATCAAGTCGCCGGCAAGACCGGCACGGCGCACAAGGTCGTCGACGGCCGGTACTCGGCGAGCGAGTACAACGCGTCGTTCGTCGGCTTCGTGCCGTCGCGGCATCCGGTGCTGACGATCCTCGTCGTCGTCGACACGCCGCGCGCGGCGAGCTATTACGCCGGGTCGGTCGCGGGACCGATCTTCAAGCACATCGCCGAGGCGGCCATGCAGCAGCTCGGCGTGCCGCCATCGATTGATCCGGTGCCGCCCATCATGACGTCGGTCGCGACCCGCACGTCGCGTCCGCTCGCGGTGCCGGCGTCGGCGCCCGCGCTTCTGCCGACGCTGGCGTCGATCGGCGGCCCCGGGCTCGTCCCCGACGTGCGCGGACTCGGCGCGCGCGACGCGCTGCGCGTGCTCGGCCGCGCCGGCCTCACCGTGCGCGTCCACGGCAGCGGCCGCGTCGTCGATCAGGCGCCGGAACCAGGCGCGCCGCTCGAGACGGGTGCGTCAATCCTTCTTGATTTGGGAAACGCCGGCGACGCGTCCGGCGGCTCGGAGGCGGTTCAGTGACGCTTGGCGCGCTCCTCGCGGCCGCGCGCACGCTCGCGCCGGGCGCCAGCGCCCTCGTCGAGGCCGCGGGTCGCGGCGAGATAAACGTGACCGGGGTGACGCACGACTCGCGCGCCGTGTCGCGCGGCACGATCTTCGTCGCGATCCGCGGCCTGCGTGCTGACGGCGCGACGTTCGCCGCCGACGCCATCAAACGTGGCGCGCTGGCCGTCGTCTCCGAGAGCCCGGCGCCGGACGGCGCATCGGTGCCGTGGCTCCGGACGACCGACGCGCGTCTCGCGCTCGCCGAACTGGCGGCCATCATCCACGGTCATCCGAGCGAGGCGTTGACGCTCGTCGGCGTGACTGGCACGAACGGCAAGACGACGACGGCGTATCTCCTCGCGTCGGTGTTCGACGCGGCCGGATTGCCGTGCGGCCGATTGGGAACGGTGACGTTCCGCGTCGGACCCTCACCGGCCGACGAACACGACGCCTCGCACACCACGCCCGAAGCATCAGACCTCGAGCGTCTGTTGCGCGACATGGTGACGCGCGGCTGCCGGGCGTGCATGATGGAAGTGTCGTCGCACGCGCTCGTGCTCGACCGCGTCGCGTACCTGCGATTCGCCGCGGCGATCTTCACCAATCTCACGCGTGACCATCTCGACTTCCACGGCGACATGCAGCAGTACTTCGCCGCCAAGCGCCGGCTCTTCGAGATGCTGCCCGCCGGGGCGCCGGCCATCGTCAACGTCGACGATCCGCGCGGCCGCGAGCTGGCCGCCAGTCTGCCGCGTGTCGTGACCTACGGCATCGACCGCGACGCGGACGTGCGCGCGCACGACGTGCACTCGTCGCTCGAAGGGCTGGCGTTCGACGTGGACACGCCGCGCGGGCCGATCGCCATGCGGTCGCCGCTCGTCGGCCGTCCGAACGTCTACAACATCCTGGCGGCCGCGGCGGCGGCGCTCGCGCTCGACGTGCCGATCGACGCGATCGAACGTGGCATCTCGGCGCTCGATCACGTGCCCGGTCGCTTCCAGATCGTCTCGACGCCGGCCGACGACGTCCGCGTGGTCGTCGACTACGCGCACACCGACGATGCGTTGAAGAATCTGCTCGAGACCGCGCGCCCGCTCGCCGAGGGCCGCGTCATCACCGTGTTCGGCTGCGGCGGCGATCGCGATCGCACGAAGCGCCCGCTCATGGGCGCCGTGGCGGCGCGGCTCAGCGATCTCGTCGTGCTCACCTCCGACAACCCGCGGTCGGAGGATCCGCAGCGGATCATCGACGAGGTCAAACGTGGTTTGTCGCCGACGCCAGAGCCGGGCGCGCCGGCACGTGCATCCACGCCGTCGGTGACGATCCTCGATCGGCGGCTCGCAATCGAGCACGCCGTCCGCGCGGCCCGTCCCGGCGATCTCGTGCTCATTGCCGGCAAAGGGCACGAGAAGTACCAGGTCATCGGCGATCGGACCCTCCCATTCGACGACGTCGAAGTCGCGCGCACGGCGCTCGGACAGCGCCGCGCGGCTCCGCGCGTGTGAGGACCCGATGAGCGCCGTCCTTCTCACCGCCGCGATGGTCGCCGAAGCGACCGGCGCGCGCCTCGTCGCCGGCGCGCCCGATCGCGTGTTCGACGACGTGTCGACTGATTCGCGTGCGATCCCGGCCGAGGCGTTGTTCATCGCGCTTCGCGGCGAGCGTTTCGATGGCCATGCGTTCGTCGCGGATGCGATTCGTCGTGGAGCAGCGGGTGTGCTCGTCGACGGACCCGTCGACGTGGCCGGAGGCGCCGTCGTCCTGCACGTCGGCGACACGCTCGCGGCGCTGCAGTCGCTCGCGCGGGCGATCCGTCGCGCATCGGGCGCGCGCGTCGTGGCCATCACCGGCAGCGCTGGCAAGACGACGACGAAGGAAGTCACGGCCGACGTGCTGGCGACACGCTATCGCGTGCTGCGCAATCGCGGCAACCTGAACAACCACATCGGCCTGCCGCTCTCGCTGATCGAGCTTCGTCGCGGCGCCGACGTCGCGGTCGTCGAGCTCGGGATGAACCACGCCGGCGAGATCCGCACGCTCGTCGGCATCGCTGAGCCCGACGTGCGAGTCTGGATCAACGTCGGCGATGCGCATCTCGGCCACTTCGCCTCGCGCGATGCGCTTGCCGACGCCAAGGCCGAGATTCTCGAACAGGCCGGGTCGGAGACGGTGCTCGTCGCCAATGCCGATGACGTCCGAGTCATGACGCGCGCGCGAACGTTCGCGGGTCGCACCGTGACGTTCGGCGAAGCGCCCGCGGCTGATGTTCGCGCGACGGCCATCGTCGATCGTGGCTTCGATGGCGCCTCGGCCGACGTCACGACGCGCGAGGGCGTGTTGCACTTGACGATCGCGCTGCCGGGACGCGCGCAAATCCACAACGTCCTCGCGGCCGTGGCGGTCGCCATCGAGCTGGACGTGGCATCAGCGGCGATCGAAACGGCCATTGCCGCGATCGAGCCCGTCGGCCGCCGCGGTGTCGTGACGACGCTCGCGAGCGGCACGCGGCTCGTCGACGACTCGTACAACGCGAGTCCATCGGCGCTCGGCGCCATGCTCCAGGCGCTCGCCGCCACGGACACGCGTGGGCGCCGCATCGCGGTCATTGGCGAGATGCTCGAACTCGGCGACGCGTCTTATACGCTGCACGCGTCGTGCGGGCGCGCAGCGGCCGAAACCGGCGTCGACGAGCTCGTCGTCATCGGCGGTCCGGCGGCCGATGGTCTGGTCGACGGCGCGCGTGCGGCCGGAATGCCCGCGGCACGCATCCATCGTTTTGCCGACAGCGCGTCGGCGGCGGCCGTCGTCGCGTCGCTCGTCGGCGCGGACGACCTCGTCCTCGTCAAGGGATCGCGTGGCACGCGCACGGATCTCGTCTCCGATCGTCTGCGGGAGGTAGCCTGATGCTCTACTACCTCCTGCTGCCGCTCAACGAGCAGGTGCCCGGGCTTGGCGTCATCCGCTACATCACGTTCCGCACGGCCGCGGCCAGCCTGACCGCGTTCGTCCTGAGCATCGCGCTCGGCCCATGGCTCATCAAGCGGCTGCGCGCGTTCCAGATCGGCCAGGTCGTGCGATCGGACGGCCCGACGAGCCATCGTCCCAAGGCCGGCACGCCAACGATGGGCGGGCTGCTGATTCTCGCGGCGGTGTTCGCGCCGACGCTTCTCTGGGCGAACCTCGCGAACGTCTACATCTGGGTGGCGCTCGGCGCGACGGCGGCGTTCGGCGCGATTGGTTTCGCCGACGATTACCTGAAGGTCACGCGCCACAGCCACTACGGCCTCTACGCGCGCTACAAGCTGCTCGCGCAGATCGTCGTCGGCCTCGCGGTTGGCATCGCGCTCATCCTGCTCGCCGATCACGATCCGCCGCTCTACAGCACGCGGCTCATCTTTCCGTTCTTCAAGCGGCTCATTCCCGATCTGGGCTGGGGCTACGTGCCGTTCGCCGCGTTCGTGCTCGTGTGCGCGAGCAACGGCGTGAACCTCACCGACGGACTCGACGGGCTCGCCATCAGCACCTTCGCCGTGTCGGCCGCGACGTTCACGGCGCTGGCCTACGTGACCGGCCATCGCGTGTTCGCCGACTATCTGCTGCTCGTGCACTTCGAACCAATCGGCGAGCTGACGATCTTCTGCGGCGCGCTCGTTGGCGCGAGCCTCGGCTTTCTCTGGTGGAACGCGCACCCGGCGGAGATCTTCATGGGTGACGTCGGGTCGCTCGCGCTCGGCGGAGCGCTCGGTACGGTCGCGATCCTCACCAAGCAGGAACTGCTGCTGCCGATCGTCGGCGGCGTGTTCGTCTTCGAGACGCTGTCGGTCATCATCCAGGTGGGATCGTTCAAGCTGACGGGACGGCGTGTCTTCCGCATGGCGCCGATCCATCACCACTTCGAGCTCGCGGGCTGGGCCGAGCCGAAGGTCATCACGCGCTTCCTGATCCTCGCGATCCTCTGCGCGCTCTTCAGCCTGACGACGTTGAAGCTGAGGTGATGACGATGGCTTTCGACGTCACGCGCAAACATGTCGTTGTCATTGGCGCCGGCCGGAGCGGCCGCGCCGCGGCGGAGCTGCTCGCCGCGCGCGGTGCCCGCGTCACGTTGACCGATCGTGACGAGGCGGCCATCGCCCGCGCGGCCGATCTCGCCGATCACGGTGTCCGTGCCGAAGCCGGTCCGCATCGCTCCGAGTTGCTCAACGTCGCGGATCTCATCGTGCTGAGTCCGGGCGTGGCGCCTGACCAGGCCGCGATCGCCGACGCACGCCGGCATGGCGTGCCGGTCATCGGCGAGCTCGAACTCGCCTCGCGCTGGCTCGACGGACGCATCGTCGCGATCACCGGCACGAAAGGGAAGTCGACGACGACGACGTTGACGGCACGGATGCTGGCCGAAGCCGGGATGGCGGCGACGGCTGGCGGCAACCTCGGGACGGCCATCAGCACGCAGGTCGCGCGCTCGACGGCGGACGTCGTGCACGTGATCGAGGTCAGCAGCTTCCAGCTCGAGATGACCGAGACGTTCCATCCGTGGATCGCGGTCCTCTTGAATCTCTCGGCCGATCATCTCGACCGCCACGGATCGTTCGAGGCGTACGCCGACGCCAAGGGGCGGATCTTCCGCAATCAGACGGACGCCGACTGGGCCGTCGTCAATGCGGACGACCCGCCGGCGCTGGCGCTCGCCGCCCGCACGCGCGCGCGGCGGATTGTCTTCGCGCTCGATGCGCCGGTCGATGACGGCGTGACCGTCGAAGACGGGCAGATCGTGCGCCGCGCCGGCGGCCGAACCGAGCGGCTCTTCCCGACGACCGCCGTGAAGCTCATCGGCCGACACCTTTTGGCCGACGTCCTGGCGGCGACGGCCGTCGCCTCGCTCGTCGGTGTGCCGCCCGAAGCCATGACTCGCGCGGTCGAGCGCTTCACCGGGCTCGAGCACGCGCTCGAACCGGCGGGCGAGATCCAGGGCGTGCGGTTCGTCAACGACTCGAAGGCGACCAACGTTGCGGCCGCGCGCCGCGCGATCGAGAGCGTCGGCGACGGCGTCATCGCGATCGTCGGTGGCCGGTACAAGGGCGGCGATTTCGCGGATCTGGCCGACGCGCTTTCGCGCCATGGCCGCGCCGTCGTGGCCATTGGCGAGGCCGCCGAGCGCGTGGCCGACGGGCTGCACGACGTCGTGCCGGTCCACCGCGCGGCGTCGATGGCCGAGGCCGTGCGCCGCGCGTTCGCGCTGGCCGCGCCGGGCGGCGTCGTCGTGCTCGCGCCGGCCTGCTCGAGCTTCGACATGTTCGAGGACTACGCGGCGCGCGGGCGCGCGTTCAAGAGCGAAGTCCAGCGGCTGGCCGCCGAAGTGCGGCCGGCCGGGAGGCCGATGTGAGCGGCGCGCGCGAGCGTCGCGGCGCCGGCAGAGGCGTGATGGCGGATCGTGCGATCCGCGAACGAGGTCATGAGCGGTGAACAGTCATCAGATCGGCGCCGCGATGAGGAGCCTGCCGCTGGGAACACGGGCCATTCCGGCACGTGAGGTGGGTGTCCTCATCCAGCTCGACTGATGACTGTTGACCGCTCAGACCCGAATCAGGCCGGCGCCCCGGCGCCGGCCGCAGAGCGAGACCGATGGCGCGCACACTGAAGTCCGACAAGATTCTGTTCCTCGCGGCGCTCGTGCTGGTGTGCGCGAGCGTCGTCATGGTCTACAGCGCGTCGGCCGTCCAGGCGATGGCGAAGTACCAGGCGTCGTATTTCTTCTTGTACAAACAGCTCGCCTGGGCGATCATCGGCGTCGGCCTGATGTTCGGCGTGATGCACGTCGATTACCGCGTGTACCGCCGGCCGCGCCTCATCTGGATGCTGCTTGGCGTCACGGTCGTCCTGCTCATCGGCGTCTTCTTCTTCGGCGAGCGCAACAACACGCAGCGCTGGATCACGCTCGGCATCGCGTCGATCCAGCCGTCCGAGCTGGCCAAGCTCGCGTCGATCCTCTTCACGGCGGCGCTGCTCGAGCGGCGCATGCACCGCGTGAACGAGCCGACCTACGCGCTCGTGCCGATTGGCGCCGTGACGTTCGTGCTGGCCTGTCTCATCCTGCGCGAGCCGGATTTCGGGACGACGGCCGTGCTCATCGCGATCGTGGCCGCGATGGTCTTCGCCGCGGGCGTGAGCTGGCGGTACATCGTCGGCGCCGTGCTCGTGCTGGCACCGACGGCCGCGGCGCTCGTGCTGAGCTCGCCGTACCGCCGCGAGCGGCTGCTCACGTTCATGGATCCGTGGAAGGACCCGCTCGGCAACGGGTTCCAGATCATCCACTCGCTCTTCGCGATCGGATCGGGCGGCGTGCTCGGCAAGGGGCTGATGGCCGGGATCGAGAAGCTCTACTACATCCCGGAGCCGCACACCGACTTCATCTATGCGGTCATCGGCGAGGAACTGGGGCTCATCGGCACGACGATCACCCTCGTGTGCTTCGCCGTCATCGCGTGGCGCGGCCTGCGCGCGTGCCTGCTCGCGCCGGATCGGTTCGGCGCGCTCGTCGCGCTCGGCATCACGATGATGATCGCGCTGCAGGCGCTCGTGAACATCAGCGTCGTCACCGCGATGCTGCCGACCAAGGGCATCCCGTTGCCCTTCGTGAGCAACGGCGGGTCGTCGCTCCTCATCAATCTCGTGGCGATGGGCATCCTGTTGAACATCTCGCAGCAGTCGTCGGCGACAGCCGCCATGGCCGGCCGTCGCGTGACCGATTGGACGTTCAGTGAACAGGGAGCGTGAGCGGCGTGCATGACTCGGACCGATGCGGATCGCGCCACTCCGTCCGTGGTGATCGCCGGCGGCGGCACGGGCGGTCATCTCTATCCGGGGATTGCCGTCGCGCAGGAAATCGTCCGTCGGGCGCCGAACGCGCACGTGTCGTTCGCGGGCACCGCACGCGGACTGGAAGCACGCGTCGTCCCGCGCGAAGGTTTTTCACTCGATCTGATTCGCAGCGCGGGACTGAAAGGGAAGTCGCTGGCATCGAGGCTGCGCGGATTGGCGTTGATCGTGCCTGGACTCGTCGATGCGTGGCGCATCGTTTCCAAGCGGCGGCCGGATGTGGTGATTGGCGTGGGTGGCTACAGCTCGGGACCGGTGGTGCTCGTCGCCGCGTTGCGCCGCGTGCCGACGATGGTGCTCGAGCAGAACGCGGTGCCGGGATTGACCAACCGTCTCCTCGCGCGCGTCGTGCGCGCGGCGGCCGTGAGCTACGACCGGACGCTGCCGTTTTTCCGTGGACGGGGGTTCGTTGCCGGTAATCCCGTGCGCGCCGCGTTCTTCGCGCGCCGCGATCCGGCGCCGGCCGGCGAGGCGCCGGCCCGGGTGCTGATTCTTGGCGGCTCCCAGGGCGCGCACGCGATCAACCTGGCCGTGGTGGCGGCGGCGCCGGAACTGGTCCGGCGGCATCCAGGCGTCGTGCTCGTCCACCAGACCGGCGCCCGCGATTTGGAGATCGTGCGAACGGGCTACCGCGACGCCGGCGTGGACGCACGCGTCGAGGCGTTCCTCGATCCGGTGGTCGACGAGGTGAACGCGGCCACTCTCGTGATTGGCCGCGCGGGCGCGACGACGCTCGCCGAGCTCGCTGCCGCGAGCCGGCCGGCGGTGCTCGTGCCGCTGCCGACCGCGACCGACGACCACCAGCGGCGGAACGCGCGGGTGCTCGCCGACGCGGGCGCTGCGGTGGTGATCGACGAACGTGACCTGACCGGACCGCGGCTCGCCGGCACGGTCGCCGACTTGCTCGACGACCGGCGCACGCTCGATCGCATGGCCGGGGCCGTGCAGGGATTCGCCAAGCCGGACGCCGCCGCGCGCATCGTCGATCGCGCGTTGGAGCTCGCCGGCTGATGTGGCTGGGGCACACACGCCGCCTGTACTTCGTCGGCATTGGCGGCATCGGGATGAGCGGCATCGCGGAGTTGCTCGTGAACCTCGGGTACGAGGTGAGCGGATCGGACGCGCGCCGATCGGAGACGACCGACCGGCTCGCGGCGCAGGGAGTGACGATCATGATCGGACACGACGCTCAACACATCGGTGATGCCGACGTGGTCGTCGTGTCGTCGGCCGTCGCCGCCGACAACGTCGAGCTGGCCGCGGCGAGCGCGCGTCACGTGCCGATCATCGCCCGCGCCGAGATGCTCGCCGAGCTGATGCGCCTGCGCGTGGGCATCGCCGTCGCCGGCGCGCACGGCAAAACCACGACGACGTCGATGATCGCCGTGACGCTGGAGCATGCGGGTCTCGATCCCACGGCCGTCATCGGCGGCCGGTTGAGTGCGTTCGGCAGCAACGCCCGGCTTGGCCAGGGTCAGTACATGGTGGTCGAGGCCGACGAGAGCGATCGATCCTTCCTGCGCCTGTCGCCCGCGATTGCGGTCGTCACGAACCTCGATCGCGAGCACCTCGACGCGTACGGCTCGTTCGATCGGCTGGTCGACGCGTTCGTCGACTTCGCCGAGCGTGTCCCGTTCTACGGCGCGGTGGTCGCCTGCGTCGACGATCCGGCGGTCCGCGATCTCGTCGGACGCGTGAGCCGTCCGGCGATTACCTACGGGTTCGCCGACGACGCGGACGTGCGTGGGATCAATCCGGTGTCGGACGGTCAGTCCGCGCGCTGCGACGTCCGGTGCCGCGCCAAGGCCGGGCGACACGGCGTCGAAGGCTCGATCGCGCTGCAGGTGCCGGGCCGCCATGCGCTGCAGAATGCGCTCGCGGCCGTGGCCGTCGGGCTCGAGCTGGACGTGCCGTTCGATCGGATTCAGTCGGCGCTCGCCGGCTTCCGCGGTGCCGAGCGCCGCTATCAGACGCGTGGCCGTGCGGCCGGCGTGACGGTCATCGACGACTATGGTCACCATCCGACCGAGATTGCGGCCGTCCTCGCCGCCGCGCGTGGAGGACGGCCCTCGCGCATCGTCGCCGTCTTCCAGCCGCACCGGTACACGCGGACGCGTGACCTTCTCGATCGCTTCGGTCCGGCACTGGCCGGCGCTGACGTCGTCGTGCTCACCGACATCTACGCCGCGGGCGAAGCGCCGATTCCCGGCGTCACGATCGACGTGCTCGCCGAAGCGGTCCGTCCGGCCGTCGCGGATCTCCACGTCGTCGAGGCGATTGACGACGTACCGGCAGCGGTCGCGGCGATCGTGCGCGACGGCGATCTCGTCATCACGCTCGGTGCTGGTTCGATTGGCGCCACAGGCGATCGGATCCTGCACGAGCTGACCGAGCGGGAGGCGAGGCGATGAGCCGGCGCGGTCTTCCAACGGCCACGCTGCGGCCGCCCGCCGATCGGCGGTTCCATCGGCCGGACGTCATCCGCCGCGAACGTCGCCGGCGTCTGGCGCGCGTGGCTGGACGCGTCCTCAAATGGGGCGTCCCCATTGCCGCCGTGACGCTCGTCGCCGTGGCACTCGTCCACGCCGCGCTGCGGTCGCCGCTCTTCGCCGTGCGCCAGGTGACGGTGAACGGCAACGCGCGGCTGTCGGCGGCCGCGGTCGAGCGGCTCGCGGGCGACGTGCGGGGACAGAACATCTTCGCAGTCGATCTCGCCGCGGCCCGCGAACGCGTGCTGACGTCGCCATGGGTCGCCGACGTCACGCTGGCTCGCGTGCTGCCGTCGACGCTCGTCGTCGACGTCGTCGAGCGCGTGCCCATGGCCATTGCGCGCGTCGGTGATCGGTTGTTCCTCGTCGACGACGCGGGCGTCGTCATCGACGCGTACGGGCCGGCGTACCGCGATCTCGATCTGCCGCTCGTCGACGGGCTCGTCGCTGCGTCTGGCGACCGGCCCGCGGCCGATGCGGAGCGCGCGAGCCTGTCGCGCGCGCTGTTCACGTCGCTCCGCGATCGGCCGGATTTGGGACGACGCGTCTCGGAGATCGACGTCTCATCGGACGACGACGCGGTCGTGCTGCTCGACAACGACCCGACGCGCTTGCACCTGGGCGACCGCGCGTTCGTCGAGCGGCTCACGCGGTACCTCGAGCTCGCGCCGACGCTCGCCGATCGTTTTTCCGCGGTCGACTACGTCGATCTGCGGTTCGGCGATCGCGTGTTCGTTCACTCGGAATCGAAGCGGCGAGGCCGCCGATGATCGTCACCCTCCACTTGGAATGAGGCAGCGCATGGCACGGAAAGAACGCTATCTGGTCGGACTCGACGTCGGCACCTCCACCGTCTCGGTCATCGTCTCGGAGGTCATGGACGACAACCAGCTCGACATCATCGGCATCGGGCTGGCCGACTCGAAGGGCATCCGGCGCGGCGTCGTGAACAACGTCGACTCGGCCGCCGAAGCGATCAAGCGCGCGCTCGACGAAGCGGAGCTCACCGCCGGCGTGGAGATCGACAGCGTCTATCTCGCCTTGTCCGGTGCGCACGTGAAAGCGTTCAACAGCCGCGGCGTCGTGGCCGTCGCGGGCCGCAACCGCGAGATCACGCGCGACGACGTGAGCCGCGCCATCGAGGCGGCGCGGGCGGTCGCGCTGCCGGGCGGACGCGAGATCCTCCACGTCCTGCCGCAGGACTACGTCGTCGACGATCAGGACGGCATCGCGCAGCCGGTCGGCATGACGGGCAGCCGGCTCGAGGTCAACGTCCACGTCGTGACCGGCAGCTCGTCGTCGATGCAGAACATGGTCGCGTGCGTGAATCGCGCCGGTGTCGAGGTGGTCGAGACCGTGCTCGAGCAGCTTGCCGCGAGCGAAGCGGTGCTCACGCCCGACGAAAAGGAACTGGGTGTGTGTCTGGTCGACATCGGCGGCGGGACGACGGACTTCGCGGTGTTCGAGCGGGGCAGCCTGTGGCACACGGGCGTGCTGCCGGTCGGCGGGGATCACTTCACGAACGACATCGCCGTCGGCCTGCGCATGCCGATCCCCGATGCGGAAAAGCTGAAGCGCCGGTCCGGCTGCGCATTGAGTTCGCTCGTGGCCGAGGACGAGCAGATGGAAGTGGCGAGCATCGCCGGCCGCCGCGCGCGCCAGATGCCGCGGCGCGTCGTGTCGGAGATCCTGCAGCCGCGCGCCGAGGAGATCTGCCACCTGCTCTGGGACGAAATCCGGCGCGCCGGGTACGAGAAATCGCTCAACGCCGGCATCGTGCTGACCGGTGGGGGCGCGCTGCTCGATGGCATGGCCGAGATCGCCGAGCAGATTTTCGACATTCCGGTCCGGCGCGCCGTGCCCGAGGGGGTGGGCGGCCTGGCCGATCACGTGAACAGCCCCGCGTTCGCGACGTCGGTCGGCGTCGTGATGCGCGCGCACCGGCACGTCATGCCCGAGCCCGTGCACGCCGGCGCGACCGCCATCGGGCGGCTGACGGGCCGGCTGCGGACCTTGTTCAAGGAATTTTTCTAGATCGTTGTCGCCGGCGGGACCACGCGCCTGCCACTCGGAGAAAGGACCTCACTCACTATGGACGTTCGTCACTTCACCTCGTCGCCCGCCGACAAGCTCCGGATTCTGCTCGATGAGGACGTGGTTCACGCCGGCGCCCGCATCAAGGTCGTTGGTGTCGGCGGCGGTGGCGGCAATGCCGTCAACCGCATGGTGCACGCCGGCCTCGGCGACGTCGAGTTCATCGTCGCCAACACGGATCAACAGGCACTTCTGAACAATGCCGCGCCGGTCAAGGTGCAGATTGGCGGCCAGCTCACCAAGGGGCTCGGCGCCGGCGCGGACCCGCGGATCGGCCGCGAGGCCGCACTCGAGGACACGGACCGCCTGCTCGAAGTGCTGAGCGGCGCGGACCTCGTGTTCGTCACGACCGGTCTCGGCGGCGGGACGGGTACCGGTGCGGCACCGGTCATCGCGAGCCTCGCCAACCAGATGGGCGCGCTCACGGTCGCCGTCGTCACCAAGCCGTTCCGCTTCGAAGGCCGCAAGCGCGCGTCGCAGGCCGAGATCGGCATGCGCGAACTGGCCGAGGCCGTCGACACGATGATCACGATCCCCAACGAGCGCCTGCTCGCGACCGTCGATCGGTCCACGAGCATGGGCGCCGCGTTCGAGACTGCAGACGATGTGCTGCGGCAGGCGATTCAGGGGATCTCGGATCTCATCCTGGTGCCGGGCCTCATCAATCTGGACTTCGCCGACGTGAAGACGATCATGTCGCGCATGGGCTTCGCGATCATGGGCACGGGCGTCGCGACCGGCCAGGATCGCGCGCGCGTGGCCGCTACCGCGGCCGTGTCGAGCCCGCTGCTCGAGGACGCGAGCGTTCAGGGCGCGCGTGGCGTGATCATCAACGTGACGGGGGGACCTGACCTGACGCTGGCCGAAGTCAGCGACGCGTCGGAGATCGTCCACAGCGCTGCGCACGAGGACGCCAACATCATCTTCGGCGCCGTCGTCGACCCGACGATGGAGGGGCAGATCAAGATCACGGTCATCGCCACGGGCTTCGACCACGTGGCGGCCGCCGTGGCGCCCGGGGCACAGGCGGCCAAGCCGACGCCCGTGGACCTGTCGGTGTACACCGCCGCGCAGGAACAGCCGGTTGCTCCAGCCGAGCGTCCCGTCGCCGTCGCCAGCAGCCGCGTCGTCGTCGCGCGCCGGCCGGTGCTCGACATGGCGGCGATCGGACGCCGACCCGCGATGGCGACAGTTGCCGCCGACGGCGACGATTCGCCGCTCGACGTGCCCGCGTTCCTGCGCCAGCGGGAGGGATAGAGAAGGAAGACAGGGCGAAGGGGACAGGGAACAGAGGATAGGGGACGCGGGTCACCTGCGTCCCCATGGGCGGGCAAGGTACACTCTCCAGTACCAGTTCCCGCACTCGCGGCGTCGCAGTAGACGCGGCACGCGGATGACCTCATGAACCACACTCGTCTCCACCCGCCGCGCGGCCGGAGGCCCGGGCGCGATGCGCGCGGGGAACCGGCCGACCCGACCGCCGAAGTCGGCGTCGTGCGCAAGACGCATGGCGGCCGCCTGCGCGTGGCGCTCGCGTTTCCGAACACGTACTTCGTCGGCATGTCGAACCTCGGCCTGCAGACGGTCTATTCGCTCTTCAACGCCGACGACCGCGTCGTCTGCGAGCGCGTGTTCCTGCCGCCCAAGCAGAGCCTCAGCGCTGGTCGCCGCGATCCGCTCGTCACCATCGAGTCCGGCACGCTCGTCCGGCAGTTCGACGTGTTCGCGTTTTCGGTGTCCTTCGAATGGGATTACACGAACGTCGTGACGATGCTGCGGCTCGCCGGGATCGAGCCGCGTGCCGCTCGCCGTCATCCGCGCGACCCGCTCATCGTCATCGGCGGAGCGGTCACGTTCGTCAATCCGGAGCCGCTCGCGCCGTTCGCCGATGTGATTGCGGCGGGCGAAGGCGAGCTCCTCGCCCCCGCGCTCGTCGAAGCGCTCGTCGAGACGGGCCGCGATCGCGAGGCGCTGTTCGATCGCCTCGTCGTCTCGAACGGGTTCTACGTGCCGAGCCGGTACGACGTGACCTACGACGGCCCCGGCCGAGTCGCTGCGATCACACCGAAGCCCGGAGCCAGTGCGCCGCCCATCGTCCGGAAGGCCGCCGTCAAAGCCGCGGACCGCATCGAGCCGCCGGCCACGCGCATCTTCACGCCAGCCACGGAATTCGGCTCGCGCCTGCTCATCGAGGTCGTTCGCGGCTGCGCCAACCTCTGCCGCTTCTGCTGGGCCGGTTACAACTACCTGCCCGTACGGCCGTTCGAGACGCGGCGCATCCTCGAGATTGCCGAAGCCGCGCGCCCGCACGCGACGCGCGTCGGGCTCGTGTCGATCGCGCTCTGTGACCATCCCGACATCGAGCTGATCCTGCAGCGGCTCGTCGAGATGGGCTACGGCATCAGTCCCGCCTCGCTGCGCCTCGACGACCTGACCGAGCCCATCGTCTCGCTGTTGAGGCAGGCCGGGGAGCGATCGATCACGATTGCGCCCGAGACAGGATCCGATCGGCTGCGCCGCGTCATCAACAAGACGGTGACCAACGAGCAGATCCTCGACCGCGCCGACGTCATCTTCCGCGCGGGAATCGAAAACCTGAAGCTGTACTTCATGATCGGCCTGCCGTCGGAGACCGACGAAGATCTCGCCGCCATCCGCGACCTGGCCCTGGCCGTGCGTGAGCGGATGGTGGAACACGCGCGATCGCGCGGCACCATCGGCCGCCTTGTGGCCTCGGTCAACCCGCTCATCCCGAAGCCCGGGACCACGTTCCAGTGGCTGCCCATGACGCGCGCGCGCGAGATCGACCGGAAGACCGAGGTTCTCCGCGCCGCCGTGAGCGGCATCGACAACGTGTACTTCAACATCAAGTCGGAGCGCCATTCGTACTATCAGGGCCTCCTGTCCCTCGGCGATCGCCGCGTCGCCGACGTCATCGAACTCGCCGAGCAGAATGGTGGAGACTGGCGCGCGGCCGTGGCCGCCGCCGGTCTGGACGCCGAGGCGTACCTGTACCGCGACCGCACGGCCGACGCGTTCCTGCCGTGGCAGATCATCGACGGCGGCCATCGGGCGACGCTCTTCCGCGAGGAATGGCGGAAGAGTGAGCGCGCCGAATGGACGCTGCCTGCGAAGCGCGCCGCGTCCGTCGATCCTGCCGTGCCGGCCAGTTCGTGAGCGCCGTCCCGGGCGTGGCCGGTCAGGCCGTCGCTTCGGCTCCCGCCATCTCCGCTTCGTGCGCCTTGTAGGCTTCGAGCACCAGATCGCGCAATCGCTCCTGCGCGCCGCTGTCGTCCATCGGCCGAAGCAGCACGTAGCTCCGCCGCTCACCAGCCGCCATGTACTGGCGTGCCGGAAACGTGACGTTGCGCCCGCCGTTCCGCCGTTCCCACACTGCGAACCCGACGAGCTTGAGCCCGTCGAGCGGCCCGCCGGAGAAGTGCAACTCCGCCTCGGCCAGCTTGCCCGCCGGACTGCCCTTGCCATTGGGAGTGAATGTGATCGTCATCTGGTCGCCCTCCACCGGCCGCGCCGGCGAACGAGCAGAGAGCAAACGACGGGCCGCATGGATGCCGATGACGAGAAGATCGCGCAACTCGAAGTCACCGAATGGATTACAAGGGCGACACGCACGACGCGATCGACCGGCGGATTCGCGAATGACGCCTGTGGTTAACTGATCGCCGCCGAACGCCGAGAAACATGACAACTCCAGTTGCCAAGGGCTTCGTCTGGACCGACACCGTCGCAGGCCGCGCGCTCGTGTGTGAGCCGCTCCAATCGCTGGCGCCGCACCTCTTCACGTCGCGTCCCCTCTCGTTTCCAGGTCCCGAGCGAGATGACGACTACCGTGTGATTGGCGAGGCGCTCGAGGTGCCGGCACGTGCCGTGGTGCGCGTCCGGCAGGTCCACGGACGAACGGTCCGCGTCCTTGCTCACGACGCGCATCTCCAGCCAGGCCTCATCGAGGATGCGGACGCGATCGTCTCCACGCGCGACGACTGCGCCATCGTCGTCCGCGTCGCCGACTGCGTGCCGATACTCGTCGCCGACCGGCGGGGACGAGCCGTCGCGGCGATTCACGCCGGATGGCGCGGGATGGCCGCCGGCGTCGTCCGCGCGTCGATCGAAACGCTGGGTGACATGGGCGTGCAGGCCAGCGATCTCGTGGCCGCCATCGGTCCGAGCATCGGCCCGTGCTGCTATCAAGTCGATGACCGCGTTCGCGACATGTTTCTCGCGGCCACGCCGGACGCCGCCGCCTGGTTCGACGAGGACGGTCCGGGCCACTGGCGTCTGGATTTGTGGCGCGCAGGGCAGGACACGCTCATGGACGCGGGCGTGCCCGAGTCATCCATCCATCTGGCGCAGCTCTGCACGGCCGATCATCCCGACGTGTTCTTTTCGCATCGGCGCGAGGGTGGTGCCGCCGGGCGCATGGTCGCGGCCATTCGACAGCCACGGACATCGCCGGCATCGTCGCTGCGTTGACTCGGGCAAAGCCCTTGGCGTGCACGGCCCGGCCGCGACAGAATGGGCCGGCCCGACCGACATGGATCCCATCGAAGCCGCCGCGCTCACCACGGACTCGACGCCGCGCCTCAACTCGCCGGCGCAGGTACTCTTCGCCAGCCTGATCGGCACGACGATCGAGTTCTTCGACTTCTACATCTACGCCACGGCGGCCGTGCTCGTCTTTCCGCGGCTGTTCTTCCCCGAGACCGATCCGGCGTCGGCCATCCTCGCGTCGTTCGCCACGTTCGCGATCGCGTTTTTCGCGCGGCCCATCGGATCCGCGCTCTTCGGTCATTTCGGCGACCGCGTCGGCCGCAAGACCACGCTCGTGGCCGCGCTCTTGACGATGGGCGTGTCGACGGTGGCGATAGGGGCGCTGCCGACCTACGCGACGATTGGTGTGGCGGCGCCGGCGCTGCTCGCGCTCTGCCGCTTCGGTCAGGGGCTCGGCCTCGGCGGGGAATGGGGTGGGGCCGTGCTGTTGGCGATCGAGAACGCGCCGCCGGAGAAGCGCGCGTGGTACGGCATGTTTCCCCAGCTCGGCGCGCCGCTCGGCTTCTTCTGTTCGGCGACGATCTTCCTCGCGCTCTCGGCCTGGTTCACCGACGATCAGTTCTTCCGCTTCGGCTGGCGGATTCCGTTCCTCACGAGCGCGCTGCTCGTCATCATCGGCCTTTACATCCGGCTCACGCTGACCGAAACGCCCGTCTTCGCGCGTGCGATCGCCCGCGCCGAGCGCGTCCGTGTGCCGATGTTCGTCGTCTTCAAGCAGCACCCGGGCACGCTTCTGGCCGGCATGGTCGCCTCGCTCGCGACGTTCGTGCTGTTCTATCTGATGACCGTGTTCGCGCTTTCGTGGGGCACGACGAAGCTCGGCTTCGATCGCGACACGTTCCTGCTCATCCAGCTCTTCGGCATCTTTTTCTTCGCGGCAACCATTCCCTGGTCGGCCGTGCTGGCCGACCGATACGGCCGCCGTCGCACGCTGCTGGCCGTCACGGCAGCCATCGCGGTCTTCGGCTTCCTCATGGCGCCGCTGCTTTCAGCCGGCACGCTTGGCGCGACGCTCGCGATGGCGATCGGCCTGTCGCTCATGGGCGTCACCTACGGTCCGCTCGGCACCGCGCTGTCGGAGCTCTTTCCGACGGCCGTGCGGTACACCGGCAGTTCGCTGACGTTCAACCTGGCCGGCATCTTCGGCGCCTCGCTCGCCCCGTACATCGCCACCTGGCTCGCCGGCCGCTACGGCCTCGCCTCGGTCGGCTTGTACCTCACGGTGGCCGCAGTGCTGACCTTCATCGCGCTGCTCGCGACGCGCGAAACGAAAGACGAAGGTTTGGACGCCCTGAAAAGTTAGAAGTTCGAAGCCAGAAGCCAGAAGTAGGGCCTCACGCGAAGGCGCGAAGATCGCGAAGGACACAGACAGGGACAGCCCGAAGCCGCGCGCAGGGCGCGCGTGCTGAGGGCGGAGCGATGACACCGCGAGCTCCCGAGCGTAGCGAGGGCGGCGAGCTATCAAAAGAAGTCCGCGAAGCCCGCGGAGCGGCGCTGAGCGGGCGAGCGGGGGTGGGGCCCCGCGAGCAAATCAAGAAAAGATGACACCGCGAGGCCCTGAGCGTAGCGAAGGGCCGAAGCGCCGTAGCGCTGGGGGTGGGGCCCCAGCGCACTGCAAAAAAAAGATGACAGGCCCGCCGCCTAGACCTCAACGCAACGAAGAGCGCTGACACAGCCGAGGACGACGGCTCTTCAGATCTTGAACAGATCGTCGAACGCCTTACGCGCGCCGGACGCCTGACTGGCGGGCGTCGAGTGGGTTTCGCGTTCGACCGTGACGCGCGGCGCGAAATGGTCGCAGTGGTTGCTCGCGTCCTTCGGACTCACGCGTGCGGGGATGAGCTCCCGGCACTCGAATCGCGCGCCCGAGTCGAACGACGCGCAATGGATGCAAGCGTGCAGGTCGACGCCGCACGAGGCGCAGCGTGTGTCGATCGCGATCGTGGTTGGCCCGAGCGCGCCGCAGCGCGCGCAGCGGAACACGTCGTGGAAACCCGGCATGTTCGGGACGCGTGGGTCGCGGGGAAGACGCGGATCGCGCGGCTCCGGCGGGCGCGACGGACGCGGCGCGCCACGGCTCGCGCCGCTCGGCCGGTCACTGTCCTGGTAACCGTGCTGGCGATATTTGCGATCGCTCACGACGGCCGACCGGCGGCGGCTTCGTCCATCGCGCGGTTGGCCAGGCCGTCGGCCACGCGATTGAACTCACGGCGGACGTGCTCGTAGGTGACGCGGCCGACGCGATCGGCCACCAGCCGCGCGCGCGCGTGCAAAGGCTTGAGGCCCTCGTTCTTCACTTTGTAGACGCCGCGCATCTGCTGCACGAGCAGCAGCGAGTCGGACCGCACGTGCACGCGCGCCGCGCCATGGCTGGCGCACCAATCGAGCGCGGCGAGCAGGCCGTGATATTCGGCGACGTTGTTCGTCGCATGCGGCAACGCGCCCGAGAGCTCCGCGAGGACGTCGCCGTCTTCGGTCGAGACGACCACGCCCCAGCCGGCAGGACCGGGATTGCCGCGGGCGCCACCGTCGATGTTCACCACCACGGACGTCGTCTCGCTCATGATGCGGCTTTGGCTTCGAAGTACAGGATGCGCTGGCAACTGTCGCACTGCACGATGCCGTCGTTGCGGCGGACCTGCTGCGCGATGGCGGGGCGCAGGCGCACGTGGCACGCCTCGCACACGGCGTCGTGAACGACGGCGACGGCCAGCATGCGGCGCTGCTTGAGGAGCTGGTCGTAGCGTGCGGCGAGCGGCGGATCGATGCCCGCGGCCGCGCCACGCCGCTCGGCGTCGAGTCGCGTCAGATCAGCGTCGAGCGTCTGCCGTTCGGCGGCGAGCGCTCGACGTGCGGCCTCCGCGTCGCGTCGGGCGTCGGCAAGGGCTGCTTCCGCGGTCTTCAGGCGCGCGGTGATGGCGTCAGCCTCTTCGAGCTTCATCAGGATCTGCTCTTCGACCGCATCCTTCTCGGCTTTGGCACCGGCGATCTCGTGGAGCAGGGCGGTGTATTCCTGATTGGTCTTGACGGCGGCCTTGTGGTCGTCGAACCGGGCGAGCCGCGTGTCGATGGCTGCGACGTCCTTGTCGAACGCGCGACGCGCGGTCTGGTTTTCGGCGAGCTCGGCGCGGCACGCGTCGACGTCGGCTTGGGCCCGAGCCATGGTGGCCTCGATCTCGCGCTCGGCCGCCGGCAGGTCGGCCAACCGCCGACGAGCCGTGTCGGCCGCCGTATCGAGCGCCTGAAGCGCGACGAGCGCCGCGAGCGTTGGATTCACGCGAGCGTCAGTGTTTCACGCCGGACCGTACGGATTCAACCACGCGCGGCCGACGCCTTCCACCCCGTGACGGATCGCCGTGCAGGACTGACGACGTCTGGACGAAGGGGTAATGGGTAGTTAATATAACTACATCATGAGCAAGGCCGTTTCTGCCGCAGACGCAAACCGACGTTTTTCGGAGCTCCTACGGACCGTGCGGAAGGGGAAGACCGTGGTCGTCACCAGCCACGGCAAACCCGTCGCACGCATTGTCCCCATGGCTGAAGACGAGCGCACCACTCGTGGGGCACGTGCGGCGTTGCTCGACCGCCTCCGACGGCAGCCGGTCGTTGACATCAGCCGTTGGTCTCGCGACGAGCTGTACGAGGACGGCGAGTGAAAGTCGCCGTCGATACCAACATCCTCGCCTACGCCGAGGGCGTGAATGGCACGGAAAAGCGCGCGGAGGCTCTGTCGCTCATCCAGAACCTCCCCGAACACGCGGTCGTCGTGCCTGCACAGGCACTCGGCGAGTTGTTCAACGTCCTCGTTCTCAAGGCGAAACGGAGCCGCGACGCGGCCCGCACGTCAGTCCTCGCCTGGCGCGACGTCTACGCCGTCAGTGAGACGTCCGCGAACGTCATGGTCGATGCCGTGGACCTGGCGAAGGATCACAAGATGCGGATTTGGGACGCCGTGATGCTGTCGGCCGCCGCCAACTCCGAGTGTCGTCTTTTCCTCTCGGAAGACCTTCAGGATGGATTTACGTGGCGAGGTGTCACCGTGACGAATCCATTCCGGCCGGTGCGGCACCCGCTCCTGGCTTCACTTCTCGGCGAGCTATCGTCGCGAGACGACGATTGAGTCCGTACCACACCGACGCGGCCCGCCACCCGCAGCCGCGAGCGCAGCGAGCGCTTGGCGAAGGTTGGTGGGCCCCCCAGGATTCGAACCTGGGACCAACCGGTTATGAGCCGGCAGCTCTGACCGCTAAGCTAGGGGCCCTTGGGGCTGACGATCGTCAAGTGAGAAGTTAGAACCCAGAAGCCCGAAGTGACGTCCGCGTCTTTTTCCTTCGCGTCTTCGCGTCTTCGCGTGAGTCCTTCCGAACTTCTGGCTTCTGTCTTCCAACTTCCAACTTGCTCTTACCGTCCTTCCAGGAACGGCTTCAGCCGGCGGCTGCGCGACGGGTGACGGAGCTTGCGCAGCGCCTTGGCCTCGATCTGGCGGATGCGCTCGCGCGTCACCGCGAAGCTCTGGCCGACTTCCTCGAGCGTGTGCTCGGACCCCTCGCCGACGCCAAAGCGCATCTTGATGACGCGTTCTTCGCGTGGCGTGAGCGTCTTCAGCACGTTGTCGGTCTGCTCCTTCAAGTTCAGGTTGATGACCGCGTCGGACGGCGAGACGACGTTCGTGTCCGGGATGAAGTCGCCGAGATGCGAATCTTCCTCCTCGCCGATCGGCGTCTCGAGCGAGATGGGCTCCTGCGCGATCTTCAGCACCTTGCGCACCTTCGACACCGGGATGTCCATGCGCTGCGCGATCTCCTCGGACGTCGGCTCGCGGCCGAGCTCCTGCACGAGCGCGCGCGAGGTGCGGATGAGCTTGTTGATCGTCTCGATCATGTGGACCGGGATGCGGATCGTCCGCGCCTGGTCGGCAATCGCGCGCGTGATGGCCTGCCGGATCCACCACGTGGCGTAGGTCGAGAACTTGTAGCCGCGGCGGTACTCGAACTTGTCGACCGCCTTCATCAGGCCGATGTTGCCTTCCTGGATGAGATCGAGGAACTGCAGGCCGCGGTTCGTGTACTTCTTCGCGATCGACACGACGAGCCGGAGGTTGGCCTCGACCAGTTCCTTCTTCGCCTGCTCGGCCTCGGCCTCGCCCTCGAGGATCGTGTGCAGCGTGCGCGTCAGTTCCTCGACCGGCTGCTCGAGCTTCTGCGCCATGCCGCGGATCTCGCGGCGCAGCTCGTCCTTGTGCTTCTGGAGGATCTTCTTTTCCTCCTCGCGGATCTTCTTGCGGCCCTTGGGTTCGAGCCGCTGATCGATGATGCGGATCTCGCGCTGACGCGCCTGGATGTCCTCGACGGCGCTCTTCATGCCGTCGATCAGCCGCCGCTTGACCATCTCGGTGAACTCGATCTTGCGGATGGCCCGCGACAGCTCGACGCGGCCACGCAAGACCTTCCCGCGCGCGCGGCGGTACTTCTTCTTCTCCGACTTCGCCACGCCCTCGAGCTTTTCCTCGAGTTTGGCGACGACCTCGAGGTGCGCCTTGACCTTGTCCACCTGGCGGAGCAGCTCGCGCTGGCGCGCGGCAATCTTCTCGTCGGTGATCTCTTCCTCGTTGAAGACCACCAGCTCGCGCACGGTCCGCTCGCCGCGCTTGAGCTGCTCGCCCATCTCGATGACTTCCTGGGTGACCTTCGGCGTGCGCGAGATCGACTTGATCACGGCCAGTTTGCCGCGCTCGATGCGCTTGGCGATGGCCACTTCACCTTCGCGCGTGAGGAGCGGCACCGTGCCCATCTCGCGCAGATACATCCGCACCGGGTCGTTCGTCTTGTCGAGCGCGCCCGGCGTGAGATCGAGATCGCCCTCTTCGCCGCCCTCGCCCTGCAGCTTGTCGTCGCGGTAGCTCTTCTCGGAGTCCACGACCTCGATGCCGGCGCTGCCGAACGTGCTGAAAAGGTCGTCGAGCTCCTCGGAAGACGTGATGTCGGCCGGCAGCAACTCGTTCACCTCGTCATAGAGGAGGTAGCCCTTCTCTTTGCCGATCGTGATGAGCTGGCGAATCTCGTCGTACTTTTCTTCGATGGACAAGGTCTGGTCTCCTTACGTCTTACGTCAACTCATCGAGCTGCCGGAGCAGCTCCTTCTTGCGGGTCCACAGCGCGAGCAGCAGGCCGTCATCCGGGGCGGCGCGTTCCTGCAGGCGGTCGATTTCATCCTGAACGGCGGCCCGCTCGCGGTCCACGCGCAGGCGCTTCAACGTGCTCACGCAGTCGGCGGCCGGCGCGGCGGGCGCCTCCCCGTGCGCGGCGCGCTCGACGAGCGCCCACTCGCTCTCGGTTAGACGCTCGCGAAGCACCTCAGGGATGGTCTCGGGCGGCAGATCCACGAGCCCGCCGGCCAACGTGAGCGTCGATGCCGACAACAGCCCGTCGAGGTCCTCCGGCTGCAATTGACCGAGCGCCGCCAAACCCTCGACCGGCCGGTGAACCAGGGCCCACAAGAGCCCCTGCTCGGCCGGTCGCAACGTCCCCGACGAGGCCGTCACGACCGCCGGGGCCGTCGTCTGTTTGCGCGCGGCCGCCTTGCGGATTTCCTCGCGAACCACGCCCTCCGTGATACGCGCGGTGTGCGCCAGCCGGTCGGCGAACCGGTCGCGGCTGGCCGCGTCCGGAATGGTGGCCGCTACGCCCAGCATGGCATCCAGGAACTTCTTCTGCCCGTCCCGGCGGTTGAGATCGACGCCTGCCGCGGCGCGATCGAGCAAGAACTCTAGATACGGTTGTGACCCGGTCAAACGTTCCACATACGCCCGCCCGCCCTGCCGGCGCACGAACGTGTCGGGATCCTCGCCCGCGGGCAACAGCGCGACGTTCACGTCAAACCCTTCCGCCACAAGCAGTTCCGACGACCTGGCCGCCGCGCCCTGGCCCGCCGTGTCCGGATCGAGGCTGAGGACCACTTTGGAAGTGAACCGCTTCAGGAGGCGCGCCTGGGCGGCGGTCAGCGCCGTGCCGCACAGCGCGACGACTGATTGGACACCGGCCTGCCAGACTTGGGCGAGGTCGAAGTAGCCCTCGACCGCCACACTGTAGTTGCGCTGCTTGATGGCGGCCTTGGTCACGTGCAAGCCGTAGAGTGTACGGCCTTTCGTGTAAATCGGGGTCTCGGAGGAGTTCAGATATTTGGGGACCTGCCCGGCGTCCAGCGCCCGGCCGCCAAAGGCCACGATGGCGCCCGAATCGCGGGCAATCGGGATCATGAGCCGGTTCCTGAACCGGTCCACGAGCCGGCCGCCGTCCCGTTCGAGGACCAGTCCCGTCTGCCGCTGCACCTCGCGGGGGATCCGCTGCTCCGCGAAGAGCGCGGCCAGCGCCCGGCCGTCAGCCGGCGCATAGCCGTACCCGAACACCTGCTGTGTTTCGGCTGACAGGCCCCTCGACTCCAATTCGCGCCGCGCCCGTGCGCCGGCTGGCGTCGCCAGTTGCTCGCGGAAGAACGCCGCCGCGACCTCGTGCAGGCGGATGAGCGATTCCCGCATCGCTGCAGCCGCGCGCTCATTCGGGTCGCCGGAGACTTCCGGCAGCGGCAGGCTGGCCCGCTGCGCCAGATATCGCACCGCATCGGTGAACGACACCTTCTGATATTCCTGGACGAAGCGCACGACGTCGCCGCCCACGCCGCAGCCGAAGCAGTGATAGACGCCCTTGTCGCGGTTGACGGTGAACGACGGCGTCTTCTCCTGATGGAACGGGCAGAGGCCTTTCCACGTCGCGCCCATCTTCTTGAGCGGCGTGACCTCGCCGATGATGGTGACGACGTCGCTTTGGGCTTTCAGGTCGTCGAGGAAAGACTGCGGGAAGAGCGCCATCGCGTCAGTCCTTGAGTTCCACGATGGTGGCCCCGCCGCCGCCCTCGTTGTCGGGGGCCGGCGCGACGGACGCGACGAGCGGATGCGCGCGGAAAAACGTGCGCACGGCCTCGCGCAGCCGGCCCGTACCATGTCCATGGACGACCCGCAGCCGCCGCTCGTCGGCGAGCAGGGCATCGTCCAGGAACTTCTCGAGCCGGGAAACCGCGGCGTCGACCGTCTCGCCGATGAGGTTGATCTCTCGCGCGCCGGATTCCTGCGCCGCAGCCGCGACGAGGACGCCGCCGCGTTTCGATGCAGCTGTTTCTCCTGAAGCCACTGTCTGCCCGCCGCCCGATCGTCGCCGCAGATCCGACAGCTTCACGCGCAGCCGCTTGCCGCGCAAATCGACTTCCACCGACGCCCCCGACACGCTGCGAACGACGGCCTCGGTGTTGAAGGCGGGCACGAAGACGGCGTCGCCAGTTCGCGGCGGAACCGACAACGGCTCGACCTGCATGTCGTCGCCTGCCGCGTGCTGGCCGGTCGAGGCGCCAACGGCGTCGAGCGCCGCGCGGGCGGACGTGCGCATCGCACCGAGATCGCCCGTCGAGAGACGCGGGCGTCCGGGTTTGAGCTCGGCAGCCATCGCATCTGCCTTGTGCTTCAACGTCCCGACGATGCGATCCACTTCGAGCCGCGCTTCGCGCAGCCGCTCGTTGACGCGGTCGTCCAGTCGGCGTTTGAGTGACGCCTCGCGTTCGGTCAGCCGGCTCTCGCGCGCGAAGAGCGCCTCGCGCGAAGCGGCGAGCGCGCCGCGTTCTTCTTCGACGGCGTGTCGCGCGCGTTCGAGCGCGGCCAGTTCCTCGTCGACGCGCGCGAGATGCGCGGCCAGTTGCGATTCGCGGCCCGATCGTCGTGCGCGCGCATCGGCGATGACACTGGCCGGCAGGCCCAGCCGCTCGGCGATCTCGAACGCGAGGCTGCGTCCGGGTGCACCGTACAGCAGCCGATAGGTCGGCGCGTACGTGTCCGGGTTGAAGCCGAACCCGGCGGTCATCACGCCCTCGGTCGTTGCCGCGTACGACTTCAGCGCATCGTCGTGCGTCGTCGCGACGACGAGCGCGCCGCGGCGGCGGAAGTGATCGATGACGGCCGCGCCGAGCGCGCCGCCTTCGATGGGGTCGGTGTCGCCGCCGACTTCGTCGAGCAGCACGAGCGCCGGTGCTTCCAGATCGCGGTCCATCGCGACCAGGTGCGCGATGTGCGCGGAGAAGGTGCTGAGGCTCGCGGCGATCGACTGGTCGTCGCCGATGTCGGCGAAGACGGTCGCGAACGGCGTCAGCCGGCTGCCGGCGTCGACCGGAATCAGCAGCCCGGCCTGCGCCATCAGTGCGAGCAGGCCAAAGGCTTTCAGCGCGACGGTCTTGCCGCCCGTGTTCGGACCCGAGATGACGAGCGCGCGCGTCGGCGGCACGATCGTGAGATCGGAGGCCACCACATGCGCCGGGCCTGACCCCGGCACGCCGACGAGATCGGCGACAGCGGGGATGAGCAGGGGATGGCGCGCGCCGATGAGCTCGAGCCGCCCATCGTCGACGAGATCGGGCGCCACGCCGTCCATGCGCCGCGCCAGTTCGACTTTCGCGTACAGCTCGTCGAGTACCGCCGCCGCGTCGATGGTCGCCGCGAGTTCGTCGGCCCGCTGGCGGAACGCGTTGGTGAGCGCCGTCAGGATGCGATGGATCTCCGCGCGCTCGCGCTCGGCCAGCGCGACGACGTCGTTGTTGAGATCGACCGTCGAGAGCGGCTCGAGGTACAGGCTCGCGCCGCTCGTGGAGCTGCCGTGCACGATGCCGGCAATGGCCTGCCGGTGCTCGGCGCGCACGACGACGACATAGCGACCGTTGCGGTCGGTGACGATCTGATCCTGCAGGTACTTGGCCGTGTCGCGGCCGTGGACGAGCGCGTCGAGCGTCGAGCGCAGCTTCGCGCGCTGGCGGCGGAGCGACTCGCGAATCTCGCGCAGCGCCGGACTCGCCGCATCGCTCACGTCGCCCGACGGCTCGATCGCGCGACGTACGGTCGCGATCTCGTCGTTGAACGACGCGGCGCTGGCCACGATGTCACCGAGACGCGCATATCCGACCATGGAAGCGCGGCGAATGGCGGCGACGACGGTGGTCGTTGAATCGAGCAGGCGCGCGAGTCCGAGGAGCTGGAGCGGATCGAGCGGCACGCCATGCACGTCGAGGCGCGCGATCGTGTCGAGGATGTCGTCCGGGGCGGAAATGGCGAGCGACCCGCCGGTGCGCGTGAACGCGGCGCCCTCGGCCGTCGTCTGCAGCCGCGCGCGTACTTCGTTGGGCGACGTGGCGGGTTCGAGATCGGCGGCGCGCGCCCGGCCGGGCGCCGTCAGGGCGAGAGCGACCAGCGCGTCGCGGATCCGGTTGAACTCCAGCGCGCGAAACACCGTAGAGTGCATGGAAGGACCCCGTGAAGACGGGGCCACCCCACATTATCGCACGGCGGCCGGTTCCAGGCGGAAGCGGTTCGGGCGTGCCGGGCGGCCTCTCGGGCCGCTCACAGATGGTTGATCCGGCTGGCCAGTGTGGCGGCGCCGAAGCCGTTGTCGATGTTCACGACAGCGACGCCGGCTGCACACGAGTTGAGCATCGCGAGGAGTGCGGCCAGGCCGCCGAAGCTCGCGCCGTACCCGACGCTCGTCGGTACGGCCACGACCGGCACGCGGACGAGGCCGCCGACGACGCTCGCGAGCGCACCTTCCATACCGGCGACGACGATGACGACGCGCGCGGCGCGGACGCGCGGATGCTCGGCGAGCAGCCGGTGCAGACCCGCGACGCCGACGTCGTAGAGCCGGTCGACGTCGTTGCCCATCACTTCGGCCGAGATCGCCGCTTCTTCTGCCACTGGTATGTCAGAAGTTCCCGCGGCTGCCACCAGGATCACCCCTTGCCCGCGGGGAATGTCCATGCGTCGCTCGATAATTCGGGCCTTGGCGTGATAGCGCGCGTCCGGTACGAGTTTCGCTACTTCAGCATGAGCGTCAGAGCTGGCGCGGGTCACGAGAAGCGTGTGACCGCGCGTCACGATGGCGTGGGCGATGGCCGCGATTTCGTCGTTGGTCTTGCCTTGCCCGAAGACGACCTCCGGGAATCCCTGCCGGCTGGCGCGATCGCGATCGACGCGCGCGAAGCCGAGCAGGTCGACGCCGGGCACGAGTTGCTCGGCGGCGCGTTCAGCGGCGTCAGGCGTGAGTGTTCCGTTGGCGACGGCCTCGAACAGCGCGCCGAGCGACGGCAGATGACCGGACGGTGGTTCGTGGTTCGGCACGGCGGCCCGTTTGACTCGACCGAGAGCGCATCCCTAGAATTGGGCGGCGCGGCGAGGTCCCATCGCCCCATTCTATGACCACACCCGAGACGCTGACCCTCGTTTGCTACTTCTTCGTCCTCAGCATCCTTGGCATCTACGGGTGGCACCGGTACTACATCGTCTATCAGTACATGAAGCACAAGGATCGCGTGCCCGGTCCGCCGCCGCCCATCGCCGAGTGGCCGGTCGTGACCGTGCAGTTGCCGATCTACAACGAGATGTATGTCGTCGATCGGCTGATCGACGCCGTCGTCGCGCTCGACTATCCGCGCGAGCGGCTCGAGATCCAGGTGCTCGACGACTCGACCGACGAGACGCAGCAGATCGCCGAGCTCGCCGTGCGGCGCCAGGTGGCGCGCGGGTTCGACGTCAAGTATCTGCACCGGTCCGATCGCACGGGCTACAAGGCGGGCGCGCTCGAAGCGGGCATGGCCGTGGCGCGCGGCGAGTTCATCGCGATCTTCGACGCCGACTTTCTCCCGCCCGCTGATTTCCTCACCAAGACGGTTCCCTACCTCGCCGACGACGACCGGTTGGCCGTCGTGCAGGCGCGCTGGGGCCATCTGAACCAGGGCTATTCGCTCTTGACGAAAGTGCAGGCCGTGCTGCTCGACGGCCATTTCGTGCTCGAGCATGGATCGCGTCATCGGTCCGGCTGCTTCTTCAACTTCAACGGCACGGCCGGCGTCTGGCGGCGCGCCGCGATTGCCGATGCTGGCGGCTGGCAGCACGATACGCTCACCGAGGATCTCGATCTCAGTTACCGCGCGCAGCTTCGCGGGTGGCAGTTTCTGTTCCTGCCCGATCTGGTGACCCCGGCCGAAGTGCCGGTGGAGATGAACGCGTTCAAGTCGCAGCAGCACCGCTGGGCCAAGGGATCGATTCAGACCTGCCGCAAGCTCCTGCCGTACATCCTGCTCGCCGACCTGCCGCTCCGGGTGAAAGTCGAAGCCTTCTTCCATCTCACGGCGAACTTCAACTACCTGCTGATGGTGGCGCTGTCGATCCTCATGTTCCCGGCGATGGTCGTGCGCTACGAGATGGGCTGGACGGAGATGCTCCTCATCGACATCCCGCTCTTCGCGGCCGCGACGCTCTCGGTCGTGAACTTCTATGCGATCAGCCAGCGCGAGGCGTATCCGGACTGGCGAACTCGGGTGAAGTATCTGCCCGTGGTCATGGCCATCGGCATCGGCCTGGCCGTCAACAACGCGAAGGCGGTGATCGAGGCGCTCTTCGGCGACGCCGGCGAGTTCAAACGCACGCCGAAGTACGGCATCGAGCAGCGGCAGGACGACTGGCAGCACAAGAAGTATCACCAGTCGATGCCCATTCAGCCGCTGGTCGAGCTCGCGCTCGGCCTGTATTTCACCGTGACCGTGCTCTACGCGCTCGCCAACGACATCTACGGCACGCTGCCGTTCCTCGTCCTCTTCCAGTTCGGGTTCCTCTACATGGGCCTGATGTCGATCGTGCAGCAACTGCGCGACGACGCCGTGCTCGTGAAGACGCCGCAGACGGCCGGCGGCAAGTAACGCCGCATCGCGCGGCGACGGCCGCGCCCCGGGACGTCAGCGGGCTCGCCGCCCGGCGAGACAGCGGCTCGCGGAATGAGTACACTAGTGGGCGTTTGCCAAGAGCGGCGCTGCGGGACGCGCCCGAGATCCACGCTACCAATCACGAGAGCACGCGAACGATGTCCACTGACGTGAAACCGAAGGCCGGCCTGGAAGACGTGATCGCCGGACCGTCCGCAATCTGTTATATCGACGGCGATCGCGGGATCCTCGCCTACGAGGGGTACGACGTCCACGATCTGGCCAACGCGGAACACGGCGCGTCGTTCGAGGAAGTCTGCTATCTCCTGTGGCACGGCAAGCTGCCGACGCGCGCCGAGCTCGGCGACCTGCAGACCGCGCTCGCGGCCGCACGCGTGTTGCCCGAACCGGTCGTGCGCGCGATGAAATCGCTGCCGAAGGTCGACGGCATGGACGCGCTCCGCACGCTCACGTCGATCCTCGCGCACTACGACACGGACGTCGCCGACAACTCGCCGCAAGCCAACTACCGCAAGGCCGTTCGTCTCACGGGACAAATCGCGGCGCTCGTGGCCGCGTGGGGCCGGCTCTCGGCGGGCGCCGGGCTCATCGATCCGGATCCGGCGCTCGGCCACGCCGCGAACTTCCTGTACATGTTGACGGGGCAGCGCCCGACGGCCATCGCCACACGCGCGTTCGACGTCTCGCTCGTGCTGCACGCCGATCACGAATTGAACGCGTCGACGTTCGCCGGCCGCGTGATCGCGGCCACGCTCTCCGACATTCACTCGGCCATCGTCGGCGCCATTGGCGCGCTGAAGGGGCCGTTGCACGGCGGCGCCAACGCGGCCGTCATGCGCATGCTGCTCGACATCGGCAAGGACGCGAGCCCCGAGCGCGTCGACGAGTACGTCCGCGCCAAGCTCGCGCGCAAGGAAAAGATCTCCGGCTTCGGCCACCGCGTGTACCACACCGAAGACCCGCGCGCGACGCACCTGCGGCGCTTCTCGAAGGCGCTCGGCGAGCAGACCGGCCAGCCGCAGTGGTTCGCGATGTCGCAGCGGATCGAGGCGCTCGTCAAGGCCGAGAAGAAGCTCAACCCGAACGTCGATTTCTACTCGGCGTCGATGTTCTACGCGATGGGGATCCCGATCGATCTCTACACGCCGATCTTCGCGGTGAGCCGCATCTCGGGCTGGACCGCCCACATACTCGAGCAGTACTCGAACAACCGCCTGATCCGTCCGCGCACCGAGTACACCGGACCGACGGTGCCGCAGCCGTTCGTGCCGCTGGCGCAGCGGTAGGACACCGGCGGGCCCCGACGGGCGCGCCGCGACACGCGGTCGGCCATCCGGCGGATCGCGCGCCGGGGCGCGCCTGTTCTACGATTAGGCCGTCGGTCGTCCCAGCATGGATCAGCGCTACATCCGCAACTTCTCGATCATCGCGCACATCGACCACGGCAAGTCGACCTTGGCCGACCGCCTGCTCGAGGCGACCGGCGCCCTGCAGGCGCGCGAGATGGAAGCGCAGGTCCTCGACAGCATGGACCTCGAGCGCGAGCGCGGGATCACGATCAAGGCGCACTCGGTCCGGTTGCTCTACGACGCGCACGACGGCCATCGCTACGTCCTGAATCTCATCGACACGCCCGGCCACGTCGACTTTTCGTACGAGGTCACGCGATCGCTCGCCGCGTGCGAGGGCGCGCTCCTGCTCGTCGACGCGTCGCAGGGCGTCGAGGCGCAGACGCTCGCCAACGCCTACCTGGCCGTCGAGCACGACCTCGAGATCGTGCCGGTCATCAACAAGATCGATCTGCCAGGCGCCGACCCCGATGAAGTCCGCCGGCAGATCCGCGACATCATCGGCCTCGACGCCGACACGGCCATCCTCGCGAGCGCGAAGGAAGGCCGAGGCGTGCCCGAAATCCTCGAGGCCATCGTCTCGCGCCTGCCGCCGCCGGCTGGCGATCCCGACGCGCCGCTCAAGGCGCTCATCTTCGACTCGTGGTACGACGCGTACCGCGGCGTGGTCATCCTCGCGCGCGTCATCGACGGCGTCCTGCGGCCCGGCATGAAGATTCGCCTGATGGCGACCGGCCAGGAGTTTCCCGTCGACCAGATCGGCGTGTTCACGCCCAAGCCCGTGCCGGTCGCCGAGTTCGGCGTCGGTGAAGTCGGTTTCCTCGTCGCCAACATCAAGACGGTCACTGACGCGAAGGTCGGCGACACGATCACCGACGCCGCGCGGCCGACGGCCACGCCGTTTCCCGGCTTCAAGGAACTGAAGCCGATGGTGTTCGCAGGCCTCTATCCCGTCGAGGCCTCCGAGTATCCCGAGCTGCGCGACGCGCTCGAGAAACTGCGGCTGAACGACGCGTCGTTCTTCTTCGAGCCGGAGAGCTCGGCGGCGCTCGGCTTCGGTTTCCGGTGCGGCTTCCTCGGTCTGCTGCACATGGAGATCGTGCAGGAGCGGCTCGAACGCGAGTTCAACATGGACCTCGTGACGACCGCGCCGGGCGTCCTCTATCGCGTGACGACGACCGACGGCGTGGTGACCGAGATCGACAGCCCCGCGAAACTGCCCGATCCCGGCCGCATCGACACGATCGAGGAGCCGGTCATCACGGCGACGATGCTGACGCCGTCGACGCACGTGGGCGCGATTCTCGAGCTCTGCCAGGAGAAGCGCGGCATCCAGAAAGGTCTGGAGTACCTCTCGGCCGACCGCGTGCTCGTCACCTACGAGCTGCCGTTCAACGAGGTCGTCCTCGACTTCTACGACCGGCTGAAGACGATCTCGCGTGGCTACGCATCGCTCGACTATCACGTGACCGGCTACTGGGCCTCGCCGCTCGTCAAGCTGGACATCCTGGTCAACGGCGAGCCAGTCGACGCGCTGTCGATCATCGTGCACGAGGACACGGCCTACACGCGCGGCCGCGCGCTCGCGTCCAAGATGCGCGAGCTCATTCCGCGGCAGATGTTCGAGGTCGCCATCCAGGCCGCCATCGGCAGCCGCATCGTGGCGCGCGAGACGGTCAAGGCGCTCCGGAAGAACGTCCTCGCGAAGTGCTACGGCGGCGACATCTCGCGCAAACGGAAGCTGCTCGAGAAGCAGAAGGAAGGGAAGAAGCGCATGAAGCGCGTCGGGCGCGTCGAGATCCCGCAGGAGGCGTTCCTGGCCGTGCTCAAAGTGGGGCAGGACGAATGACACGTCGCGCCGCGTCGCAGCCGTCGAAGAAGTCCGTCGTCCGCGAGTACTTCGAGTCGCTCGTCGTCGCCGTCATCCTCGCGCTGTTCGTCCGCACGTGGGTGTTCCAGGCGTTCAAGATCCCGTCGGGATCGATGGAGCAGAACCTGCTCATCGGCGACCATCTCATCGTGAACAAGATGGAGCTGGTGCCGACGGCCAACGCGCTCGAGCGCGTCGTGCTGCCGCACCGTGACGTCCAGCGCGGCGACATCGTCGTCTTCAAATCGCCGGAACAGCCGGACCGGGACTTGATCAAACGCGTCATCGGCCTGCCGGGCGAACGGATCGAGATGCGGCGCAAGCACGTCTACGTCGACGGGCAGGCGCTCAACGAGCCCTACGTCCAGTTTCTCGAGCCTCCGCCGCCAGACGGCGCGCCCGAGCACCCGAACGATCTGCGCGAGACCTACGGCCCGGTCACCGTACCCGCCGGGCAGTACTTCATGATGGGCGACAACCGCGACGACTCTGAGGACAGCCGCTACTGGGGGTTCCTGCCCCAGGACTACATCAAGGGCCGCGCGATGTTCATCTACTTCTCGATCGCCGACGGAATGCCCGGAAGCGGCGGCTTCGCCGGCATCCGCTGGGGCCGGCTGCTGCGACGGGTGCGATAGGCCTGACGCTGGTCAAGTCAGAAGTGTGAAGCCAGAAGCCAGAAGTGGGTTCTGGCGATCAGCGCTCTCCGAAGATCGCGCTGCCGACGCGGACGATCGTCGCGCCTTCTTCGACGGCGACTTCGAAGTCGCCGCTCATGCCCATCGACAGGTCACGCAGTCGATCGGCCGGCACGCCGCCTGCCACGAGCTCGTCGCGTAGCGCGCGCAGCCGCTGGAACCACGGGCGCGAATCTTCGGCGTGTTCCGGCGCTGGCGGGACGAGCATGAGGCCTCTCAGCTCGACGCCTGACGTCTCGACGGCGGCGTCCACGACGCGCCGGACGACATCGGACGTGGCTCCGTGTTTGGTCGCCTCGCGGGCGAGATCGACCTGCACGAGCACGCGCACGACGCGTCCCGCCTCGCACGCCGCAGCGCCGACGCGCGCGACGAGATCGGCGGAGTCGATCGACTGAATCCACTGGAATGCGGACGCGGCTTTGCGTGCCTTGTTCGATTGCAGATGACCGACGAGGTGCCAGTCGAGATCGAGATCGGCGAGCGCCTCGATCTTGGGCACGGCCTCCTGCACGCGATTTTCCGCGAAGGCGCGTTGGCCGGCGGCGGCTGCCGCGCGGATGGCGTCGGCGGGGAACGTCTTGGAGACGGCGACGAGCTGGACGTCGGATGGGGAACGTCCGACGCGGTGCGCCGCCGCGGTCACGCGGCGGCGCACCGCGTCGAGACGACTGGCAATGGCCGAATCGGCCGGCATCCTACTGCATCGAGTCGAGGATGGACTTGGCCGTCGCCGCGTTCGGCCCGGTCGGCGCGAGCTGCAGGTACTTCTGCAGCGCCGCCTTGGCGTCGGCCACGTTGCCCTCGTTCACGAGGCACATGCCGTAGTAGTACTGCGCCTCGGCCATGTCGGGCTTGAGCTGGATGGCCTTCTGGAACTGCTCTTTGGCCTCGGGGATCTTCGACTGGTTCCAGAAGATGACGCCGGCGTTGAAGAGCGACGTGGCATCAGCGGGGCCGCCCGACGCGCCGCGGATGGCCATCGCTTTCTGGCTCATCTGACCGGCCTGGTCGAACTTGCGCTGGCCGTTGTACAGGTTGGCTAGGGCGTCGTAGGCGTCAGCCGCCTGCGCCGCCTGCGGATCGACCTCAGCGGCTTTGAGGTACGACTTCTCCGCGTTGTCCGCGTCCGACTTCTTGACGTAGGCGTCGCCCAACTGCAGATAACACGCGGCGCACTTCTCGTCCTTCGTGATCTGCGCGTTGAGCTTCGTGATCGCGTCGTCGTACGAGCCGGCGGCCATGTCCGCCTTGACGTCGGTGAACAGCTTCTGCAGGGCGGCCTGCGCCTTCTGCTCGGCCGAGGGCTCGCCGTTCCCGGCCGTGCCGCCTTCACGAATGACGATGTCGGGCAGGACGGCGGTCGAGCCGAGCGGGGCCTCGACGTTGGCGGCGACGCCGGTGAGGTTGCCCTTCTTGGCGGTCACGTTCCAGCGCCCCTGCACCGCCTGAAGTCCGGCACGAATGAATTCGCCCTTGTCGTCGGTCTTGCCCGTGAAGTGCAGATTGAGCTCGCCTGTGAAGTCGAACGTGAGGTCGGCCCCCGCAACGGGCTTGCCCGCTTCGTCGACGACGCGTCCTTTGATCGTGCCAAGCTGCGCGTAGGCCGGCACGGCCGCGGCGATGACTGCCGCCGCCATGAGTCCCGCGAACACGCCGCGAGCGAAAAACCTGCCGTTCATAACATCCTCCTCGAGATCACACCTGCACGTCAGTTTACAACGACCCGACCGGCCGTCGTGCGCCCGCGGTTCAAGCGAAGAAGCGGCGGACCGTCTCGAGATCGGCGGTCGCGGGCGCCGGCGGCATCGAGGCCAGGAACCGGCGGCCGTACGACATCCGCGTCAGCCGCGGGTCGAGGACGGCGAGGACGCCACGGTCGCTGCGCGTCCGGATGAGCCGTCCCAGCCCCTGGAGCAGCGTCAGCGTCGCCTGCGGGACCTGGTAGTCGTGGAACGGGTGGCCGCCTCGGGCGGCGACGGCTTCGAGGCGCGCGGCCACCAGCGGATCGGCTGGCGAGGCGAACGGCAGCCGGTCGATGATCACGCAGCTCAACGCGTCACCCGCGACGTCGACACCCTGCCAGAAGCTGGACGTCGCCAGGAGCACGGCGTGCGGCGTCGCACGGAAATCGCGCAGGATCGCGCTCCGCGGCGCCGTGCCCTGCACGAAGAGCGGCCACCGGACGCGTGCGTCGAGCGCCGCGCGCACGGCGTGGAGCGCGGCATACGAGGTGAACAGTACGAACGCGCGGCCATTCGTGCATTCGAGGATGGCCGCCACGCGGCGCGCGGCCGCCGCGTTGAAGTCGGGCGATCGCGGATCGGGGAGATCCGTCGGCAGGTACAGCACGGCCTGTGACGCGTAGTCGAACTCGGACGGCAATCGCAGCGTGGACGCGCCGCTGGCGCCGAAGCGCGCCACGGCATAGTCGAACGACCCGTCGACGGCGAGCGTCGCTGACGTCAGCACGATCGCGTGCCGCTGCCCGATGACGTGTTCGCGGATGAGCGACGCGGCGTCGATCGGCGCGGCCCGGAGCGCCACGCTCCGGCCCCGCGCCTCCGCGAACCGCACGTAGCGCTCGTCGTCGCTCGCGACGACGAGCGCGAGGTCTTCGCGCAAGGCCCCGACCCGGGCGCGAAGCGCGGCGAGCGCATCGCGCCCGGACGAGGCCGACGCGAGCGCGTCGGCCAGCCCGGCGAGCGACGCGTCCAGGTCTTCGCGCATCGGCTGCCAGTCGCGGGCGAGGTCGCCCGTGACTGACAGCCGCTCGCCAC